>NZ_JBYOJP010000009.1:10838-263677 GCF_057798975.1 Cupriavidus sp. 21MJTG02-4 | reverse complement strand
GGCACATCGATGCCGTTTCGTGATGGAGGGCCCACCTTCCGCCGGTCACGCTTCGTTCGATGTGCCACGGACTTTGCCCGTGTCGTTCGAGGGGGAGCGGGGCGCGTTCATTCCATCTCTTTTGTCCGAGCGACAAAAGAGTAAGCAGAAAAACGCGTCGCTTGCCCTAACGGGCGAATATTGATCGTAGCGTGCGAAGAATTTCGTACGGGTACTCGCTTCATAGACTGCCCGGCTGCCTGCCGCGTGGAGCGCGTCCGCCTGCAGGCTCTCCGGCAATGATTGAACCAGCCCCGAAACTGTCCGTGGCCCGACACTGCGAGCGTTATCGCATCATCGCCTTCGGCTGCTGCGCGGCTCAGTAGTCGGCAGGCGGGAGGACATCAACGGTGCAGATGCTGGTGCGTCCCTTTCCCTTTCTACCATTCCTCCGACTCCGTCGCTTAATTGTGCTTCCTGGACGGCGGCTGTCGCAGAGCGCGAGCGGCAATCGGTGTCGACATCATGATTGACGTGCGAGTTTCGCCGTACAGGTTGATCCGTTCAATCAGCCGCTCAAGATCGGCCAAACTTACCGCGACCAACCTGATGACATAGGAATCCGCACCTGTGACGTGATGACATTCCAGCACTTCGGGGATGGACTCGAGCAACCTCAGGAACTTCGCCTTTGCAGGTTGCGGCACAGTAATGCCAATCAGGGCGCTTACCGCGTAGCCAGCCGCTACCGGATTGATCCTAGCGGAGTAGCCTTCGATCACCCCTGCTTCTTCCAGGCGTTTGACGCGCTCCGTGACCGCTGGCACTGAGAGGTGGATCTGACGCCCCAGCTCGGTATAGCTCATGCGTCCGTTGTGCTGTAGCAAGACAAGCAGCTTCCAATCCAGTTCGTCCATGATTCCGTAGGATTTAAGGTCGGAACTCAATTGTTCCTTAGAATCCATCTTCGCGCATAAACCCAAACGACCTACGATGCCACATCCACATTAACCAACTGGTCGACGGTCATGTTGTTCATTAAGTCTTTGGTGATCGGTTTTTGCATTGCCGCGCCCGTAGGCCCCATCGGGATGTTATGCATCCAGCGCAGTTTCACGCGTGGCTTTCGCTCCGGCTTCGCAACGGGTGTCGGCGCAGCATGCGCGGATGGCATCTACGGGTTGCTGGGCGCGCTCGGTATCGCTGGTGTGGCTTTGGCGTTCCCGATGCTGAGCGTGGCGCTCAAAATCGGCGGTGGACTGTTTCTCGTTTGGCTTGCTTGGGGCATGTGTAAGGAATCACCCGCCGCCCCAGAGCTTTCTCAACGTGCGCCGCATTCAACTGTTGCTCGCGATTTCCTGACGACGTTTGCCCTTACGCTGTCCAGTCCTATGACCGTTCTGTCGTTTATCGGGATCTTTGCCGCGCTCGGGCCACTAGCAGGCTCGCACGACGTCCCGGCTTGGGCCGGAGTCACGCGGATGGTCGGGGGGGTATTTGTCGGCTCTGCCGTCTGGTGGCTTTGCCTGAGCACTGCGGCGGCCACGTTACGAAAAGCGTTGTCTGCCTCGGTGATGCGCGGCTTCTCGCGCATATCGGCCAGCGTGGTAGCCGTATTCGGTTGCGTCCAGATGGTCTCTGGCGTATCTGGCCTTTTCTAGCCCGGGCTCCCTTCACGCGGTGCCCTGATCGGCAAGGCGACGCCGGACATCCGTGAGAGGAACGGCCGCAGGCCGCCAGTCAAGTGGAGGCCGCCTGAGCTTGCTCGCGCCCTCCCTGCGAGCCAGCGGCCTTCCTCGTTGCCGCGCTCAGTCGGCGTGGTTCAGGGCCAGGCGCAGGATGTCGAAATTGCGCAGGCGCTGTCCCGGATCCGTGTTTACCTTGCGGTTGAACAGCAGCGGCACCTTGCTCCGACAGGCCGCCATGCGAGCGCAGCGGTGCGTCGAGCCCGCTCAGGTCATGGCGTGCCGGCGTGGTGCCCAGCACGGTCAGGCGTTCGCTGACGACCACCAGGTCGCCAATGCGGTCCTGCGGCAGTTCGAAGCGGTCCGCGGCGGCCTGCTTGTCCAGCACCAGTTCGATCCCGGGCAGTGCCTCGATCGCATGGCGCACGGCACCCAGGTCCTGTCCCGCGGGCACATAGACCGTTGCGTACGAGCCGAGCGCGCCGTGGTGGGCGACATAAGGATCCGTGATCGGCAGCAGGACCCGGGTGGCGCCTTCGCCGAAGCGCTGGTCCAGCGCTTTCGTGACGCTGCAGGCCGTGGTCGACAGCCTGGGCTTTGCCATCGGCACCTTTCCGACGCTGGAAACCGATCTTGCCACTGGCCGCATCGCGACGCCGTTCTATGGCATCCGCGCGCCGGGCAATACCTACTATTCGCTGGTCCCGCGCGATGCCGACAAGCCGCTGCATCTGCGGGCATTCCTGGAGTGGCTGGAGCAGCAAGGCAACGATGCTTCAGGCGCGGCCTAGCTATTTTCTGACCTGCTTCCGATGCGGTGGGTTGTGGACGCGTACCCATCGGTTTTGGCGCGCGTGCCAACCGAAAAAGCGATTGGACTGCGATGCCACGGTCTTCGAAACTTCCCGCAACGCCGAGCGCTGTACCGGGAGCGGAGTGTCAGTACAACGAGCAGACGCACATGGTTCACGCGGATCACCGTACGGCAGCATCCGGCCGCGTCGCTCAATGCATGTCACTCCATGCGCGGGGCTCCTCCCGTATCCCGGAACCACCCCAGACCGAACTTTCCATGACCAGCTTCAACCGTCGAAACTTCCTGCGCGCTGCGGCAGCCGGCGCCGCATTGGGCGCGTTTCCCGCCGCGATCCAGCGGGCGCTGGCCATTCCGGCCAACAACGTCACGGGCACCATCGACGACGTCGAGCACGTGATCATCCTGACGCAGGAGAACCGCTCGTTCGACCACTATTTCGGCACCATGCCAGGCGTGCGCGGATTCAGCGACCGCTTCACGATTCCGATGGCATCTGGCGAACCAGTGTGGATCCAGCAGGGTACGGCGGGCAACGTGCAGCCTTATTACCTGGATGCATCGAAGGGCAATGCGCTGCGCGTTGGAGGCGCGCATGACTGGGGCGACCAGCAGGCTGCCTGGGATGGTGGCCGCATGGCAGCATGGGCAAAAGCGAAGAACACCAGTGTTTGCATGGGCTATCTCAAGGAAAGCGATCTCTCGTTCCACTGGGCGCTGGCCAACGCGTTCACGATCTGCGATGCGTACCACACGTCCATCCATACTGGCACCTTCACGAATCGGATGTTCCTGTGGAGCGGTACCAATGGAGCCAATGTGGCGGGGCATGCGTGCGTGACCAATGCCAACTGGGGCAAGCTGGGGCCGTCGGGAGACGGGCTCGGCTGGACCACTTATCCCGAGCGGCTGCAGGCCGCCGGTGTCAGATGGAAGGTGTACAACCGGCCGGGCAACAACAGCAACAACAATCAGCTGGTCGCCTTTGCCCGGTATCGCGCCGTCAACGAACAGCTGCAGTCGCTGGGTTCGCCTGACGCACCTTGCATGCCCGCCCTGGAGGCGCGATCGCCGCTCTACAAGGGCTTTGGCAATACGATGCCCGACGGCGGATATTTGCAGGCGGTGGCTGACGACATCGCCGCCGGCACGTTGCCGCAGGTGAGCTGGATCGTCGCACCAGGCCCTTACAGCGAGCATCCGAGCATGTCGGTGCCGCCGCAAGGCGCCTGGTATATCCAGACATTGCTGAATATGCTGACCGCCAGGCCAGACGTCTGGAGCAAGACGGTATTGATCGTCAACTTCGACGAGAACGACTGCTTCTTCGACCATGTTCCACCGCCCGCGCCGCCCTGGCGGAACACCGATGGCACTTACGCCGGCAAGTCCACCGTCGATATCTCGAACGAGTACTACACCATGCCGCCGCCCCCGGGCGATGCCAAGAAGCGCGCACCGGATGGCAAGCCGTTCGGCGCCTCGACGCGCCTGCCGATGCTGGTGATATCGCCATGGAGCGTTGGCGGGTGGGTCAATTCCCAGGTGTTCGATCACACTTCCACGCTGCGCTTTCTTGAGCGGCGGTTTGGCGTCAGGGAGCCCAACATCGGTCCGTGGCGCCGCGCGGTGTGGAACCCATTGGGACCGAGTACCCACAGACTGTACTTGCCGCCGTTGCCGCCCATGGCGTCCCACGCATCTGAGATCGACTTGCCGGCTTCGACGGTGAAGCGGCGCGGGTACGCGTCCAGGTTGAGTTCGTCGTACACGTGGAATACCGCGCCTTGCGCACCCGTGTTGCTGAAGGCGAGCCGGATCTTGCCACTGGCCCGATCGGCATTGGCATGAGTGTGCAGCCGGTATGGCAGCGCGCGCGACGGCCGCACGCCTGCCGGTTGGGTTGGCAGCGGCGTGGTGCCTGCGCCCGGCACTGGCACGCGGCCGGCCGCCACCTGCTGACTGTATGTGGCGTCGGCCTGCGCACGTGTCGGCGCCGTCGAGAGTGCCGGCATCGCGCGGTTGGGATTCCGGAAATCGAAGCACGTGGTCAGGTCGCCAAATTTCAAGGGCGACCTCAACGATCTGCGCAACGGCCCCGATCCGGAAGTCCGTGTCTCTTACGATCCCGGCAACACCGCTGTCTATCTGACCATCACGAATGCCGGCAAGTCCTCGGCGGTGCTGACCGTCACGCCCAATGCCTACCGCAGCGACGGTCCATGGATCTACACCGTCAATGCGGGCATGCAGATGGAACCGTACTGGGCACTCGATGCTTCGCACGGCTGGTATGACTTCACGGTGACCATGGGGGACGCCTATGTCCGGAGATTTGCCGGCCGCGTGGAGACCGGCAAGGATAGCTTCAGCGACCCGGCCATCGGCGTCGGGTCCTAGGGCCTGCGGTTGAGGGGATGGCCCGCCTTCAGGCCTTTCCCCAACCTTTTTCAGTCATGGGAAAGTCTCGCTGGCGGCGGCCGGATCCGCAACGATCAGAAGAGATGCTTGGCTCCCAGATATGCCGTGCGGACCCCCTCAGAACGGGCCCGCGCGCAAAGTGAACGACAAGACCTGGAAGGCTGGCAGCAACGTCGTTCGAGAAGGTGATGGCGACGAGGCGCGGGCGTCCCCGCATTATCGCGCTATCGCGCGAACTGCCCCAGCACCGTGCCGATCGCCGCCAGCCCCGACTCGATCATGTGCTGCATGTAGCTGCCCATCTGCGGCATCACCAGCGACAGCACCAGCAGGCCGCCGGAAAGCGTGACGGGGAAGCCCACCGCGAAGATCGACAGCTGCGGCGAGGCGCGGTTGAGAATGCCCATGGCCAGGTTCAGGGTCAGCAGCGCGGCAATCATCGGCAGCGCCAGCAGCAGCCCGGACGAGAACACCATGGCGCCGGCGCGTGCCACGGCGTGCCAGCCTTCGGCAGCCAGCGGCGTGGCGCCGATAGGCAGACCCTGAAAACTGTCGACCAGCGTGCCCAGCATCAGCAAGTGGCCGTCCAGCGCCAGGAACAGCAGCATGGCGATGATGTTCAGGAAGCGCGACAGCACCATGGTCTGCCCGCCCGCGGCGCGATCGAAGAACGACGCGAAGCCCAGGCCCATCTGTAGCCCGATGATTTCACCCGCGAGCTGCACCACGGCAAACACCAGCCGCATGGTAAAGCCCGTGGCCAGCCCGATGCCGACCTCGTTGAGGATGATGATCAGGCCTTCCCACGAATAGACCGGCACGACCGGCAGATTGGGCAGCGTCGGCGAGACCGCCATCGCGATGAGGGCGGCCAGACCGATCTTGACGCGGCCGGGAATGGTGGACTCCCCGAACAGCGGCGCCGTGCCGATCAGCGCGAGCAGCCGGAACAGCGGCCACAGGAAGGCCGCAATCCAGCCATAGAGCTGCGCGTTGGTAACTTCGATCACGGCAGGACGCTGGTTGCGGCAGAGATGGACAGAAGGCGAGGGCGGCTGCGGGGTCAGTGCGCCAGGGCAGGAATGCCCTGGAGAACTTCGCGCATGTAGTCGACCATGGTGTTGATCATCCACGGGCCGGCCAGGACCAGCGTGGCGAACAGCGCCACCAGCTTCGGGATGAAGGTCAGGGTCATTTCGTTGATCTGGGTGGCGGCCTGGAACAGGCTCACCACCAGCCCGGCGGCAAGCGCCACCAGCAGCGGCGGAGCCGCCAGCATCAGCGTCATCTTCATCGCGTGGGTCGCGATGGTCATTACGGTTTCCGGAGTCATGGCCAGGGGGCAGTCAGTGCGGGGTCAGTTCATGAAGCTCTGTGCCAGCGAGCCCAGCAGCAGTTGCCAGCCGTCCACCAGCACGAACAGCATCAGCTTGAATGGCAGCGAGATGGTGGCCGGCGGCACCATCATCATGCCCATTGCCATCAGCACGCTGGCGACCACCAGGTCGATGATCAGGAACGGGATGAAGATGGTGAAACCGATCTGGAACGCGGTCTTGAGTTCGCTGGTGACGAACGCCGGCACCAGGATGCTCATGGGCACCTCTTCAGGACCCTGCATTTCCGGCGCCTTCGCCATCTGCGCGAACATGGCCAGGTCCTTCTCGCGGGTTTGCTTGAGCATGAAACCCTTGAGCGGATCGGCCGCCTTCGCGATCGCGGCCTCCAGGCTGATCTTGTTCTCGGACAGCGGCTTGTACGCGTCGTTGTAGACGCGGTCCAGCACCGGGCCCATCACGAAGAAGGTCAGGAACAGCGACAGGCCCACCAGCACCTGGTTGGGCGGCGACGATGCGGTGCCGAGCGCGTTGCGCAGCAGCCCCAGCACGATGATGATGCGCGTGAAGCCCGTCATCATCAGCATGGCCGCCGGCAGGAAGCTCAGCGAAGTCAGCAGGACCAGGGTCTGGATCGACAGCGACCAGATCTGGCCGCCGCCGGGACCGGGCTTGCTGGTCACGCCGGGCAGCGCCTGGGCGAGCACGGGGGCCGGTATGGCGGCGAGCGCCAGCGCGGCCAGCAGCAGCGCGCCGCCCGCGGTCAGCGCGTGAAAATGCCGAGAATGCGAATTGCGCCGCGACGTGGCGGTGCGCTGGGTGTTCATGGCTTGAAGTTTTCCTGCATCGAGCGCAGCAGCTTTTCAGCAAAGCTGCCGCCGGAAACCGTGCCGCCGGGCGCGGACGGTGCCGAGGGCGTGGCTGGTCCCGCCGGCATGCTGTGCAAGGTGCGGATCTCGCCGGCGCTCACGCCGAGCACGAGCCACGTGTCGCCGACCTCGACCAGCACCAGCCGCTGGCGGGCGCCGAGCATGGTGCTGCCGATCACCTTCATCATGCCCTGCGGTCCGTGGCGAACCAGGCCCGCGCGGCGCGCCGCCCAGGCCAGCCCGAGGATCAGCGCGATGACGCCGAACAGACCGAGCCCGGCCTGCGCGAGGCTGCCGGCGCCGCTGATGGCGGGGGCACCGCCTTCAGCGGCGCTTGCCAGGCCAGGCGTGCCGATCGCCGCAAGCGGCAGGACGGCACGCCGCAGGCGGGCGACGGCGTTCATTTGTTGAGCTTGCGGATGCGTTCGGACGGCGTGATGATGTCCGTCAGGCGGATGCCGAACTTGTCGTTCACCACCACCACTTCGCCCTGCGCGATCAGATAGCCGTTGACCAGCACGTCCATCGGCTCGCCGGCCAGCCCGTCCAGTTCCACCACCGATCCCTGTGCAAGCTGCAGCAGGTTCTTGATGGGCACCTTGGTGCGGCCAAGCTCGACCGTGAGCTGTACGGGGATATCGAGGATCATCTCGATATCGTTGTGGAAGCCGCTAGGCGCTTCCTTGGCCAGCGGCTGGAAGACGGTGGCGGCGGCCGGGGTGGCGGCCGCGGCCGGGGCTTCGGCCGCTGTGGCGCTGGTCTGTTCAGCCAGGGCGCTGGCCCAGTCGTCCATCGGATCGACCGGCTTGTCCTCGATGCCGTCAGTCATGATCGGTTTCCTTGTTGGAATCGCTGTCTTGGTGATTGATCATTCGCTCTACCCGCAGCGCGTACTGGCCATTCATCGTGCCGAAGCCGCATTGCATGACGGGCACGCCGTTCACCTTGCCGAACACGTGCTCCGGCAGGTCGATCGGCAGCACGTCGCCGGCGCGCAGCGCCAGGACTTCTGCCACGGTGCTCTGCACGTGGGTGAATTCGGCCACGACTTCCACATCGGCGGCGCGCAGTTGCGTTGACAACTGCGCAAGCCAGCTCTTGTCGACCTCCTTCTCGTCCTGCAGCGGATTCATCAGCAGGTCCTTGAGCGGCTCGATCATGGCGTAAGGCAGGCAGACATGAAGCTGCCCGCCCACGGCACCGAGTTCGATGTGGAAGGCGGTGGTGATCACGGCCTCGTTGGCCGTGGCGACGTTTGCAAACTTGGTGTGCATTTCCGAGCGGACATATTCGGTCTCGATCGGATATACGGTGCGCCAGGCATTGCCGTAGCTGCTCAGCGTCATCTCCAGCATGCGCTGGATGATGCGTTGTTCGGTCTGGGTGAAGTCGCGGCCTTCCACGCGGGTGTGGAAGCGGCCGTCGCCGCCGAACAGGTTGTCGACCACCAGGAATACCAGGTTGGGGTCGTACACGAACAGGGCCGTGCCGCGCAGCGGCTTCATGTGGACCAGGTTCAGGTTGGTCGGCATCGGCAGGTTGCGCGCGAAATCGCCGAACTTCTCGATGCGCACGCTGCCCACGGTAATGTCCGCGCCGCGGCGGATGAAGTTGAACAGCGCGGTGCGCAGCGAGCGCGCAAAGCGCTCGTTGATGATTTCGAGCGTGTGCAGGCGTCCGCGGATGACGCGTTCCTGCGTGGCCAGGTTGTACGGCCGAACCCCGCCTTCGTCGGCGGCGACGGGCTCGCTGGCCTTGGGCGTGTCGGCTTCGCCGGACACGCCCTTGAGCAGCTCGTCTACCTCGTCCTGCGAGAGGAACTTGTCATAGGCCATCTGGTGTCCTGCCCCTTATGCTGCGGTGTAAATCGAACTGTCCATGTCCGCCTCAGCCTGCATGGCGGCCTGCATGCAGGCGGGCGCGTGCGGGGCTGTGCTGGAATCCGGATGGCAGTCTCATATCGGGTTGGCGGTCGGGGCAGGGCAAGCGCTTACTGCACCACGAACGAGGTGAACAACACGTCCAGCACGCGCTGCGGCGGCAGTCCGGCCGCGAACGGCTGGCTGATCGCATTGCGGATGTCGTCGGCCAGCTTGCGCTTGCCTTCCACGGTCGAGAGCTCTGCCGGCTGCCGTGCGGACAGCAGCAGCAGGATGCGGCTGCGGGCTTCGGGCAGGTACTGCGTCATGCGCGCCTGCGTGTCGGCATCGGCCACCTTCAGCGACAGGCCGGTATGCAGGAAGCGGTCGCCGTCTTCGCCCTTGAGGTTGACGGTGAAGGCGTCCAGCGGCACGAAGATGGGCGGCGGAATCACGGGCGCGGCCGGCGCGGCGGCTGCCGCCGGTTGCCGGTTGCCCAGGATGCTGCCCAGCACGAAGCCTCCGGCGCCCAGAACCAGGACCAGCACGCCGCCGCCAATCAGCAGCATGCGGCCGCGCTTGCTTGCGTTGCCGCCAATCTGGGAAGGAGAAGCCGTGTTCGCCATGAGAAGCCTGTATCGGAATGCCTGCCATTCTTGCGGAATCGCAGGCCAGCAAAGGGCCGAAAAAAAGGGGGAATCCCTTTCAGCTTGGCCGTTTGAGCGGAAAGGGAGCAGGCATGGCTGCGCCAGCGGGCGTGCGAAGCGCGCCTGCTGCTTGGTTAACGCGTATTGGTTGCGGAACTTGAGTTGCCGCCGCAGAGCGGCGGCCTTGCCACTTGTCGCCGTTCCCGGCCGCCGGCATCGCCGGACTGGCGCGGCCGTCATTCCCTACTACACTAGTCGGGTAGTCGCTCATGCAGGCCTGTGACGATCATTTATTCGTAACCCATTGTTGTAGAAAGCTTTTTGTATTTTCACTCTTATATAAGATATAAGACATTTGACCGAGCCGATGCTTCAGACTACAATCGCGACGTCACAGAATTTCTACAACCAATTACTCAGCAGGTTCCCATGCTTGAAAACTATCGCGCCCATGTCGCCGAACGCGCTGCGCTCGGCATCCCCCCGCTGCCCCTGACCGCCAAGCAGACGGCCGAGCTGATCGAACTGCTGAAGAACCCGCCCGCCGGTGAAGAGCAGACGCTGGTTGACCTGATCACGAACCGCGTGCCGGCCGGCGTGGATGACGCCGCCAAGGTCAAGGCCTCGTACCTGGCCGCCGTGGCGCTGGGCAAGGAACAGTGCGCCCTGATCAGCCGCGCCAAGGCGACCGAGCTGCTGGGCACGATGCTGGGCGGCTACAACATCTCGCCGCTGATCGCACTGCTGGACGACGCCGAAGTCGGCACCGTCGCCGCCGATGCACTGAAGAAGACCCTGCTGATGTTCGATGCCTTCCATGACGTGAAGGAAAAGGCGGACAAGGGCAACGCCAATGCCAAGGCCGTGCTGCAAAGCTGGGCCGACGCCGAGTGGTTCACGAGCCGTCCGGAAGTGCCGCAAAGCCTGACCATCACCGTGTTCAAGGTGCCGGGCGAAACCAATACCGACGACCTGTCGCCGGCCCCGGATGCCACCACGCGCCCGGACATCCCGCTGCACGCGCTGGCCATGCTGAAGAACAAGCGCGAAGGCGCGGCGTTCCAGCCGGAAGAAGACGGCAAGCGCGGCCCGGTCAAGTTCATCCAGTCGCTGGCCGAGAAGGGCCACCTGGTCGCCTACGTCGGCGACGTGGTGGGTACCGGTTCTTCGCGCAAGTCCGCCACCAACTCGGTGCTGTGGTTCACCGGTGAAGACATCCCCTTCATCCCGAACAAGCGCTTCGGTGGCGTATGCCTGGGCAGCAAGATTGCCCCGATCTTCTACAACACCATGGAAGACGCCGGCGCGCTGCCGATCGAGCTGGACGTGTCGAAGATGGAAATGGGCGACGTGGTCGAACTGCGCCCCTACGAAGGCAAGGCCCTGAAGAACGGCGAAGTGATCGCCGAGTTCAAGGTCAAGTCCGACGTGCTGTTCGACGAAGTGCGCGCCGGCGGCCGCATTCCGCTGATCGTCGGCCGTGGCCTGACCGCCAAGGCGCGTGAAGCGCTGGGCCTGGCCCCGTCGACGCTGTTCCGCCTGCCGCAAAACCCGGCCGACACCGGCAAGGGCTTCACGCTGGCCCAGAAGATGGTCGGCCGCGCCTGCGGCCTGCCGGAAGGCAAGGGCATCCGCCCGGGCACCTACTGCGAACCGAAGATGACCTCGGTGGGCTCGCAGGACACCACGGGCCCGATGACCCGCGACGAGCTGAAGGACCTGGCTTGCCTGGGCTTCTCGGCCGACCTGGTGATGCAGTCGTTCTGCCACACCGCCGCGTATCCGAAGCCGGTCGACGTCAAGACCCACCACACGCTGCCCGAGTTCATCAGCACGCGTGGCGGCATCTCGCTGCGCCCGGGCGACGGCGTGATCCACTCGTGGCTGAATCGCATGCTGCTGCCCGACACCGTCGGCACCGGCGGCGACTCGCACACCCGCTTCCCGATCGGCATCAGCTTCCCGGCCGGTTCGGGCCTGGTCGCCTTTGCCGCCGCCACCGGCGTGATGCCGCTGGACATGCCGGAATCGGTGCTGGTCCGCTTCAAGGGCAAGATGCAGCCGGGCGTGACCCTGCGTGACCTGGTCAACGCGATTCCGCTGTACGCCATCAAGCAAGGCCTGCTGACCGTGGCCAAGCAAGGCAAGCAGAACATCTTCTCGGGCCGCGTGCTGGAAATCGAAGGCCTGCCCGACCTGAAGGTCGAGCAAGCGTTCGAACTGTCGGATGCCTCCGCCGAGCGTTCGGCCGCCGGTTGCACGGTGCGCCTGAACAAGGAACCGATCATCGAATACATCAACAGCAACATCACGCTGCTGAAGTGGATGATCGCCCAGGGCTACCAGGATCCGCGCAGCCTGCAGCGCCGCATCGAAGCCATGCAAGCCTGGCTGGCCAAGCCGGAACTGCTGGCTCCGGATGCCGACGCGGAATACGCCGCCGTGATCGAGATCGACCTGGCCGACGTGCACGAGCCGATCGTGGCCTGCCCGAACGACCCGGACGACGTGAAGACGCTGTCGGAAGTTGCCGGCGCCAAGATCGACGAAGTGTTCATCGGTTCTTGCATGACCAACATCGGCCACTTCCGCGCGGCGTCCAAGCTGCTGGAAGGCAAGCGCGACATCCCGGTCAAGCTGTGGGTGGCCCCGCCGACCAAGATGGACCAGAAGCAGCTGACCGAGGAAGGCCACTACGGCGTGTTCGGCACGGCTGGCGCGCGTACCGAAATGCCGGGCTGCTCGCTGTGCATGGGTAACCAGGCACAGGTGCGCGAAGGCGCGACGGTGATGTCGACCTCGACCCGCAACTTCCCGAACCGCCTGGGCAAGAACACCAACGTGTACCTGGGCTCGGCCGAACTGGCCGCGATCTGCTCGCGCCTGGGCAAGATCCCGTCGAAGGAAGAGTACATGGCCGATATTGGCGTCATCAACCAGAATGGCGACAAGATCTACAAGTACATGAACTTCGACCAGATCGAAGACTTCAAGGAAGTGGCCGATGGCGTGAACCTGTAAGGTTCGGCCGCGCCGGTCACCGCGCATCGAGATCAATCGATGCGCAGTCCTGGCCACGACAAGCCCCGTCTCTGCGCGCAGAGACGGGGCTTTTTCCATGGTGGGCCGATATCGGGCGGTCGCCACGCATGCACTTGCCACATCGGCAAAACGCCCCGCACGAAGCGGGGCGCTGGCATGCTGGCGGCGTTGCACGCGCAAGGCGCGCAGCGCGCCCTGCTCAGGCCGTCACGTCAATATTCTGGCCAAGGTGGGGCGGGTTGCTGGCCACCGGGGCAGCACCGGTAGCTGCCTGCAGCAGGCCGGTCACGCTCTGGGCCTGCAGGTCCAGCGATTTGCGCAGCATCAGCAGCGACACCGGATCTGTGCCCGGGTCCGCCGCGCCGAGAGCGCTGACGAGGGAGATACTCATGTTGGTCGGTTCCTGAAAAGGATTGAACGGATGCGGGCACCCGGCATGCAAGGCGTGCGGGATTCCCGCCTCCTGGTTGTCGTCCGGAACCGGGCATGACTTGAGGGCCGCGCATGCCATGCGCCGATTCGCCTCCTGGCTCACGGCGCCACCGCGTCCGGTGGCTCGCGCTGCGCTATCATGCCGGGCTGCCCGCGAGGGCCATTTCCAAGCATGACCGATGCATCACGCTGTACCGCGCCTTGTCCTGGCGCTGACCTTTGTTGTCCTTTCCCATCCCGTCTTCGCTGCCGATGCGCAGGCCGGCAAGGAAGTGTTCTCGACCCGTTGCGCGTCCTGCCACAGCGTGGGCCCCTCCGCACGCGGCGGCTTCGGCCCGCAACTCAATGGCATCGTCGGCCGGCGCGCCGGCAGCACCGCTGACTATCGCTATTCGCCGGCCATGACGGCATCCGGCGTGGTGTGGACGGCCGATACCCTGCGCGCCTTCGTCAAATCTCCAGGCAAGGTCGTGCCGGGAACGCGCATGCGCTTCTGGGGCATGGGCAATGACCAGCAGATCGACGATCTGCTGGCCTACCTGCAGACTTACCGTTAGGCGCCCGCCTGGCGCTACGGCGCCGCCAACAGCGCTTCCGCCGTCATCCCCGGCAGGTTCTCCACGCGCAGCGTCTGCGGCATGGTCAGCGGAATGCCTGCGGCGCGCAGCCGCTTGAGGATCTCGAACAGCAGGTCGCTCTTGGTGCCGCCGGCAATGCGCGGGTTCGACACGTAGCCGGTCACGCTCAGCGTAATGCCGTTGGGCGCAAGCTGGCTGAACGTGACCGATGGCACGGGATGGTCCAGGATGGTTTCGTTGTCCAGGTAGGCATCCAGCAGCAGATCGCGCACCGCTTCCGGGTCGATGTTCAGCGGGAAGGTCAGCTGCAGCGTGGCCACGCCCTGCGTGCTGTTGCTCATGGTCACGTTGCGCACGTTCTGCGAGATCAGCTGCGAATTGGGCACGATCACGGTGGAGCGGTCGCCAAGCTGGATCTCGGTGGCGCGCACGTTGATGCGGCGGATGTCGCCTTCCACGCCGGCGATGCTGACCATGTCGCCGACCTTCACCGGGCGCTCGGTCAGCAGGATCAGGCCCGACACGAAGTTCTTGACGATCTCCTGCAGGCCGAAGCCGATCCCCACCGACAGCGCGCTGACGATCCACGCCAGGTTTTCCCACTTCACGCCGAGCAGCGACAGCGTCAGCAGCACGATGAGCACGTAGCCGACGTTGCTGAACAGCGTGACCAGCGACGCGCGCAGGCCCGGCTCCATGACCATGCGCGGCAGCAGTTCCGCATCGAGCCAGCGCCGCACCGAGCGCAGCAGCCAGATGCCGACCGACAGTGCGATCACCGCATTGACGATGCGCTCGGGCATGATGTTGTAGCTGCGCAGCTTGTCGCCGCCGAGCACGGTCAGCAGGCTGTCGAGCAGTTCGGCCGGCGTGGTGCCGAAGCCGCCGGTCAGCAGCGCGATGACGGCAATGATGGTGAGCACGCTCGTGCCTAGGCCTGACAGCAGCGTCGACGTCTGTTCCAGCCGGCTGTCATCCACGCCGAACAGTTGCCGGATCACGCGGCCGCTGGCGTGCTGCGGCGAAAGCAGGCTTTCGAAGGTATCGCGCGTGAGCTGCGTGAGCAGGTACAGCGTGCACAGCACGATGTCGAACCACACCAGCTCGTAGGTCACGAAGCGGGCAAAGCTGACGTAGCCCGCCAGCAGCGCGACCAGCGCGACAATGACCGCGAGCGTGACGCCGGCGTGGATCATGCCCGCCAGCGTGGCGCGCGCCTCGGCGCGCTCGCCGGCGGCGGCCAGGCCGCTGCGCACGCGGTTGGCGCGCAGCAGCGCGGCGCCGATCGTGAACACCACCACCAGCGACACCAGCCCGCGGCCCAGCAGCGTGAACGGCACGCTGGTGTCGGCGATATGGTTCAGCAGCTCGAGCGTGCCGGCCACCAGCAACAGCCCGGCCAGCGCGCGCGGGAACGGCTTGAGCGCGAGCGCGACCGGGTCCGCCAGCGCCGGCAGCCGCCACGACGGGTGGCGCGTGCACAGCAGCGCGCGGCCGAGCCCCGCGATCAGCGCGCTGGTCAGCATGAGCCTGGCCAGCGCGTTGAGCAGGTCCTGCAGGTCCGACGGCGGCTCGTAATGTTGCGTGAAAGCGATATAGACGCACTGCACCGCCAGCGCGGTCGTTGCCACGGTGGTGAGTGCCGTGGCCAGCGCCAGCGCGCTGCGCCGCAACCGGTGTTCAGGCAGGCAGTTCAGGCAGAACCACGCGGCGGCGCGTTCGGTCAGGCGCCGGCCCAGCGTCCAGATGGCCAGCGCCAGCACCAGCAGCAAGGCGGTGGCCGCGCGGTGCTCCGGTTCCCAGGCGGTCTGCAGCAGCGGCACGACCTCGTCCCGGAACGCCGCCATGCGCGCGCTGTCGTCGTCGGACGGCTTGAGCAGCGGCGCCCAGAACTCGGGGTTCAGGATGCTTTCCGAGCGCAGCGCGAGCTGGTCCTTCATCCGGCCGCGCTGCAGCTTGGCGAGCTGGGCGTTCAGGTTCTCGATATTTTCCTTGCCCTCGGTCGCCTGCTTGAGCGCGTTGTCGAGCTGGACCTTGCGCGCATTCAGCTCGGCGCGCTGCCTGGCCACCGCAGTCGTCTCGGGCGTGGTGCCGGGCGCGGGCGGCGGCCCCAGCACGTCGAGCTGGGCCTGCAGCTGCGCGCGCTGCGGTGTCAGCGTGGCCGTGAGCTTGTCGACGTCGGCGGCGAGCTGGTGCAGCGACTCGTCCATATCGCCGAGCCGCGTATTGCCGTTGACGCTCGAAGCAGACTGCTTGATGCGGTCCTGCGCGGTCTGCAGCCGCTTGAGTTCGGCCATGGCTTCGGCGTGCGTCAGGGCCGGCGGCTGGTCCGCTTCGGGGGCGGAGGCCGGCTCGGCGGCCATGGCGGCCGGCATCAGGTGGAACAGTCCTGTCAGCACAAGGCTCAGGGCGAGCCAGGATAGTCTGCGCATTGGCGAGTCACGTTGGGACGTGGCCGCCCGAAAGTCTCTGCGAAGGCTCGGGCAAGTCCCTGCACGCCGAAATGATGGCGAAATGGCGGGGAACGAATGCCTGAGGATGCGGAACGGTCCGGGGGCGCGGAAGATGAACACAGGAAGCAACGCCACATAGTGGGCAAGCCGCTTCCACGAAATTGACCGGCGTAGCAGGGCAGACCAGGGCAGACCAGGGCAGACCAGGGCAGACCAGGGCAGACGCCGCATGGTTGCCGTCGGGCCTGTCTGGCGCGCGGCAAGCCGGCTGGAGCAGGGCGGCCGGCTGGCTGGAGATCCGGAACGCCGAGCCGAGATTATACGAAAGCGTTCAGATCACACGGGCCCATATGGCCGGTGCGGGAGCGGGAATCATGTAATTGTCCGTTACGAGGGGAAGCGCGCGTTACAACGCTAACAACTGGAGGCCTCCGCCGAAACACCTGAGCGCGGGTTTCTTGTGCATGATGACATCACGACATCAGTACCCGAACAGGAGTCAACCATGCGCCCCGCAATCCGTATCGCTTCCGCTGCCGCCGTGTCACTGGCCTTGCTGGCCGCCGGACCGGCGTCGGCGCATGACCGCTATCGCCATGGCGGCGGCTCGCAGGCCGGCGTGGCGCTGGCCGTTGGCGCGCTGGTCGGCCTGGCATTCGGTGCGGCGGTTGCCTCCGCGCCGGTCGTGGCCGCGCCAGTCGCCTATGCACCCGCACCCGTCGCCTACGCGCCGGCGCCGGTCGCCTATGCGCCGCCGGCCCGCTATGCCGCGCCGGCCGTGCCCCCGGGCTATTGCTATCGCGGCGACGTCGGCGGCTACGTGCCGTGCGCCCCGCAAGCCCGCGGCTACTATGAGGCGCCGGTGAGCTACGGTTACTGACCTCAGGCGACGGCGAAGCCCGTATCGAAGGTCGTGCGCGCATCGAGCCGCTGCCTGAGCAGGCCGGCCTTCAGGTAGAAATCGGCGGTGCGCTGCTGCTCGGCAATCAGCGCATCGTCGATCTTCTGCCACTGCGTGTGCCGGCGTTCGAATTGCAGGCGCGCGGCCTCCGGCGAAATGCCGATGATGCGCGCCAGCGTCGCCGAGAATTCCGGCACATGCTGGTAGGACCAGGCCTGCGCGCGCACCACGCGTTGCAGGAAATCGGCCAGCACGGCGCGACGGGCCGCTAGCGCGGTGTCGGTGGCGGCCAGGTAGCTCAGGCCCGACCAGAGCCCGCGCCCGCTCACCAGCACGCGCGCATGCCCGCTGGTTTCCGCCATGGCGGTATAGGGTTCCCAGGTGGACCACGCGTCGACGGAGCCGCTGGTCAATGCCAGCTTGGCATCGGCTGGCGGCAGGAAGCGGATGTTGGCGTCTTCCGGCCGCAGCCCGGCGGATTCCAGCGCCTTGAGCGCGACGAAATGGCCGATCGAGCCGCGGTTGGTGCCAATGCTCTTGCCCTTCAGATCCGCCGCGCTTTTGAGCGGGGAGTCCGGCCGCACCAGGATGGCAGTGCCGTAGGGATCGGAACGGTTGGCGCCGATCAGGCGGATGCGCGTGCCGGCGGCCAGCGCGAAAATTGCCGGCGCATCGCCGATCGGGCCGCAGTCGACCGCGCCCGCATTGAGTGCTTCCGCCAGCGGCGCGGCGGCAGGGAACTCGGTCCACTGGATGTCGTAGGACAGCCCGCGCAGCGCATCGGCGGATTCGAGCAGCGCGCGCAGGCCGCCTTTCTGGTCGCCGGCCTTCAGCAAAGGGCGGCCCTGGGCGCGAGCCGAGCCGGCGCCCGGGAATGCCGCAATGCGCACGGTGTCGGTGGCGATGGCGGCGGTGGCGGCCATGCCGTAGCGAAGGAATTGTCGTCGGGATGCAGTCATCGATATGCGTGCCATGTGGATCGTGAGGCTGGAGCAGCCCCCAGCACGCAACCGTAACCCGAGCGTTCCCCTGCGCTAACGAATATCTCCATGCTTTCTTATGCGTGCGGCGTCACGGCTGGCTGGTCCATGTGGCGCCGACATCGTCTGGCCGCTTGCTATTTGGATACAAGCCTTCTATATCGAAACCAGTCGAAGAAGCAGAGGATGCGAACATGGAACCCAGCGGACCCGTCACCACCACCGTCGACGAGATTGCGGACGGCATCTACCGCATCTCCACGCCTGTCCCGCCGCAGGAGATGCCGGGCGGCTTCTCCTTCAACCAGTACCTGGTGGTGGATGACCGGCCCTTGCTTTACCACACCGGCCCGCGCAGGTTGTTCGGGCCGATCCGCGCAGCCATCGAACGCATCCTGCCGGTGTCGCGGCTCGCCTATGTCGGCTTCTCCCACGTCGAGTCCGACGAGTGCGGCACGCTCAACGACTTCCTGGCACTGGCGCCGGAGGCCGTGCCGCTGTGCGGTCAGATCGCCGCCATGGTATCGATCAACGACATCGCCACGCGGCCGGCCAGGGCGATGGCCGATGGGGAAGTCATCAGCCTGGGCACGCACCGCATCCGCTGGCTGGCCACGCCGCACGTGCCGCACGGCTGGGAATGCTCGATGGCCTTCGAGGAAACCACGCGCACGCTGCTGTGCGGTGACCTGTTCACGCAACCGGGCGATACCAATCCGCCGCTCACGGAAGCCGACATCCTCGAATCGAGCGAAGCGTTCCGCCTGCAGATGGACTACTACGCGCACAGCCCGGACACCGGCATGCACCTGCAACGCCTGGCCGACCTGTGTCCCGCCACGCTCGCGTGCATGCATGGCAGCGCGTGGCGCGGCGACGGGGCGGCGCTGCTGGGGCGCTTGATGCAGCGCCTGGCGCAGCGATAGGCCGCGCGCACGCGCATGCTACAGTCGCCCCGGAATGTTGCGAGCCTGAGCGTGCCCGAATGAAAACCCTGCTGATCGTCTACCACACCATGACCGGCGGCACCGGACAGATGGCCCGGGCCGCTGGGGATGCCGCGAGCCAGCAGGCGGGCGTCACGGTCGTCCTGCGGCGAGCCACCGATGCAGGACCGGACGATGTGCTGGCCGCCGACGGCTACCTGTTCGCGACGCCCGAGAACCTGGCCGCGATGTCCGGCCTGATGAAGGATTTCTTCGATCGCTGCTACTACGCCGCGCTCGACCGCATCAACGGCCGTCCTTATGCGGCGATGATCTGCGCGGGTAGCGACGGAGAGAATGCCTTGCGCCAGCTTGAGCGCATCGCGACCGGCTGGCGCCTGAAAAGCGTGGCGCCGGGTTTGATCGTCTGCACGCATGCACAGACGCCCGAGCGCATCCTGGCGCCCAAGGCGATCGACGCCGACGCGCTGGAGCGCTGCGCCGAGATGGGCGCCGGCCTCGCGGCCGGTCTTGCGCTAGGGGTGTTCTGAGCGCCGGGGCGCGTGACTGTTCGCGCGTTGCGATGGAGTAAGCTGGCGCAACTTTCACACCGGAGGCAACCATGCAGCTGTACGCGCACCCGTTTTCCTCGTACTGCCAGAAGGTCCTGATCGCGCTGTACGAGAACGACATTCCGTTCGAATGGCGCATGCTGTCGCCGGACCACGCCGACGTCCTGGCCGAGCACGCCAGGCTCTGGCCGCTGCAGCGCATGCCCTTGCTGGTCGATGGCGGGCGCAGCGTGATGGAGTCGAGCATCATCATCGAATACCTCGACATCCATCATCGCGGCCTCGTGCGCTGGATTCCCAAGGACCCGGACGCCGCGCTCGACGTCCGCATGATGGATCGCTTCTTCGACCACTACGTCATGACGCCGATGCAGCGCATCGTGCTCGACTACATCCGCGCGCCGGAGCAGCGCAGTGCCGTGACGGTGGCCGACGCCAGGAAGCTGCTCGACTCCGCCTATACGTGGCTGGACAAGGCACTTGATGGACGCGAATGGGCCGCGGCCGGCGCGTTCAGTCTGGCCGATTGCGCCGCGGCGCCGTCACTGTTCTATGCCGACTGGGTGCATCCGATCGACCCCGCGCTGGCCAATGTGCGCGCCTACCGCAGCCGCTTGCTGGCACGCCCGGCCTTTGCCCGCGCGGTGGACGAGGCGCGGCCTTACCGCAAGCTGTTTCCGCCGGGCGCGCCCGACCGGGACTGACGCGTGTCCGGTTTGAGAGGCCCGCAATCGGCTTGACCACGCCGCGCGTCACGGCTGCGCAAAGCGGTCCGTGGCGCGGAGCAGCTGGTCCAGGATGCCGGGCTCGGTCCACGCGTGCCCGGCGCCTTCGATCAGGTGGAAGTCCGCATCTGGCCAGGCCTGATGCAGGGCAAAGGCATAGCGCGCGGGGCAGGGCATGTCGTAGCGCCCATGCACGATCACGCCGGGGATGCCCGCCAGGCGGTGCGCGTCGCGCAACAACTGGCCATCGTCCAGCCACGCGCGGTGCGTGAAGTAGTGGTTCTCGAGCCGCGCGAAGGCCAGCGCGAAATGCGCGTCGTCATGCTTGGCGCTGTTGCCGGAATCGGGCAGCAGCGTGATGGTCTCGCCTTCCCAGACGCTCCAGGCGCGTGCTGCTTCCAGTTGCTTTTCCCGGTCGTCGCCGGTCAGCAGCTTGCGATAGGCCGCCATCATATTGCCGCGCTCCGCGTCGGGGACCGGGGCCTGGAAGCGCGCCCATTTCTCCGGGAACATCTCGGACACGCCAAACTGGTAGTACCAGTCCAGCTCGGCCTGCGACACGGTATAGACGCCGCGCAGCACCAGCTCGCTCACATGTTGCGGATGCTTCTGCGCGTAGGCGAGAGCCAACGTGGAACCCCAGGACCCGCCGAACACGAGCCAGCGCTCGACGCCCGCGAGTTCGCGCAGGCGTTCGATATCGTCGACGAGATGCCATGTGGTATTCGCATCGAGTCCCGCATGCGGCGTGGAGCGGCCGCATCCGCGCTGGTCGAACAGCAGGACATCGTAGCGGGCGGGGTCGAACTGCCGGCGATGGTCGGCGCTGATGCCGCCCCCGGGGCCGCCGTGCAGGAACACGGCGGGCTTGCCCCCGGGCGTGCCGACGCGCTCGTAGTAGATGATATGGCCGTCGCCGACGTCGAGCGTGCCGGTGGCATAGGGTTCGATGGGAGGATAAAGCGTGCGCAGGCTCGACATGATTGGACTCCGTGTGCGTAGTGGCAGAGTGTAGCGCTGGACGGGGTAAGCGCCGGCGACAGCGGCGTCGAGCGATCCAAGCATGAGGGTTGGCGCTGCCGGGCACAACCAGCGCAGCAACAACCACTCGACGCTTAGTGCATCAGGAGATTAAAAAAATCCCGATTAACCCTTGACACCTTGCCTGTCGGCCGTTGTACAATCCGGCCTCCTCTCAACGAGGAAGCGTTGTTCCCCGATAGCTCAGTCGGTAGAGCGCCGGACTGTTAATCCGTAGGTCCCTGGTTCGAGCCCAGGTCGGGGAGCCAAGCAACGCGGGAGTAGCTCAGTTGGTAGAGCGCAACCTTGCCAAGGTTGAGGTCGCGAGTTCGAGACTCGTCTCCCGCTCCAGTGCCCAGCACCGGACGTCGCCCATGTGGCTCAGTGGTAGAGCACTCCCTTGGTAAGGGAGAGGTCGGCAGTTCGATCCTGCCCATGGGCACCACTCCGTTTTTCCGCCTTCCCGCTTCGCACTCTTTTCGGCCTTCTGCCGGATTCCCGTTTTCTTCCCCTGATTTTTCTCTAACGCTTCGGTGAAGTTGCCGTCTGTGCCGGCGCGCATTTCCAGAGCGAGCGGGCCGGTATTGGTTATTGGCTATTGGCTATTGGTTATTGGTTATTGGTTATTGGTGTGGTTGTGCGACAGCTCGACGGGGTCGATGCGGCCGTTGAAATCCTGCTTCCTGTACGACGCCACCGCGCCAAGCTACGCGAGCGGCAGGGGCGGTTTATCATCGGGCTTTAAGCGCTGCCGCTATGCGGCGGCGCCTGTCGCCAGGAGATTACGTGTCCGATCTGTCCGCATTCCCCATCACCCGCAAATGGCCAGCGCAGCATCCTGACCGCATCCAGCTCTATTCGCTGCCCACGCCCAACGGCGTGAAAGTGTCGACCATGCTGGAAGAAACCGGGCTGCCCTACGAGCCGCACCTGGTGCGCTTCGACCACAACGACCAGTTGTCGCCGGAGTTTCTTTCGCTCAATCCCAACAACAAGATCCCGGCCATCATCGATCCCCACGGGCCGGGCGGCAAGCCGTTGCCGTTGTGGGAGTCGGGCGCCATCCTGCTGTACCTGGCCGACAAGTCCGGCAAGCTCATGCCCGCCGATGCCGCCGGCCGGTACGAGACCATCCAGTGGGTGATGTTCCAGATGGGCGGCATCGGCCCGATGTTCGGCCAGGTAGGCTTCTTCAACCGCTTTGCCGGCAAGGATTACGAGGACAAGCGCCCGCGCGACCGCTACGTGGCCGAAAGCCGCCGATTGCTCAACGTGCTGAACCAGCGGCTGGCCGACCGGCCGTGGATCATGGGCCAGGACTACACCATTGCCGACATCGCCACCTTCCCGTGGGTGCGCAACCTGCTCGGTTTTTACGAGGCCGGCGACCTGGTCGGCATTGCCGATTTCCCGCACGTGACGCGCGCGCTCGAAGCTTTCGTGGCCCGCCCGGCCGTGATCAAGGGACTCGATACGCCGCATCGCGGTTGATGGCGCAGCCGATGCACGCGCTGCGGCCGCGCGCGTGTCGGGCAATCTCCTACAGCGCGCTTCGCCTGCACTGACAGAGGTGGTCCTGGTGCGCACCTATAGTCAAGGCAAGGCCTGCTTTGACCGGAGGTGCCATCATGCCGCAGCCACGCCACCCCGTCTTGCATTCACGTGCGAGCGCCATTGCGGCGCTGGCGCTTGCCATGGGCCTGGCCGGCTGCGGTGAATCGGCGAAGCTGCCTTCGGAAGCCGGCTTCGGTCCCACGCCGCAATTGCCGGCACCGGACAAGACCCTGATTCCGACCATCCATATCGCACCGCCGAAAGGCTGGGCCGATGGCGCCAGGCCGACGGCCGCCGAAGGCCTGTCCGTGGTGGCCTTCGCCGGCAAGCTCGACCACCCGCGCTGGGTCTACGTGCTACCCAACGGCGACGTACTGGTCGCCGAAACCAACGCACCGCCCAAGCCCGACGACTACAAGGGCATTCGCGGCTGGATCATGAAGAAGGTGCAGGCACGCGCGGGCGCAGGTACGCCCAGTGCCAACCGCATCACGCTGCTGCGCGACACCGATGGCGACGGCGTGGCCGACGTTCGCACGGTGTTCCTGAAGGACCTGCACTCGCCCTACGGCATGGTGCTGGTGGGCAACGACTTCTACGTGGCCGATGCCGATGCCGTGCTGCGCTTTCCGTACCAGCCGGGGCAGACCAGCATCACGGCGCCCGGGCAGAAGCTGGTGGACCTGCCCGACGGTCCGATCAACCACCACTGGACCAAGAACATCATTGCCAGCCCTGATGGCAGCAAGCTGTATGTGACCGTGGGTTCGAACAGCAATGCGGGCGAGAACGGCATCGACAAGGAAGCGGGACGCGCGGCCATCTGGGAAGTCGACCGCGCGACCGGGCAGCACCGCGTGTTCGCGAGCGGCCTGCGCAATCCCAGTGGCATGGCGTGGGAGCCGACGACCGGCGCGCTCTGGACCTCGGTCAACGAGCGCGACGAGATCGGCAGCGACCTGGTGCCGGACTACATCACCTCGGTCCGCGACGGTGGCTTCTATGGCTGGCCCTACAGCTACTACGGCCAGCATGTCGATACGCGCGTCAAGCCCGCGGCGCCGGACATGGTCGCCAAGGCCATCGTGCCGGACTACGCGGTAGGCGCCCACACGGCGTCGCTGGGCATGACCGCGGCGACTGGCAGCAGCCTGCCGGCGCGGTTCCAGCACGGCATGTTCGTGAGCCAGCACGGCTCGTGGAACCGCAAGCCGCTCGCCGGCTACAAGGTGATCTTCGTACCGTTCGACAACGGCCGTCCCAACGGCGCGCCGTTCGACGTGCTGAGCGGCTTCCTCGACGCGAATGGCGATGCGCAGGGCCGCCCGGTCGGTGTCGCCATCGACAAGCGCGGCGGCCTGCTGGTTGCGGACGATGTCGGCAACACCGTGTGGCGCGTGAGTGGAGCGCACTGACGCTCCTTTCGGAAGCGCCATTGCCGCCGCTGTGGCCTTCCGCATGGGATGGCTTGCAAGCCCGGACTGGCCACCGCGCCCGTGGTGACTATACTTCGCTTGTCTGGCGACGACGCGCCCGGAGGGCACGCGTCGCCTGAACGGGCGGCAGTCCAGCGCCCCGCAGCGACTTTTCGCCAAGGGAGGGTGCAATGGATCACAAGGGGGAGAGTTTCCGTGATTTCGAGCTGGCCGGCTGGGAAGATCCCGGCGTGGTCAGCCGCTACCACGAGCAGCTCACGGTCGTCACCACGCAATCGGTCGACGCCTTGCTGGACAGTGCCCAGGTCGCCGGCGGCCAGCGCGTGCTGGACGTGGCCAGCGGCGCGGGCTACGTCGCGGCGGCAGCGTCGCGTCGCGGCGCCGACACGGTCGGCATTGATTTCTCGGCCGCCCAGGTGGAGCTGGCGCGCCAGACCCATCCGGGCCTGCATTTCGAGCAGGCCGATGCCCAGGACCTGCCGTTCGACGGCGGCAGCTTCGACGCCGTGGTCAACGGCTTCGGCATGTGCCACCTGACCGATCCCGACCAGGCCCTGCGCGAAGCCTTTCGCGTGCTGCGTCCCGGCGGGCGCATCGGCTTCACGGTGTGGGACACGCCGGAGCGCGCCATCGGCTTCGGCGCGGTGTACGCCGCGATCCGGGCCTATGGTTCGATGGACGTGGGCCTGCCGGCCGGTCCCAACTTCTTCCAGTTCAGCGATCCGTCGCAATGCATCGGCGCCTTGCAGGCCGCCGGCTTTACGGGCGCGGCGTGCCGCCAGGTGCCGCAGCAGTGGCGCTTCTCCACGCCGGACCAGCTCTTTGACGCCCTGGCGCAAGGCACGGTGCGCGCCGCGGCCACGTTGCGCGCGCAAAGCCCCAAGGCGCGCGACGAGATCCGCGCCGTGCTGCGCGGCACGGTGGCCACCTACATGAAAGGCAATGACTTTGTCGTGCCCATGCCAGCGGTGCTGGCCTGGGCGGTCAAGCCTGTGTAGGGCAGTGCGCAGCCCTTAGCGCGATCCCATACCGATGGTTGGCCTGCGGCCAACACCGCAAACGGCGCCTGTTGGCGCCGTTCGTTCTTTCGGCTCAGGCAAGTGGCGCAATGCAGGCCGCGCGCGCGGTCCGGTGCGTGGCATGGTCATTGCGGATTGAGCGTCGAGCGCGGTCTCCGTGCTCGATGTCCCAACCGGAGCGATGGCTCCCCCTGGAGAACCGTGATGACGACCCCTTCCGAAGCCCGAGGCGAGCCGCCGGGCGCCCGTACCGTACTGCGCCAGGCAAGGCGCGCCATGATCCTGCTGCGCGTGCTGGGGCTTTGCGCCA
Source organism: Cupriavidus sp. 21MJTG02-4 (assembly GCF_057798975.1). Lineage (NCBI taxonomy): Bacteria > Pseudomonadati > Pseudomonadota > Betaproteobacteria > Burkholderiales > Burkholderiaceae > Cupriavidus > Cupriavidus sp. 21MJTG02-4. The sequence goes on along the minus strand of NZ_JBYOJP010000009.1, from coordinate 238,118 downwards.
ACAGCGTGGCGCTGGCACAGGGCACGTTGCCCACGCCATCGGCCGTCACGCCGGAACAGAAGTTTCCGCAGGGGTACCTGGAGTCCGTGGCCACCGGCTACGACAACGGACAGGCCTTGCATCCGGTCGAAGGCATGTCGCCGGCGCGCCCGGCGCGCGCCGCCATGACGCGCGTCGAGGTGCCCGCAGCGGCGCCATCGCCATTGCCGATCGGTCAGGCGCGCGCCATGCCGGCGGCCATGCCTGCGCCTGCCATGCCAACGAGGTAAGCGGCGCCCGCGACGCGCCGGGAGCATGGTAAGGTTGCCCACGCCGCAGTGCGGCGCATCCCCTTCCAACTGTCCGGCCCGCTTCGCTTCGCATGGATATCGAACTTGCCCGCACTTTCCTCCAGGTGGTAAGGACCGGCAGCCTGCTTGCGGCCGCCGACAAGCTGCATGTGACGCAGACCGCCGTCACGGCGCGCATCAAGAGCCTGGAATCGCAACTCAACAGCAGGCTGTTCGACCGCAACAAGGCCGGTGCCAGGCTGACCGCCGATGGCCAGCGCTTCCTGGGCTATGCCAGCCAGCTCGTGCAGACGTGGGACGCGGCGTGCCGTGACCTGCCGCTGCCCGCCGGGCTGGGCAGCATGCTGACGTTCGGCGCGGAGATCAGCCTGGGCAATCCGCTGGTGCTGCTGTGGGCCACGCGCCTGCGCGAGCAGATGCCCGACCATGCGGTGCGCGCCGAAGTGGGCGATGGCACGGAACTGCAGCGCAAGCTTCAGTCGGGCACGCTGGATGCCGCGCTGGTCTACCAGCCCGAGTACGCCGCCGGCATGCATGTGGAACAGCTGATGGAGGAAAAGCTGATTTTGATCCGTTCCACGCAGCGCGCCGGTTCCTATGTGTATGTCGACTGGGGGCCGGAATTCCGCCGGCAGCACGACAGCGCGCTGCCCGGCTACGCCAGGTCGTCGCTGTACTTCAACCTCGGTCCGCTGGCGCTGCAGTACATCCTGCAGGTCGGCGGCAGCGGGTACTTCCGGACGCGCGTCGTGCAGAGCTACCTGGACAACGGCTTGCTCGAACGCGTGGAGGACGCGTCGGAATTCTCGTACCCGGTGTTCCTGGTCCACGCCGAATCAGCGGGACACCAGGCCCTGGATGACGCGGTCCGGATTCTCCACGATATCGTGCGTGAAGAATCGGACTGGTCGCAGCGCTGGGATTTTCCCCTGTCTTGAAAGCGGCCGAGCGCTCAGGCGCGCACCGGTGCCAGGCGTAGAGCTGGGTGTGCGGCCGGCAGGATGGGCAGCCGGCGCATCCGGCGGATACGTCGGCCACCACCCCGGCGCCCGTCTGTCGCCGCGCCGAGCCCGGCGTAGCGGCCATGCTGCTGGGCGCGTTCGAATACCGGTTCCGGCACGGCCATCCCGATCAGGCAGGTCACGGTTGCGCCAAGCGCCATCAGGGCGAGTGCCCCGGCAATCCACAAAGCCACTTCCATTTCCCGCTCCAAGTCGATGTTTTGTATGCATTCAGTATCGGCGTCGGCGAGTGGATTGAGTAATGAAAGTTATCTCCGTTTCATATCAATAAAGTTGCATTGAATGCGCTGTTGTCTCATGGCGGCATCAGGCGTATCGACATACGATCGGGCATCGATTCAATAACCCAAACTGTTTAGGTTTGCTACAATCGAATGCCGACTGTCTTTTTGCTTTTCGATCTGCGCGTGGTCATTTATCCGAACGATCATCGGCCCGCGCATGTTCATGTCATCGGAAAGGGATGCGAGGCCGTGTTCCGCTTGCATTGCCCGTCCGGCCCGCCGGCGCTGCGAGAGAACTACGACTTTGGCGCCCGAGACCTCATGCGGATCATCGCGGGGTTGAGCGCCCGACTGACTGACTTGTGCACGGAATGGAGAACCATCCATGGTCCTTACTGATGCTGAGATCGCCGCAGCCAACGCACGCGGCGCTGAACAAAAGGCCGCGAATCCGGCGGTGCTTTCCGTGCGCTATGACCGGCGCGTGGGGCGCGTGGTAATTGTGCTGTCCTCAGGCCTGGAACTGGCCTTTCCACCCGCGGCGGTGCAGGGACTGGAGCATGCGCGGCCTGCAGATCTTGCCGATGCGCAGATCAGTCCTTCCGGCCTGGGCATCCATTTCCCGCGGCTCGATGCCGACCTGTACTTGCCAGCCCTGCTCGAGGGATTTCTTGGCTCGCGGCGGTGGATGGCGGCGGATATGGGCCGGCGCGGCGGCGCCAGTGCCAGCGCCGAAAAGGCCGCTGCCGCCAGGCGCAATGGCCGGTTGGGGGGCCGTCCGCGCAAGGTGGCCGCGCAAGCCTAGCGGTCTTCGGCATCGGCCGCGCCAGCGCCCGGCGCTCGAAAAATCATCCTTTCCGACGAACCTGACGCCGGCCGCAAAGCCGACACTGGTTCGATTCCGCCAGCAGAAAATCGAGAAAGGAGACAACCCCATGCAACGCCTCATCTTCGACGCCGAACACGAGAGCTTCCGCGAATCCGCGCGCCGTTTCTACCAGCGCGAGGTCGGTCCGCACGGCGAGCGCTGGCGCGAGCAGGGCTGCGTGGACCGCGACGTGTTCCGCAAGGCCGGCGAGCAGGGCTACCTGCTGATGTGGGCGGACGAGCAATACGGCGGCGCCGGCGTGGAGGATTTCCGTTACGAGCAGATCCTGATCGAAGAGAACGCGCGCCATGGCGATACGGGTTTCTTCGGCACCCTGCATTCGCGGCTGGTGGCACCCTATGTCGGGCGCATCGGCAACGACGAGCAGCGCCAGCGCTTCCTGCCGGGCGCTGCGCGCGGCGAGAAGATCTTCGCCATTGCCATGACCGAGCCCCAGACGGGGTCGGATCTGGCCGGCATCCGTACCCGTGCGGAGGACAAGGGCGACCACTGGCTGCTCAACGGCGCCAAGACCTATATCTCGAACGGCCAGCTTGCCGACTACGTAGTGGTGGTGGCGCGCACCGACCCGGAACGCAGCCACGGGCTGGGCCTGTTCATCGTCGAGCGCGACATGCCCGGCTTCGAGCGCGGGCGCAAGCTGCGCAAGATGGGCTTGCATTCGCAGGACACCTCCGAACTCTTCTTCGACAACGTCAAGGTGCCGAAGGCAAACGTGCTGGGCGAGCCCGGCCAGGGCTTCCGCTACCTGACACGCCACCTGGCCGAGGAGCGGCTGATCGGCGCGTGTGGCTATCTGGCGTCGGCCCAGGTGGCGTTCGACATCACGCTGGACTACGTGAAGGAGCGCAAGGCGTTTGGCCGGGCCATCGGCACGTTCCAGGATTCGCGCTTCCGGCTGGCGACGCTGCGTGCCCAGCTCGACGCCCTGCAGACCTTCGTCGACCAGTGCGTGCTGCAGCACAATGCCGGAACGCTGACCGTCGAGACTGCAGCGTCGGCGAAATTGCTGACCTCCGAGTTGCAAGGGCGCGTCGTGGACGAGGGCGTGCAATTCCATGGCGGCGCCGGCTACATGGAGGAGTACCGCATCTGCCGCATGTACACCGACGCGCGCATCTCGCGGATCTATGCGGGCAGTAGTGAAATCATGAAAGAAATCATCGGCAGAAGCCTGGGCCTGGACGAGCGGGTCAAGGGCTGAGGCATCACCTCGAATGAAATGCACCCAAGTGGTGCATTTCGCATTTCGGGGTAGTGGGGTTTTCCCTTTATTTGGTGTTTTCGCCGCAGTTAGCGCTTTTTTTGTCAGGATGAAAGCGCTTTGTAATCCGATTCAGGTTGAATGCTGGCTGGGATCGTGTGCGGTACCGGGAGACGGCGGGAAAACACGCTGCCGGGACACGCCAGGTGACGAAATATCGTCAGTTCGGTGCACCAATTGGCGGGCACGGTCGTTTACCTTTGACTGTTGTCGAACGAGCCAGACCGAATCGTGCCTTTTCCTGTTTCAAGAGCTGCTGCCGCCGCCATCCTGGCGGCCGTGGCCGGCCTGACGGCCCCGCTGGCCCAGGCTGCCAGCCAGCCGCTTCCGCCCGATGGGCCCTGCATGCCGCCGCCGCCCAAGGCCAGCCTGACGCTGGCCCAGGCGCGCCAGGACGCGTTGCGCTGCAATCGCGATATCATCGCGGCGCGCCGCGGCGAGGAAGCGAGCCAGGCGGACATCCAGATTGCGTCGCAGCGGCCGAATCCCGTGCTGAGCGTGGGTGTGCAGAATATCAACCCGCACGCCGGTGTCGGCTCGGGCAACCTGCGCAGCAAGACCGTCGACTCGACGTTCCGCATCGACCAGGTGGTCGAAACCGCCAACAAGGGCAACCTGCGCAAGGACGCCGCGCAAAAGGCGAGCGTAGCGGCCGGCGAGGCCGTGCAGGCCGTGGTCGCGCAGCAGACCGGCGCGGTCGAGCAGGCGTTCTACGATGCCGTGGTCAGCCAGGACCGCGTCCAGGTGCTGACCGAGACCGTGGCGCTCTATACCCGCACGCAACAGGCCAATGAGACCCGCCTGAAGGCCGGCGATGTCTCGCGCGCGGACGTGACCAAGCTACAGCTCGACAACCTGCGCGCGCAGAACGACATGCGGCAAGCCATGGCCGACCATATGCGCGACAAGGCGCAGCTGGCGCAGGCCATGGGTGTGCCGGGCACGTTGGCCGACAACCGCCTGGTGCCGGACTGGCCATCGCTCGACGAGCCGACACCGCCGGTCGATCCCGATATCGCGCAGCGCCGCCCGGACGTGACCGCGGCCGAGGCCCGGCTGGCCGCCGCCGCGTCGGCGCGTGACCTGGCCCGTGCGGGCCGTGTGCCCGACGTGACCGTGGGCGCGCAGTACGAGCACTGGCCGACTTCCGAGGCCAATATGAACGGCAGCGGCAACAGCTACGGCGTCTTTGTTTCGATTCCGCTGTTCGTGCGCCATAGCAACGGCGGCGAAGCGCGCCGCGCCGAGGTCGACTACTACGCTGCACTCGACGACCGCAACCGCGTGCTGCTCGAGGCGCAGAACGAGGTAGAGCGCCTGCGCAACCAGCTCGAAGCCTCGCGCCTGTCGCTCAGGCAGATGCGCGAATCGGTCGTGCCCGCCGCCGAATCGGTCGCGGGAAGCGCCGAGTTTGCGTATACCAAGGGCGCAACCGGCGTGCTCGACCTGCTCGATGCGCGCCGCGCGCTGCGCCAGACCCGGCTCGACGCCACCAATGCACAGGGCGACTACGCCAAGGCCTTGTCGGCATACCGCACCGCGTTGCAGTCCACTACCACTCCCGTCAGCTCCATCCCGAATTCCCAGGTCCGTACCGATGCGCCGCGTCCCTAATCTGCTGTCCGAAGTGTTTCGAGTTTCCCGCGCCGGCATGCCCGCGCGCGTGGCCGCCCTGTCCCTGTGCGCGCTGGCGCTTGCTGCCTGCGGCAAGGAAGAAGCGCCGAAGCCCGATGACGAGCCCAAGGTGAGCGGCGAGACCGTCCAGTTCCCCGCCAGCGTGAAGGCGCTGCCGGGCATCGCGGGCGAAGCCGCCCGCACCGGCGGCCAGCGCATGCTGACCCTGCCGGGCCGCCTGGTGTGGAACGAGGACAAGACCGTGCGCGTGTCGACGCCGTTTGCCGGCCGCGTGACGGAAATCCTGGTGCAGCCGGGTACCACGGTGAAGGCCGGCCAGCCGCTGGCCAACCTGACCTCGACGGACTTCGGCGTGGCCCAGGCCGATGCGCGCAAGGCTGCCGCCGACAATTCGGTAGCGGCCAAGGCGCTCGCGCGCCAGCGCGAACTGTATGAGGCCGGCGTGATCGCCCAGAAGGACCTGGAACAGGCCCAGGGCGATGCCGCGCGCTCGGCCGCCGACCTGCAGCGCACCCAGGCCGCCTTGCGCCAGTACGGCGGCGGGGCCGGCGACGGTGCCAACCGCTTTGCCCTGCGCAGTCCGATCGACGGTCTGGTGGTGGAACGCAACATCAATCCCGGCATGGAGCTGCGTCCCGACCAGCCGCCTGCCGCGCCGCTGTTCCTGGTGACCGACCCGACCACGCTGTGGGCACAGGTCGATGCCGGCGAGGCCGACCTGGGCCTGTTCAAGCCCGGCGTGACCGTCCAGCTGCTCTCGGCCGCTTATCCGGGCGAGACGTTCCCGGGCACCGTGGTGAAGATTGCCGACTACGTGGACCCGACTTCGCGCAGCATCAAGGTGCGCCTGGCCGTGCCCAACGCCGACCGCCGCCTCAAGGCCGAGATGTTCGTGACGGCGCGGCTGCAGGCCGCCTCGTTCCCGGGCATCGCCGTGCCGTCCAAGGCCGTGTTCCTGGCCGACAACCACAACTATGTGTTCGTGCGCACGGCGCCCAACACCTTCGTGCGCCGCCCGGTGAAGCTGGGCGTGTCGCTGCCTGGCGTGACCGAGGTGACCGACGGCATCAAGGACGGCGAGACCGTGGTGACCGAGGGCAACCTGTACCTGCAGGACATCCTGCGCGACGCCACCGCCGTCAACAAGGCGCGCGCTGCGGCCAAGCAATAAGGACGGCCGCCAGATGATTTCGCGTATCGTCAATTTTGCCCTGCACCAGAAGCTGTTCGTCTGGCTGGGCCTGCTGATCTTCGTGGGCGGCGGCCTGGCCGCGTTCAAGAACCTGCCGATCGAGGCATTCCCGGATGTCTCCGACATCCAGGTCAACATCATCACGCTCTACCCGGGCCGCGCCGCGGAAGAAGTGGAGCGCCAGGTGACCATCCCGATCGAAACCGCGATGGCGGGCACGCCCAACTCGGTGCGCGTGTTCTCGCACACGCAGTTCGGCCTGTCGTTCATGATGGTGACCTTCAACGACAAGGCCACCGACGTGACCGCGCGCCAGCAGATCCTGGAGCGCCTGCGCGGCGTGGACCTGCCGGACGGCGTGCACCCTGACCTGGCGCCGTTGTCGACGGCGATCGGCGAGATCTACCGCTTCCGCCTCACCGGCAAGGGCTATACGGCGCAGGAACTGCGCACGCTGCAGGACTGGGTGGTCGAGAAGAACATGCGGCAGGTGCCTGGCGTGGCCGACGTGGTCACCATCGGCGGCACCACCAAGCAGTACGAGGTGAACCCGAACCTGGCGCGCATGCGCGACGCCAAGATCTCGCTGTCGCAGTTGTTCACGGCACTGCAGCGCGCCAACTCCAACGCCGGCGGCGGTGCCGTGGCGCATGGCCGCCAGCAGTTCCTGCTGCGCTCGCTGGGCAGCTTCCGGACCTCGGCGGACATCGCCAACGTGGTGGTGGCCGAGAACAACGGCACGCCGATCCTGGTCAAGGACATTGCCGACGTGAAGATCGGCTCGGCGCCCCCGCAGGGCCTGATGGGCCAGGACGACGAGAACGACATCGTCTCGGGCATCGTGGTGATGCGCAAGGGCGAGAACCCCTCGCTGGTGCTCGACGCGCTCAAGAGGAAGATCGACCTGCTCGACGACCAGATCCTGCCCAAGGGCGTGAAGATCGTGCCGTACTACGATCGCTCCACGCTGATCGACAAGACGCTGCACACGGTGTTCGGCAACCTGGTGGAGGGCGCGCTGCTGGTGATGGCGGTGCTCTACCTGTTCCTGGCCAACGTGCGCGCGGCCGCCATCGTGGCGCTGGTGATTCCGCTGGCGCTGCTGTCGACCTTCATCGGGCTGACCTGGGTCGGCATTCCGGCCAACCTGCTGTCGTTGGGCGCGATGGACTTCGGTATCATCGTCGACGGCGCGGTGATCGTGGTCGAGAACATCTTCAAGCGCCTGGGCGAGCTCAAGGAACAGCAGATCCAGGACAGCAAGGCGCGGCTCTACGCGATCCTGCAGGCCACCACGGAAGTGGGCCGGCCGACCGTGTTCTCGATGGTGATCATCATCGCCGCGCACATCCCCATCTTCACGCTGCAGCGGCACGAAGGGAAGATCTTCGCGCCGATGGCCTATACCGTGACGGGCGCGCTGATCGGCTCGCTGATCATCTCGCTGACGCTGGTGCCGCTGCTGTGCCACCTGCTGCTGAAGAAGAACATCGCGCACGACGACAACTTCGTGGTGCGCCACTGCAAGCGGCTGTACGAACCGATGCTCGCGTGGGCGCTTGATCACAAGAAGATGGTGATAGGCGTGGCGCTGGGCCTGCTGGTGGCGACCGTGGGCGTGGGCAAGTTCCTGGGCAGCGAATTCCTGCCCGAACTCGACGAAGGCTCGATGTGGGTCAGCTTCGACCTGCCGGCCTCGGTCTCGATCGACGAGGCCCGTGACCAGGCGCAGAAACTGCGCAACGTGATCCGCAAGACGCCGGAAGTCAACACCACGATTTCCAAGGTCGGCCGCCCCGACGACGGCACCGATCCGAAGCTGATCAACACCGTGGAAATCCTGGTCGACCTGAAGAACGACAAGCAATGGCGCGCCGGCTACGACAAGCGCAAGATCATCGAGGAGATCAACCACAACCTGCGCCAGCTGCCCGGCATCGAGCCCAACTTCTCGCAGCCGGTGCGTGACAACATCCTGGAATCGATCTCGCAGATCAAGGGCCAGATCGTCATCAAGGTGCAGAGCGACAGCCTGGAGCACAACAAGCAGGTCGCCGACCAGATCCTGGCCAACGTGCAGTCGGTCAAGGGCGTGATGCGTGCCTTTATCGACCGTGACGGCGAACTGCCGCAGTACGTGCTCGAGTTCGACCGCGCCCAGGCCGCGCGCTACGGCATCAACGTGGCCGATGTGCAGGACCTGATGGAAACCGCACTGGCCGGCAAGGCCGCCACGGAGCTGTGGGAAGGTGAAAAGCACTTCAGCGTCGCCGTGCGCCTGAAGCCGTCCGAGCGCGAGCTGCCGAACCTGCCGAACATCTTCATGCAGACCGCCGATGGCGCGCAGGTGCCGCTGTCGCAGCTGGTGACGTTCCGGGCCGCTTCGGGCGCCATGAACATCAGCCGCGAAAACGGCCAGCGCACGACCTCGATCGGCATCTTCATCCACGACCGCGACATGGGTAGCGTGGTGAAGGACATGCAGGCGCTGGTGGCGAAGAACGTGAAGGCGGACGACGTCAAGATCAGCTGGTCGGGCGAGTTCGAGAACCAGGAACGCGCCATGGCACGGCTGTCGATCGTGGTGCCGCTGTCGGTGCTGGTGATCTTCCTGCTGCTGTTCAATGCGTTCAAGTCGTTCAAGAGCGCCACGCTGATCATCTCGAACATCCCGTTCGCGCTGATCGGCGGCGTGTTCGCGCTGTTCCTGACGGGCATTCCGCTGTCGGTGTCGGCGGCCATCGGTTTCATCGCCCTGTTCGGGCAGGCCGTGCTGAACGGCGTGGTGATGGTGACGTACTTCAACCAGCTGCGCGATGAAGGCATGCCGGTGCGCCAGGCCGTGCTGACCGGTTCCATGGACCGGCTGCGCACGGTGCTGATGACGGCGCTGCTGGCCATGCTGGGCCTGTTCCCGATGGCGATCTCGCGCGCCATCGGCTCGGAAACCCAGCGCCCGCTCGCCATCGTCATCATCGGCGGCCTGATCACCGCCACCATGCTGACGCTGATCGTGCTGCCTACGCTGTACGAGTGGATGGTCGGCCGCAACTGGCCGGACGAGGAAGACGAGGAGCCGAACAACCGGCTGACCGATTCGCTGTCCTCCTGATGTCAGAAAGCCCGTCCTCCCCAGGACGGGCTTTTTGCTTACAGGGCATGGCATTGCCATGCTGCCCCGCTGAAGACCTTGTCCCCATCGCCCGCTATTGCCCCGCAATTCGCCCGCGCGGCCGTTCTCCTGTCGGAATCCTCTGACGTCCCTTTCGGAACTGCACTTCTGCAGGACCAGCGCCCCAAAACCTACGCTGAACACATGCAGCAGGTGGCCGGAGGTAAACGGCTGTCAGCTGCGACGGCAATCCCGCCAATCATTCACGTGGAAGGAGCCCGACATGATGAAGAAATGGCTGTCAGCTGCAGTGTGTTCGATGACGCTTGCCGTCCCGGCAGGCTATGTCCTGGCCCAGACCCATCCAGCCGGGTCGAAGGCCGACTACGACACGGCCGTCAAGCAGGCCGACGACAATTACAAGGCAGCCAAGGGCAAGTGCGACGGCATGAGCGGCAACGCCAAGGACGTGTGCAAGGCCGAGGCCAAGCGCGACCATGACGTGGCCAAGGCCGATGCCGAGGCCCGGCGCGACGGCACGGAAAAGGCACGCGTCAAGGCCCTGAAGACCAAGGCCGACCGCGACTATGACGTCGCCAAGGAAATGTGCGACGACAAGTCCGGCAACGACAAGGACGTGTGCAAGAAGGACGCCAAGACTGCCCATGAAAAGGCCCTGGGTGAAGCCAAGGTAGAAAAGGCCGCCGTCACCGGTACGCGCACCGATGTCGCCGAGGCCCGCCGCGATGCCCGCAAGGACACCACGGATGCTGCTTACAAGGCCGACAAGGAGCGTTGCGACGCCATGACCGGCGACAGCAAGGACAAGTGCGTGGCCGATGTGAAGGCCAAGTACAGCCGCTAAGGCGCCCGGCATAGACGCCAGCACCCGCCGCCGCCACCGCGGAATATCGACGAACACAAGGAGCACCACATGAACTGGGATCAGATCGAGGGCAAGTGGGACCAGGCCAAGGGCAAGATCAAGGAAAAGTGGGGCAAGCTCACGGATGACGACATCACGCAGATCAACGGCAAGCGTGACCAGCTCGCCGGCCGTATCCAGGAGCGCTATGGCTACACCAAGGAACGTGCCGAAGAAGAAATGAAGGCCTGGGAAAACGACGCGCGCTGGTAGGCGTCGGCCCTGCTGACCGGTGCGGCGGCCGGATGCGAAAGCGTCCGGCCGCCGCGCGGCATTTTGGGAACCCCCGGGTGGTAGGGGATGCGTTAAGCGCAAGTTAGCTCTGAATGCAATCAAATGATGCACGCCGCAAGCGTGCTCGACTTAACATGTCACGTTGCTTCGCGGACACCCCCTCATCGCGCCACGCATGTACGCCGTCCTGCCCGCATTCGTTTCGTCCATCTTTCTCGGTTACGGCCTCTATGTGCTGGTGACCAAGGGCGTCACGCGCGTGTCGGCGTCGTTCTTTCTGCTGTGCGTGACCACCTTTGCCTGGCAGGGGACCTGGGTGTTCCTGTTCCAGGCCGAACACCCCGATGTGGCCACGTTGCTCGCGCGGCTTGGCTACCTGTTCATCCTGTTTCTGCCGACCACGTACTACCACTTCCTCGCCGAGGTGACGGAGCGGCGCCAGGAGCGGCCGATCCTGCTCGCGTCCTATGGCATGAGCCTGTTGCTGGCCATGCTGCTGCTGTCCAGCGACCAGGTGGTGGCGGGCTACTACACGTACTTCTTCGGTGATTACCCGAAGGCCGGGCCGCTACATCCGCTGCATCTGCTGCAGACGGTGCTGGTGGCGCTGCGCAGTGCCTGGATCCTGGTCGAAGCGCGTCGGAGCGCGACCGCGGAACGCCGCAAGCGCTACAACCTGTGCCTCGTGGCGGTGATGCTCTACTCGCTGGCCGCCGTGGACTACGCGGCGAACTACGGCTATGCCTTCTATCCGCCTGGCGTGGTGTTCGTGGCGCTGAGCCTTGGCATTCTCGCGGTCAGCGTGGTGCGCTACGACCTGATGCACCCGTATTCGCTGGCCGCCACGGTGGCCCATGAAGTGCGCACGCCGCTCGCTTCCATCCGCATGCAGGCCCAGGAGATGGCGCGGACGTGGCCCGAGGTGCTGCAGGGCTACCGGCTCGCCGTGGAACACGGGCTGTGCGAAGACCGCATGCGCCCGGGGCAACTCGATCGGGTGTCCAGCCTGGTGGGCGCGATCACGCGCGAGGTCGATGGCACCAGCACGGTCATCGACATGGCACTGGCCTCGGTCACGCTCGAGCGCCTGGACCGCAGCACCTTCGCGCCCCACGGCATCGGCGACTGCGTGCGCGCCGCGCTCGAGCGCTATCCGTTCCAGGACGAAGACCGCGCCTGCGTGCAGGTGCGCGGCATCGACGATGCCTGGCGCTTCGTGGGCTCGGACACGCTGCTGGTGTACGTCCTGTTCAACCTGCTGAAGAATGCGCTGCATGCCATCCGCGCGCGCGGCGACGGCCATATCGACATTGTTGGTTCCGCCGAAGGACCCTTCCACGTGGTGCGCTTCCGCGACACCGGCTCCGGCATTCCGGCCAACGTCCTGCCGCGCATCTTCGATCCGTTCTTCTCCACCAAGGCGCATGGCACCGGCGCTGGCCTGGGCCTGGCCTTCTGCCGTCGCGCGATCGAGTCGTTTGGCGGGCGCATCGAGTGCGAGTCCGTGGCTGGTTCGCATACCACCTTCACGCTGCGGCTGCCGCGCTTCACGCCCATGGCGGACGGGCGCCTGCGCGCCAGCGCCGCCGGCTGACCCGATCCGGCGTGGGCTTGCGTTGCACCCCGCGCCGTGCCGGCCGCGGGCTGCAACGGATCCCTAGCAGGTCTTAGCTGGCCAGTGCCGGCAGGACCAGTTCATATTCCTTGACGCGCTCGATGATGCCGTGCGGGAAGCGGCTGATCCGCTTGTCCTTGTCGGCAAATACGATCTGCTGGTACCCCAGTGAAACGGGCTTGCCGCCGACGCAGAAGCGGAACAGCAGGTAGGCCGAGCACTGCTTGACCTGGAACGTGTTCAGGTAGCAGTCCACGCGCTGGAACGGGAACGTCTCCTCGACATACTCCTGGTGCGCGCGCTTGGTCACGAAGACGCCGCCGGTGGCCAGCAGGTTGTCGTGGATGCATTCGTGGAACCAGCGTTCGCGGCAGATGCCCTGCCATTCGAAGTAGCGGGCGAAGTACGTGTTCATGAAGGCATTGGAATCCTTGAGATAGATATCGATGGCATGGTGGAACGTCTTCTGCGGGGGTGTCTCCAGCAGGTCCTGCGTCAGCATGGCAGTACCGCGGTTCAGCACTTGGGGGATCACGTCTCGCATCAACATGGATTGACTCCGGAAATGACTGCAACGCGGCAGTCGCGCCTGTCCCGGGGAAGGTCGGGGCATAACGCATTCTGGCCGCTTGCCGCATGGAGTTGGCGCGAGGATGTGGTGGCTTTTGCACTGGCACGACAACGCCAGGTGCGAGGACGTGGCCAGCCGTTGGATGCGGGATCGACGGTGTGGTGCGCGCGGGAAGACCGTCCGCACGCAACGTCGAGATTTCCCGGGTTTAAACCGGTGGCGCGCGACCGGGCAGCAGCGGAAGGACCTTGCGTCCTTCGCTCGTCACGCTAGCTGGGGAAAAGGATCGCGACGCCGACCTTGTGGGTCTCGGCCGGTCCCTGGACCGGGACATCCGGCTGCAGGGCAGCCGCCGGAAATTGCTCCGCGATGATTGGCGGAATGCCGGGGCCCTCGTTCTCCGCGTCCCAGACCACGACGGCGCCAGCCTTCCTGAGGTCTTCCGGAGTGACCCACGGATTGAAGCGATAGCCGCCGTGCACGAACAGGGCCGACGGGCGGTCGTCGGAATAGAACGCCGCATTGCCCGCGTACCAGGTGTCGCCAATCACATACCGGAGCGGCTTTCCCGTTGCGGCGAACCAGCGCTCGGTCACTTCGGCGCCGAGCTGTCGCCCGGGAAAATGCGTGCGGTTCTCCTTGCCGGCAAGGGCTGGCCGGCCGAGCTGATCCAGCGCGAACAGCAACGCGGGAAGCAGCAGGACCACGATCCATGCGCGGCCAAAGGTACGCAGCCGCGCCGTGGTCAACACCGGGCGGATCGAGGTGGCAATCAGCAACCCCACGAAGCACAGCAGGGGCGCCGCCCACATGACGCGCGGCGGTCTTTGCGTGATGGCCGACAGGCTAATGGAAAAGAGGATCGGTCCCAGCGCCAGCGCGACAAGATAGGCCCAGTCGAACTTGGCCGCTTCCGATGGCGGGGTCGCCGGCGTTGCGGCCCGGGGCCGCCAGCGCCACAGCATCAGCGCAAGAAGCAGCATCGGGATGATCGCCGCCAGTTGCGCGCCGATGAATGAAGCGAGCTTGACCAGGTAGGTGCCCGTGCCGACCTCCGGGGCTCGCCTGGCCACATACTCGATCGAGATGAAACCGCTATCGACGATCCAGGCCATGTGCGGAAGAAAGGTCAGCAGCGCGGTCAATACCAGCACCCAGGGACCCGGTTCGGCAAGGCGACGGCGGGCCTGCGGGTGCGCGAGCACGAACATCGCCATGGGAAAGAGATACGCCCCCATCGAATAGCGTGCCCAGAGTCCCAGGCCAGCGACGAGCCCGCACAGGAACCAGTCGCGCAGGCGGTTATCCGTCAGGGCGCGATGCAACAGCCAGCCAAACAGGGCGCCGAACGGCATCTGCAGGACAATGTCGTTGAACTCCGGCGTCGGAAAGTTGAAGTAATAGACCCCTTCCAGCAACAGGACACCGAGGAGCGCTTCGCGCTTGGTCGTGATGCGTCGCCCCAGCTGCCACACGGCGACGAATACCGTTCCGATGCAGAGTTGCGCGGCAAGATAACAGGCCCCCAGATTCTTGCCCGGCCACACGCTCAGGGCTTCGGTGACCCACGGCCAGAGCGGTGGATCTTTCTCGTACCCGAGTTGCCATTCATGCCCCCACGCCAGCGCCTCGATGATGTCGAGTGACGCATTCTTCAGCAGCAGGCTCGGCAATAGTGTCCAGATAACGACATGGCAAAGCACGGCCAGTGCGAGGATCCGGCTGGCGCCCAGTTCCTGCAGGGTTTGTGACCATGTCTGGAAAACACCGAAATAAACCGAGGGCCGCGCCTCAGCGGCCTCGGGCGAATACGTTGAAAATTCTTCCACTTTGACTCGGGAAATCCCGCGCGGAGCCAGAAACGCGGGAAAAAATTAGAAACTCATGATTGTTCGAAAAACCGGGTCGCGCAGCGCATTGGCTTGACGAACGGGATATCGACTATCGCCTGATCGGCCAGCGATTATCCCAAAGTATTACGGTTGATTACAAAATATGAATGTGCGAGTTGACACATTAATGACCCACTGCTAGCCGGTATGAAACATGATGCGCGAAAACCACAAATGAGCAGTGGCGCGGGAAGATCGGTTGAACTGGGTGGCGGTAAACCCTAGTAGTCTAGGTTTATAGACCTTTATAGAGTTCGGCATGCTGTTCAGGACGCAGTGGTCCCCACGGACAGTCATTGAAACGGGCACGTCAGCCTGCCAGCCCATGCCGGACAACCCATCGACCGAACTTCTTTCCCGTAGCCGCCAGCCGGTCTACCTGCAGCTCGCTACCATCTTCCGTCGCCGGATCGAAAGTGGGGCATGGGGACCCGGCGCGCAGATCCCGTCGCTGGAGGCGCTGTGCCGCGAGTACGGCGTGGCGCGCATGACCATGCACCAGGCCCTTTCGATGCTGGATGAGGAAGGGCTGCTTGAGCGTTCGCGTGGCCGCGGCACCTTCGTCAAGGCGGGTCGGCGGCCACAGCGGCGTATCTCGCTCTCCACCAGCTGGGACGAGGCCGTTGCGATCGGCGATGCCATCGATACCGAGGCGCTGGTGGAGTCCGGCGGCAACGTGGCGCTGCCCGCCGACCTGGGCCTGCCCTGCAGCGGCAGGCATGCCGCCGAATACCATTTCCTGCGTCGCCTGCATCGCGTGGAAGGGCGGCCCTTTGCCGTCTGCCAGGTCTACATCGAGGCCGAGGTGTTTGCGCGCGAGCCGGAGGCGTTCCGGCAGGGCGCCTCGGTGCAGGTGCTGGACCGCTTTCCCGGCCTGCAGGTCAGCGCCGCGCGCCAGCGCCTGACCATCGTCGCGGCCGGGGCGGAATCCGCGGTCGCGCTGGACCTTGCCGTGGGCGCGCCGGTCGCAGAACTGCGCCGCTATGCCTGCGTCGATGACGTGGTCGTCTACTACGCCCGCATTGAATTCCCGACCGAATTCGTTTGCCTCGATTTCGACCTGCTGGCCGCTTCCGGGCGGCAGCCTGATGCCAACCCGTCCTGAATCACGGAACCCGATCGATGGAAACCTCCCAAGCAATGAACGGCGCTGAAAGCCTGGTCAAGACCCTGCTGGCCAGCGGCGTCGACACCTGCTTTGCCAACCCCGGCACGAGCGAGATGCACTTCGTGGCGGCGCTCGACCGCATTCCCGGCATGCGCTGCGTGCTCGGACTGTTCGAAGGCGTCGTCACCGGTGCCGCCGACGGCTACGCACGCATGGCCGACAAGCCGGCCGCCACGCTGCTGCATTGCGGGCCGGGGCTGGCCAACGGCCTGGCCAACCTGCACAACGCGCGCCGCGCGCAGACGCCGGTGGTCAACATCATCGGCGACCAGGCCACGTATCACCGGCCGCTCGATGCACCGCTCACCGCCGACACCGAAGGCTGGGCCCGCCCGGTTTCGGTGTGGACGCGCACGGCCACGCGCGCCGCGTCGGTCGGCGCCGATGCCGCGGCGGCCGTGCAGGCCGCGTGCGCCGCGCCGGGCGGCGTCGCCAGCCTGATCCTCCCGTCGGACGTGTGCTGGGATGCCGGCGGTGAAGTGGCCGCGCCGCTGCCGGCGTTGTCCGTGCCGAAGGTCGCGCCGGATGCCGTGCAGAACGCCGCGCGCGTGCTGCGTTCCGGGCAGCCGACCCTGATCGTGGTGGCGGGCACCGCGCTGCGTGAGGCGCCGCTCGCCGACGCGCATCGCATTGCCGCGGCCACGCAGGCCCGGCTGATCACGCCCATGTCGAACGCGCGCGTGTCGCGCGGACGCGGGCGGCTGGCGGTGGATCGCATTCCCTATTCCGGCGACGTGGCCCGTGACCGGCTGGCCGGCATCCGCAACGTGATCCTTGTGGGTGCGCAGCCGCCCGTGACGTTCTTCGCCTATCCGGGCAAGTCGCCGCGCCCGTATCCGGAAGATGCGGTCGTGCACGTGCTGGCACGGCCGGAAGAGGATCTCGCGGATGCGCTGGCCCGGCTTGCCGATGAGGTCGGCGCAAGGCACGCGGCGTTGCTGGAATCGACGCCCGTGGCGCCGACGGAGATTGCACGCGGCGCGGTCACGTCGGAAGCCGTGGCGAAGACGCTGACGGCGCTGCTGCCGGAGCAGGCCATCGTCGTTGAGGAGAGCGTCAGCTTCGGACGGGCCTTCTATCCGGGCACCGTGAATGCCGCGCCCCATGACTGGCTGCAGCTCACGGGCGGCGCCATCGGCGCGGGCTTGCCGCTTGCCACCGGCGCCGCCGTGGCCGCGCCGGGCCGCCGTATCGTCGCCTTGCAGGCCGATGGCTCCGGCATGTACACGTTGCAGTCGCTGTGGACCATGGCACGCGAGCAGCTCGACGTCACGGTCGTGCTGCTGGCGAACCGCAAGTACGCGATCCTGCTCGGCGAACTGGCCGGTGTCGGCGCCAACCCGGGCAAGACCGCGCTCGACATGCTCGACATCGGCAACCCCGACCTGAACTGGGTGCAGATGGCCAACGGCATGGGCGTGGAGGGCGCGCGCGCGCACGACATGGAGACCTTCGCCGACCTGTTCCGCATGGCCAACCAGCGCAAGGGCCCGTTCCTGATCGAGCTGGTCATCTGAAGCGCGGCGTGCCTGCAAGGGGGATTTCCGCATTCGGGAATCCTGCCTTTGGCAGATGCGAATTGCTGCACCGCGCATAGTGCGGCAATCTGGCAGCTGTGCCATGGAAGCCCCATGGCGGCATTATTTGTGAAGGAGACACCATGCCCCAACAAGGAGCGGCAGCGGGTCCGGACAAGGTCTACGCGGAAATGCTCGCGGCCGGCCAGTTCCGCATCCAGCACTGCCAGGACTGCAAGAAGCACGTATTTTTCCCGCGCAATATCTGTCCGCACTGCGGCGGAGACGCGCTCGACTGGGCCGATCCGAAAGGCACCGGCACGGTCTACTCCACCAGCGTGATCCGCCGCAAGCCCGAAGCCGGCGGTGACTACAACATCGTGCTGGTCGACCTGGACGAAGGCGTGCGCATGATGAGCCGGGTCGAGGGCATCGCTCCGACCTCCGTGCGCATCGGCATGCGCGTCAAGGCGCGCGTGGCGCCTGGCAAGGCAGAAGGCGAGCCCGCTCTCGTCGTGTTCGATCCGGTGGAGGGCCAAGCAAAATGAGTCTGTCTTCTCTGCGCGGCAGCGTCGCCATCGTTGGCGTCGGCCAGGCCGGCATGGGCGAAGCCCATGGCAAGACTGAAATGGAAATCCTGGTGGAAGCCGCCAAGGCAGCCGTGAAGGATGCCGGCATGTCGATGCGCGACATCGACGGCATCGCCACCGCCAGCGTCGGCGCCACCATGTGGGTGATGCCGGTGGCCGAGTACCTCGGCATCAAGCCGAAGTTCCTCGACAGCACCATGATCGGCGGCTCGAGCTTTGTCTCGCACATGCTGCCCGCCATGATGGCGCTCGAAGCCGGCCTGTGCGACGCGGTGCTGGTCTGCTACGGCAGCAACCAGCGCACTTCGACCGTGGGCCGCGCCGGCATCGGCAAGGTTCGCGCGGTGCTCGATCCGCAGCCGTACGAAAACCCGTACCAGCCGCTGAGCCCGATCACGTCGTACGCACTGGCCGCCGCGCGCCACATGCATCAGTACGGCACCACGCGCGAACACCTTGCCGAAGTGGCCGTGGCCGCGCGCAAGTGGGCGCAGCTCAACCCGGAAGCGCAGATGCGCGATCCGCTCAGCATCGACGACGTGCTCAATGCGCGCATGGTGTCGGACCCGCTGTCGGTGCGCGATTGCTGCCTGGTGACGGATGGTGCCGGCGCCTACGTGATGGTCCGCGCCGATCGTGCCAAGGACATGGCCAAGCCGCCGGTCTACGTGCTCGGCAACGCCACCGCGACGTGGCACCGCCAGATCTCGTGCATGCCGGACGTCACCGTCACGGCGGCCAAGGAATCCGGCGAGCGCGCATTCGCCATGGCCGGCCTCAAGCCTTCGGATGTCGACGTGGCCGAACTGTATGACGCGTTCACCATCAATACGCTGCTGTTCCTGGAAGACCTTGGCTTCTGCGCGAAGGGCGAGGGTGGCCAGTTCGTCAGCGGCGGCGGCATTGCGCCGGGCGGCCGCTTGCCGGTGAACACCAACGGTGGCGGTTTGTCATGCGTGCATCCGGGCATGTATGGCATGTTCATCACGATCGAAGCCGTGCGCCAGCTCCGGGGCGAATGCGGTGACCGCCAGGTCAAGAACGCCGAAGTCGCGGTGGTCCATGGCAACGGCGGTACGCTGTCCAGCCAGGCGACGGCGATCCTGGGGACGGCTGCAACGGTGTAAAGCGATCCGGGTTTGAAGGGAAGTAGGGAGGCGGCGGTGGAACTGAGGGGTTGGTTCCACCGCCGCTTCTTTTGGCGGGGCTTGGCGTGCCGTTGATGTCGTCCCGCCTGCCGACTACTGAGCCGCGCAGCAGCCGAAGGCGATGATGCGATAACGGTGGCAGTGTCGGGCCACGGACAGGTTCGGGGCTCGTTCAATCATTGTTGGAGAGCCTGCAGACGGGCGCGCTCCACGCGGCAGGCAGCCGGGCAGACTCTGAAGCGAATACCCGTACGAAATTCTCCGCACGCTACGATCAATATTCGCCCGTTAGGGCAAGTAAACGCGTTTCTTGGTTACTTCTTGTCGCTTGGACAAGAAGTAACTCGCCGGCTACGCCGGCGAAACAGCGGCGTCTGCCAAGCACGACAAGCCAGTCAGTTGACCCGCCGCGTACGTCCCTCCCAAAGCGGATCCCGCAACTGACGCCGCAGCTTTCACGCGTGCGGTTCGCGGCTGATATAGCCAAACAGGTAAGCCGCCACCTTGCGCATCTGGATCTCGTCCGAGCCCTCGGTGATGCGGTAGCGGCGATGGTGCCGGTAGATATGCTCGAACGGCTTGTGCCGCGAGTAGCCGATGCCGCCATGCACCTGCATGGCCAGGTCGGCGGCCTCGCAGCACAGCCGGTTGGCGGTGAAATTGCACATCGAGACCTTGTCCGACAGCTGTTTCTCCACTTCCTTCTTCGGCATGCGGTCCATCTCCCATGCGGTCTGGAGGATGAAGGCGCGCAGCATCTGCGCACGCGTGGCCAACTCCACCAGCGGGAACTGGATGCCCTGGTTGCGCGCGAGTTCCTGCCCGAACGGCTTGCGCTCGCGCGCATAGCGCACGCTTTCGCGGATGCAGTAGTCCGCTGCGCCCAGGCTTGCGGCGGCCTGGCGGATGCGGTTCTCGTGCACGAAGTGCTGCGCTACGGACAGCCCGGCGCCGGCCTTCGCGAGTACGGCGTCTGCGGGCACCCACACACCCGTGAAGCTCACGCGCGGATGGTCGGTCGGCATATTGAAGGTCCACAGGTACTCTTCCACGCGCACGCCGGCTGTGTCGGACGGAACCAGGAAGGCGGTGATGCCGCGCGCGTCGCCGTCTTCGCCGCTGGTGCGCGCAAAGACCACGCAATGCGTAGCGGTATGCATGCCGGTGGTCCACATCTTTTCGCCGTCGATGCGCCAGCCGTCCATGCCATCGCGCTTTTCCGGCACGGCGCGCGTTGCCATGTGCGTCGCGTCGGACCCATGCTCCGGCTCGGTCAGGCCAAAGGCGAGCTTGACGGTTTCATCGAGCATGCCCGGGATGAAAAACGCCTTCTGCGCGTCGGTGCCATAGTCGCGCATGACCAGCACGAACGGCTTGTTGCCGACGATCGAATGCTCATTCTGCAAATCGTTGTGCAGGCCCAGTCCCTTTGCAGCCAGGTGTTCGCGGATCACCGCCATCCAGAGATTGCCACCGCCCTTGCCGCCGTATTCGGACGGCAGCGCGAAGCGCAGATGGCCGGCACGGTCTGCGCGGCGGCGTGCCTCGGCCAGCAGCGCCTCCCACTCGGGCCGCGGCAGGCCCTGGTTGTCGAAGTCCGTACGGGCCCACTCGCGGCGGTGGTCGAAGAAGCGCTGGTTGTCGTTCTCGGCCTGCAACGGCTGGATCTCCGCTTCGATGAAGCGGTCGAGTTCTTCAAGGTAGGCGACGAGTTCCGCGGGAAGCTGGAAATCCATTCATTGCTCCATGGCTTGCAATGCCGTGCGATAGCTGCTGTAGGCAGGCTGGTCGATGGCGAGCTTGTTCAGGGTGACAGTCCAGAGATGCCCGGTCAGGCCGGGCGTGTCCAGGTCGATGTGGCCGGCGGCAATGGCTTCGCACAGTTGCCGGTTCAGCGCTTCAAGCGTGCCGTCCGCGCCGAGCAGCAGGCGCAGGCGTTCGTGTTCTGCGGCGTTTGCCTCTGGGGCCAGCCGCAGTTCGCGCTCGACGATATCGAGCACGTTGGCGGCCACGCGCGCATCGAACGCTTCGCGTCCCGTGAGCTTCGGGATCGCGGCATTGCGCAGGAAGGCGGTGACCGACTGCAGCAGGTCAACGGCGTTGGGCGTGTCTTGCATCAGCGTGCTCCACGGCGCGGCGCCAGCAGGTTCAGCAGGTCGATCTCGGTCTCGGAGCTGCGCCGCCCAATGGCCGCGCGCTCCACGGTGCGTGGCGCGCCGCCGGCGGGGGCCTGCGCCATGCTCTCGCAGCCGATGCCCCACTTGAGCGAGCCGAAGACCTCCCAGAAATGCACGCGCGCGGCATCCACCGTGCCGCCGCCGGCTTCGTAACCCGCGAACAGGTCCTCGCGCGTGCCGAAGCCCCCTACGGGAAGGCTGGTGTGGCCAAAGCGCCAGGAATTGACGCACAGCCAGCCGAGGTCTTCCATCGGATCGCCAAGATGGGCCAGCTCCCAGTCGAGCACGGCGCGCAGGCCGTCCTCGCCGACCATCAGGTTGCCGTTGCGGAAGTCGCCATGCACCAGCACCTTGCGCGCGGGCGCTGGCGGCAGATGGCGCTGCAGCCACTGGAAGGCCAGTTCGAACACCGGCTTGGCCGAACCGCCGGCACGGTGCCGCGCCAGGTAGTTCGCCACTTCCTCGGCGGCCGCGGCTTCGCGCAGCGGCGGCAATTCCGCGTGCGGGATGTTGTGGATGCCGGCCAGCGCATGCCCGCACTGCCAGGCCAGCCTGGCACGCGCATGGGCCAGTGCGGGATCGCGCACGATGCGTCCGCCCAGCGTTTCGCCAGCCACGAAATCCATGATGAAGCCGTCCCCGATGCCGTCAGCCGGATCGAGCACGGCGCGCACCACCGGCACCGGCACGCCGGCCCGCGCGGCGCGCTCGAGAAGTACGGCTTCCGCGGCCATGCCGGTGAAGCTGGCCGAGCCGCTGCCGGCCGGGCGCGCCGATTGCGGCGGGCTGCGCCGCAGGATCATCGGCGCGGAACCTTCAGGGCATTCGATGCTGAAGGACCAGGTTTCCTGGTTGGCGCCGCCGGACAGGCGGCGCAGGGCGGTGATGCCCGTTGCGCGCTCGTCGATGCGGCGCGCGATGCAATGCAGGCCCGGGGACAGCATGTCCTCAGCCTGCACAGGCGTTGTCTCCACGTTTGTTGTTCTCCCTGATGGCGTCAATGGCGCACCTGGTCGGCACGTCCTTGAATTCATAATCTTGATTATGTTTTTAAGACTAAAGACGCCTGTTAAGCTTGTCAACACTGGGAAAACACGGACACCAAGATTCCGGCCACGATGAAACAAGCCCTTACGCCCCTGGAAGGACAGGAAGGTTTTGCGGTACCGCGATACTCGCGCGGCAAGAAGACGACCGAGCGCTTGCTGGAAGCCGGGCGCCGCTTGTTGCGCGACCGCACGCTGGACCAGGTGCCGATCCAGGACATCTGTGCCCATGCCGGCGTGACCACGGGCGCGTTCTACAGCCGCTTCGATGGCAAGGAGAGTTACTTCCGTGCCTTGCAGACCTTGCTGGTGGCGCAGTTGCGCGAAGGGATGGAGCAGCGTGTCGCGCTGTTCGATGCCGGGCAGATGACGTTGCGCGAAGTGGTGGAATCGCTCGCGCGCAACAACCGCATGTGGGCGTACCGCAACGAGGGCGTGCTGCGCGCGTCGCTGATCGAGCGCGCCATTACCGGCGAAGACCCGCTCAAGCGCATGAACCAGGACTACGTGGAACTGGTGGTGCCGCGCCTGGCGCGACTGCATCCGCAGGGCGCCTCGCCCGAGTTGGAAACGCGCATCCGCTTTGCCTACCAGGCCATGGTCGGAACGCTGGTCTATACGCTGGTCAACCGGTCCGGTACGTACCGGTTGTCAGACCGCAGGCTCGAGGCGGAAATGGCGCGGGGGTTTTATCTCTACATCACGCAGGAGCTTGGGTAAGTGCGTGGTCCCGAAAGAACCAAGGAGAAATGCCATGAGTGATGTCACAGCGGACCGCAGCGTATCCCGGTCCAGCGATTGCCCGCCGTGCCCCGGCAACCCCGTGATGGAGCGCATCGCGACGCGCAAGGCCGAGGTCGGCGAACTGGCCATCCATCGCGCACTGCCCAGCCGCCAGCGCCGCATGGTCGGCGCCTGGTGTTTCCTCGACCATGCCGGCCCGATCGTGTTCGGGCCCGGCGATGGCCTGCGCGTCGGCCCGCATCCGCATATCGGCTTGCAGACCTTCACGTGGATGATCGAGGGCGAGGTCATGCACCGGGACAGCCTGGGCTCCGAGCAGGTCATCCGACCGGGGCAGGTCAACCTGATGACGGCGGCGCACGGCATCTCTCACGCAGAGGACTCCGTCACGCCGCAGGGCGGCGGCTTGCATGCGGCGCAGCTGTGGATTGCCCTGCCCGAAGACCGGCGCCATGGCAAGCCGGCGTTCAGGAACTATCCGGAACTGCCGGTTACCGCGCACGGCGGGTTCCGTGTCACGGTGCTGGTCGGGACGGCTTTCGGCGAAACATCGCCGGTCGAGGTGTTTTCCCCGCTGACCGGGCTTGACCTCACGGCCGATGGGGCGGCCCAGGCATCGTTGCCGCTTGACGAGGGGTTCGAGCACGCCGTGCTCGTGCTGAGCGGAGAGGCACGGATCGAAGGCGAGACGCTGGCGGCCGATACGCTGCTCTACCTGGGCACCGGGCGGGCGCAGCTCGACGTGCAATGCTCAGGGCCGGTGCGCCTGCTGGTGATCGGCGGCGCGCCGTTCGCGGAGGACATACTGGTGTGGTGGAACTTCGTCGCGCGCAACCAGGCGGAAATCGAAGCGGCCGCGCGGGACTGGAACAACGGCGATCCACGCTTCGGCAAGGTCACGGGAAGCCCGTCGCCGCAATTGGCGGCGCCGGACCTGACCGGCGTGCAGATCAGGCAGCCGGGGCGCTAGCGCGCGGGGTCCTGGCCGGGGGGCTCACACCCCCCAGAGGATATCGGCGTGCTCGCGTTGCGCGACCCGCATCATGTCGAGAAGCGGGTAGGCGCGTTGCGACAGCATGATGGGCTTGCGGTCGTCCCGGTCGGCATGGCCAGTCGCGCCGTCGTCGGGGGCATGAAGCGCCTTGTCTTCCGAGATCGCCGCTTCGAGCCTGCAGATGGCCTCGGGCAGTTCCTCGGCCGCGATGACGCCGCGCTCGCCGATGCGCTTGCCCAGGATGCCGAGCAGGTATTGCGCCAGGTCGCGCAGCATCGAGATATCCGGCGCCGCCGTCGAATGAAGGGTCACTAGCATGTCAGTTCCTCCTTGATCGGATGCGATGCGGCGCTCGTTTCGCCGAGCCCCCATGTCATCCACAACGTCTCACCGCTCCGGTGCGTGGACACGCTGCTTGCAAGGTTCTGTACGCAGCGGCCGACGCGCCGGCATCAGCCATCGCCGCCCTCCGGCTCGCCCTGGTCGATCGCCACCAGCACGCTGCAGGAAACCTTGTCCAGCAGCAGGCCGTTGCCATTGCCCGCCCACCATCGCTTGAGCACGCCGCAGCGGCTGTGCCCCACCACGATCAGGTCGACGTGCAAGGTATTGGCCATGCGGGCGATCTGGTCGATCGGGATGCCGGTCGCAAAATGCCCGGTGGTCTCGATGCCGCATGCCCGCAGCCGGTCGACACCTTCGCGCAGGATTCTCCGGGCGGATTGTTCCTCGACCATCTGCGCGTCGCCTGCCATGGCATCGAACCCCTGGATCCAGTAAGCGTGCTCGAGCACCGCCAGCAGGTGGGCCTCCGCGCCAAGCTGCCGCGCCAGATCGGCGCCGTAGCGAAGCGCCCGCCGGCCATCGCGTGATCCGTCATAGCAAAGCAGGATGCGTGAAAACAATGGCATTGCCGTTCCCCTTGATGGCAGTCAGCCTGCACGCCCCGCGCCACAGCGCCGACAGCATCCCTTCATCGTTAAATATATATCATGTTGTGATGTATTTTTCCGGCTGCGTTCGTGAAGCCTTGCAGGACGGAGATCGGTTCGGCAAAGCCGGACCGTAGTCACGACAGTATCCGGCAAGAACGGCGGCGGTGTCCGCGGCCGGGACTTGCCGCTGTCCTTTTCTTGATCGTTCGCTGGCTGCCGAATGCAGTGCGAACCACTTTGCGACCACACGCACCTCCGACACCCTGTCGGCAAACTCCCTATTCATCCAACTCATATATATGAGCTAGTTGACATGGACGAGAGCGTCTCCTAAGATGAATCCCGCAAACCACCCCACAACCCAGGAGACAACAAAATGATTCATGTCGTGCTGCATGACGCCAAGGACACCGTCGCGGTGGCTGTGGTGGAAGGCATCCAGGCGGGTACCCGGCTGAATGCGTGGATCATGGATGAGGACAAGGTCGTCACGGTGACGGCGCTCCAGCCGATTCCCATCGGCCACAAGGTGGCGTTGTGCGACATGGCCCCCAACGACACCGTCTTCAAGTACGGCGTCGACATCGGCAAGGTGGTGGCCCCGATCAAGGCCGGCGAGCACGCCCACGTCCACAACATCAAGACCAAGCGCTGGTAAGCCGCCGCGCCGCCGTCCCGAATCCACCACTATCCATTCCAAATCCGAGGGCCACGCCATGTCCGTGATCGACCAAAACACCACCTTCTGGGGCTACCGCCGCGACAATGGTCGCGTGGGTGTGCGCAACCACGTCATCATCCTGCCGCTGGATGACCTCTCCAATGCCGCCGCCGAGGCCGTGGCCGTCGCAATCAAGGGCACCATGGCGATTCCGCACCCGTACGGCCGACTGCAGTTCGGGCCGGACCTGGACCTGCACTTCCGCACGCTGATCGGCGCGGGCAGCAACCCGAACGTCGCCGCGGTGGTGGTGATCGGCATCGAGGACGGCTGGACCAAGCGCGTGGTTGATGGCATCGCCAAGACCGGCAAGCCGGTGGTCGGCTTCGGCATCGAGGGCCATGGCGATCACGAGACCATCATGCGGGCCTCGAAGGCGGCGAAGGAATTCGTGCAGTACGCCACCGCGCTGCATCGCGTGGAATGCCCGATCGGCGACCTGTGGGTGTCGACCAAGTGCGGCGAGTCGGATACCACGTCCGGCTGCGGCGCCAATCCGACCGTGGGCAACGCGTTCGACAAGCTCCATCCGCTCGGCACCACGCTGGTGTTCGGCGAGACCTCGGAGCTGACCGGCGGCGAACATATCGTCGCGGCGCGCTGCGCCAATGACGACGTGCGCCACGAGTTCATGGCCATGTTCGAGCGCTACCAGGGCATGATCGACCGCTGGAAGACCTCGGACCTGTCCGAGTCGCAGCCGACCAAGGGCAATATCGCCGGCGGCCTGACCACCATCGAAGAGAAGGCGCTCGGCAATATCCAGAAGATCGGCAAGAAATGCACGGTCGACGGCGTGCTCGACAAGGCCGAGGAGCCGACCCATCCGGGCCTGTGGTTTATGGATTCGTCGTCCGCGGCGGCCGAGATGGTGACGCTGTGCGCCGCCGCAGGATACGTCGTCCATTTCTTCCCGACGGGCCAGGGCAACGTGATCGGCAACCCGATTGTCCCGGTGATCAAGCTCTGCGCGAACCCGCGCACGGTGCGGCTGATGAGCGAGCACATGGACGTCGACTGCTCCGGCCTGCTGCAGCGCGAGCAGACGCTGGACCAGACCGGCGACAAGCTGCTCGAATGCATGCTGGCAACGGTCAATGGCCGCTGGACGGCAGCCGAGGCGCTCGGCCACCGCGAGTTCGTGCTGACCCGCATCCACGAGTCCGCATGATGAAGCGCATCTGCATCAGCGAGTTCATGGACCCGGCCGCGGTGCAGGCGCTCACGCCCGGCTTCGACGTGCGCTACGAGCCGGGCTGGGTGGACCAGCGCGGCGCCTTGCTCGACGCGCTGCCCGGGGCCGATGCGCTGATCGTGCGCAACCGCACCCAGGTCGACGCGGCGCTGCTGGAGCGGGCACCCGCGCTGCGCGTGGTCGGGCGGCTTGGCGTCGGGCTCGACAATATCGACGTCGCGGCGTGCCGCGACCGCGGCATCCGCGTGATTCCGGCCTCGGGCGCCAACGCGCGCTCCGTGGCCGAATATGTGGTGACCACGGCCGCGATGCTGCTGCGCGGCGCCTATGCCAGCAGCGCGGAGTTGGCCGATGGCAAGTGGCCCCGTGCGCGCCTGTCGGAAGGGCGCGAGGCATTGGGCAAGACGCTGGGCCTGGTCGGCTTCGGCGATATCGGCCGCCAGGCCGCCGCGCTCGCGCAGGCGTTCGGCATGCAGGTGGTGGCGCATGACCCGATGCTGTCCGCTGACGATGCGGTCTGGTCCGCCACCGGGGTGGAAGGCGTTGCACTGGATGCGCTGCTGGCGCGGTCCGATGCAGTGAGCCTGCATGTCCCGCTGGTGGCCACCACGCGGCACCTGATGAATCCGCCGCGCATTGCCGCCATGAAGCCCGGGGCGGTGCTCATCAACACGGCGCGCGGCGGTGTCGTGGACGAGGCCGCGCTGGCCCGCGCGCTGCGCGACGGACACCTGGGCGGCGCCGCGCTCGACGTGTTTGAAGCCGAGCCGCTGCCCGCGGACAGCGTGCTGGCAGGCGTGCCCAACCTGGTGCTGACGCCGCATATCGGCGGCGTCACGCGCGAGGCCAATGCCCGCGTGTCGATGATGATCGCCGCGCAGGTGCGGCAAACGCTGGAGACCCTGTCATGAGCCGAGTCCCGATGGGGCAGCTGGAAGCGCTGGCGCGGGCCGCCTTGCGCCGGGCCGGAGCGAGCGCCTTGCAGGCGCAGGCCACGGCGGCGGCGCTGGTGCGGGCCGATGCCATGGGCCTGGCCTCGCACGGCGTGTCGCGTGTGCCGATGTACGTCGGGCACCTGCGCCATGACCGTGTCGACGGGCAGGCGGTGCCAGTGGTGCGCAGCGTCCGTGCCAGCGCGGCGCTGGTCGATGCCGGGAGCGGGTTTGCCTTTCCGGCCTGCGAGCTGGCGATCGCCGAGGCCATGCGGCGCGCGCGCGACACCGGCGTGGGCGTCGCCGCCGTCACCAACAGCCACCACTTCGGCGCCGCCGGGTTGCCGCTCGATACCGTGGCCCGCGCGGGCATGGTGGGCATCGCAATGGGCAATTCGCCGGCGGCGATGCCGGCCTGGGGCGGCAAGCGACCGCTGTTCGGCACCAACCCGATTGCGGCAGCGTTTCCGCGGCCGGGCCGGCAGCCGGTCCTGATCGACCTGTCGCTGTCTGAAGTCGCGCGCGGCAAGATCATGGTCGCGGCCAGGCAGGGCAAGCCGATTCCGCTCGGCTGGGCGCTCGACGAAGATGGGCAGCCGACCACCGATGCGCAGGCGGCGCTGCGCGGCTCGATGCTGCCTGCCGGCGGCGTCAAGGGCGCCATGCTGGCGCTGATGGTGGAACTGCTGGTGACTACGCTCGCCGGCGCGCAGTTTGGCGCGGAAGCGGATTCGTTCTTCACCGATGCAGGCAACCGGCCGCGCATCGGGCAACTGTTCCTTGTACTTGACCCGGGCGCGTTCGCGGGATCGGATGTCTATGGGGAACGGGTCGAGGCGCTGATGCAGGCGATGCTGGGCGATGAGGGCACGCGATTGCCTGGCGCGCGGCGTTACACGCTGCAGTCGGAAGCGCAGGAACATGGCATTGAAGTACCGGAAGCACAGTTGGCCGAACTGCTGTCGCTCGCCGGCGAGGAGGTGAAAGCGTAGGTTATTCCCCATCGACAACGGACCCGCCAGGAAGCGGGCCGGCGACCCCCAACGGAGACACACCATGCATCGAGGCTCGATTCGCCCGGCGTTCAGGCTGGCTGCCCGCGCGCTTGTAGCGTTGTCCGCAGTATCGACGTTCGCGTGGCTGGCGCCCTCGCCAGCGGCGGCACAGGGAAGCGTTCCGGTCCCGGCCGCCAATGACTATCCGAACAAGCCGATTCGCTATGTGGTGCCGTTCTCGGCCGGCGGGCTGACGGACATCATGGCGCGGCTGGTCGGCCAGCAGTTGTCGGAGGAGTGGAAGAAGCCGATCGTGGTCGACAACAAGCCCGGCGGCAATGCCAATATCGGCGCCGACCAGGTCGCCAAGTCGCCGGCGGATGGCTACACCTGGCTGGCCGTCACGCTGACGCATGCTTCCAACGCGACCCTGTTCCCGAAGCTGCCGTTCAGCATGCAGAAGGACCTGGTGCCGGTGGTGCGCATTGCGTCGTCGCCGATGCTGGTGGTCGTGCCGGCGAATTCGCCGGTCAAGTCGATGAAGGATCTCGCCGCCGCGGCGCAGAAGGCCAGGCTCAATGCCGGCTCCAGCGGCAACGGCACGCCGCCGCACCTGACGCTGGCACTGTTCGAAAGCCAGACCCGCGCCAGTTTCACCCATGTCCCGTACAAGGGCGGCGCGCCGTCGATGACGGACCTGATCGGTGGCCAGCTCGACGTGGTGTTTTCCAATTTCCCGGAATCCATCGCCTATGTGAAGGGCGGCAAGCTGCGCGCGCTGGCGGTCACGACGCGTGAGCGGCATCCGCAACTGCCCGATGTCCCGACCGTGGCCGAAGCCGGGTTCCCGGAACTCATCGTCGAGAACTGGACGGGCCTGATGATGCCGGCGGGAACCCCGCGGCCCATCGTCGAGAAGGTCGCCGCTTCGGTCGGGCGCCTGGTGCAGACCGACGCCATGCGCGAGCGCATCGTGGCGGCGGGCTTCACGCCGGCGCCGCAGAATCCCCCGTTCAACGAGTACTTCAATACCGAGGTCACGCGCTGGGCGAAGCTGATCGAGGAGAAGCAGATACGGGTCGAATAGGCGCGCAAGGGCGGCGCCGCCGGGCAGCGGCTTGATATCATCCGGCCTTGTTTTATCGGAATTGCATGGCGCGGCCGTCCGGGCCGCCCGGCACGCTTATCTCAGGGGATCCTAACGTGGGCGCGAGATTTGACGCAGGCAGCGCCATCGGCGGTGTCCTGTACAAGGATGTGAAGCAGGCAATACTCGCCGCACTGGCGGAAGGCGAGTGGAAGCCGGGCGAGGTCATTCCGTCCGAACGCAAGCTGATCGAGCGCTTCGGCGTGTCGATCGGCACGCTGCGCAAGGCGATTGACGAACTGGTGGCGGAGAACATCATGATCCGCCATCAGGGCCGCGGCACCTTCGTGGCCACGCATCGGCAGGAAGACCATTTTTTCCGCTTCTTCCGCATCGTCCGGCAGGACGGACATCGTGAATTTCCGACCGTGCAGCTGGCCAGGTTCCGCCGGGCCAAGGCGGACAAGGAAGAGGCCGCCGCGCTGGCGCTGGCAGTGGGCGCAGCCGTGTTCCGCTTCACCAACGTGCTGTCGCTCGAAGGCAAGCCCGTCATGATCGACGCCATCACGGTGCCGGAAGAACGCTTCAAGACGCTGACGGAAAAGCAGCTGCGCGAGCGCCCGAACACGCTGTACAACTTCTACCAGGATGCATTCGGCATCAACATCATCCGCACCGAGGAGCGCATGCGTTCCGCGCTGGCCGACGAGGATGACGAGGCCTTGCTGGGCGTGCCGGTCGGCACTTCGCTGCTGAAGATCCTGAGGGTGGCCTCGTCGTATCACGACGAGCGCATCGAATATCGGGTTTCGCGCGTCGATACCAGCAGCCACGAGTTCGTGCTGGCGCCCCCCGCAACTGCGGCGGGGCGACGGCGCCCGGAAAGGTCGGGTACCCGTTCGCCGCGCGAGACGGCGCTCCTTGCGATTCGCAGGAGCGCCGCCGGTCTGGCTACACTGGCCTCAGGCCGCGGTTTCCATCACCTCGCCGAAACGCTGCAGGTGATAGTCGCTGTCGCCGAGCAACTGGTCGAGCATGGTCAGGCGCTTGAAGTAATCGCCCACGGCCAGCTCGTCGGTCATGCCCATGCCGCCATGCAGCTGCACCGCTTGCTGGCCGACATAGCGGCCGGCACGTGCCAGCGTGACCTTGGCCGCGGACAGCATGCGGCGGCGGCGGGCCGGATCGGTTTCGTCCATGGCCTGCACGGCCACATAGGCCATCGACAGGGCCAGCTCCTTCTGCACCAGCATGTCGGCCATGCGGTGCTGCAGCGCCTGGAACGCACCCAGCGGCTTGCCGAACTGCTGGCGCGTGCCCAGGTACTCGCCGGTGATCTCGATCAGCTTTTCCATCGCGCCCGCGCCTTCGGCGCACAGCGCGGCCACGCCGTGCTCCATGCCCAGGCCCAAAGCTGCCAGGCCGTCGGCCGGCTGGCCCACCAGCGCATCGGCGCCCACGGTGACGTTCTGCAGCGACAGGTCGGCGGCGCGCAGGCCGTCGATGGTCGGGTAGCCGGTCACGGTCAGGCCGGCGCTGTCACGCGGCACCAGGAACAGGGCAACTTCGTTGCTGCCGGCAATGCGCGCGGTCAGCAGGTAGGCATCGGCCGAGGCGCCGTGCCAGACCAGGCTCTTGGTGCCGTTCAGCACGTAGCCGCTGCCGCTGCGTTCGGCGCTGGCGCGCGCGGTCTCGGGACGGTAGCGCGTGGTCGGCTCAAGATAGGCCAGCGTGACGATGCGCTCGCCGCCGGCGATGGCCGGCAGCCATTCTTCCTTCTGCTGCTGGCTGCCGTAGGCCGAGAGGATCGCCGCCGACATCACGCCGCTCGGCGTGACCGGCTCCAGCACCAGGCCGCGGCCCAGTTCGCGCTGCACCACGAGCTGGCTCGCGGCGCCTTCGCCGAAGCCGCCGAAGTCGGCCGGCACGGTCAGGCCCAGCACGCCCATTTCGGCCAGCTTGTTCCACAGGTTGCGGTCCAGCGCCTCGCCGGCACGCGCGCTCTTGCGGCGCGCGTCGAAGGTGTATTCGGTATCGATGAAGCGGCGCAGGCTGTCCGCCAGCATCTGCTGCTCTTCGCTGTAGGTGAAGTCCATGTCTGCTATCCCTTCAGAAACCCAGGATCATCTTGGAGATGATGTTCTTCTGCACTTCGGTGGCGCCGCCGTAGATCGAGGTCTTGCGCATGTCGTAGTAGGTCGACGACGCCGAAGCGGCCCAGTCCGGAGCCGAGCCCGGCTGCTCGGCGCCCGGCTCGAGCCAGTCCGGCGAGTACGGCCACGCGTTGGGGCCGGCGACTTCCATCATCAGCATGGCCAGGTCCTGCTGGATCTCCGAGCCGCGGATCTTGACGATCGAGGCCTCCGGGCCAGGCTGGCCGCCCGATTGCGTGGCCACGCGCAGCAGCAGCATTTCCAGCGCCATGATGTCCATCTCGATGCGCGCGATCTTGTCGCGCATGCGCACGTCCTCGATCAGCGGGCGGCCGGCGCCGTCGGTGGCCTGGCTCGCGTAGTGCTTGAGCTGGCGCAGTTCGCGGTGGCAGTGGCCGATGCCGGCAATGCCGGTGCGCTCATGGCCGAGCAGGTACTTGGCGTAGGTCCAGGCCTTGTTCTCTTCGCCGAGCAGGTTCTCGACGGGCACTTCCACGTCTTCGAACCAGGTCTCGTTGACGTCGTGGCCGCCATCGAGCGTCTTGATCGGACGCACCGTCACGCCGGGCGACTTCATGTCGATCAGCAGCATCGAGATGCCTTCCTGGGCCTTGGCCTCGGGGTCGGTGCGGACCAGGCAGAAGATCCAGTCGGCGAAGTGGGCCATGGTGGTCCACGTCTTCTGGCCGTTGACGATGTACTTGTCGCCCTTGCGCACGGCGCGGGTCTTGAGCGAGGCCAGGTCCGACCCGGAGCCCGGCTCCGAATAGCCCTGGCACCAGAAGTCATCGACGTTGGGGATGCGCGGCAGGAAGTATTCCTTGTGCGCCTGGCTGGCGTACTTCATCAGCACCGGGCCGATCATGGTCAGGCCGAACGGCAGCATGCGCGGGGCGCCGGCGCGCAGGGTCTCGATCTCGAAGATCAGGCGCTGCAGCGCGCTCCAGCCGGTGCCGCCCCATTCCTTGGGCCAGGTCGGTGCGCCCCAGCCGTGCGCGTTCAGGATGCGGTGCCAGCGGACGTAATCGTCCTTCTCGATACGCTGGTGGTTCAGCACCTTGTTGCGGATGTCCTCCGGCAGATTGGCCTGGACGAAAGCCCGGACTTCTTCGCGGAAGGCCTGTTCCTCAGCGGTAAAACGCAAATCCATCTGAATGTCCCCTGTGGTACGCGGGCCGCATGGCGTATGCGCGGCGGCCCTTCACTGTGCGGGCCGATTGTATGAGGGGCTTTCGATTCGGTTCTTCATCAATGGCAAAGGTGACCTTCGGACCGGCGGAACCGTTGCGCTGGGGAGACGGCCGTGCCGAAGACGGCCTTAGCGAATTCGAAATGGATTAGCGGGGATACATGGCGCAAACTTCGTGGCCTGCAGCAAGTGCGTTCTGGTGCATTCTTCGACGCATTCGCGCATTCGCCGTACCCCCACTCCCGACCGAGCAGCGAGCATCATGTCTTCCTTCCGCCCCGAGTTCATCCACGACATTCCCCGCCACTGGGCCACGCAGACGCCGCAGGCGCCGTGCCTGCACGAGAGCGGCAACGTGATCAGTTATGGCGACCTGTGGCGCCGCATCGAGACCACGCGCGACTGGCTGGCCGCACGGGGCGTGGGCGAGGGTGACCGCGTGATCGTGGTGGGCGAGAACTGCAACGAGATGATCGTCACGATGTTCGCCTGCAGCGCGCTGCAGGCGTGGCCGATCCAGATCAACGCACGCCTGTCGGCGCGCGAGATCGACAATATCCGCGACCATGCGCAACCGGTGCTGGTCCTGTTCACGGGGCATGTCTCCGATGTCGCCGCCGCGCACGGACGCAGGCTGGACGCCAAGGCGGCAGATTGCGCGGTGTTTGCCGACGGCATGACCGTGGTGCGCGCCACGACCACGCCGGACCGCGTGCCCGCCGAACAGGCGCGCAAGGTGGCCACGCTGATCTATACCTCCGGTACCACCGGTGCGCCGAAGGGCGTGATGGTGCCGCACGAAGGCCTCACGCACTTCGCCCGTATTTCCGCGACCTCCCGCAACATGGGGCCGGCCGATGTCGCCTACGGCGCGCTGCCGATGTCGCACATCTTCGGCATTGCCACCGTGCTGCTGGCCACGCTGTATGGCGGCGCGAGCCTGTTCGTGCGCCCCCGCTTCGATGCGGACGAGGTCTTCGCGGCGCTCGATGCGCCGGGGATCACCATCCTGCAGGGCGTGCCCACCATGTTCACGCGCATCATGGCGGTGGCGCAGCAACGCGAGCGCAAGGCCTATCCGCGCCTGCGCTATCTCTACACCGGCGGCGCGCCGCTGGATCCGACCCTGAAGGGCGACGTCGAGGCGTACTTCGGCCAGCCGCTGCACCATGGCTACGGCATCACCGAATACGCCGGATCGCTCTTTATCACGCGCATGGAGGCGCCGCGCGCCGATTGCTCGGCCGGCTACATCGTCGAAGGCGTGGAGATCAATATCACCGATGGCGAAGGCAATGCGCTGCCCGCCGGCGAGCGCGGACAGATCCGCGTGCGCGGTCCGGGCGTGATGCTTGGCTACTATCGCAACCCGGAGCAGACCGCCGAGGCGCTGCTGCCCGGCGGCTGGCTCAATACGGGCGACCTGGGTTACCTGGACACCGATGGCGCGCTGTTCATCTCGGGCCGCTCCAAGGACCTGATCATCCGTTCGGGCTTCAACGTGTACCCGATCGAAGTGGAGTCCGTGATCAACGCGTTCCCGGGCGTGCGCCAGTCGGCCGTGGTCGGCCGCAACACCAGCGACGGCAATGAAGAGGTGGTGGCTTTCATCGAGATGCAGGACGGCGTCGAACCCGATCGTGCCAAGCTCGATGCCTACCTGCGCGACAGCCTGGCGCCGTACAAGCGCCCGGCCGAAGTGCGCGTGATCGACGTGATTCCCACGACGGCCAGCGGCAAACTGCTGAAGCAGCCGTTGCGTTCGCTGCTGGGCTGACGCCTGGCGACGTTTTCTTTTCCCGCTGGCAGCCTGTGTCCGGCGGGGAACACAAAGCAAATCCTGGAGGAGACAAGATGAAACGTTGGATGACCATTGCCGCGATGATGGCCACCCTGCTGCACGGTGCAGCCTGGGCGGCGGATGCGTATCCGTCGCGCCCGATCAAGCTGATCGTGGGTTATGCGCCTGGCGGCCCCGTCGACACGGCCGCGCGCATCTACGCCGACCAGCTCGGCCGCGCGTTGCGCCAGCCGGTGGTGGTGGACAATCGCGCCGGCGCGAGCGGCGCCATTGCCGCCGACCTGACCGCGAAGTCCGCACCGGACGGCTACACGCTGTACTTCGTCGCCAGCCCGACCATGACCATGACGCCGCTGATCCAGCGCTCGGTCAATTTCAACCCGCTCAAGGACTTCACCTACATCGGCCTGATCACCGACTACACCAATGTGTTGCTCGTGAACAAGGACTTTCCGGCGAAGAACGTTGGGGAACTGGTCGACTACGCGCGCAAGCATCCGGACGACGTGACGTTCGGCTCCGCCGGCGTCGGCGCTTCCAACCACCTGTCGGCCGAACTGCTCGCGCAGATGAGCCACGTGAAGATGCTGCATGTGCCGTACAAGGGCAACTCGCCGGCCATGGCCGATGTGATGAGCGGCAAGGTGACGTTCATGTTCGACATCACCGGTACCGCGATCGGCCACATCAACGGTGGCAAGGTGCGGGCGCTGGCGGTGACGTCGAAGACGCGCAATCCGGCATTGCCGAACGTACCGACGATGATCGAATCGGGCCTCAAGGACTATGACCTGACCGGCTGGTATGCCCTGATCGGGCCGCAGAAGCTGCCTGCCGACGTGGTCGACAAGCTGGTCAAGGCACAGAAGGCGATCGGCGATGATCCGGCGTTCAAGCAGCGCATGGTTGCTGGCGGCTACGACCTCAACATTTCCGGCCCCAAACCGCTGGCGGATCGTATTCAGCGCGAACTGACGCTGTGGGGCGGGGTCGTCAAGACGGCGAAGATCCAGGCCGACTGAGTATCGGGAGCGGATTCTGATTCGCTTCCGAACCACTGCCGAAGCGCCGCCTCGTTGGGCGGCGCTTTGCATTTAGGGCGGGGCGGTTGTTCCTTCGGTATCCCCAGATTCCCAAAGAAACGGTTCTTCGGCGAATTGGGAGGCGTTGTTCTTGGCAGGCGCTGCTGTTTCGCCGGCGTAGCCGGCGACCTACTTTCTTGTCCGAGCGACAAGAAAGTAGGCAAAGAAACGCGTTTACTTGTCCTAACGGACGAATATTGATCGTAGCGTGCAAAGAATTTCGTACGGGTACTCGCTTCAGAGCGTGCCCGGCTGCCTGCCGCGTGGAGCGCGACCGCATGCAGGCTCTCCAACAATGATTGAACGAGCCCCGAAACTGTCCGTGGCCCGACACTGCACGTCATATCGCATCATCGCCTTCGGCTGCTGCGCGGCTCAGTAGTCGGCTGGTCGGGGGCATCACCAGCGAAACAGCCGCGCCTGCCAAGCAAGACGTCCCCCCAATTCAGCGAAGGGCCAAAGAAAAACGGCAAGTCGCAAGACTTGCCGTTCCTCAATGCCATGGCGGCCCGCGGACGGGCCTCACGCCATCCTGCTATCAACCTTCGATTTCGGCCCAGCCTTGCATGGCCTGGCCGCCCGCATCGTCGCCGGTCCACAGGATCAGCTTGCCGGCCTGCGCCGGATCCGCCGTGCCACCAACGGTAATGATGTCCTGGTCGAACAGCGGCGCCAGCCCGCGGAAACCAAAGCGGCGCACACGTGCCTGCGGCTGCTCGCGCGCCACCAGGTCCAGCATCAGCATGGCCTGCATCGGGCCGTGCACCACCAGGCCCGGATAGCCTTCGACCTCGCGCGTGTAATCGCGATCGTAGTGGATCCGGTGGCCGTTGAACGTCAGCGCGGAATAACGGAACAGCATCACCGGATCGGCACGCAGCGTTCGCTGCCATTGCGCCGTGTGCTCCAGGCGCGGCCGCGGTGGCTGCGGCTTGCCGACTTCCGGCATGGCACGGTAGACGATGTCGTGGCGCTCGCGCACCGCGACCTGGCCATCGACCGTCAGTTCGTGGTCGACTGCCACGAACCACAGCTCACCGGTGCGGCCGGCTTTATGCTGGACATCCTTGATCGTCGACGTGCGCGTCACCGTATCGCCGACACGGATCGGACGCTCGAATGACAGCTCGCTGCCGGCCCACATGCGGCGCGGCAGCGGCACGGGCGGCATGAAGCCGCCGAGGGTCGGGTGCCCGTCGGCGCCGATATCGCGCTGCGGCGCGCGCGGCAGGAAATAGAGCCAGTGCCACAGCGGCGGCAGCGGTCCGCGCACCACGGCTTCCGGGTCCAGGTCAAAGGTGGCGGCAAGGCCGGTCACCGGCTCCGGTGTCAGCGTTTCGGTACGCGATTCGCTGCGGCCGATCCAGGTGCGCAGGTGCTCGAGTTGGGAGTTCTGGGTCATGACAAAGCCTTTATGTTCAGAGCGCCGACGGTTGCGCCAGCGCGATCAGCCGGCGGGCTTGCTCGATGACGGGGCGATCCACCATCTTCCCATCAACCTGCACGGCATGGCTGCCGCTGGCGGTCGCTTCCAGCACGCGCCGCGCCCAGTCGAGCTGTTCGGGCGAGGGCAGGAAGCCCGCGCGGACCGCGCCGAGCTGGGCCGGGTGGATGCAAAGCTTGCCGGCAAAGCCGAGCGCGCGCGCATAAGCGACATCGTCGGCAAGTACGGACTCGTCCTTCAGCGCGGTGGTGACGCCGTCGACCGGAGGCGGCAGCCCTGCCACGCGCGACGCCAGCACGATGCGCGCACGCGCATACGCCAGGGCGTCGCGCGTGTGGCTGCAGCCGAGATCGACCGCATAGTCGAGCGAGCCGAACGCCAGCCGCGCGACACCGCTGGCCGTCGCCACGGCATCGACCTGATGCAGGCCCAGCGCGGTTTCGATGATGGCGATCAGTTCGGCTTCCGGGTTAATGCCGTGCAGGACTTCCGTAATCGCCGCGAGCGCGGCCGGATCTTCCGCCTTGGGCACCATCAGCGCCGCCAGCGGCGTTCCCTTGGGCAGAGCGCGCAGCCACGCCATGTCGGCGGCAAAGCCGGAGGCGGCACTGTCGTTGATGCGCACGCAGGCGTTGGCGGCAGGGCCTGCAGCCAGCCAGGCCGCGATGGCCTCGCGAGCCGCCGGCTTGGCGTCCGGATGCACGGCGTCCTCGAGATCGAGGACCATCACATCCGGCTTCGCCGCGGCGGCCTTGTCGAAGCGTTCGGGCCGGTCGCCCGGCACGAACAGGTAGGTTACAGCAGTGGACATGGTCGTGTGCCTTAGCGTGCGGCAGGCAGCCAGTCGTTCACGTTCGGCGCGCTTTCCAGTGCCCACACGCGCGCGATGATCGTGCGCATCTCGGCCTCGGTCGCGCCGTGGCGGAACGCACCAAGCTGCAACGCCTTGGCTTCGAGTTCGGGGCGCGACAGCGTGTTATCGGGGTCGCCCTTGGGCACGTCGACGCGCGCGGCCAGCGTGCGGCCGTCGGTGGTGCGTACCGTCACGCGGCCGATCCACTGGCGCGGATAAGCGGCGTTGATCTCGTCGTCGAGCTCCATCTCCACCTTGCCGCGGAAGTCAGCCACCTTTGCGTCCTGCAGCGCGTAATCCTCGAACTCGGGCAGGCCCGCGTGTCCATGCACGGCAACCAGGCCCAGCACGGTGCCCATCGAGAACTTGGCCTGGTGAATGGTGGTCGGGTTGACCACGGGGCCGAGCACGTCGATGGCGCCCTGGTGCACATGCGTGGTGACGCTGGCGATCTG
Organism: Cupriavidus sp. 21MJTG02-4; assembly: GCF_057798975.1. Classification (NCBI taxonomy): domain Bacteria; kingdom Pseudomonadati; phylum Pseudomonadota; class Betaproteobacteria; order Burkholderiales; family Burkholderiaceae; genus Cupriavidus; species Cupriavidus sp. 21MJTG02-4. The sequence continues at coordinate 199,027 of NZ_JBYOJP010000009.1, read as the reverse complement.
GCCGGCGGCGACGCCCTCGCGCTGCATCAGCACCTTGAGCGCATCGGCGGCCGGATGCGTGTGGCGGCACGAGGCGAAGAACTTGAACGAGGTTTCGGCGGTGGCCCAGCGCGTGCCCAGGCCATCGATCAGCCAGGCCGGGTTGGCGTCGCTCGACATGCCCGCGGCCATGCCCTGGGCGCCTTCGAGAATCTGCTTCGCACCGGTGAAGCCGGCGCGTGCCAGCCATGCGGACTGCAGCCCGTCGGCGGCGGCCTTCGCAGTGTGCAGCTGCTTGGAGTCGGCGGCGTCGCGCAGGAATTCCCACAGGCCGGCAGCTTGCGTGCCGGCCGAACCCAGCGCCTGGTTGATGCCTTCGGCGTCAAGGTTGTACAGCTTGGCGACTGCCGCGGCGGCAGCCAGCGTGCCGACCGTGCCGGTGGTGTGGAAGATCCGGTAGTGCGACCGGCCCATGAATTCGCCGATACGGATGCCGGCCTCATAACCGGCGATGGAGGCCAGCAGTACTTCGGCGCCGGTCTTGCCTTCGGCTTGCGCGGCAGCGACCACGGCCGGGAACACCACGGCTGCCGGGTGCAGCACCGAGCCGTTGTGCACGTCATCCTGCTCGACCACGTGCGACGAAGCGCCGTTGATCAGCGCGGCAAAGTACGGCGAGGTGCGGCGGCGGTCGACGAAGACTTCGGCGTCGCCCGTAGACGGGCCCATGGCCGCCGCGAATTCCTGGATCTTGCGCACGGCGGGGGCGTCCTTGCCAGCAATGGCCGAGGCGATCCAGTCCAGGAACAGGTCCTTGGTGCGCTCGATCACAGGTGCGGGCACGTCGGCCAGCGTGAAACGGGCCAGGAATTCGCAAAGCTGGCGGGTCGGATAGGAGTGGTCTGCGGGTTGGCTCATGCCGTCTCCGGAGATAGTTGGCTGGGCTCGGCCGCTTGCGGCCTTGCGGGGATCAGGATCCTCTCCCGATGCGGGAGAGGACGGCGGGAACGGACGTTGCTCGAACGTCCTCAGACAGTCTTCTTGTTCACCAGTGCGTCGATGTCGCCATCGCCATAGCCCAGTTCAGCCAGGATGCTGCGGCTGTGCGCGCCCAGTGCCGGCACATCGCCCATGACGGGCTCCACGCCCGACAGGTTGGCCGGCGGCAGCAGCGCGTCGATCGGGCCCGCCGGCGTGGCGACTTCGCGCCAGCGCTGGCGCGCCTGAAACTGCGGATGGTTCCACACGCCTTCGATGTCGTTCATCGGGGCATTGGCGATCTGCGCCTGGTCCAGCAGCGCCTCCGCCTGCGCCACCGTCAGCGACGCAAAGCGTGCTTCGATGAGCGCGGTGAGTTCGGGGCGGTTGCTGACGCGGGCGGTATTGCTGGAAAAGCGTGCGTCCTGCGCGAGTTCGCGGTTGCCGAGCACGATCTCGCAGAAATTAGCGAATTCGCGCTCGTTCTGCACGCTGAAGATCACGCTGCCATTGGCGGTGCGATGAATCCCATACGGCGCGATGGTCGGGTGCGACGCGCCAACGCGCGCCGGCGCCTTGCCGCCGTAGTGACCGAAATAGAGAACCTGGTTCATCCACTCGGCCATCGCCTCGAGCATGGTCACTTGCACGCGCAATCCCTTGCCGGTGCGCCCCCGTTGCAGCAGTGCCGACAGGATGCCGCTGTACGCGTACATGCCGGCCGAAATATCGGCGATCGAAACACCGGCGCGCGACGGCTCGTCCGGGCCGCCGGTCAGGCCCACGAGGCCGGCGGCGGCCTGGATCAGCAGGTCATAGGCCTTCTTGTCGCGATAGGGGCCGGAGTCGCCATAACCGGAGATGTCGCAGACGATCAGCTTCTCGTACTTGCCGTGCAGCGTGTCGAAATCCAGCCCCATGCGCGCGGCGGCGCCCGGCGCGAGGTTCTGCACCAGCACGTCGGCATCGGCCAGCAGGCGGTGCAGGATGGACTGCGCCTCTTCATCCTTCAGGTCCAGGGTCAGGCTTTCCTTGCCGCGGTTGAGCCAGACGAAGTACGAAGCCTGTCCGTGCACGGACTTGTCGTACCCGCGCGCGAAGTCGCCCACGCCGGGGCGTTCGATCTTGATGACGCGGGCCCCGAGGTCCGCGAGCTGGCGCGTGGCGAACGGCGCGGCCACCGCGTGTTCCAGCGACACCACGCGGATGCCGTCGAGCGGGCGAATGCCGTTGGGCGTAGATGCAGTCATGCGCGGCCTCAGAACGAACGCGGCAGTTCGAGCACGTGCTCGGCCACGTAGGACAGGATCAGGTTGGTGGAGATCGGCGCGACCTGGTACAGGCGCGTCTCGCGGAACTTGCGCTCGATGTCGTATTCCGCCGCGAAGCCGAAGCCGCCGTGCGTCTGCAGGCAGACGTTGGCTGCTTCCCACGACGCATCGGCCGCGAGCAGCTTGGACATATTGGCTTCCTTGCCGCACGGCTTGCCGGCGTCGAACAGCGCGGCGGCCTTGTAGCGCATCAGGCTGGCGGCTTCCACATTGACGTAGGAGCGCGCGATCGGGAACTGGATGCCCTGGTTCTGGCCGATCGGACGGTCGAACACGACGCGCTCGCGCGCATAGTTGCTGGCGCGCTCGACGAACCAGTAGCCGTCGCCGATGCACTCGGCCGCAATCAGGATACGCTCGGCGTTCATGCCGTCGAGGATGTACTTCAGGCCCTTGCCTTCCTCGCCGATCAGGTTCTCGGCCGGCACTTCGAGATTGTCGAAGAACAGCTCGTTGGTCTCGTGGTTGACCATGTTGCGGATCGGGCGGACCGTCAGGCCCTTGCCGATGGCTTCGCGCAGGTCCACGACGAACACGGACAGGCCTTCCGACTTGCGCTTGACCTGGTCCAGCGGCGTGGTGCGTGCCAGCAGCAGCATCAGGTCCGAGTGCTGCACGCGCGAAATCCACACCTTGGAACCGTTGACGACGTACTTGTCGCCCTTGCGCACGGCCGTGGTCTTGAGCTTGGTGGTGTCGGTGCCGGTGGTCGGCTCGGTCACGGCCATCGACTGCATACGCAGCTCGCCGGAGGCGATGCCCGGCAGCCAGCGCTTCTTCTGCTCGTCGGAACCATGGCGCAGCAGGCAGCCCATCACATACATCTGGCCGTGGCAGGCGCCGGAATTGCCGCCGTTGCGGTTGATTTCTTCCATGATGACCGAGGCCGCCGTCAGCGACAGGCCGGAACCGCCGTAGGCCTCGGGAATCAGGGCGGACAGCCAGCCCGCCTGGGTTAGCGCCTGGACGAATTCCTCGGGAAAGCCGTTCTGTTCTTCAACGCGCTGCCAGTAGGCCGAATCGAAACCCGCGCAAAGGCTGCGCACGGCTTCGCGGATTTCCGGGAAAAGCTGGTCTTGATCCTGATCTGCAAACATGGGGGTAGGCCCGGTCGATTTGAATGGGGCCATTATTCCCGAGGGCCCATGGGCCCGAAATTCGGATTTGCGAAAGAGCGGCTTAGGTGCGGCTTAGGTGCGGCTTAGGTGCGGCTTAGGTGCGGCGCATCGGCGACTCGCACGGGAAGCAAGACGCCCGGCGAACCGGGCGTCCTTTCAAGCGAGTAACAAGTAACGGCGGGCAGCACATCAGTGCATGAACAGCCAGATCAGGATCAGCACGAGAGCCGGTACGCCGAGAAGCCAGGCAATGATATAGGGCATGTTGGTTCTCCTTCCTTTTCTCCACGCTTCCACGATAGAAGGAGCGGCGGCTGCGCCGTGTCCGGACCAATCCGTTTGCACTGTAGGACGGCACCGCATCGCGCACGCGACAGGCGCGTTCGCCACGCCTCACCAATATTGATGATGATCCGGCGCCGATGATCGGCCACAATGCACGAGCGGGCACATTGGCGACGATAGGGCGTCACATGCGACCCGCGAAAAAGCAGGGGAAGCGAAAACGGACCACGTCCTCGCCCGGCGCAAGGGGCCGACCGATGTCGGTGAGACGGAACGATGTCCGTGAGGGGCGTAGACGGCGCGCCCGGCGGCACTCGACGTGCCGCCGGGCAAGGCCGCGCGGATGTGCGCCCGTGACTGCCACCCAGATCGCTCCATCTGCGCGCCAGCGCACGATTGGCGCGCCAGCTCAAGCCTATGCTCTGGCAGAGGTCCGTCGTCGGGACCCACTGCAGTCAGGGGGCAAGGCATGAAAGCAATCATCAGCGACGAAGCGGCGCTGGCCGTGTTCGTGGGACCGCGGTTCGCGTACTACCGCAACAAGTGGCAGCTCGCCGGGTCGCGCAACGGCATGTCGTGGAACTGGGCGGCGTTCCTCTTCGGACCGTTCTGGATGGCCTACCGCCGCATGTACTGGCAGGTCGGCGTTTACGCCATCATCCTCTGCGCCGAACCGGTGCTGCATGCGCTGTTCCAGATCCGCATGCCGGTCGTGCTGTCGCGGCCGCTGCTGTATGCCATGGCGCTGCTGCTCGGTTTCTATGGCAACCAGCTTTACCGCTGGCATGCGGAATCGACGGTTCAACGGCTGCGCGAATACCACTGGTCGCCGGAACTGGTCAACGACTCGCTGGCGCGTTGTGGCCGCACCAGCTGGTCCGGCGTGGCGATCATGGCTGTGCTGATCGCGGTCATGGTCATCTCGCTGCGGCCGCTCGCCGGGCTGGCGGCCTGACCCCCCGGGCAACGGCCATGCATTGCCAACCCTATACGGGCTCGCGGGCGGCGTCGACCAGGTACTGGATCAGGGTTTCGGCGAATTGCGGCAGTTCGCGTCCCGGGCGGCGGCACAGGCGCAATTCGCGGCGCGCCCATTCGTCTTCCAGCGAAATGAAGCGCAGCACCTTGCGGCTGGCGTAGCGGCGCGCGCAGCTGTTGGGCACGATGGCGATGCCGGCGCCGGCCTCGACCATGCGGCAGACGGCGTCGAAGCTGCCGACCTGGATGCGCAGGCTGATGCGCTTGCCCATGCCTCTGGCGATGCGGTCCAGGAACGACTGGATCGCGCTGAACTGGTTCAGGCCGACAAAGCGGCAGGTGTCGAGCAGGTCGGCGAAGTGCAGCCGCTTGAACTGCGGCAGCGGGTGGTTGACCGGCGCGATCACGATCAGCTCATCGCTGCACAGGTGCATCACATCGAGGTCCTCGGTGGCGACTTCGCCCGCCACGATGCCCAGGTCCGCCGCGCCGGCACTGACCGCGGAGACGATTTCCTGCGACAAGTGCTCTTCCAGTTCCACGTCTACGTCAGGGTTTTCGCTTAGAAAGCGCGACAACCCGGTCGCCAGGAAGGAGTTGGTAGCGGTCGTATTGGCGAGCAGGCGAACCTTGCCCTTGACGCCCTTGGCATAGGGGCGCAGGTCGGAGTGCAGGCACTCCAGCTCGCGAAACACCTCGCGCGCATGGCGCAGCAGGGCATCCCCAGCGGGGGTCAGCCTGACGCCCTTGACCTGGCGGATCAGCAACTGAGTCTGGAACGCCTCTTCCAGTTGCTTGATGCGCGTGCTGGCCGCCGGCAGGGACAGGAAACTGCGCTCCGCCGCGCGAGTCAGGTTCTCCGTTTCACCGACGTTGAGGAAAAGGCGCAGGTCGGTCAGGTCGTAATGCATGGGGTTCCGTCAGGCCAAAGGCCACTTTTGCGAATCGTGAATTCCAATGTCTCAGCCGACAATTTATCGTATCTGGCGTGGCAATAACATCTGGACATGATTGTCCGCGCCTGGCATGGCCGTCGCGGACAAGCCGTTATTGTCGCCAGAAACGCGGTCCGGTGACCGGGAAAGTATTCAGAGGAGCAACGCAATGAGCGGTTTGATGGCAGGCAAGGTAGCGCTGGTAACGGGCGCAGGTGGTGGTATCGGGCGCGGTATCGCGCTGGCGATGGCAGCCGCCGGCGCCAAGGTCGTGGTCAACGACCTTGGGGTCTCGATGTCCGGCGAAGGTGGCGATGCCGGCCCCGCACAGCGCGTGGTGGATGAAATCCGTGCGGCCGGCGGCGAAGCCGTGGCCAATACCGACAGCGTATCGACCTGGAACGGCGCCAATGCCATCGTGCAGTGCGCGCTCGACAACTTCGGCCGCATCGACGCCGTGGTCAACAACGCCGGCAACCTGCGCGACCGCATGTTCTTCAAGATGAACGAAGAGGAATGGCGTTCGGTGATCGATGTGCACCTGCACGGCACCTTCTTCGTGAGCCGTGCCGCGGCCAACTACTTCAAGGACCAGGAAGGCGGCGCCTTCGTGCACATGACCTCGACCTCGGGCCTGATCGGCAACCTGGGCCAGGCCAACTACTCGGCGGCCAAGCTGGGCATCGCCGCGCTGTCGAAGTCGATCGCGCTCGACATGCAGCGTTTCAACGTGCGCTCGAACTGCATTGCGCCGTTCGCATGGAGCCGCATGACCAGTTCGATCCCGGCCGAAACGCCGGAAGAAAAGGCCCGCGTGGCCAAGCTGCAGAAGATGGAAGCCGGCAAGATCGGCCCCGTCGCGGTCTACCTGGCCAGCCCGTCGGCGGCCGAGGTCAACGGGCAGATCTTCGCGGTGCGCGCCAACGAAATCATCCTGATGAGCCAGCCGCGCCCGGTGCGCTCGGTGCACATGAGCGAAGGCTGGACGCCGGAATCGATCGGCGAGATCGCCATGCCGGCCATGCGCAACAGCTTCTTCAAGCTCGAGCGCTCGCCCGACGTGATCAGCTGGGACCCGATCTGAGATGGCGGCCGCCATGCAGGGCGCGCTGGCCGGCGTCCGGGTGCTCGACCTGTCGCGCATCCTGGCCGGGCCCTGGTGCGCGCAGAACCTGGCGGACCTTGGTGCCGAAGTCATCAAGGTGGAACGTCCACGGGTCGGCGACGACACGCGCTCGTGGGGCCCGCCGTGGCTGCCGGACGCTGACGGACAGCCGTCGCGCGATGCCACCTACTTTGCCGGCGCCAATCGCGGCAAGCAGTCGCTGACGCTGGATATCGCCAGTCCGGAAGGGCAGGCGGTCGTGCGCGACCTGGCGGCCAAGTCGCATATCGTCCTGGAGAACTACAAGGTCGGCGACCTGAAGCGCTATGGGCTCGACTACGAGAGCCTGAAGGCGATCAACCCGGCGCTGGTCTATTGCTCGATCACGGGCTATGGCCAGACCGGACCGAGCGCGCACAAGCCAGGCTACGACTTCATCTTCCAGGGCATCGGCGGATTGATGAGCGTGACCGGCGAGCGCGACGACCTGCCCGGCGGCGGACCGCAGAAGGTCGGTGTGGCGGTGGTGGACATGCTGACCGGCATGTACGCGACCGTGGCCGTGCTGGCGGCGCTGCGGCATGCCGAGCGCACCGGCGAGGGCCAGCATATCGACATGGCGCTGCTCGACGCCGTGGTGGCGGTGGGCGCGACGCCGATCATCGCCCAGCGCATCACCGGCCAGGCCATGCCGCGCTACGGCAATGCCCACGCCAACATGGTGCCGTACCACGTGTTCGCCACGGCGGACGGCTACATGATCGTCGCGGCCGGCAATGACGGCCAGTGGCAGGCGTATTGCCGCGGCATCGAACGTCCGGACCTTGCCGCAGACGAGCGCTTTGCCACCGGCCCGGGGCGCATCATCCACCGCGAGGTGCTGGTGCCGATGCTGGAAGACCATATGCGCACCCGCGCCACCGCGCACTGGGTGGAGGCACTGGAAGCGCAGGGCATTCCGTGCGGGCCGATCAACGACTATGCGCAGGTGCTGGAAGACCCGCAGGTCCGCCATCGCGAACTGCAGGTCGACCTGGTGCGCAAGGATGGCGCCATCTGCCCGACCGTCAAGAGCCCGCTGCGGCTTTCGGCGACGCCGGTGCAGTACGACGCGCCGCCGCCGCGCCTCGGCGAACATACCGAGCGGATCCTGGGCGAGGTGCTGGGCTTGTCGGCGCAGCGGATTGCTGCGCTGCGGGAGCAGGGCGTGGTCTGAGCACGCGCGCAAGCGTCCCACAGCAAAAGGCCGGCGATGACCTTGTCATCGCCGGCCTTTTTTCTTCCCCGTTGTCAGGCTTCGGCGCTTGCCAGTTGCATGCCGCGCTGGCGGTATTCGCCCGGTGCCACGCCGGTCCATTTCTTGAAGGCGCGATGGAAGGTGCTCGGCTCCGAAAAGCCCAGCCGCAGCGCAACTTGCTGCAGCGTCAGGCCGGAACGCTCGAGCATGCCGATTGCCACATCGCGCCGCAGGCTGTCCTTGATGTTCTGGTAGCCGCGCCCTTCGTCGCGCAGGCGGCGGCGCAAGGTTTGCGGCGTCAGGCGCAGCATCTGCGCCATCTGCTCCAGCGAAGGCAGTTCGTCGTCCAGGTGCGAGCGCAGGTGAAGGCGGATGCGCTCTGCCAGGCAACTGTTGTCGCGGTAGCGCACCAGCAGGTTGTGCGGGGCTTCGCTCAGGAACTCGTCCAGGCCGGTGGTGTCCTGCATCACCGGCAGCCGCAGCCACGCGGCATCGAAGTGCAGCGCCGTGCAGGGCTGGCTGTATTGGACCGATGTATTGAAGACGCGCTCGGTGTCGGTCTGCCCGGTGGGGGGCCGCGCGCTCAGGTCGACGCGCGACAGTGGCACGCGCCGCGCCACCAGCCAGTTGATCAGGCCATACGCGTGGAACACGAACGTCGACTCGGCAAAGACCTGGCACGGCGATGCCGGCGCATGCGCGTGCAGGCGCACGGAAACCGTCTTGCCATCGTCGGAGCGGTGCAATCTGGGCGTGAAGTCGCCGATATGCAGCCGGTACTGGCGCAAGCCGGCCTGGATGGCCTCTTCCAGCGTCGTGCAATGGATCATCGCCCTGGCGGCCTGGGCGAAGACGCCGGGTGGCACGGGGCGGCTCAGCAGGCCCCACAGCTCGTCGCGCGTGATGCGGCGCAGCGAGCGGATCAGCGCGGCGTACTGGTCCTGGGTGACGCGCGCGGCGGGCGACGCCAGCAGTGCGGGCGAGATGGCCGAACGGCGCAGCAGGGCTTCGATGTCGCAACCGAGCCGGTGTGCGCCGAGCAGGATCTGCTGGACGTGGTGGATGGCGATGGTATGGCGGGCCGGCGCGGGCGCCGCGGCCGGTGCCGCCATGACGGCGCCGGTGACGCCGGCCAGCACCGGACCCGGCGCGGCGATGCTGCGCGGCATGCCCGGCACGGAATGCCGGTGAGCGGGCGTGGCAACGATGTGCATGAGTCTCCTCGTCGTTCTGGGGCGGTGCCCGACTTTGCCCCCCTTCGTATGGCGGCATGTCGGCCTGGGTCAGACCTTATCGCGGCCCGGTGGCGCCGCACAATCGGGATTTGCCAAAGCCTGCCTTCCATCTGAGCAGTTCGGCCAATCATTTTGGGTCGTCTGGTCATTGTCCGGACCGCCCCCGATCGCGCACTCTTTCGCTGTGGAAAAGTCCGCGCCGAACGGACCGCCACCGGCACGCGGACAGGGCCGGATCGTCGGATGCAAGGCCGGCGACAAAAAACGGGGCCAGGCCCCCAGGCCCTGCCAACAAAAAATACAGAGGAGACAACCACATGCAGGCAGATCGTCGTAGTGCATTGCAGCGTCTGGGCGCCGGAGCGCTGGCCGTGGGCGGGATCGTCACCGGCCTGCTCGGCGCCGGCGACGCGATGGCGCAAGGGGCGTTTCCGTCGAAAACCGTGCGCCTGGTCGTGCCGTATCCGGCCGGCGGCGCGACCGACGTGCTGGCGCGCGCGATTGCAGATGGCCTGGGCAAGACCTGGAAGCGCCCGGTGGTCGTCGAGAACCGCCCGGGCGCCAGCAGCATGATCGGCTCCGAAGTGGTGGCCCGCGCCGAACCGGACGGCTACACCGCGCTGCTGACCATTACGACGCTCGTGCAGGCGCCGAGCCTCTATGCGAAGGCGCCGTTCGATCCCATCAAGGATTTTGTCGCGGTGTCCGAGCTGGGCACCACGAACCTGGTGTTCGCCATCAACAGCGCCGTGCCGGCCACGAGCCTGAAGGAGTTTGTCGCGCTGGTGCGCGCCAAGCCGAAGCAGTACTCCTACGGCTCGTACGGCACCGGCTCGAGCGGCCACCTTTACGGCGAGATCTTCAACGAGAGCGCCAGGCTCGACATGATCCACGTCTCCTACAAGGGCGAGGCGCCGGAACTGAACGACCTGCTCGGCGGCCAGGTGCCTTCCGCGGTGATCTCCGTGATGGGGGCCAAGCCGCACTCGGCTTCGGGGCGCCTGCGCGCGCTGGCCGTGACCGGGCCGTCGCGCGCGCCGCAGTTGCCTGACGTGCCCACGTTCAAGGAAGCCGGCATCGCCGGCATGGATTCGATGGGCTGGTTTGGCCTGCTGCTGCCGGCCGCCACGCCGCGCGCGATCGTCGAGAAGTTCTCCGCCGACGTCAACAAGGTGCTGGCCGATCCCGCCGTGCGTACCCGCATGAACGACATGGGGGTGATCCTGACCGGCAGCACCCCCGATGCCTTTGCCCAGACCGTGCAGACCGACTATGCGCGCTGGGGCAAGGTGATCCGTACCCACAACATTCGTCTTGACTGAGCATTGCCTGACATGAAGTCCGCCAGTACCACCCAGCCTTACCGTTCCCCCGCCTGGCCCGCCGGCTTGCCGGGCTCGCTGCACGTGCCGCGCACCAGCCTGTTCTACAACCTGGAAGTGGCCGCGCGGCGCTATCCCGACAAGACCGCGATCCAGTATTTCGGCACCGCGATTTCCTACCCGGCGCTGCTGGACGAGGTCGAGCGCATGGCCGGCTACCTGCAGCACACCTGCGGCATCGCGCCCGGGGACCGGGTGGTGCTGTTCAGCCAGAACTGCCCGCAGTACATCGCGGCCTACTACGCCATCCTGCGCGCCGAGGCCGTGGTGGTGCCGGCCAACCCGATGTGGCTGGAAGCCGAGCTCGAACACGTGGTCAGCGACAGCGGCGCCGTGGCCGCCTTCTGTGGCAGCGAGCTGTACGACCGCGTCGCGCCGCTGCACGGCAAGGCGCTGCGCAACGTGATCGTCCATCACTACGCAGGCATGCTGCGCGACGACGGTGGCCTGCAGGTGCCGGCCTGGCTGCGCGAGCCGGCGCCCGCGCTGCAAGCGGCACCGAGCGGCGCGATGCCGGTGGAATGGGATGCCGCGCGCAATGCCGGCCAGCGTCCGCGCCCGCACGAGGCCGGCTACGACACGCTTTGCATGCTGGCCTACACCTCGGGCACGACCGGCAATCCCAAGGGCTGCATGCATACCCACGGCACCATGATGACTTCCGCGGTGGGGTCCCAGGTGTGGCGCAGCAGTTCGCCGGAAGCCGTGGTGCTGGCCGTGGCGCCGATGTTCCACCTGCTCGGCATGCAGAATTGCATGCATTCGCCGATCTACCTGGGCGCGACCGTGGTGCTGATGCCGCGCTGGGACCGCGCCCTGGCCGTCGACCTGATCGAGCGCTATCGCGCCTCGGTATGGGGCGCGCCGCCGGCCATGCTGGTGGACTTCTTCGCGCAGCCGGGCGTGGAGCAGCGCGACCTGTCCAGCCTGGCGTTCCTGGGCGGCGGCGGGGCCGCCATGCCCGATGCGGTGGCCAACATGCTGCAGGAGCGCTTTGGCCTGCCGTACGTGGAAGCCTACGGCATGACCGAGACCGCGTCGTTCCTGCTGTCCAACCCGCGCCAGAAGCCCAAGCGCGAATGCCTGGGCATTGCCACCTTCGGCGTGGATGCCCGCGTGGTGGACCCCGACACGCTGGCCGAGCTGCCCCAGGGCGAAATCGGCGAGATCGTCGCCCACGGCGCCCAGGTGATGCAGGGCTACTGGAACAACCCGCAGGCCAACGAAGAGTCGTTCATCGAGATCGACGGCAAGCGTTTCCTGCGCACGGGCGACCTCGGCTTCATGGATGAAGAGGGCTACTTCTTCATGCGCGACCGCCTCAAGCGCATGATCAACGCGTCCGGCTTCAAGGTCTGGCCGGCCGAGGTTGAGAACCTGCTCTACGGCCACCCCGCCATCCACGAGGCCTGCGTGATCGCGGCGCGCGACGACCATCGCGGCGAGACGGTCAAGGCCGTGGTGGCGCTGCGCCCCGGCTCGCTCGGCACGCCCGACGCCGAGCCGGAACGCATCATGGCCTGGTGCCGCGAACGCCTGGCGGCCTACAAGGTGCCGCGCATCGTCGAGTTCGTTGACGCGCTGCCCAAGTCGGCCACCGGCAAGATCCAGTGGCGCGCCTTGCAGGAAGACGCCATGCGGCCGGCGGACCCGGCGCAAGCCAACGCGCAAAGCCGGTAAGGCCGGCCGACAGACAGAGTTTCAGAGAGAGACAGCATCATGCACAACAGCAGACGAACCTGGCTGGCGCAAGCCGGCACCCTGGCGGGCGCCGCCGTGCTGGGCAGCGTGGGCCAGGCAGTGGCCCAGCCCAACTACCCGAGCAAGCCGATCCGCCTGGTCGTGCCGTATCCGGCCGGGGGCGGCACCGACACCGTGGGCCGCATGATCGGCCAGCGGCTGGCCGAGGCCTGGGGCCAGGCAGTCGTGGTCGACAACAAGCCGGGCGCCAGCGGCATGCTCGGCAACGATATCGTGGCCAAGGCCTCGCCCGATGGCTACACGGTGCTGCTGGCCATCACCGCGCTGATCCAGTCGCCGAGCCTCTACAAGCGCACGCCTTACGACGTGAGCAAGGACTTCACGCCGGTCTCGCTGATCGCCAAGTCGTCCGACCTGTTCGTGGTGCCCAACCGCGTGCCCGCCAGCACGCTGCGTGAATTCATCGCGCTGGCCAAGGCCGGCAAGCTCAGCTATGGCTCGTACGGCAACGGCACCTCGTCGCACCTGCACGGGGAACTGTTCAGCCAGCAGGCCGGCATCGACCTGACGCACATCCCGTACAAGGGCGCGGCGCCGCTGGTCAACGACCTGCTCGGCGGCCAGGTGGATTCGGCCTTCGTCGATGTGACTTCGGCGTATCCGTACCTCACCAGCGGCAAGTTCAAGATCCTGGGCATCACTGGCACCCAGCGCTTCAAGGCGATCCCCAACGTGCCGACGTTTGCCGAACAGGGCTTGCATGGCTTCGAGCCGAGCGGCTGGTTCGCGATCTTCCTGCCGGCCAACACGCCGAAGGAAGTGACCACGCGCCTGGCGACCGAAGTCGCGCGCATCGTCAAGCTGCCGGAAATCAGCCAGAAGCTGGCCGGCATGGGGCTGCAGCCGGTGGGTTCCGCGCCGCAGGAACTGGCCAGCGTGGTCTCGGGCGACATGCCGAAGTGGGCCAGGATCGTGCGCGACGCGCATATCCAGCTGGACTGATCGCCGCGCAGGGCGCCGAACCGCAAGCCTTCCCAGGAGTCATCGATGGAAACGATTCGCTATGCCGTGGAAGACGGCGTTGCCACCCTCACGCTGGACTACCCGGCGCGCAAGAACGCGCTTAACGGCGTCATGCGCCGGGAAATCGGGGATGTGATCCACCAGTTGCGCCAGGACGCCAGCGTGCGCGCGCTGATCCTGACCGGTGCCGGCACCGACTTCTGCTCGGGCGGCGATATCAGCTCCATGCAGGGCGAGTTCACGGCCGCGCAGGGCCGCCAGCGGCTGAACAACATCCACCCGTGGCTGGAGGCGCTGATCCAGCTCGAGATCCCGGTGATCGCCGCGGTGGACGGGGCCGCCTTCGGCGCCGGCTTCAGCCTGGCGCTGACCGCCGACATCATCCTGGCCACGCCGCGCGCGCGCTTCGCGCTGCCGTTCCTGCGCCTGGGCCTGATTCCCGACTGTGGTGTGTTCTACACATTGCCGCGCATGATCGGACTCCAGCGCGCCAAGGCGCTGATGTTCTCGATGCGCGAACTCGATGCCGAGGCCGCGCAGGAGCAAGGCATCGTCATGGAGATCGTGCCGGCCGACAGCCTGCAGGAGCGCGCGCGCGCGATGGCTCGCGCATTCACCGAGGCATCGCCGGTGGCCGTGGCGCTGACCAAGAAGGCGCTCAATGCCTCGCTGAACCAGGACCTGCACAGCATGCTGGCCATGGAAGCGGACGGACAGGGCATTGCCTTCGCGACGGAATACCGCCAGGAAGCCGCCAGCCGGTTCCTGTCCAAGCAGGCGCCGCGTTATCGCTGGCCTGACTGATATCGGGCGGTCCGGCATGCTGCATTGCCGCATGCCCGGCCGCCTTCAACACGCGCCTATCTCTATCTATATAGGCATGGCAGCGGGCATGGCCGGCTGCCTTTCTTCCTCCTCTGGCATTTCGAAGTCGATACACATCATGGGATCTCCCGAACTGAACGCCGCCGCCTCGACCGAGGCACCCTGGATGACCGAAGACCTGGTCCTGTTCCGTGACACGGTGCGGCGCTTTGTCGAGCGCGAGCTGGCGCCGAACGAGGCGCGCTGGGCTGAACAGGGCTACATCGATCGCGACGTCTGGCGCCGCGCCGGCCAGATCGGCCTGCTCTGCGCGAGCATTCCCGAGGAATTCGGCGGCGGTGGCGGCAACTTCGCCCACGAGGCCGTCATTACGCAGGAAATGGCGCGGGGCATCTGCGCCAGCCTGGGCAACAACGTGCACAGCGGCATCGTGGCGCACTACATCCTGAACTACGGCACCCAGGCGCAGAAGGAGAAATGGCTGCCGCAGATGGCCAGCGGCGAAATGGTGGCGGCCATCGCCATGTCGGAACCGGGCGCCGGCTCCGACCTGAAATCGATCCGCACCCGCGCGGTGCGCGAGAAGACGTCCAGCGGCGACTGCTATCGCATCAGCGGCGCCAAGACCTTCATTACCAACGGGTATCACGCCGACCTGGTGTGCCTGGTGGCCAAGACCGATCCGGAAGCCGGTTCGCGCGGGGTATCGCTGATCATGGTGGAGACCCGGGACCTGCCCGGCTTCCGCCGCGGCCGGATCCTGGAGAAGATCGGACAGAAGGGCCAGGACACGGCCGAGCTGTTCTTCGACGACGTGCTGGTGCCGTGCGACAACCTGCTGGGCGTTCAGGAAGGTCAGGGCTTCTACCAGCTCATGCAGCAGTTGCCGCAGGAACGGATGATCATCGCCCTGGGCTCGGTGGCGAGCATGCAGCGCGCGATCGAGCTGACCACCGATTACGTGCGCGAGCGCAAGGTGTTCGGGCAGCCGCTGCTGGACCTGCAGAACACGCGCTTCAAGCTGGCCGAGTGCAAGACCAACGCGACCATTGCCGCGACCTTCGTCAACGACTGCATGGCAAAGCTGATGGCGGGCAAGCTCGACGCCGCGACCGCGGCCATGGCCAAGTGGTGGTGCACGCAGCGCAACTGCGAGATCATCGACGAGTGCCTGCAGTTGCACGGTGGCTACGGCTACATGCTCGAGTACCCGATCGCGCGTATGTATGCCAATGCGCGTGTCGGCAAGATCTATGGCGGCTCGAACGAGATCATGAAAGAACTGGTGGCCCGCACGCTCTGAGCGTTGTCATCAGCAGTCCGCGAGTGCTGATGCACGTCGCGGAAACCGCAACAGAAAGGCCGGCGAAAGCGCCGGCCTTTCTGTTTTATCGTTACAAAACCTGCTGTGCAGATTGGGGCGGAAAGGTGTAAGGTTTGTCACAGCATAGTCAATGGCCCGTCGCGCGCGGGGCGGGGCAGTGGTTCAAATGTGGTGTTTGCAGGGCGGAAACGCCGTTGCGCACAGGCAAGCGAATCGTCAACTCAAGCTCCACCATCGCCGTTATTTGACTATGATGAAGTAAAGACTTCGCAACATGACCACGTCGCCAAGCCGGGGTGGTGTAGCGCGAAAGCTGGCGCGAAGCCTCAGGGGAGTAGCAGTGCTTTCGCCTCGGACGGGGACTCTGACGGGAGTGAGGTATGGACATTTTCGGCCATTACGCCACGCGTTTCGAAGCTCGCAAGGAAGAGGAATACAGCATCCAGGAGTACCTGGATATCTGCAAGAAGGATCCGACCGCCTATGCGACTGCGGCTGAGCGCATGCTCGCCGCGATCGGTCAGCCGGAGCTGGTGGATACCCACCACGATCCGCGCCTGTCACGGCTGTTCTTCAACAAGGTGATCCGGATCTATCCGGCTTTCCGCGACTTCTACGGCATGGAGGACACGATCGAGCAGATCGTTGCCTTCTTCAAGCATGCCGCGCAAGGGCTGGAGGAGCGCAAGCAGATCCTGTATCTGCTCGGGCCTCCCGGTGGCGGCAAGTCCTCGCTGGCAGAGAAGCTGAAGGCGTTGATGGAGGAGGTGCCCATCTATGCGCTGAAGGGTTCGCCCATCCATGAATCTCCGCTCGGCCTGTTCTCGCCGGAGGAAGACGGCAAGATTCTGGAAGAGGACTATGGCATCCCGATCCGGTACCTGAACACCATTCCATCGCCGTGGGCGGTGAAGCGCCTGCACGAGTTCAATGGCGACATCACGCAGTTCCGCGTGGTCAAGCTGCGCCCGTCGGTACTGTCGCAGATCGCGATCTCCAAGACGGAGCCTGGCGACGAAAACAACCAGGACATCTCCTCGCTGGTCGGCAAGGTGGATATCCGCAAGCTCGAGGATTTCCCGCAGGACGACCCGGACGCCTATTCGTATTCCGGCGGCCTGTGCCTGGCCAACCGCGGCCTGCTCGAGTTCGTCGAGATGTTCAAGGCGCCGATCAAGGTCCTGCACCCGATGCTGACCGCCACGCAGGAAGGCAACTACAAGGGCACCGAAGGCTTTGGCGCGATTCCGTTCGATGGCGTGATCCTCGCGCACTCGAACGAGGCCGAATGGCAGACCTTCAAGCAGGACAAGAACAACGAGGCCTTCCTTGACCGGATCTATATCGTCAAGGTGCCGTACTGCCTGCGCGTGTCCGAAGAGGTGAAGATCTACGACAAGCTGCTGCGCAGCAGTTCGCTGTCGGCGGCGCCGAATGCGCCCAGCACGCTGAAGATGATGGCGCAGTTCGCGGTGCTCACGCGCATCAAGGAGCCCGAGAACTCCAACATCTTCTCCAAGATGCGCGTCTATGACGGCGAGAGCCTGAAGGACGTCGATCCGAAGGCGAAGTCGTACCAGGAATATCGCGACTACGCCGGCGTGGATGAGGGCATGAACGGCCTGTCGACGCGCTTCGCGTTCAAGGTCCTGTCCAAGGTCTTCAACTTCGACAACACCGAGGTCGCGGCCAACCCGGTCCACTTGCTGTACGTGCTCGAACAGCAGATCGAGCGCGAACAGTTCCCGCCGGAACAGGAAGCGAAGCTGCTCTCCTATATCAAGGAGTACCTGACCACGCCGTATGTGGAGTTCATCGGCAAGGAGATCCAGACGGCATACCTGGAATCGTATTCCGAGTATGGTCAGAACATCTTCGACCGCTACGTGGTGTTCGCCGACCTGTGGATCCAGGACCAGGAGTACCGCGATCCGAATACCGGTGAAATCCTTGACCGCAATGCGCTGAACGACGAGCTCGAGAAGGTCGAGAAGCCCGCGGGCATCTCGAACCCGAAGGACTTCCGCAACGAGATCGTCAATTTCGTGCTGCGCGCCCGGGCCAACAACGGTGGCAAGAATCCGGTCTGGACCAGCTACGAGAAACTCAGGATGGTGATCGAGAAGCGCATGTTCTCGACCACCGAGGATCTCCTGCCGGTCATCTCGTTCAATGCCAAGTCTTCGCGCGAAGACCAGGACAAGCACGAGAATTTCGTCAACCGCATGACGGAGAAGGGGTATACGCCGAAGCAAGTCCGACTTTTGGTGGAGTGGTATCTGCGCGTAAGAAAATCATCCTAACGGCGCCTGAACCAGGCCTCTCATCGAGGGCAAATACATGGCCACGGTCATCGACAGGCGTGAGAACGGCGGCAACAAAAGTGCCGTCAACAAGCAGCGCTTTATCAAGCGCTACCGCGAGCAGATACGCCAGGCGGTTGCAAAGGCGGTGTCCGGCCGGAAGATCATGGACATCGAGCAGAGCGGGCAGGTGTCCATTCCGGTCAAGGACATCTCCGAGCCGATCTTTCACCACGGCCCGGGCGGGCGGCGCGAATGGATTCATCCCGGCAACAAGAAATTCGTCCGGGGCGATTCATTCGACCGCCAGCAGCAGGGCGGCGGCGGGACCGGCTCGCGTGCCAGCGACAGCGGCGAGGGCGAGGATGATTTCGTCTTCACGCTGTCGCGCGAGGATTTCCTGAATTTCTTCTTCGAGGACATGGCGCTACCGGACCTGGCCAAGCGCCACCTCGCCAAGATCGCCGAGGTCCGCAAGGTGCGGGCCGGGTTCTCCATCGACGGCACGCCTTCCAACCTGTCCATCCTGCGCACCATGCGCAGCTCGCTCGGCCGGCGCATTGCGCTGTCCAGCCCGTACCAGAAGCGCCTGCGCGAACTGGAGAAGGAATACAGCGAGGCGCTGGAGAAGGAAGGGCCCTACAGCGAAGCCGCGCTCGAAATGATGAAGGAAATGCGGCATCTGCGCGCCTGCATCGACCGCGTGCCGTTCATCGAGAAGCTCGACCTGCGCTACAACAACCGCGTGCTCAAGAAGCGGCCCCAGGCGCAGGCGGTAATGTTCTGCCTGATGGACGTGTCGGGGTCGATGGACGAGAGCAGGAAGGATCTCGCCAAGCGCTTCTTCATGCTGCTGTACCTGTTCCTGAAGCGCAATTACGAGCGTATCGATGTCGTGTTCATCCGCCATCACACCGTGGCCAAGGAAGTGGAAGAGGAGGATTTCTTCCATTCGCGCGAGTCCGGTGGTACGGTGGTGTCCAGCGCGCTGAAGCTGATGGTCGAGGTCATCCACGACCGTTACCCGCCGAGCCAGTGGAATATCTACTGCGCGCAGGCGTCCGACGGCGACAACTGGGCCGGAGACTCCGAACTGTGCGGCCGGCTGCTGCGCGAGGCGATCCTGCCGCTGGTGCAATATTTTGCCTACGTGGAAGTGGCGTCCGAAGAACCGCAGAACCTCTGGGAAGAGTACCTGACGGTCAAGAGCCAGTTCGAGCACTTCGCGATGCAGCGGATTATCAGCGCGGACGAGATCTACCCCGTGCTGCACGACCTGTTCCAGAAGCGCGCGGCCTGACGGGCGGTACGTTGGCGGTACGTTGGCGGCCTGCCGGTTCGGGCGGGCCGGCAGGACCTTTGCAACGCGGCGCGGCGGCGCCGTCCCGGCAGGCGCTGCCGGCGCGGACGGCTGTGCCAGACGGAGGTGAAGATGGCTTATCTCTCCACGGGTTCGGACTGGACCTTCGAGCTGATCAACCGGTATGACCGCGAAATCGCGCGCATTGCCGGCGAGTTCGGACTGGACTCCTATCCCAACCAGATCGAGATCATCACGGCCGAGCAGATGCTGGATGCCTATGCGTCGGCAGGGCTGCCAGTGGGGTACAGCCACTGGTCATATGGCAAGCATTTCCTGGCCTCGGAGCGCAGTTACCAGCGCGGCCACATGGGCCTGGCCTATGAGATCGTCATCAACTCCAACCCTTGCATTGCCTACCTGATGGAGGAGAACACGCTGCCGATGCAGGCGCTCACCATCGCGCATGCCTGCTATGGGCACAATTCCTTCTTCAAGGGTAATTACCTGTTCCGCACCTGGACCAATGCGGACGCCATCATCGACTACCTGTTGTTCGCCAAGAACTACGTGCTGGAGTGCGAGCAGCGCTATGGCGAGCAGGAAGTGGAGATGCTGCTCGATTCCTGCCACGCGCTGCAGAACTACGGCGTGGACCGCTACAAGCGGCCCAAGAAACTGTCGATCAACGAAGAGCAGGCGCGTCAGACCGAGCGCGCAAACTACCTGCAGATGCAGGTCAATGACCTGTGGCGCACGCTGCCCAGGCATCGTCCCCACGCGCTCGCGGCGGATGAAGATGCGGCGGAACCGGAATCCTCGTTCCCGCCCGAGCCGCAGGAGAACCTGCTGTACTTCATCGAGAAGAATGCGCCCAGGCTGGCGCCGTGGCAGCGCGAGATCGTGCGCATCGTGCGCAAGATCGCGCAGTACTTCTATCCGCAGCGACAGACCAAGGTGATGAACGAAGGCTGGGCCACGTTCTGGCACTACACCATCATCCACCAGCTCTACGAGGAGAAGCTGGTCAATGACGCCTTCATGCTGGAGTTGCTGCAGGCCCACACCAACGTGATCTACCAGCCGCCGTACAACAGCCCGTATTACAGCGGCCTGAACCCGTACACGCTGGGCTTCCTGATGTTCCAGGACCTGCGCCGCATGTGCGAGCACCCGGACGAGGAAGACCGCCGCTGGGCACCGGAGATCGCCGGATCGGATTGGCGCACGACACTGGACTTCGCCATGCGCAACTTCAAGGACGAGAGCTTCCTGCTGCAGTTCCTGTCGCCGCGCGTGATCCGCGAACTGAAGCTGTTCTCGGTGCTGGACGATGACCGCGAGAACAAGCTGCGCGTGACGGCCATCCATAACGACGAAGGCTACCGCATGATCCGGCAGCTGCTGGCGTCGCAGTACGACCTGTCCGGCATGGAGCCCAATATCCAGGTCACCAATGTCGATGTGGGCGGCGACCGCTCGCTCACGTTGCGCCACCAGCAGAGCGACCGCCGGCCGCTGTCGCACAACTTCGACGAAGTGATCCGCCACGTGACGCGCCTGTGGGGCTTCAATGTGCGGCTCGAAGTGGCGTATGAGGACGGGCGGCGCGAACTCAAGTACGAGTGCAAGCCGGAACGGCGTCACAAGAAGGTGCCAGGAGGCGGACTGAGCCTGGCCGCCTGAGGCGGCGCTTTCACTGCGATGCGGCGGCCCCGGACCGGGCCGCCGTTTCATTTCCTGGCGTGCCTCAGGCCGTCGCCTCGTACCACTCGCGCGCCAACTCCACCGCGCCGCGCGATGGTTCGGCGCAGACCCGTTCGCCCAGCACGCGGCTCCACCACCGCTCCGATCCGTCCGCCACGCGCCACGCATGCAGGCGCCGCGTGTACAGCTGCAGGTCGAATTCCTCGGTAATGCCGATGGCGCCATGCACGGCGTGGGCGATGGCCGCGACCGGCGTGACCGCGTCGCTGGCGCGCAGCTTGCCGATGGCGGCGCGTACCGGGTCAGGGTGGCTGCCGGTGCTGTCGCAGGCGATCTGCGCGGCCAGGCGCGAGGCGGCGACGTGCTCGGCCATCTCGCTGATCTGGTGCTGGATGGCCTGGAACTTGCCGATCGCGCGCCCGAACTGCAGGCGGTCGTTGGCGTACTGCAGCGTCATGTCCATGACCTGGGACAGCGCGCCGGCCATCTGCGCGGCATGCAGGCAGGCGCCGATGGTGCGCAGGGTGCCGGCGGGCAGCGCGAAGGCCGTCCCTGCCTTGCCGTCGAAGCGCGGCAGCCGCATGGTCTGGTCGGCGTGAGCGCCAGTCGGCTCGGCACCGGCAGCGGCGGCCGGCAGCAGCACGCAGCGGGTACCGGACTGCGCCAGGAACCAGCCTGCGTGACGCGCATCGGCCACCAGCGTGGCGAGGCTGCCATCGTCGAGGCTGGCCAGCGCGATCGGCTCGGCGGGCACGGTCACGCCGTGGGCCTGCAGCAACGCTCGCGCAAACAGCGTCTGCGCGAGCGGCAAGGGCATGGCGTGGCGGCCCAGCACGTACAGCACGGGCGCCAGGTCGGACAGGGACAGGCCGGCACCGCCCGCCGATTCGGGCAGCAGGCAGTCGGCAAAGCCGCTGTCGAGCAGCGCCTGCCAGAGCGGCGCCGGGTCGGCGCCTTGTTCGATGGCGCGCACGGTCGCGGGCTGGCATTGATCGCGCAGCAAGTCGTCGAGCGCGTCGGAATAGGTGTTATGCATGGCGATGGGTTCAGTGTTGGACGCGTGCGGGGCTTCGGCGCATCAGCGCAGCCCCAGGCCGCGCGCAATCATGCCGCGCAGGATTTCGCGGGTGCCGCCGCGCAGCGAATAGGACGGGGCGATCTGCGTGACATAGGCCAGCGTGCGGTACAGCGCGCCATCGGCGGCCAGCGCCGGTTCGTCGCCCAGCGCGGCTTCGACGAGCGCCGGGATCGATTGTTCGAAGGTCGTGCCCAGGTCCTTCACCAGCGCGGCTTCGACCACCGGGCTTTCCCCCGCGGCCAGGCGTGCCGTCACGGCCAGCGACATGGCGCGCAGCACCGCCAGGTGGCCGACCAGCCGGCCGGCGGTGACGGTGTCGCGCCGCGCTTCGGGCAGGCGCCGCAGCGCCGCCAGCCAGGTGTCGAGCAGCACCACGCTCGAATAGAGCCGCTCGGGGCCGCTGCGCTCGAATGCCAGCTCGGCGTTCACCTGTTCCCAGCCGCTGCCTTCCTGGCCGATCAGGGCGTCCGGTGCGAGCGCCACGTCCTCGAAGCTCACCTCCGAGAAATGCGCATCGCCGGTCAGGTCCTGGATCGGGCGCACGGTGACGCCGGGCGCGGAGAGATCGACGATGACCTGCGACAGCCCGGCCTGCCGGTCCTGCGGCGTGCCCGAGGTGCGCACCAGCGCCAGCATGTAGTGGCAGTGGTTGGCGTTGGTCGTCCAGATCTTGCGCCCGTTCAGGCGCCAGCTGCCGTCCGGCTGCCGCACCGCGCGCGTGGCCACGCTGGCCAGGTCGGAGCCCGAGTTCGGTTCGCTCATGCCGATGCAGAAGAAGGCGTCGCCGCGGCAGATGGCGGGCAGGTACCTGGCCTTCTGCGCTTCCGTGCCATAGCGCAGGATCAGCGGGCCGCTCTGGCGGTCGGCGATCCAGTGGGCGGACACGGGCGCGCCGGCGGCCAGCAGTTCTTCCACCAGCACAAAGCGCGAAAACGGGTCCAGCCCGGCGCCGCCGCAGGTCGCCGGCAGCGTGATGCCGACCCAGCCGCGCGCGGCCAGCGCGCGGCTGAAGGCGGCGTCGAAGCCCATCCACGAGCGTGCCCGCACTTCAGGCGGCAGCGCCGGCATGTGTTCGGCCAGGAAGGCCCGGACCTGCTCGCGGAACGCCGTGGCGTGCGGCGGCAGGCTGGTGAGCTGGAAGGTGGAAAGCAATGCGGTCACGTTGAATATCCAGTTGCGTGAGGGCGTGGGGCTGGGACGAAGCCCAGGGTCAGTCGAGCGTAGCGCGCGGCGGTTTCAGTCCGGGTGTCCGGCCAGCAGCCGGCGCGCCGTGTACGTCATGACTTTCTCGTTGCGCTGGTTGAAGACCTCGATGGCCGAGTCCACCACCGCGCGGTTGCCGCGCGATGTCGGCCGGATGCCCGTCACCGTGACGGTGGCCCATACCGTGTCGCCGACCACCACCGGGGCAAGGATCTGCTGCGTGAGTTCCAGCATCGCCAGGCCGGTGCCCTGGATCATGGTTTGCAGGATGAAGCCTTCGATCAGCGTGTAGGTCAGCGCGCCCGGGACCGGCCGGCCGCGGATCGCGCCGGCGTCGTAGCCGTCCTCGATAAAGATCGCCTCGACCATGCCGGTGACCGAGATGAAGTTCACGAGGTCGGTCTCGGTCACGGTGCGGCGGAAGGTGCGGAAGGCCTGGCCTTCCTTCAGGTCCTGCCAGTAGAAGCCCTGGCCCAGGCGGGGCAGGTGGCTTTGCATCATGTGGTCTCCTTGGCGTTGTCAGGCGGGGCCGGCGGCTGCGGGGCGCAGTACGCGGCACCCGTGGCGCTAAGCCCGTCGATGTCCTGCTGCGTCATCCCGGCCCGCGCAAGCAGCTGCGCGGTGTGCTCGCCGAGGCGTGGCGGCACGCCGATCGGTGCGCGTGCCCCATCAAAGCGTACCGGTGCTCCCGGAAAGCGCAAGGCGCCCATGGCGGGATCTTCGACCGGTTCGAAAAAGCCCGTCGCGCGCAGGTGCGGATCGTCGGGCAGGTCGTCGAGTTCGTTGACCCGGGCCACGGGAATCTGCAGCGCTTCGCAGACTTCCAGCCAGTGCGCGGTGCTATGTCCGCGCACGATTTCACCGGTGATTTCGTACAGCGTTTCGATGTGCGCGGTGCGCGCCGAGATATCGGTGAAGCGCGCATCCGCGGCCAGTTCGGGGCGGCCGGCGGCGCGGAAGAAGTCGCGCCAGTGGGCATCGGTGTACGGCATCATGCAGACATGGCCGTCGGCGCTCTGGTAGGGCCGGCGCAGCGGCGCCAGCACGCGCGGGTAGCCGGTGCCGCCGCGCGGCGGTTCGAAATGCCGGCCGTAGAAGTGCTCCACCAGGTTGAAGGCCACCATGGATTCGAACATCGGCACCTCGACCATGGCGCCGTGGCCGCTGCCATTGCCATTGCCGTTGCCGTTGCCGCGCGCGCGGCCGGCCAGCGCCGCGCACACCGACAGCGCCGCGACCAGGCCGCTGGTCTTGTCCGCCGCGATGGTCGGGAAATAGCGGCTGCTGCCGGTCTGCGCCGCCATCAGCGCGGCATTGCCGGACAGGCCCTGGATGATGTCGTCGTAGGCCGGGCGGCCGCCGTACGGGCCATCCTCTGCGAATCCGAGCAGGCTGACGTAGACCAGTTGCGGGTGGCGCGCCCTCACGTCGTCCGGCGACAGGCCCAGCGCGGCCAGCTTTTGCGGGCGCATGCTGTGCATCAGCACGTCGGCGCCGGACAGCAGGCGTTCCAGCGCCGCCTGCGCCGCCGGCTGCTTCAGGTCCAGCACGACGCTCTTCTTGCTGCGGTTCACGCCCAGGAAAATCGCGGCCATGCCGGCTTCGGCGGCGGGGCCGGTGCGGCGCGTGGAATCGCCCTCGGGCGGTTCGACCTTGATGACCTCGGCGCCAAAGTCGGCCAGCCACTGGCTGGCATAAGGGCCCATCACGACCGTGGAAAGGTCGATCACGCGGATGCCGGCTAAGGGCAGCATGCGTCTGTCTCCGGATCTGGTTCTGTGGGGCACAGCGTAGATCAGCGGCAGGTATCTGGTCTAATATTACTTTTTTAGAAATTGATATTCACAGGATATCGACATGGATCTGCGCCAGCTCCAGCAGTTTGTTGCCCTGGCCGAGACGGGCAACTTCCACCGGGCCGCCGAGCGCCTGCACATGGCGCAGCCGCCGCTGTCGATTTCGATCCGCAAGCTGGAGGAGCAGCTCGGCGCCGCGCTGTTCGTGCGCACCCCGCGCGGGGTCCGGCTGACGCAGGCGGGCGAGGCGGCGCTGCAGGACGCGCGCCGCGCGCTGTTCCACGCCAGCCAGGCACGTGCGGCGGCCATGGCGGCCGCGCAGGGCGAGCGGGGCGCCTTGCGCATCGGTTTCATCGGCTCCGCCACCTATGCGTTGCTGCCGAAGCTGATTCCCGCATTCCGCGCCGCGCATCCGGGGATCGAGCTGGTGCTGCAGGAATCCACCACGGCGGCCATCCTGGACCAGCTCGAAAACCATCGGCTCGACGCCGGGCTGGTGCGGTTTCCGATCTTGAGCAGCGGCGGCTACACCCTCACGCCGCTGGAAACCGATGTGTTCGTCGCCGCGGTGCCGGCGGACAGCCCGCATGCCAGCCAGACATCCATTCCGCTGAAGGCACTGGCCGCCGAGCCGTTCATCATGCATCCGGCCGCGGCTGTGCCCAACCTGCATGCGGTCGCCATGATGCTGTGCCAGCAGGCCGGCTTCGTGCCGCGCGTCACGCAGGAAGCGGTGCAGGTGCAGACCATCGTCAGCCTGGTGGAAAGCGGCCTGGGGGTGGCGCTGGTGCCCAGCGTGACAACGCGCTATGCGAACCGCAGGGTGAAGTTCCTGCCGATCTCGAGTCCGCGGCCGGCGGGGCGCATTGGCATTGCGCTGGCCGCGCGGGCGGATGACGCGGACCGGCAGGTGCAGAGGTTTCTTGCCGCGGCGTTGGCGGCGGTGGAGGGGGAGGGCTGAGGTCAGCCCCGGGCACGGGCACTCACCCGTTCTTGACCTGCCTCCCCCTGGGCCGCGCCACCGGACAAGCTGCCGTCCGCATCAGGTTCACGCCAGGCAGCAAATGCAGCAGCCGCACCAGCTCGGACTGCCGGTGCGTGCCGGTCTTGCGCAGCGTATCGCGGATATGCACGCGCACGGTATGGGGCGACAGGAACTCCCGCTCGGCGATTTCATTGAGCGTTTCGCCGGCCGCGAGCCGGATGGCAATGATGCTTTCCTTGCGCGACAGCCCGAACAGCGACGTCAAGACCGCGGCATCGAGCACCGAGCGCGATTCCGAGTTGCCGAGCAGCATCATCGCCGCGGGCAGCTGCCACGGGCCTTCCACTGGCTGGCGCGAGACCAGCGGCACCACGATGATCGGTACCGGTTGCCCGCCGGAGGTGATGTGCATCCATGAGCCCGCGGCGGCGTCGGCACTGCGGCCCCGCACGGCGCCGTCGAGCAGCCGCTGCAGCACGTCCTGCAGCGCGGCATCGCGCGCACGCAGCACGCCGCGTTCCAGCGCAAGGTTGCTGTCGGCCTGCACCAGCGATTCGGCCCAGCTGTTGGCGTAGCGCACGCGCATGTCCGCCTGCAGCACCATGACGCCGAAATCGAGCGTGTCGAGTCCGGCCAGCCCGAGCGAGGCCAGTCCGCTCAGTTCGAAGTTGCGCTGCTGCATGCGCGCCGCGCGGACCCAGTGCGGCATGACATGGGCCAGGCGGCGTTCGCGCACGCTGCCATGCAGGTGGCTGTGCTCCGAGGTGGTGCCGCTCATGAGCACGCAGATCTCGCTGGTGTCGATGAGCCGGAAGCCCTGCTCGAGTCCGCTGCCGTCGCCGGCGACGGCCACGTCGGTCTCCTCGCCGTCCCCCATTGCCAGTGCGGCGCCGGCGCCGGCCCCGGCGGATGCGAGTGCGGCTTCGGCGGTAGCCGGATGGCCGACGCTTGCCGATGGCACAACGATGTCTTCAGGCAGGTTGATGCCACTGGTGAAACAACCGTGCGGAGTCACGCCGAGCCGGGCGTGGCCGGCAAGCTTGTCCCAGATCAGGTAGCGCGGGCTGCCTGTGGCTGTGTAGCGGGAAAAAAGGTCCAGGGCAGCGGGCATTGCCGCCACGTCCATTGCAGACTCGTAGATAGAGTCGACCAGACGATGAAAGTCATCGTCGAGACTCGGGTGTTCGCCCATATTCAGTTCCCCCGGTGGCAAACGCCTTGACTGACGCCATTTTCTAATGGCTGCTCTTTTGTGTTCCCTTGGTGCCAGTGCCTGCCCGGGCGTCTGTCGCGCCCTGTGGCAACGGTGCCCTGGCTTGCGGCCCCGTGTGCAGGATGCCCCTCAGGCATGACCGTGCCCGAGTGCCGGCCATGATGCCAAACAATCGTGCCGGTTTTATCCCCCGCTTCGGGGGGCTATGGCCCCGCGAAGCGGGAACCACCGGACGATCGGCATATGTCGACGCCTGCATAACGCAGGGATGTTAATGCGCGAGATCGGATTCGTGAGGGATTTTTGACGCGCAAAAGGGACGGGCGTTTCGCAAAAGCGACAAGCGCACCTGTCTTGCATGACGCATGCATCTCATTTCGATGTCGGCATGATGGCTTCGACACTTGCGGCCCCGGCAGCCCCCCCTGCGAGCTGGATGGTCAGGCTTGGGGAGGCCATGCCGATGCCATTGGCATCGAATTGCCGCTTCAGCAGCGCGTTGAACGCGCGCGTGATCTCGGCCTGCATCAGCGGGCGGGTCTTGACCTGGGCCATCACCACCGGGCCGCTCGGGTCGAAGCGATCCAGGCCCAGGATCTCCAGGCCGGACAGCAGCTTGTGCGCATAGCGCGGATCGCGCGCGACCTGGGCGCCGGTGGCGCGGATCAGGTCGAGGGCCCGGTCCAGGTCGCTCTGGTAGGCGATGCCGATACTGAACACGGCGTAGCCGTAGCCGCGCGACAGGTTCTTGACCGCCTTGATCTGGCTGTATGGCAGCGTATGCAGGGCGCCCTTGCCATCGCGCAGCTTGACGGTCCGGATGGTCATGCCTTCGACCACGCCGGCATGGTCGGGCAGCTCGATCGAGTCGCCAATGGCGATCGAA
Source organism: Cupriavidus sp. 21MJTG02-4 (assembly GCF_057798975.1). Taxonomy (NCBI): domain Bacteria; kingdom Pseudomonadati; phylum Pseudomonadota; class Betaproteobacteria; order Burkholderiales; family Burkholderiaceae; genus Cupriavidus; species Cupriavidus sp. 21MJTG02-4. Next base: position 171,120 of record NZ_JBYOJP010000009.1, on the reverse strand, counting down.
TCCTCGATCACGATAAAGAGCCCGGTGATCAGGTCCTGCACCAGGCTCTGCGCGCCGAAGCCGATCGCCAGCCCCACCACGCCGGCACCCGCGAGCAGCGGCGTGACATTGACCCCCAGGTTGGCAAGGACCACGATCATCGCGATCACCAGCAGCGTGACCAGCGACGCGTTGCGCACCAGCGGCAGGATGGTCTTGGCCCGCATGCTCGGCTGCGCGGCGCGCCCATAGGCGGGAGACAGCGCCTGGGTAATGGCCGTGTCGATCAGCAGCCAGACCAGCCACGCCAGCAGGACCGTGGCCGTGACGCTCAGCATGGACTCCGCGATATGCCGGCCCGCCGGCGACGCTTGCGCCAGGTGCAGCACCGATGTGCCCCAGATGCGCGCGCCCAGCTCGATCACGGTGACCCAGATCACCACGCGTACCAGCGCCATGGCAAAGCGCCCGAAGCGTTCCAGGTAGGCCGAGCGCCGCCGGTCGCGGATGCGTGGCGCGCGCACGCTGGCCTTGGGCGAGCGGCCGGCAACCAGCGTCAGCAGCAGCGCGAACACCAGCAGCGCCACCGAGGCCACCGTGCGGCGCAGGAAGACGTCGGCATGGCCGGTGGCCAGCACGGTGCCGATCACCGAGGCCACCACCACTGCCAGCACCGGCAGGTGCCAGGCCTGGCCGGCGAGGCGCAGCAGGTCCGTCAGGGCCGGATGCGACTGCCGGAATTCGAGCGGCCGCTGCGCGATCAGCTGGCCGACCTGGCGCCGGAAGCGCAGCGCGAACACGCCGATCAGGATTGCCGCGGCGACATTGGCCGCCGTCGACAGCAAGGCGCACAGGTTAGCGCCGAGCACGGCCGTAATGCGGCTGTCGGTGGCGCTGTTGCCGAGTGCGGCCAGGGCGCCGGTGCAGAACAGCAGCAATGGCGAGCGCGTCAGCAGCTGGTGCACCGCCAGCCGGCGGTGCGCGGTGCGGAACAGCGCGAAGATGACCTGGCAGACCGCGGCCGCGATGGCTCCGGCGACGATGGCATGGGCCACCATCACGGCGGCCACGCTCGCCGGCGATTGCGAGAAATTGCGGTAGGCGAGCAGCACCGTGAGCCCGAATGCCGCGACCCACGGCCCGATGCGCCGCAACATATAGATGCCGACATCGATCCACGACGGCACGTCGGGCAGCCCGCTGCGCGGCTTGCGCACCAGCGTGACCTTGCCGTCGGCATGCTTCCTGCGCCGCAGCCGGATGCGGTGGCCGATCTCCCACAGGACCCATCCGCACAGCGCCCAGCCACCGATCACCACGGCGAACTCGCGCAGCGAGTCGAGCCCGGCGCGCGTGCCGTTGTGCGTCACGGACGCCCGCCATTCCTCGGCCGCGAACTGCGAGCGCCAGCGCCAGTAGTGCCAGGGGCCGTGGTCCTTGCGCAGCTGCGTATCGAATTCATCGAGCGCCTGCGCCACGGCGCCGATCAGGCCCGGTGACGAGGCCGGCGCGACGGGCGCCGACGCCGCGGCGTCCAGCCCGCTGCGCAATGATCGCAATTGTTCCAGCAGGGCCTTGCGTTGCGTGTCGTCCTGCAGGGTGCCAATGACCTGGTCGAGCGATTGGGCCAACGGGACGCTGGCCGGCGCGGCCCTGGCATCGCTCTGCTGGATCGCGGCAACGAGGGGGTTTGCCGGCGCCGCACTGGCGGGCCGGTGAAACAGCGGCGAAAGCAGCAGCGCGGCGAGCAGCAGCCAGGCATGCCGGCGCAGGTGCCAGCGGAGGTCGGGGAGATGAGGGCGCATGGGATCGGTCAAGCCTTCCATGCGCGACACTGTAGCGCATTGGTCCCATCCCGGTCCGCGAAGCCGGGTCCCGGAGGCGGTGTTGCGATGCTGCGAAAAGCCATGAAAGTGGCGTATCGGTGCATTCGTCGCTTCCGACGATGCGTGTCAGGGCCCGATCCACGAATCTCGAACCCGCTCCGACGCTCCCCGGCGCCGGCTTTGACACCCGTATCGGGCCTGTCGCGCGTGCGGCAATGACCCGGCAAAAACCAGACGGAAGGAACACGGTAATGGAACTCAATGCATCGGTATCGGCCATCGTGACCGGCGGCGCCTCGGGCCTGGGCGCGGCGACGGCCCGTGCGCTGGCGGCGCAGGGCGTGCGCGTGGCGCTGTTCGACCTCAATGTCGAGAAGGGCGAAGCGCTGGCGCGTGAACTGGGCGGCGTGTTCTGCCAGGTCAACGTGACCTCGGAAGCCGAAGTCGAGGCCGGCTTCGCCAAGGCGCGCGCCGCCATCGGCCAGGAACGCATCCTGGTCAATTGCGCCGGCACCGGCAATGCAATCAAGACCGCTTCGCGCTCGAAGGAAGACCCGTCGCAGATCAAGTTCTTCCCGACCGATGCGTTCGAGCGCATTGTCCAGATCAACCTGATTGGCACCTTCCGCTGCATCGCGCGCTCGGCCGCCGGCATGCTGACGCTGGACCACACCGCCAGCGGCGACCGCGGCGTGATCATCAGCACGGCATCGGTGGCGGCGCAGGACGGCCAGATCGGCCAGGCTTCCTATTCGGCATCGAAGGCCGGCGTGGTCGGGATGACGCTGCCGATCGCGCGCGATCTCTCCGGTGAAGGCATCCGCGTCAACACCATCCTGCCGGGCATCTTCAATACGCCGCTGCTGCAAGGTGCCCCCGAGAACGTCAAGGCCGCGCTGGGCGCGTCCGTGCCGTTCCCCAAGCGCCTGGGCCAGCCGGAGGAGTTTGCCTCGCTTGCCGTCGAGATGTGCCGCAATGGCTATTTCAACGGCGAATCTGTGCGCCTGGACGGCGCCATCCGCATGGCACCGCGCTGATCCGGCCACGCTGATTCCGCAGGGGAATGCTGCGGCCCGGCCTGGCCGGGCCGTTTTTACAAGAGAAGGGGGAGACGTCGATGGATTTCAGCTATCTGGCCACGCTGCCTCAGGCCGTGCGCCACTTTGCCGGCCTCAGGCCTGACGCGGTCGCTTACGCGTTCGAAGGCCGCCAGACCACCTATGCCGAGTTCGAGCGCAACACCAGCCGCGTCGCGCAGGCATTGCTCGCGGCGGGCGTGCGAGCCGGCGACCATATCGGCTACGTCGGCAAGAATTGCGACCACTACTTCGAAGCCTGGATCGGCGCCGCCAAGATGGGCGCGATCATGACGCCGGCAAGCTGGCGGCTGGCACCGCCCGAGGTGGAATTCATCATCGGCCACTGCGACGCCGTGCTGCTGCTGGTGGGGCCGGAATCCGCGGCGATGGTGCAGGGTTTGCTGCCGGCGCTGCCGATGGTGCGCCAGGTGGTCGCGATGGAGGCCGGTGGCAACCCGGACTGGCCGGTCTATGCGGACTGGCGCGACGCGCAGCCCGCCACGTTGCCGGACCACCAGCCCGACGCCCATGACGTCGTGCTGCAGCTCTATACCTCGGGCACGACCGGGCGCCCCAAGGGTGCCATGCTGACCCACCGCAACCTGACCATCGGCACCGAGGTCAGCGAGCGCGAATCGATTCCCTGGTCGCACTGGACCGCGGACGATATCTCGCTGGTGGCGATGCCGGTGGCGCATATCGGCGGCTCGGGCTGGGGCCTGCGCAACCTGCTGTCGGGCGCCAAGGGCGTGGTGGCGCGGGAGTTCGATCCGCGCGCGGTGCTCGACTTCATCGAGCAGGAGCGCATCAGCAAGCTGTTCATGGTGCCGGCCGCGATGCAGATCGTGCTGCGCGACCCGCGTGCGCGCGCGGTGGACTATTCGCGCCTGAAGTACCTGCTGTACGGCGCGGCGCCGATTCCGGCGGCGTTGCTGCGCGAGGGCATCGAGGTCTTCGGCTGTGGCTTCGTGCAGCAGTACGGCATGACCGAAACCACGGGCACGATCGTGGCGCTGCCGCCGGAAGACCACACCACGGAGCAGGTGCCGCGCATGCGCGCGGCCGGCAAGCCGCTGCCCGGCGTGGCGCTGAAGGTGGTGGACTACGAAGGGCGCGAACTGGCGCCGGGCGAAGTGGGCGAGGTGGTGATCCGCTCCGCGCACAATATGTCCGGCTACTGGAAGCAGCCCGAGGAAACCGCACGCACGATCGATGCCGATGGCTGGCTGCGCACCGGCGATGCCGGCTACCTCGACGCCGAGGGCTATCTCTACATCCACGACCGCGTGAAGGACATGATCATCAGCGGTGGCGAGAACGTGTATCCCGCCGAGGTGGAGAGCGCCATCTACGGCCATCCGATCGTGGCGGACGTGGCCGTGATCGGCGTGCCGGACGAGAAGTGGGGCGAGGCGGTCAAGGCCATCATCGTGCTCAAGCCGGGGCAGGGCGCGGACCTCGACAGCATCATCAGCTGGACCCGGCAGCGGCTGGCCGGCTTCAAGGTGCCGAAGAGCATCGACTTCGTCGAAGCCCTGCCGCGCAACCCGTCGGGCAAGCTGCTGCGCCGCAAGCTGCGCGAGCCGTATTGGGAAGGCATGGGGCGGCAGGTCAACTGACTATCGGCCTGCACCAGCAAGAAGGGCCCGGTTCCGCGAGGAACCGGGCCCTTCGATTTTCTGCGCGCGCGATCGCGGTGCGCGTCAGTCGGCCTGGATATTGAACTCCTTGACGATCTTCGTATAGCGCGCCGTGTCGGCAGTCAGCAACTGCTGCAGCACCGCAGGCTCGCCGCCCTTCGGGGTGACGGCGATGGTGGCCATGCGCGCCACGACGTCGGGCATCTTCAGGATCTCGTTGATGTGCCCGTTGAGCGTGCGCACGAGTTCCGGCGACATGCCCTTCGGCCCCAGCAGCGCCTGCCAGGCGCCGATCTCCACGTCCTTGTAGCCCTGCTCGGCCAGCGTCGGGACATTGGGGGCGAACGGCGAACGCTTCTGGTCGGCCACCGCGATCGGGACGAGGCTGCCGTTGCCGACATACTGGGCCACCGCGCCATAGGTGACGAAGGTCACCGGCACCTGTCCGCCAAGCACGTCGACGATGGCCGGGGCCAGGCCGCGGTATGGCACCTGGTTGATCTTCACGCCGGCGGACTTGTTGAACAGCTCGCCCATGATGTGCATCGGCGAGCCATTGCCCGGCGTGGCATAGGTTTCCACCTTGCCTGCCTTGGCCCGCGCGACCAGGTCGCTGACCTTGGTGATGCCGGTGCCCTTGTTCACCACCACGAACAGCGACTGCGTGCCGATCTGCGAGATCGGCGTGAAGTCGCGCTGCACGTCGTAGCTGGCGCCCGTGCCGGGCTTGAGCACCAGCGGCGCGATGGCAACCGTGTTCGGTGCCAGCAGCAGCGTGTAGCCGTCCGGATTGGCACGCGACACATAGGCGCTGCCGATGGTGCCGGCCGCGCCGGTGCGGTTCTCGACCACGATCGATTGCTTCAGGCGCGGCGCCAGCTTCTCGGCGAACAGGCGGGCCAGCACGTCGACGTCGCCGCCGGCGGGGTAGGCGACCACGATGGTGATCGGCTTGTTGGGATAGGCGCCCTGGGCCAGGGCGGTGCCGCCGGCGAACAGGGCGGCGGTGCCGGCAGCGATGGCGGTGGCAAGGACTTTCCGGCGTGCAGACTTCATGGTGGACCTCTGAAAACTGGAGTCCGGCGCATCGGGCATGCGCGCGGACGATGGCAAGTGAGTGCTTCAGGTCAGCCGCGCGGCGTGCTGGCGCAGGGGCCAGCGCGGTCGCCGCACGGACTGTGTCGTGCCAACGCGGTGCTTAGAAGATGTGCTTGATGCCCAGCATGGTGCCGAACTGGTTGGCACCCGGCTTCGGGTTGGAGCCCGGCGAGCCGCCGCTGACGGACGAGGCCAGCTGGCCGCCGTTGTCGATAAAGCCGGCGGTCGCATACACCGAGGTGCGCTTGCTGAACGAATACGTGCCGCGCACCGCGTACAGCCAGGCCTTGTTGTCGCTGCCGTGGTAGTTCAGGTAGTAGACCTGGCCGGCCAGGTTGACCGCGGGCGTGATGTCGTAGGACGCGCCGGCGTAGTACAGGTCGCTGATGCGGGTTGCGCTGCCTTCGTTGTCGCGGCGCAGCCAGCCGGCACCGAGCTTGGTGCGCGACAGGATCATGTAGCCGCCCACCGACAGGCGGTCGTCGGTCAGGTTGCTGTTGGTCAGGCCGGCGAACGCGCCGGGACCGCCGCGTTGCGAGTCATACGCGGTATGCACGCCCCACCAGTTGGTCGCGTACTGGATCATGGCGGACCACTCGCGGCAGGCCTTCTTGTCGGCCGCGTTTTCGCCGGCGCAGTTGGTACCGCCCGGGCTCGGGCCGGCATTGACCGCGTCACGGCCGAAGCTGTACGTCGCGCCAACCGTCACGCCGCCGAAGGTGCCCTTGTACGAGACCGAGTTATCGGCGCGCGTGTTGGGCAGGTAGCTGTCCAGCGAACCCGAGCCGTAGACGTTGGGGCCCAGGATATCGCTGTCGAGCGTGGCCCAGAACAGCATGGTGTACTGGCGGCCGAACGAAAGCTGGCCATACTGGTTCGACAGTCCCACCAGCGCCTGGCGGCCGAACAGGCGGCCGCCCTGGTTGGCGCTGCCCGTGTCGGGCGCGAAGCCCGATTCCAGCACGAACAGGCTCTTCAGGCCGCCGCCGAGATCCTCGCTGCCACGCAGGCCCCACCGCGAGGGGACGGTCGCGGTGTTGTTGGGCACGCGCGTCAGGCCATAGCCATTGGCGCCGACATTGTTGACATACTCGACGCCGGTATCGACCACGCCGTACAGCGTGACCGACTGGGCCGAGGCCAGCAGGGGGGAGGCTGCAAGCAGGCCTGCTGCAGCGATTCGTGCAAGTTTCATCTACCGTTTCCTTCCTGGTTCCGTCTTCTAATCGTTCTGGCTCGTTCTGTCCTTGGGGCGGATGCTGCAAATCTCTAAAGATGCGCTTTCAGCCGCTTTAACGTTTCATATATAAAACATCAAACAACCTAAGAAACGTTGAACGAAATATAGCCGGGCTTTTTCGTGGTAGTGAGGAGGGTTATCCCTACTGAGGCCTGTGTGCGACGCAACCGCCAGGGCGAAGGCGGCACACGAGCGCGTGTCACGCGTGGGTTGGGTCCGCACGCAGTACTGCTGTCGGCAGCCGCGGCGACATCCCGGCCGTCATCCAGCAAGGCACGCCAGTAAAGCCTTCGCGGGCCGAAGCCGGCCATGACCACCGGCGAAAGCGCCGTCGCAGCGCATGCACCGGACCGGCTCGTCCACATTGGGTCAGATCCAGGACCTGTCGTTAACCCTGATCCTCATGCAGCAGACCAGCTTCTATAGTCATAAGGTTTCATTTGCAAACGATGGTTTTATATATGGAACAAAATGACCGTGAAGATTCATGCTCCCGGGTTCAGGGCATGCTGGACGCGCTAGACAACGGGTTTGCGGAACGCGTCGCGCAGGTCGGTGATGGCGCGCAGGTCGCCTATCGGAGCGGCGGCAGCGCGGGGCCGGTGATCGTGCTGCTGCACGGCATCAGTTCCGGGGCGGCCTCATGGCTGCCGTGCGCCAGCCTGCTGGCCGCGCACGCGCGCGTGCTCGCGTGGGATGCGCCGGGCTATGGCGATTCGTCGCCGCTGGCGCAGTCGGCGCCGAAGGCCTCGGACTATGCGGCGCGCCTGCGGGAATGGCTGCGGGCGCTGAACGTGCGCCCCGACCTGATCGTCGGCCATTCGCTGGGCGCGTTGATGGCGGCGGCCTATTTGGCCGGCGCGGATGACGGCGGGTTGCCCGCGCAATTGCTGCTGCTGAGCGTGGCGCAGGGCTATGGCGGGCCAGGCAAGGAAGACAAGGCGCGCGAAGTCGCGCGGCAGCGGCTGGATGCGCTCGCGTCACTGGGCGTGGAAGGTCTGGCCGAGCGCGGACCCGCGCGGCTGCTGAGCGAAACCGCCGACGACAGCGCGCAGGCCTGGGTGCGATGGAACATGCGGCGCCTGCGTCCGGATGGCTATCGGCAGGCGGTGGCCATGCTGTGCGGGGACGACATCGATGCCTACCTGGCAAAGCGCCCGACATCCGTGCCCGTGCAGATTGGCTGCGGCAGCCGGGACATCGTCACCACGCCCGTGGCCTGCGGCATGCTGGCGGAGCGCTTCGGCCTGCCATTCGCACCAGTGCCCGATGCGGGGCACGCCTGCTACATCGACCAGGCTTCCGCCACGGCCCGCCTTATCCGCGGCGCGCTGCCAGCGGCTGTCCGCTAATCCTTCCCTGGCCGGGGCGACGCCCCGGCAGCACTTTCCGCATTTCACGGGTTAACCCCAGTCTATTTTTGAATCATCGTTGTCTATAGTCGTACCTGTGTTCAATATCTAAACCAGTGTTTCATTAGTAAAACAAAACGCAACGTGACCTGAAACGGGTCGCAGTGTGATGAAACCGGTCCCCATGCAGGCAGAAATGGAGCAAAGCGCAATGGATAGCCTCTCGTACAACCCCAACCTGGTTCCCTGGGAGCGTCCGGCCCCGAACAACGTCGCGGGCAAAGGCCGCATCGAGCAGCCGGGCAAGGTAGCCAACATCGTCTGGCAGACCCGCGCCGACGCGCCTTCGGCCTACGAGAACGCACTGGGCGACGCGCTGGAAGCCGCGTTCGAAGGCGGCGCGCAATCGCCCGCCGACATCGTGCGCGCCTTCAATGCCACCAACTTCCTGTGCCTGGACGGACAGGCCTGGACCGAAGAGCGCTTCCTGGCCGAAATGCGCCGGCTGGGCGCCTGAGCGCCGCCAGCCAGACCGACAAGCCCAGAGCCCGAGAGACAAAGATGGAATCGAACAAGCAAGCCCGCGCCGAAGCCCGCCTGAACAGCGGCCTGCGCAACTACTGGTACCCGGTCACCGCCTCGTGGGCCGTGACGCATGCCCCGATCGGCATCACGCGCCTGAGCCAGAACATCGTGCTGTGGCGCGACAACGCCGGCCAGGTCCACGCGCTGGAAGACCGCTGCCCGCACCGTGGCGCCCGCCTGTCGATGGGCTGGAACCTGGGCGACCGCGTCGCCTGCTGGTACCACGGCGTGGAAGTCGGCGGCGACGGCCAGGTCAAGAGCGTGCCGGCCGTGGACAGCTGCCCGCTGGAAGGCCGCACCTGCGTGCGCAGCTACCCGGTGCAGGAACAGGCCGGCGCGATCTTCCTGTGGTTCGGCGACCAGGCCCCGCAAGAGGGCGAGGGCAGCCCCGACGTGTTGCGCCTGCCCGAGGAGCTGGTCAGCGACGATCACAGCAACTTCCTGTGCGTGGCGCACTGGGACTGCAACTACCGCTACGCCATCGACAACGTCATGGACCCGATGCACGGCGCCTACCTGCACGCCGTGTCGCACTCGATGGCCTGCGGCGAGAAGTCGGCCACGATGCAGATCCGCGAAACCGACCACGGCCTGATCTTCGAGAAGGTCGGCCAGCGCGGCGTCAACTTCGACTGGGTGGAATTCGGCGAGACCGGCACGCTGTGGCTGCGCCTGGCGATTCCGTACCGCGACAAGGTCGGCCCTGGCGGCCCGTTCGGCATCGTCGGCATGGCCACGCCGGTCGACGAGGACCACTGCATGGTGTTCTTCTGGCGTACCCGCCACGTGCAGGGCTGGCAGCGCGATGTCTGGCGCTTCCTGTACCGCAACCGCCTGGAGCAGCTGCACTGGGACGTGCTCGAGCAGGACCGCGTGGTGCTCGAGTCGATGGCGCCGCAGGCGCGCGACCACGAAATGCTGTACCAGCACGATGCCGGCATCACGCGTGTGCGCCGCCTGCTGAAGCGCCGCGCCGACCAGGAGATCGCCGACGAGCCGGTCGCCATGCTGAAACCCGCGGGGGTGGCCAGCCATGGCTGATACGCAGAACAGCAAGCTGCTGGCCGGGCGCAAGGTGCTGGTCACCGGCGCGGCGCGCGGACTGGGCCTGGCCTTCGCCAGGTCGCTGGCCGAAGCCGGTGCCACGGTGGCCATGGCCGACATCCTGGCCGAACGCCTGCAGCAGGAAGCCGAAGCGCTGCGCGCACGTGGCTTCAAGGTGGTGGCGGTGCCGGTGGACCTGTCCGACCCGGCATCGATCCAGGCTTGCGCCGACGCCGCCGTCAAGGGCCTGGGCGGCCTGGACGGCCTGGTCAACAACGCCGCCGTGACCGATTCCGGCGGCCGTGACGCCAGCGCCATCGACATCGCCACCTGGGACCGCGTGATGAACGTCAACGTGCGCGGCACCTGGCTGATGACCACCGCCTGCCTGCCGGCGCTGAAGGCCAGCGGCCGCGGCGCGGTCATCAACCTGGCCTCCGACACGCCGCTGTGGGGCGCGCCCAACCTGCTGGCCTACGTGGCGAGCAAGAGCGCCATCATCGGCATGACCCGCTCGCTGGCGCGCGAACTGGGCCGCGACCAGATCACCGTCAACGCGGTGGCGCCGGGCCTGACGCTGGTGGAAGCCACCGAATACGTGCCCCAGCACCGGCACGACCTGTATCGCGAGCAGCGCGCCATCCAGCGCGAACAGCTGCCCGACGATGTCTGCGGCGCGGTGCTGTTCGCGCTGTCCGATCTTGCCCGCTTCGTGACCGGCCAGACGCTGGCGGTCAACGGCGGCTTTGTCATGCACTGATCCACCGATCCACCGATCAACTGAAACCGAAGGAATCCAGATGAGCGACCTGTCTCAACCAGCAAACATCAAGCGTTCGTGGGAACAACCGGAAGACGCTTCGTTCGACCAGTGGATGGAAAGCCGCGTGGCGCGCTTCTCCACGCGCAAGTACGACTGGGACGCGCTGAAGTTCCAGGCCGACTACGACCCGAAGTACCGCCGCGCGCAGATGCGCTACCTGGGCACCGGCGGCACCGGCGTGGCCGCCGACACCAACACCGTGCCGTCCGAGCACTTCACGTTCTCGACCATGATCATCCCGGCCGGCCATGAAGGCCCGATGCACATCCACACCGACGTGGAAGAGGTGTTCTTCGTCATGCGCGGCAAGATCAAGCTGGTCCTGGAAAAGGATGGCGAGCGCTTCGAGACCATCCTGACCGACCGCGACCTGGTCTCGGTGCCGCCCGGCGTGTACCGCGAGGAAATCAACATCGGCGATGAAGACGCGCTGATGTGCGTGATGCTGGGCGCCCAGAAGCCCATCACGCCGACGTACCCGCCCGAGCACCCGCTGTCGAAGATCAAGCGCTGATGCGCGCGCCCGCCCGCACGCCGCGCCATAAACAGGTACCCAGGCCATGACCGCACTGCAATCCGCCGCCACGCAGAACGCCGCCGAGTTCCCGGACAAGTACATCGTCCCGGGCCTCGAGCGCGGCCTGCGCCTGCTCGGCGAGTTCAACAGCAAGGACCGCGCGATCTCGGCGGCCGAGCTGGCGCGGCGCCTGCAGGTGCCGCGCTCGACGGTGTTCCGCCTGCTGACCACGCTCGAGATGCTCGGCTTTGTCGAGCGCGCCGAGGGCGGCCGGGACTTCCGCCTGGGCATGGCCGTGCTGCGGCTGGGCTTCGAATACCTGGCGTCGCTGGAGCTGACCGAACTGGGCCGCCCGCTGCTGGAGCGCCTGCGCGACGAGATCGGCTATCCGTCCAACCTGGTGGTGCGCGACGGCCGCTCGATCGTGTACGTGGCCAAGGCGGTATCGCCGCGCCCGTTCGCCAGCACGGTGAATGTCGGCACGCGGCTGCCCGCGCATGCCACGGTGCTGGGCCGCGTGCTGCTCGAAGACCTGTCGCTCGACGAGCTGCGCGCGCTCTACCCGGAGCCGCGGCTCGAAGCGTTCTCCGAGCGCACGCCGGCCAGCGTGGAAGCGCTGTACGAACTGGTGCAGCACGACCGCGAGCGCGGCTATGTGCTGCACGAGGGCTTCTTCGAATCGAGCATCTCCACCATCGCGGCGCCGGTGCGCGACCGCACCCGCAAAGTGGTGGCGGCGCTGGGCGCGACCATTCCGGCCGCGCACATCGATCCGGCGCAGCTGGACTCGATGGTGGAAAAAGTCAGGGAAACCGCGGGCGAGCTGTCGCGCCTGCTGGACTACCGGCCGTCGCCGAAAGGCACAGGCGGCAAGGTCGTGAATCTGTATCGGGAGTGAGGACAATGTCCATGATTGAACTCGACGGCAAGGTTGCCGTTGTCACAGGCGGGTCCTCCGGCATCGGGCTGGCGACCGTCGAACTGCTGCTCGAAGCGGGCGCCGCGGTGGCCATGTGCGGCCGCGACGAAGCTCGCCTGCGCAGCGCCGAAGCGAAGCTGCGCGAGACGTTCCCCGGCTGCCGGCTCTTTGCCGCCACCTGCGACGTGCTCAAGCCCGAACAGGTCGCAGCGTTTGCCGCCAACGTGCAAAGCACGCTCGGCAACGCCGACATGCTGGTCAACAACGCCGGCCAGGGCCGCGTCTCGACCTTCGCGAACACGGAAGATGCGGCGTGGATGGAAGAACTGCAGCTCAAGTTCTTCTCCGTGATTCACCCGACCCGCGCGTTCCTGCCACAGCTCGAACAATCGGGGCAGGGCGCCGTGGTCTGCGTCAACTCGCTGCTCGCGCAGCAGCCCGAGCCGCACATGGTCGCCACGTCGGCCGCGCGTGCCGGCGTGCTGAACCTGGTGCGCTCGATGGCCACCGAATTCGCGCCCAAGGGCGTGCGCGTCAACGGCATCCTGATCGGGCTGGTTGAATCCGGCCAGTGGCGCCGCCGCTTCGATGCGCGCCCCGAAGAAGACAAGCACCTGGACTGGGCCGCGTGGACCGCGCGCCTGGCCCAGCAGAAACATATTCCCCTCGGCCGCCTGGGCCTGCCCGTCGAGGCAGCCCGCGCCATCCTGTTCCTTGCCTCGCCGTTGTCTTCGTACACCACGGGCAGCCATATCGATATCTCCGGAGGACACTCCCGTCATGCCTAATCAACACCAGTACGAACAACAGCAAGTCACCGTGGGCTGCGCCATCACGGCGTTCCTCGAACAGTGCGGCGTCAAGGCTGCCTTTGGCGTGATCTCGATCCACAACATGCCGATCCTCGACGCCATGGGCGAGCGCGGCAACATCCGCTTCGTGCCGGCACGCGGCGAAGCGGGCGGCACCAATATGGCCGACGCCTGCGCCCGCACCACGGGTGGCCTGGGCGTGTGCCTGACCAGTACCGGCACCGCCGCCGGCAACGCCGCGGGCGCCATGGTCGAAGCCCTGACCGCTGGCACGCCGATGCTGCACATCACCGGCCAGATCGAAACGCCGTACCTGGACCAGAGCCTTGCGTACATCCACGAGGCACCGGACCAGCTCACCATGCTGAAGGCCGTGTCGAAGGCCGCCTTCCGCGTGCGCAGCGCCGACACCGCGATCAGCACCATCAAGCTGGCCGTGCAGACCGCGCTGACGGCGCCGACCGGCCCGGTCAGCGTGGAGATCCCCATCGACATCCAGGCCGCGCTGATCGACATGCCGGCCGACCTCAAGCCGCTGCCGGTGCCGCAACACCAGCCCTCGGCGCACGCGCTCGACGCACTGGCCGAGCGCCTGGCCAAGGCCAGGCGCCCGATGCTGTGGCTGGGCGGTGGCGCACGCCACGCCAGCAAGCAGGTCAAGCGCCTGCTCGACCTGGGCTTCGGCGTGGTCACCAGCACGCAAGGCCGCGGCATCGTCGCGGAAGACGATCCGCGTTCGCTCGGCGCGTACAACCTGCACAAGCCGGTGGAGCAGTTCTATCAAAGCTGCGACGCGATGCTGGTGGTCGGCTCGCGCCTGCGCGGCAATGAAACGCTGAAGTACGAACTGAAGCTGCCGCGTCCGCTGCTGCGCATCGATGCCGATCCGGCCTCCGAAGGCCGCTGCTACCAGAGCGACTACTTTGTCAGCGGCGACTCCGCGCTCGCGCTGGACGCCCTGGCCGATCGCCTGGAGGGCCGCATGCAGATCGATCCGGCCTTCGCCGGTGACCTGCGCCGCGCCCACGACACCGCGGTGAACGCGCTGATCGACGGTCTGGGCCCGTACTCGGCCCTGGTGCAGGCGCTGCAGCAGGCCGTGGGCCGCAACTTCAACTGGGTGCGCGACGTGACCGTGTCGAACAGCACCTGGGGCAACCGTCACCTGCAGATTTTCGACTCGCGTGCCGGCGTGCATGCGCTGGGCGGCGGCATCGGCCAGGGTCTGGCGATGGGTATCGGCGCAGCGGTGGGTGCAGCCGCAACCGCTTCGGGCAAGAAGACCTTCACGCTGGCTGGCGATGGCGGCTTCATCCTGAACCTCGGCGAGCTGGCCACGGCGGTGCAAGAGCGCGCCGACATGGTCATCGTGCTGATGAACGACAAGGGCTATGGCGTGATCAAGAATATCCAGGACGCGCAGTACGGCGGCCGCCGCCACTATGTCGACCTGCATACGCCCGACTATGCGCAGCTGTGCCAGTCGCTGTCGCTGCGCCATCGCCGCGTGAGCAGCCTGGACGAAGTTGGCGCCGCGCTGCAGGAAGCGACGGCCGAGGCAGGTCCGTTCATGCTGGAGATCGACATGCTGTCGATCGGCAGCTTCAAGACCGTGTTCGCCGGCCCGCCGGTGAACAAGCAGGCGCCGATCGCCGCGCCGGCCACGACCGCCTGAAGGGAGATGTCCATGCTGCATGTGTCCATGGTGGGATGCGGCGCGATCGGCCGCGGCGTGCTGGAACTGCTGAAGGCGGATCCGGATGTTGCGTTCGACGTGGTGATCGTGCCGGAAGGCCAGATGGCCGAAGCCCGCGACGCGCTGTCGGCGCTGGCGCCCAACGTCCGCGTGGCGACGCGGCTGGCCGACGGTGAGCAGCGCCCCGACCTGCTGGTCGAGTGCGCGGGCCACCAGGCGCTGGAAGAGCACATCATCCCGGCGCTGGAGCGTGGCATCCCGTGCATGGTGGTGTCGGTCGGCGCGCTGTCGGAGCCGGGGCTGGTCGAGCGGCTGGAAGCTGCCGCGCGCCGAGGCAACACGCAGGTGCAGCTGCTGTCCGGTGCGATCGGCGCGATCGACGCGCTGGCCGCGGCACGCGTGGGTGGCCTGGACGAGGTTGTCTACACCGGCCGCAAGCCTGCGCGCGCCTGGACCGGCACGCCGGCCGCCGAGCTGTTCGATCTTGATGCGCTGACGGAGACCACGGTGATCTTCGAAGGCACCGCGCGCGACGCGGCCCGCCTGTACCCGAAGAACGCCAACGTGGCGGCGACGGTGTCACTGGCCGGCCTCGGGCTGGACCGCACCTCGGTGCGGCTGCTGGCCGACCCGGATGCGGTGGAGAACGTGCATCACATCGAAGCGCGCGGCGCCTTCGGCGGCTTCGAGCTGACCATGCGCGGCAAGCCGCTCGCGGCCAATCCAAAGACTTCGGCGCTGACGGTGTTCAGCGTGGTGCGCGCGCTGGGCAACCGGGCGCACGCGGTATCGATCTGACCAGCACCAGCCGGCCCCCACAGACCAAGCAGGCAACGACAATGAAGACGCAAGAAGTACTCCCCATCTGTATCGCAGGCGAATGGCGCCTGGGGACCGGCGACCGCTACGCGACGCGCTATCCGGCCACCGGTGAAGTGGTGGCCGAACTCAACGCCGCCAGCCTGGCGGATGTCGAAGAAGCGGTGCAGGGCGCGCAGCGCGCGTTCGAGACCAGCGGCTGGGCGAAGCGCAAGCCGCACGAGCGTGCCGCCGTGCTGTACCGCGTGGCCGAGCTGATCCGTGCGCAATCCGAGCCGCTCGCGCAGCGCCAGCGCCTGGACAACGGCAAGCCCATCAGCGAAACGCGCGCCCTCGTCGCCAGCGCCGCCAGCACCTTCCAGTTCTTCGCCGCCGCTTGCGAAACGCTGGAAGAGACCATCACCCCCCAGCGAGGCGAATGCCTGACCATGAGCGTGTACGAGCCCATGGGCGTGGTGGCCGCCATCACGCCGTGGAATTCGCCGATCGCCAGCGAAGCGCAGAAGATGGCGCCGGCACTGGCTGCCGGCAACGCCGTGGTGGTCAAGCCCGCCGAAGTGACGCCGCTGATGGCGCTGGAACTTGCTCGCATCTGCGAGGAAGCCGGCGTGCCCAGGGGCCTGATCAGCGTGCTGCCCGGCAAGGGTTCGGTCATCGGTGACGCCATCACCAAGCATCCGCTGGTGCGCCGCGTGTCGTTCACGGGCGGCACCACCACCGGCAAGCACATCGCGCATATCGCGGCCGACAAGATGATGCCGGTGTCGCTGGAACTGGGCGGCAAGTCGCCGACCATGGTGTTCGACGACGCCGACCTGGACCACGCGGTGAACGGTGTGCTGTACGGCATCTTCAGCTCGTCGGGCGAATCGTGCATCGCCGGTTCGCGCCTGTTCGTGGCGCGCTCGCAGTACGAGCCCTTCATCGAGCGCCTGGCTGCCGGCGCCGCGCATCTGCGCGTGGGCGACCCGGCCGATGAACGCACCCAGATGGGTCCGCTGATCACCGACCGCCACCGTGATTCGATCGAATCCTATGTCGCCATGGGCGTGCAGGACGGCGGCCAGCTTCGCACTGGCGGCCTGCGCCCGGAGGTGGCCGGACTGCCCAATGGCTACTTCTATACGCCGACCATCATCGAAGGCCTGGACAACCAGGCCCGCATCGCCCAGGAAGAAATCTTCGGGCCGGTGCTGGTGGCGATTCCGTTCGATGACGAGGACGACCTGATCGAGCAGGCCAACGACAGCGTCTACGCACTGGCGGCCGGCATCTGGACGCGCGACTACAAGCGCGCCTGGCGCGTGGCACGTGCCGTGCAAGCCGGCAATGTGTGGATCAACACCTACAAGCAGTTTTCCATCTCCGCGCCGTTCGGCGGCTGGCGCGACAGCGGCCTCGGGCGCGAGAAGGGAAGGCTGGGCATCCTGCAGTACATGGAGCAGAAGAGTGTGTACTGGGGCCTGAACGAACAACCGCTGCCGTGGGCCAACTGAGCCCGGCACGCAGGAGAGAACCATGATCAAGGTATTGGGAATCGACGAGATCGTCTACGGTGCGGATGACTTTGACGCGTGCCGCGGCTTTTTCGGCGACTGGGGCCTGACCATCAAGCGCGACGACGCGCAGGGCCTGGATTTCGAAACGCTCAACGGCTGCCGCGTACTGGTGCGCCGCATCGACGACGCCACGCTGCCGCCTGCCATCGAGGCCGGCCCGACGCTGCGCGAAGTGGTGTGGGGCGTGGATAACGAAGCCTCGCTGGCCGGCATCCGCGACCGCATCGGCAACGAGCCGACCTTCGTTTCGCTGGATAACGGCGCACGCATCGGCTGTACCGATCCGAACGGCCTGGCCGTGCGCTTCCAGGTCACGCGCAAGCATGACGTGCAGGTCGAATGCGCGCTGATGAACACGTGGAACGACAAGCCGCGCCTGAACCAGCGCAGCCCGATCTACGAACGCGCCATCCCCATCGAAGTGGGCCACGTCGTGTTCTTCGTGAAGGACGTGAAGGCCACCGAGCGCTTCTACGTCGAGAAGTTCGGCTTCGTGCCGTCCGACCGCTACCCCGACCGCGGCGCCTTCCTGCGCTGCGCGGCCGAGGGCGGCCACCACGACCTGTTCCTGCTGCAACTGCCGGAGCCGAAGGCCGGCATCAACCACGTGGCGTTCACCGTGCGAGACCTGCACGAAGTCTTCGGCGGCGGCATGCATATGTCGCGCAAGGGCTGGGACACGCAGCTCGGCCCGGGCCGCCACCCAATCTCGTCGGCCTACTTCTGGTACTTCAAGAATCCGGCCGGCGGCCTGATCGAGTACTACGCCGATGAAGACCAGCTCGACGAACACTGGGAGCCGCGCGCGTTCGAGCCGGGACCGACCATGTTTGCCGAGTGGGCGATCGAAGGCGGCATCGACGGCAACACGCGCCGCCAGAAGAACGCTGGCGGCCCGGCAGGCAAGTTCCTGACCGAGAAGCGCTGAACGCGAACGTTAGAGCAAACGAAGGAAGAGACATGAGTGCCCACAAGACCCTGACGATGCGAGTCCAGGCCATGCGCTACGAAGCGCGCGGCATTGTCAGCCTCGAGCTGCAAGATCCCGACGGGGCCGCGTTGCCCGAATACGGTCCGGGCGCCCATATCGACCTGCACCTCGGCAATGGCCTGGTGCGCAGCTACTCGCTGTGCGGCGCGCCGGAAGTGCGTGACCGCTACACCGTAGGCGTGCTGCTCGATCGCAACAGCCGCGGCGGTTCGCGCTTTGTGCACGAGCAGCTGCGCGTGGGCGCGACGCTGACCATCGGCGCGCCGCGCAACAACTTCGAACTCGATGAAAGCGCCGCGCATACGGTGCTGGTGGCCGGCGGCATCGGCGTCACGCCGATCGTCTGCATGGCGCGCCGGCTGGCTGAACTGGGCCGTCCGTTCACGCTGGTGTACTGCGCGCGCACGCGTGCCGAGGCGGCCTTCATCGAATCGCTTTCGGCCTATGGCGACGCCGTGCGTTTCCACTTCGACGATGAAGCGGGCGCGCCGCCGGACCTGAAGACGATGCTGGCCGGGCAGGATGCGCAGACGCATCTGTACTGCTGCGGCCCTGGCCCGATGCTCAATGCGTTCGAAGCCGCGTGCGAGGCGCATGGCTATCCGAACGTCCATATCGAGCGCTTTGCCGCCGATCCGTCGACCGAGGCGGTGCAGGAAGGCGAATACGTGGTCCAGCTGTCGCGCACGGGTTCGCTGGTCAAGGTGCCGTCGGGCAAGTCGCTGCTCGATGCCCTGCTCGATGCCGGCCTCGATGTCGAGCACAGCTGCCGCGAAGGCGTGTGCGGGTCTTGCGAGACCGCCGTGCTGGAAGGCTGTCCCGACCACCGCGACAGCGTGCTCAGCAGCAGCGAGCGCGCGTCCAACAAGACCATGATGGTCTGCGTGTCCGGCTGCAAGGGCAGCCGGCTGGTGCTGGACCTGTAGGTCCGCATCCGACGGCGGGGCCTGCGGGTCTCGCTGGCGCTTCACCGTGCGCCTGCGAGCGCAAACGAAGCCCTTCGTGCCGTGGCGCGAGGGCTGACTGCCCCCGAAAGCATTAGAAGAGAAGCACCGTGTTGATACAGAGACAAGACACCGCGTCCCCCGGCGCGCAGATGGCGGCCAGCGCCAGTATCGTGACCGCGGCCGAAGGGGCCGCCGGCATCGCCGACAGCCGCAGCGCCAGCGCTGTGGGCGACACAGGCGGGATCACACGAGGCAACATCATCGCCCGTATCGAGCGCATGCCGGGCAATGCCATGCATATCCGCGCGCGTTTGCTGATCGGCCTGGCGACGTTCTTCGACGGCTTCGATGTCATCGCCATCGCCGCCACGCTGCCGCTGCTGATCGCCAAGTGGTCGCTCACGCCGGGCCAGATCGGCTTCCTGATCGCGGCGCCGTCGGTGGGCCAGCTCGTCGGCGCGCTGGTGTTCCCCGCGCTGGCGGAACGCTTCGGCCGGTTGCGCTCGATCGGCTGGAGCGCAGGCATCATCGGCCTGATGAGCATTGCGTGCGGCTTCGCGCCATCGTTCGAGATCTTCGCGTTGCTGCGCATCGTACAAGGGCTGGGCCTTGGCGGCGAACTGCCCGTGGCAGCCACCTACATCAACGAAGTCACGCGCGCGCATGGCCGCGGCCGCTTCGTGCTGCTCTACGAGGTGGTGTTCCCGATCGGCCTGATGGTGTCCAACGGCGTGGGCGCCTGGCTGGTGCCGCATTACGGATGGGAGGTGATGTACTTCCTGGGCGGCGTGCCGCTGGTGCTGTTCTTCATCCTGCGCCGCGTGATTCCCGAATCGCCGCGCTGGCTGGCGGAGAAGGGCCGCATGGCCGAAGCCGACAGCGCGCTGCGCGCGTTCGAAGCGCGTGCCCGTACACCGCTGCCGCCGCCCGGTGATACCAGTGCCTTTGACAACATGGCGCACCATCCGCGCCGCCGTGTTCGCGACCTGGTCAGCAAGGCCTATATCGGCCGCACGCTGGCGGTGTGGATGCTGTGGGCAACTTGCGGGTTCATCCAGTATGGGCTGTCGACCTGGCTGCCCACCATCTACAAGACCGTGTACCACGCGCCGCTGCAACTCGCGTTGAACCTTGCTGCGGGGGCTTCGGTACTGGGTGTGGTCGGCTCGCTGGTGTGCGCGATGATTGTCGACAAGGTTGGCCGCAAGCCTGTGATCAACGTCTCGTTCCTGCTGTGCGCGTTGTCGCTGGTGCTGGCCGGTGTATTCCATGCTTCGTCGGTCTATGTCGTGGCAACCCTCTGTGCGTTCTCGATGGGCTTTCTCGCTTGCGGCTTCATCACGGCGTACGTCTATACGCCGGAGCTGTACCCGACCAGCGTGCGCGCCATGGGCTGCGGGCTTGGCGGTGCGTGGCTGAAGCTGGCAGCCATCTTCGCGCCCTCGCTCATCGCCGGCACCATCGGCAGCGGCGATCTCAGCAGTGCCTTCCTTGCGCTGGCCGCGGTGCCGTTCCTGGCGGCGATTACCGTGCACTTCCTTGGCATCGAGACCAAGGGGCAGGTGCTGGAAGAACTGGAGGTTTGAGTTGCAGGGCGATGAGCCGGGTCTCCGCTCGACCTGATAGTGCCGGGCGATCCCGGTCGGGCAGGGCGGTATACTCCCGGCTTTCGCCACGACCATACGAATTACCCATGAGCGCGTTGCCCGCCTGCCCGAAATGCCATTCCGAGTTCACTTATGAGGACGGCAGTCTGTATATATGCCCGGAATGCGCGCATGAATGGTCGGCGCAGGCAGCGACGGCAACCGAAGCGGAAGTCAGGGTTTATCGCGATTCAGCGGGCAATGTCTTGCAGGATGGCGATACCGTCACGGTCATCAAGGATCTCAAGCTGAAGGGATCGGCCGGTGTGATCAAGATGGGCACCAAGGTAAAGGGTATCCGGCTGGTCGACGGCGACCACGATATCGATTGCAAGATCGATGGCTTTGGCGCAATGAGCCTGAAGTCGGAGTTCGTCCGGAAGGTGTGACGAAATCGGCGGGTAACAGTGGGTTACCCAGCCGTCCCGGTTGCACAAATGGCGCTCACGCCTCGTGTCACAGACCCTGGCATCCAGGCCGCCTGGAATGCGAGGGGTGCGTCTTCGGGTTGTCTCATCTGCAGATGCCAGGTTTATTTGGCTCGCTTTAGCACGACCTCTCCGGAGCCGCCTCCGGAGGCGGCAGGCGTGGTCCACCTGAGTTGATCTCCCGAAAGAACAAAGGGCCTGCGCTGCTCGACCCCATTCCAGTTCGGGAATGTGCTCGCATCGATGTGAAAGGTGATGGTCTTGTCAGCTTCGTTGATGACGTACGTGCCAAAGTGGGCGATGGAACCTTGTCCCATGGCGCGATACTCCTCCGCACTGCCTTTCATTCGATCGTTGGAGCCATACTTGGGCAAGTCGCTGCGTGAATTCACCAGCGCGTAGTGGCCATGGCCGTCAAAGATCACAAGACCCTGGGGGTTGGGCCCGTACATTGGCGTGCGGCTCCCGTCGGGGCGGACCGTGTCGACCGAGACATAGGTCCATGCGCCGGCCAGTTGCTGATCCAGTGACGCTTGGCCCAATGCAAGGCCCGATTGAAGCAGGAGGCCCAGAAGCGCCAATCGTGGAATGGTGGTAAGGATGTGGGTGTGCTCCATGGACCTGCCCCTGTCGCAAAGTGGGCTATAGCGGCAAATGGCTAATCGCTGATTACGCCCACTTTTTCCCTAGCGCTTCCAGACCAGCCTTTTGCAGATCCTCCGGGCTCATCACAATGCGGAACTTGCAGTTGGCCTGGAAGTTGAGAAAGAAAGGCTCCGCAAAAGCAGGAACGTCGGATGGGTTTTCGACGTTGATCACGAAGACACCGCAGCGCATTCCCTCTTGCTCGGTAAAGAACACCGCTTCCGGTTTGATCGCTTCCAGGATACGCCCGATGATCTCGCCCACCTTCCCGCTTCTGACGAGGGAGTTGAAGGGCTCATGAGGGAATTCGACTGTGAGTAGCATCTTCATGATTCACCTTCCTCATTTATCGTTGGCTGCGCCGCGGCCAGACGTTTGCCTCAGGCACTCGAACTGGCTCTGGCTCAGCGGCCCATTGAGCACGGCGGGTGGGAAGATCGATGCCGTGAGTGGCGGGGGCGTCGATACTACAAGATAGCACCGGCCACCGGGAAAGCCAGTTGTCGGCCCATCCCGCCAGGTCCGCGTTGGGCCGTGGCCGACCCGTTATCGCCCTTCGATCCCGAGTCGCAGGAAGCTGACACGGAGAAAGTGGCCGCGGCGCTCCTTGTCGCGACATCAGACGTCGATCGCCTTGCCGCAACGCCGGATTACAGGATGCGCGGCTTTGCTCCGGCGATGATTAACGCATCAATCCCACTAACCCGAGAGCGATGCCGGGCACGAGGATGACGAGCACCAGCGCAATCACATTAGCGGCCAGGAAAGGGATGGTTCCCCGGAAGATGGTGCTGATCGACAGCTCCGGAAGCATGGTCCTGACCATGAAGATATTCATGCCGACCGGCGGATGGATCATGCCAATCTCCATCATCATCGCCACATAGATCCCGAACCAGATCATGTTCGCGCCGAGCGGCTGCACGATCGCGGCGAACACGGGGATGGTCAGCAGCATCATGGCCAGTGCCTCCATCAGCGAGCCGAGGACGATGTAGATGCCGGTGATCACCACGATCACGCCGAGCAGCGGCAGGTGCATCGACTGGATCCAGTCGACCAGTGTTCCCGTCAATCCGGAAAGCGTGATGAAGTTGGCGAAGACCATGCCGCCAAACGCGATCGAGAAGATCATGGCCGTGGTCTTGCCGGCTTCCACCAGGGATTCGAGCAGCGTGGCGAAGGTCAGCTTGCGGCGGATACCGGCGAACACCAGCGCGCCCGTTGCACCGATGCTGGAGGCCTCGGTTGCCGTGAAGATGCCGCTGTACAGGCCTCCGACCACCAGCAGGAACAGCACCAGGACGCCCCAGATCTTGCCCGCTTTGCGAAAGCGCGTGGACCACGACGCGCGGTCTCCGGGCGGCCCCTTGCTCGGATCGCGCCGGACCGTCCACCAGATCGACAGCAGGAAGAGCGTGCCGAGCAGCAGGCCAGGCCCGATCCCCGCGATGAAGAGCTTGCCGATATCCTGGTCGGTCAATACGCCGTAGATCAGCAGAGGAAAGCTCGGGGGGATCAGCGCGCCGAGCGTGCCGCCGGAACTGACGCATCCCGCGGCCAGGCTGTCCGCGTAGCGGTGCCGGCGCATCGGCGGCATTGCCACCTTCGTCATCGTGGCGGCCGTGGCGATCGAGCTGCCCGACATGGAGGCGAAGCCCGCGCACGCAAGGACCGTCGCGTGCGCCAGGCCACCACGCAGGTGGCCGATCCACGCATTGGCCGCGTCGTACAGTTCTTCGGCCAGATCGGCCTTGTAGATGAAGGTGCCCATCAGGATGAACATCGGCAGGACCGACAGGTTCTCGTTGGCCGCAAGGTCGGCGATGGTCATGCCAGCCATCGCCAGTGCCGGTTCGAGGCCACGTATCAGGGCGAAGAACCCGACCCCCACGCTCAGCATGGAGAAGCCGAGCGGCACACCCGCGAAGGCGAACAGCAGGACGGTGAGAAAGCCTAGCAGTGCGAGCGTCATGATGCCTCCCGGTGACGCGGAAACGACCGAAGATGTTGCAGGGCCAGCAGGAGCAGGACCAGCAGCGTGACCGCCGACAGTGCGCTCATGAAATAGCTCAGCGGCGAGAGCGGCCATTCGAGCACGGTGGTGGTGATCTGGTTCTCGGCGAGGTCCGCGCCGTCGGCGGCCAGTTGGAGCGACATGATCGCCACCGCCGTGATGCTCACCAGCAGGACGAATGCCTGCTGCAGCCATGTGGCCAGCTCGCCAAGCTTGTCCTGCAGGATGTTCACGGTGATGTGCTGGCGGCTCAGCGTGACCAGGGGGAACGCGGAGAAGATCAGGATGGCCATCGCGAAGCGCACCATCTCGGCGGCGCCTCGGATCGGCGCGGCAAGCCAGTAGCGCATGAAGACGTCGCCGAACGTCAGCATCATGATGAAGCACAGCGCCAGGGCCACGATGCCACCCAGCGCGCGCTGCAGCCAGCGGGCTGCCCAGCCGAGCTGAGGCGCCGAGCCAGCCGAGCCCATTTCCGCGACTGTCGCGGTCGCGGCGGAGTCATGGAGTTTCATTGGGCCTCCTTGAGCGCCTGCTCTCGATAGAAACGAAGGGCACCCTCGCCATCCACGTCGCGGCGGGCCGCGGCGGCGAGCCACTGCGCCTCCATCGGCCTGGCGAGCTCGGTCAGCTCGGCCAGGAATGCGGAAGGTGGCGTGACAAGCTTCAGTCCGCCGGCGACGGCGTCGGCACGTGCCTGGGCGTTCGCCTGGTCAATGACGCGCATGCGCCGCGCGAACACTTCTCCCGACAAGGCGCTGATCGCCTTGCGGTCAGCTTCGGAGATCGAATCCCACGCCGCCTTGTTGACGAAGAAGGAAAAGCTCGGGGCGGTGATGCCGCCGGGGATGATCGTTTCGGACCGCGCATAGCGCGCCACGTTGAAGCGGGTGGCGTCCATGTCGGGAATTCCGGCGAAGCCATCGACCGTGCCGCCCGCCACCAGCTCGCTCATCTTCGCTGCCGGCGTGGCCACGACACCGGCACCGGCGTGGTCCATCAGGTTGGCCGCCACCCCGGGCAGCGCCCACAGCTTGATGCCCTGCATGCCCTGGCGCGAGGTAATGGGCTGCTTGAGGCTGTAGAGTTCGCCCGCCGGAAACACCACCAATGCCAGCAGGTGTACGTCGCGATACTCGCCGGCCTGGCTGAAGAACTTCTCATGTGTGCGCCACAGGGCCACCGACATGCCGGCCGCTGTGGTCGAGCCGAGCGGCAGGTGCGCAAGCTGGGGCAGGGTGACGCGGTTCTGGATCAGGCCGTTGAAGATGTAGGCGCCGTCGACGATACGCTTGCGGACCACGTCCCATTGCTGCTGCGGGGATCCGACGCTGGTCGGCGGGTAGACGATCCTGACCCGGCCTTCGGTCACCCGCTCCACGTCCTGCGCCCACGGCTTCATCACCGCGACATTGAAGATGTGCTGGGGTGGCAGAAAGGCACTGACGACCAGGGTGGTGGTGGCGCGCGCCGTGGCAGGCAGCGCCAATGAAAGTGCCGGCAGCAGCGCCGTCACGATCCATGCGATCCATCTCGGCATGGTGTCTCCTGTCTCTCGGTTCTTGTGTCGTGGCCGGCAAGAAGGAATGGGGGCGCCGGCCCGTCGCCGTGGCCGCGAAAGCAGCCCTGACAGGTTGAAACATAGCGGCTGGCGCAGCGAACGTCGCAGGTTTCCGCGCCGGTTTCACACCGTGAAACTGGCGGGCGTACCGGACAGTGCGTCCCGGGACAGCCTTACTGGCGTGCCGACATCTTCTGCGCGATGGCGCCGGCCGTGCGCTGGAGCGGCTCCAGGCATTGGGCCACCATCTGGTCCAGCGTGCGTACGCCACGGATCCAGACAATATTGACGCAGCCGTGCACGCGCCCCTTCTCGGCCATGATGGGCACGGCGAGCGCCTCCAGGCGATCATCGGCCTCTTTGCGCGTCTTGTCGTAGTCGCCGCCGAAGCCTTGTTCACGAACGCCATAGCCGCGCTGCTGCGCGCGCTCGATCGACCGCGCCAGGTAGGCCGGATCGCGCGCGATCGCGTCTCCGTCCCGACGGCTGCGGCGCAGGGTCGTCAGGATCGACTCGCGCTCCTTCTGTGGGCAGAAGGCCAGATACGCCTGTCCCACCGCCGAGCGCAGCATGTTGACCTGGAAGCCGATGCTGTCGCGCCGGATCATGAAGTACGACTCGGCCCGGTTCGTTTCGCAGAGCACCATGACGTTGCCGCGCCGCATCGCGAGATCGGAGGGCCACAGGATTTCTGCCTGAAGGCGGTCCAGTTCCGGGGCGGCCAACTGTGCCAGTCGATCGGCCACGTCGGATTGCCTGCGGCCGGCCTGTGGCGGGCTGCCGGGGCAGTAGTGCCCGTCGGCGATGCGCCGCCAGATCAGCGCGCGGCGCTCCAGCGTTACCAGGATGCGCAGCAAGGTCGCCTTCGGCAGCCCCGTTTCGTCATGCAGCGCCTGCAGGCTGGTGCCTCCGGTCGTGCGCACCACGTCGAGCACGGCGAGCCCGCGATCCAGCGCCGTGATCGTCTTGACCTTCGGATCCCACATTCCCTGTCTCCCAAACGGGATCTGCGTCCCGCCGATTTCACTGCGTGAAACTCTAGCAGAAGCCGCTTGAGAAGCCCACTCGCAAGAAATATTGTTCTGGCCATGGCGGCGGCAACGGCAATCGTGCAGGACCGCTTCACTACGAAAGCCAAGAGAGGAGACGTCGAGATGGGAGCGCAACACGTACGCAATGTCCTGTGGATCATGTGTGATCAATTGCGTTGGGACTACCTCTCCTGCTACGGTCATCCGCGGCTGCATACGCCCAATATCGACCGTCTCGCGAGCCGCGGCGTGCGCTTCACCAACGCCTTCGTCCAGGGGCCCGTATGCGGTCCGTCGCGCATGTCCTACTACACGGGACGGTACGTGACGAGTCATGGCGCCGTCTGGAACTTCGTGCCGATGCCGGTCGGCGAGATGACCCTTGGCGACTTCCTGCGGCCGCACGGCGTACGCGTCGCGGTAGCGGGAAAAACGCATGTCGAGGCTGACCGCGCAGGACTTCGTCGCCTGGGTATCGATCCGCGCAGTACCGAGGGCGTGCTCGCGTCCGAAGGCGGCTTCGAACCCTTTGACCGGGACGACGGCATCTGGCCACCGGGCTTTGCCGACGAGAGCCACCAGTACACCGCCTACCTGCGGGAGCGCGGCTACGACGGTGCCAACCCATGGCATGACCATGCCAACTCGGCCGCCGGGGAAAGCGGGGAAATCCTGTCGGGCTGGAACATGCGCCACGCCCGGCTGCCGGCACGGGTGCGCGGGCAAGACTCGGAAACCCCGTACATGACGCGCCGCGCCATCGACTTCATCGAGCAGAGCAGCGACCGGCCGTGGATGCTGCACCTGTCGTATATCAAGCCGCACTGGCCCTACGTCGCCCCCGCGCCCTATCACGCCATGTATGGTCCGGACGACGTGCTGGCGGTCAAGCAGCCGCAGGGCGGGCTCGACTGCGCGCATCCCGTGCTGCAGGGCTTCCGCAACTGCGAGGTGAGCCGCAATTTCTCGCGGGCCGAGGTGCGCGATACGGTCATTCCCACCTACATGGGCTTGATCAAGCAGATCGACGACCAGCTCGGCGTGCTGTTCGACTACCTGGAGGGCAGCGGCCGCTTCGACGACACCATGATCATCTTCTCCAGCGATCATGGCGACTACCTTGGCGACCACTACCTCGGCGAGAAGGAGCTGTTCCACGACAGCGTGGCCAAGGTGCCGCTGATCATCTACGACCCGCGCCAGAATGCCGCGCGCGGTCATGTGGAAGAGAGGCTGGTGGAGGCCATCGACCTGGTGCCGACCGTTCTGGACGCCTATGGCCTGCCCATTCCCGACCATGTCGTCGAAGGCCGTGCGCTCACGCCGCTGCTGCGCGGCGAGGCGCCGGCCGAATGGCGCGACGCGGTGTTCTCCGAGAATGACTATGCCTTCCGCGACTTCGTGCGCGAGCCTGTCGGCCGTCCGGCGCACGGCTGCCACATGACGATGGTGCGCGACCACGACTGGAAGTTCGTGCACTTCGAAGGGTTGCGTCCGCAGTTGTTCGACTTGCGCAACGACCCCGACGAATTCGTCGACCTTGGCGCCGATCCTGCCTATGCGCAGGTACGCGAGCGCTTCCAGGCCCGCCTGTTCGACTGGCTGCGCAACCGCCGCATCCATCCGACGGTCAGCCACGCCGCCATGGCCGGATGGACGCGCAAGGAGGACGAGGTCGGCATCCATATCGGCCGCTGGTAGCGCCGTTGGCAGTACCCGGGAGCGGCCGCCCCAGAGCCGCCATGAAACCGGAAAACATCAGGAGACAATATGAAGCCCAAAAGCCTGGCGCTGGCCCTTGCCTGCCCACTCGCCGGTCTGTTCGCAGTCGTGCCGCCGGCATCGGCGCAAGCCGGCTGGCCCGGCCGGCCCATCCGGATCGTCGTGGCCTTTCCCGCTGGTTCGCCGGGAGACATCGCATCGCGGCTGATTGCCGACAAGCTCGGCCAGTCGCTCAGGCAACCGGTGGTGGTGGAGAACCGGCCGGGCGCCGGCGGCAATATCGGCGCCGACGTGGTCGCGAAGTCGCCCGCAGATGGCTACACCTTCCTGGAAGGCCCGGACACGATCCTGACGGTCAATCCGACGATCTACCGCAAGCTCAACTTCAAGCCGGGCGACCTGACTCCGGTGATTACGCTGGCCCGTTTCAACCAGATGCTGGTCTGTGCCCCGTCCGCCGGTATCCGGTCGCTTTCCGATCTGGCGAAGAAGGCCAGCGCGACGCCCCAGGGGCTGACCTATGCCTCTGGTGGCGCAGGCGCGCCGGGACACCTGGCGATGGAGATGTACGTCGCGCAGGCAGGCATCAGGATGATGCATGTGCCGTACAAGGGACCGTCGCCTGCGATGCAGGACGTACTGGCCGGCCAGGTGCCATGCGGATACCTGGCATCGCCCGTAGTCACGCCGATGGTCAAGGCCGGCAAGCTGGTCGGACTGGCCGTATCGGGCTCCACGCGCTCGGTGCTGGCGCCGCAGGTGCCGACCATGGCCGAGGCAGGCGTCACCGGCTACGAAGCGAACTTCAGCGAACTGCTGCTTGCGCCGAAGGGCACGCCCGAGGCCATCGTGCGCCGCATGAACGACGAGATCGGCCGCATCCTGAAGTTGCCGGAGGTCCGTGCCAGGCTGATCGCCAACGATCTCGAACCCGCTCCCGACCAGCCGGCCGCATTGTCCCGGCAGGTGGAGGCCGACACCGCCAAGTGGCAGGCCGTGATCCGCCGCGTGGGCGTGTACCTGGACTGATTCCGGCCATCCCGACCGACAACCCCAACCGCAACTCGCTGGCGGCCTCGCCGCCCAAATCAGGAGACAAGCATGACTGCATCCGTGCCGCGAACCGTTTTCGGTTCTCTCGACAGTTTCAACAAGGGTGGCATCGAAGTGACCCAGGGCGATGCCCGCCACTACGTGTTTTCCAACATCTTTGAAGTGGCCTCGGCCTCGGCGTCGTACGAGCGCGTGGTTGTCGGCAAGAACCTGGAGTACGCGATGGAGGTCGCGCGTGCTGAAGGGCAGTCGGCGTGGTTCGCCTGCTCGCACGATGAGTTCGTGATCTCGATGGACGGCGAGGTGCGCGTGGACTTCGTCAAGCTGGACGCGGCCCCCGCCACCGCGGACGGCGCGGCGCTGACCGAGCCGGTGGGTCGAAGGATGGGCCACGTCGTGCTGGGCAAGGGCCATCAAAGCCTGCTGCCGGCTGGCTGCGCCTATCGCTTCACGGCGCAACGGCCTTGCGTGCTGCTGGTGCAGTCCAGGCTCGGCGCGCTGTCGGTGCAGAAGTGGGCGGACATCTGTCTGCACTGATCCCTCGACACCGATCCCGGCACCGATCCCACCTTCTTCGCAAATCATTCAGGAGACTCACCATGGCCATGCTCGACGTCGCCGACAAGCCCCAGATCGCCACCTTCGCCGCCGATAAAGTCCGCTCCGGCGCCCCCGACCCCGTTACCGGCTACCGCGATTTCGCCCTCGGCGCCTTCCGCTTCTCGCGCGACGCCTACTTCGCCACCATCCAGTGGCCCGTCAACGGCCAGTTCCGCACGCACGCCATCGCGGCCGACGCCTTCCTGCGCGCCATGATGCGCGACGTGGCCTGGGGTTTCTTCTACGGCTGGGTCAACTTCGACCATGTGTTCGGCACCCGCAATCACTACGGCAAGGTCGACGTGTATGCGGGCGCCTTCAACGGCGTGATGAAGGACGCGGGCGTCGACTATACCGAGACCTTCGACACCCCGGTCATCATGGCCACCTTCAAGGCCATCCTGCACGACTGGACCAACGAAGGCTTCGATCCGTTCGCCGCCCCCGAGGAAACCGGCACCGCCTTTGGCCACAAGCACGGCGACAACATCGCCGCCATCGAGCGCACGCGCATCGCCACGCGCCGCATGCCCGGACTGCCGGACGATTCGCCGCTGCGCGACGACCTGCCCGTCAACCGCGCCTTCCTCGACGTCGCGCAGGACGAGCCCGGGATCCATGCAGAGCCTGGCTTTGAAGGCCAGCTCCACGCCTTCAACCTGTTCAAGTACCTGTCGCGCTCGGACGTGACGTGGAACCCGTCGGTCACGTCGGTCTGCGGCCAGAGCCTGTTCTGCCCGACCACCGAGGAGTTCATCCTGCCGGTCTTCCACGGCAACGACCGCGTCGAGTGGTTCCTGCAACTGTCCGACGAGATCGTCTGGGACATCGGCGACAAGGACACCGGCTCGCCACGTGCCCGCATCACCATGCGCGCCGGCGACATCTGCGCGATGCCGGCCGACATCCGCCACCAGGGCTACTCGACCAAGCGCTCGATGCTGCTGGTGTGGGAGAACGCCACGCCCAACCTGCCGAAGCGCTACGAGAGCGGGGAACTGAAGCCGTATCCGGTGGAGTTCTGACCCTCCGGTCCGCGCCTCGCCCTTCCTGAACTCATGGAATATCGCATCATGCAAAACAAGCTCTTCATCAATGGCCGTTTCGTCGACGCGCAGGGCGGCGGCACCATCGACGTGCTGAATCCGCACGACGCCAGCCTCATCACCCGCATCGCCGCCGCCGAGGCGGCTGACGTGGATCTGGCCGTCGAGGCCGCCAGCCGGGCGTTCCCCGCCTGGTCCCGCATGGCCGCCGCCGAGCGCGGGCGCCTGCTGCTGAAGCTGGCCGACGCCATTGAAGCCCACACCGAGGAACTGGCGCAACTCGAATCGCTCGACACCGGCCACCCGATCCGCGATTCCCGCGCGCTGGACGTGCCGCGCACCGCCGCGTGCTTCCGCTACTTTGGTGGCATGGCCGACAAGCTGCAGGGCTCGGTCATCCCGGTGGAGACCGGCTTCCTCAACTATGTGCAGCGCGCCCCCATCGGCGTCGTCGGCCAGATCGTGCCGTGGAACTTCCCGCTGATGTTCACGAGCTGGAAGCTGGGCCCGGCGCTGGCGGCCGGCAACACGGTGGTGATCAAGCCGTCCGAGCTGACGCCGCTGTCGTCGCTGCGGATTGCCGAGCTGATGGCCGAGGTCGGCTTTCCCGCGGGTGTGGTCAACATGGTGCCGGGCTACGGCCACACCGCCGGTCAGCGGCTGGCCGAGCATCCGGGCGTCGGCAAGATTGCCTTCACCGGTTCGACCGCCACGGGCCGGCGCATCGTGGAGGCGTCGCAGGGCAACCTGAAACGCGTACAGCTCGAACTGGGCGGCAAGGGCGCCAACATCGTCTTCGAGGATGCCAACCTGGATGCGGCCATCAACGGCGCCGCCTGGGCGATCTTCCACAACCAGGGACAGGCGTGCATCGCCGGTTCGCGGCTGGTGCTGCATGAACGCATTGCCGACGAATTCCTCGAACGCTTCAGCACGCTGGCGGCATCGATCCGTCTGGGCAATCCGCTCGATCCCGAAACCGAGATGGGGCCGTTGACGTCGGCACAGCATCGCGACAAGGTACTGTCCTATACCGGCCTGGCGCTGGAGCAGGGCGGACGGGTGCTGACCGGCGGCCGGGCGCCGGTGCTGCCGGGGCTGGAGAACGGCTACTACGTCGAGCCGACCATCGTCGAGGCCAAGCCGCACGACCGCGTGGCGCAGGAGGAAGTGTTCGGTCCCTTCGTCACGGTGCTGCGCTTTGGCAGCGACGAGGAGGCGCTGGCCATTGCCAATGCCACCGAGTATGGCCTCGGCAGCGGCCTGTGGACGCGCGACCTGAGCCGCGCCCACAAGATGGCCAGCAGCATCCAGGCCGGCATGTGCTGGATCAACTGCTACAAGCGGGTGAACCCCGGCAGCCCGTTCGGCGGGCTGGGCCAGTCCGGCTACGGTCGGGAAATGGGCTTCGAGGCCATGCATGACTACACTGAAGCGCGGTCGGTGTGGGTCAATGTGGACGCAACGATACCGCCGCACTTCAAGCGCTGAAGGAGGGCAGGGCGATGGATGCCTTTGTCTACCAGGCCACGCCGTCGCGCGTGGTCTTCGGGGCCGGCCGGCTGGCGGCGCTGCCCGATGAGGTGAGGCGGCTGGGCGCGCGTCGCGCGCTGGTACTCACCACGCCGGAGCAGCGCCCGCTGGGGGAGCGCGTGGCGGCGCTGCTGGGCGAGTGCTCGGCGGGCGTCTACAGCGAGGCCGTGATGCACGTGCCGGTGGAGGTCGCGCAGGCGGCCCGTGACGAGGCCGAGCGCCTGGGGGCCGACTGCTACGTGGCCGTCGGCGGTGGCTCGACCATCGGCCTGGGCAAGGCCATCGCCCTGGTTTCCGGCCAGCCGATCATCGCCGTACCGACCACCTACGCCGGGTCGGAAGTCACGCCGATCTACGGCCTTACCGAAGGCCGCCTGAAAAAGACCGGTCGCGACCCACGGGTGCTGCCGCGCACGGTGGTCTATGACCCGCAACTGACGCTGACCCTGCCGGCGGACATATCCGCCGCCTCCGGCATGAACGCGATGGCGCACGCCGTGGAGGCGCTGTATGCCGAGGACGCCAATCCCATCATCAGCCTGATGGCCGAGGAATCGATCCGTGCGCTGGCAGGCTCGCTGCCGGCCGTTGTGCAAGATCCGGACGACATCGATGCCCGCGGCCGCGCCCTGTACGGCGCGTGGCTGGCCGGAGTCTGCCTGAGCGCGGTCGGCATGGCGATCCATCACAAGCTCTGTCACACGCTGGGCGGCACCTTCAACCTGCCGCACGCACAGACGCACGCCGCCATGCTGCCGCACACCGCCCACTACAACCACGCCGCAGCGCCGCAGGCGCTGGCGCGGGTGGCGCGTGCGCTGGGCGGCGAGCGGGCAGAGGACGCGGGGCCGCTCCTGTTCGGGCTGAACCGGACACTGGGCATCGCCACGGCGCTGTCGGCCGTCGGCATGCCGGAGGATGGGCTGGACGAGGCCGCCACGCTCGCTTGCACCAACCCTTACTACAACCCACGGTCCATCGAGCATGACGCCATCCGGGCGCTGCTCGGCGCGGCATGGCGCGGAGAGGGCCCGACCTGATGGCCGGCACAGCAGGTACTGCGCAAAAGGACAAGACCATGGAACCCACCCCCCACACCGCCGCCGAAGCCGCCATCACCGAGCAGGTCGTGGCCCGCTTCGCCGACACCCCCGAGCCGCGACTGCGCGCACTGATGCAGGGGCTGGTGCGTCACCTGCACGCCTACGTCCGCGAGGTCGAGCCGACCGAGGAAGAGTGGTTCGCCGCCATTCAGTTCCTGACCGATACCGGCAAGATGTGTGACGGCATCGTGCGGCAGGAATTCATCCTGCTGTCGGACACGCTGGGCGTATCGATGCTGGTCGACGCCATCAACCATCGCCAGTCCACCGGTGCCACCGACACCACGGTCTTCGGCCCGTTCTACATCGCGGGCATGCCGGAGCGCGCGACGGGCGAGAACATGGCCGTCACGCCCGGCATCCCGGCGCTGGTCCACGGACGCGTCCTGTCGTCTGCCGGCGTGCCATTGCGCAACGCCGTGCTCGATGTCTGGCAGACCGCCGAGAACGGCATGTACTCCGGCCAGGACACCGACCAGCCCACCGGTAACCTGCGCGGCCGCTACCGCACCGACGAGGACGGCTACTACGCCATCCGCACCATCGTGCCGGTGTGCTACCCGATCCCGAGCGACGGCCCGGTCGGCCGCATGCTGGCCGCCACCAGGCGGCATCCATGGCGGCCGGCGCACCTGCACTTCATGATCGATGCGCCTGGCCATCGCAAGCTGGTCACGCACCTCTTCAACCAGGGCGACCCGTACCTCGACTCGGACGCAGTGTTCGGCGTCAAGGCATCGCTGCAGGTGGCCTACGAGGAGCGCCCCGCCGACCATCCGCTGGCGCAGCGCTTTGGCTTCGACGGCCCGTTCCGCGAGGCGCGCTACGACTTCGTCCTCGATCCGACTGCGCAAGGATAAGCAGCATGTCCCGCTACTACGCCATCTTCGCCACCGACAAGCCAGGCATGCTCGCCGTCCGCGAGCGCGTGCGCCCCGCCCATCGTGCCTATCTGCGCAATGCCGCCGCCGAGCACGGCGTGCATGTGCGACTGGGCGGCCCGACGCTGGACGCGCAGGCCGCCGCCATGAACGGCACACTGCTGGTCATCGAGGCCGGGGATATCGACGACGTCCACCGCTTTGTCAGCGGCGATCCGTACATGCACGCCGACATTTTCGAGCGTGTGGACATTCGCCCCTGGGACTGGAGCCTGGGCAACCCCGAGCGGGGGAGTTGAGACCATGGACCAGGTCATGGATACCAACGTCCTTTGCCATCTCGACGCCGTGCCCGACGGCGGCGCTCGCGTGATCGAGCGCGAACCGGGAATCATCGTGGTCCGGCGGGAGCAGCAGGTCTGGGCGTATATCAACCGATGCCCCCATTTCTCCATTCCGCTGGACTTCGAGCCGGGCACGATCTGCACGTACGACGCCGAGGTAATGATGTGCGCCCATCATTCCGCGCTGTTCCGCTTTAGCGACGGCGTCTGCATCGATGGTCCGTGTCGTGATTCGAGGCTGTCCTCCGTGGAGGTGGAGGTGATTCGGGGCGAGGTTTGCCTGCGTGCCCCCGGGGAATGACACTTCAAGACTGCTGACAGAAGAGACAATATGAACCGACCGCAATGGCAGAAGGGGGGAAGCGAACCTGACTACCGTTTTTCGCTTGCAAACGAACGAACCTTTCTTGCCTGGATCAGGACCGCACTTGCGATCCTTGCCGGGGGAGTCCTGCTCGACCAGTTCGCCGAGCGTGTTGAACCGAAGGCCTTGCTGGCAGGGGTTGCGCTGGTGCTGTCATTTCTTGGGGCGGTGATTGCATACTGCGCATATACCCGCTGGAAAGCCAACGAGATTGCCATGCGGAACTCTGGCCCACTGCCGGCGTCAAGCGGCATTCCATTGCTGAGTACCGCGGCCATTTGCGTTGCGCTTGTTCTGGCTCTCGGGCTCCTGCTAAAGGTCCGATGAGTCGCGACCCAGGGGTCCAACCCGAACGTACGGCGCTCGCTTGGCACCGTACAGCGCTGACGATGCTTGTCAATGGTGCCCTGTTGGTCCGCTCAGCCGCAGAAACCCAGTCACCGCTGGCCTGGACTGTTTCCATTCTGGTTTCCGTAGCGGCCATGGCATTGTTCTTCCTGGGTTGGCAAAGAGGCCGTGCCCTTCTGCAGGCAACATCTCGCTCGTCATCTCCTCATGCGGGAGTGGTGATCATGCTCGCGGTAGCGGTTTGTTTCGCCTGTGCGGCGGAGATGCTGAGCATTGTGCTGGAGTCGAGCGCGTAGGTTTCCAAAGAAAGCCTATGGCTCATTCGGTCGCATAAGCGGACATCGATTTGATGGTCGAAGTTTTATCGCAGCGCCAATTGCGGTCGACATCAAGTCTATCCAATCTCGTTTGTCCCTCAGCAAGCCGGCGCCTAAGAACCTCGAAGCTATGCGGCCCACGTCACGATGGCTGGCAACCCGCCATCGCTGTCACTAGCTATCGGATTTTTCGCGCACCGCGTTGCGCAGGTGCAAGCGCATGAAATCCGCCGCCGCTTCCTGTTGGCCGGCCAGCAGCATGTCGATCAGATTCAGGTGCTCGCGACAGCGGCGTTCGGCCTGGTCGCGGTCCACGGCCTTGCGATACTCCATCAGTCGGCGCAAACGGTCCAGCCTGCGCAAGCCTTCGAGAATGAAGGCATTGCCTGAGCAGGCTGCGATCGTCTCATGCAGGCGGCTGTTGGCGTCGAACAACGCTGCTGCCGTCGCTGTGTGGACTCCGCCGTTGGCCAGCGCTTCCTGTTCGGCACGGCAGCGCAATAGAGCGTCCCGATCGAGCACGAAGGTGGGCTCCAGGATGCCGGCGGCTTCGATGAGCAAGCGGTAGCGGTAGCCCTGCTTGTACGTTTCCGCCGAAGTCAGTACCGGCAAAAACATCCATCCGTGGCCGGGCAATCGTTCGACCCAACCCTCCTGTGTCATGCGTCGCAGGATCGCGCCCAACTGAGCGCGAGTGATGCCATACCTGCGCATGAATTCGTTCTCGGTGAAACGGGCGGGCAGTCCGCCATTGAGACGTTCCTCCGCAATCCTGAAATAAATCGCTTCGCTATCGTCGCCTTGTGCGGCATCAGGATCATTGCCGTTGGCTGCAACGGCGGGGCCCCCTTCGGCTACGGCATACCCGCCCTCGGGGTGGGCGACGACCACAGACTGTGTCGCGAGACGGCGCAGCGCCTCGCGTACCGGCGACCGCGATACCCGGAACTGCTCAGCCAGCGTGCGCTCCGGCAGGCGGGTGCCCGGCGCCATGCCGGCGGCGGAAATGTACTGGTGAATATTTGCCGCGAGGACGTCGGCGAGTTGGCGGGCCATGGGAAAGCGTTCCAAACCGGTTGGCAAATGCTATCACATCCGCGTCAGGTCTTTTGAGTGCTAGAAGTGCCAATGTGTGGCGTTGGTCGAGCAACGTCTACGACACTTCACGTTCCACAGGCATTTGCGACGTGGTCGGGTAAACCATAGTGAAATCCTGCAGAGGCTTGCGCTGCAACGGTTTCCGGCGCCTTTCGCGCCTTTCGGTTCTTTGTTGATGCAAAAAAACCCTTTACATGGTTCTTTGAATTTATAAAATGCCATCCATCGCGTCACCGCGCGGCGGCGCGTCCGAAAACAACAGGAGACAACAGTGCATCGCAGACAAGTGCTTCAGGCTGGCCTTGCGGCCATCGGCGGACTTTCCCTCTTTGAAGCCATGGCAGCCGATACAACTGGTGTGGCCAAACAAGGAATCCCCGTGAACCCGGATCTCGTTCGCAACGTCACCTTCCCGGCTTTCAAGCTGCCCGCTGGAAGCTGTGATTGCCATGTCCACGTGTTCGATGGCGCACGCTTTCCGTTCGCCGCCAGGCGTTCGTACACGCCCGGCCCGGCACGCGTGGAGGATTTGATCGCGTTCGAGCAGCACATCGGCATCGATCGCATCGTGCTGGTCCAGCCGAGCGTCTACGGTTTTGACAATGCTGCACTGCTCGATGCTCTGGGTCGGCTCGGCGAGCGGGCGCGCGGGGTAGCCGTGATCGACCTGGAGGCGACTACACCCGCAGTGCTGCAGGCGATGCACGCCAAGGGTGTGCGAGGTATCCGCCTGAACCTGGAAGTCAGCGGCCAACGCAACCACGACTTTGCCCTGACACAGTTGAAGCGCGCGGAGCAGTTGGT
This sequence comes from Cupriavidus sp. 21MJTG02-4, assembly GCF_057798975.1. Lineage (NCBI taxonomy): Bacteria > Pseudomonadati > Pseudomonadota > Betaproteobacteria > Burkholderiales > Burkholderiaceae > Cupriavidus > Cupriavidus sp. 21MJTG02-4. The sequence goes on along the minus strand of NZ_JBYOJP010000009.1, from coordinate 133,653 downwards.
CGGCCCTGTCGGCTGGGCGGTGCAGGTCTATGCGGATGTCGACGTGATTGCCGAACTGGCGGCGGATATCGCCGCGCTCAAGGTGCCGGTGGTGCTCGACCACTTTGCAGGCATCAAGACCCACAAGAAGGACGAGCAGAAGGCAGCGTTCGCCAGCGTGGTCGAACTGGTGAAACGCGGAAACGCCTACGTCAAGCTGTCGGCCCCGTATCGTGCATCGCGCAGCGCGCCAGACTTCGACGATGTCACCGAATTTGCACGGGCATTGATCGAGGCGCGTTCGGACCGGCTGGTGTGGGCGTCCGACTGGCCGCATACGGGGAGTTCAGGCAACCGTACCGGCAACCTTGATCAGATCGAGCCTTTCCGCAAGGAGGATGCCGGACGCGCACTGAACCAGCTTGCTGGTTGGGCAAACACACCCGTGCTGCTCCAACACATCCTCGTCGACAACCCGGCCCGGCTTTATGGCTTCGGCCACGCGGCGGCGTGACCCCGCATCCACGATTCAGCAATCCTCCCCGGAGTTTCATCATGACGATCAAGACCCCATCGGGCGCCGTGCTGCTCAAGCCCGACCAACTGCCCAACTTTGACCGTGGCGGTGGCGCCAGCACGACCCCGCTGGTCGGCAAGTCCATTGGCTCGGACAGCTTCATTACCGGCTACACGTCGTTTGCCGCCGGCGTCGAAATCCCGTTCCACAGCCATAACTGCCAGGAAAGCGTGGTGCTGGTGGAAGGCGAGGCGATGCTCGATATCGACGGGCTCGAATACCGGCTCAAGCCGCTGGACACGACATTCATTCCGCCCAACGTGCCGCACCGCTTCCGCAACCTGTCGAAGACGGCGCCGATGAAGATCCTGTGGATCTACGCCACGATCGACGCCACACGCACATTGGTCGACAGCGGCGAAACGCGCCCCGTATCGGCCGAGCACCAGACCCCCAAGGCTTAACTGAGAGTTTCCATCATGCGTATTCTTGTTCTCCCGGGCGACGGCATCGGCCCCGAAATCGTTGCCGCCTCGATCGACGTTTTGAAGCAGGCCGATCAGGCCTTTGATCTGGGCCTGCAGTACGACTATGAAGATGTGGGCTTCACCAGCCTCGAAAAGCACGGCACCACGCTGCGCCAGGAGGTGCTCGACAAAGCTACCTCGTACGACGGCGTGATCCTGGGCACCCAATCCCACGCGGACTATCCGACGCCAGACAAGGGCGGCCGCAACATCTCGGCGGCATTCCGCTGCGACCTGGACCTGTACGCCAACGTGCGTCCGTCGCGTTCGCGCGATTTCCTTGGCAAGGGCGCGCAAAACATGGACCTCGTCATCATGCGTGAGGCGACCGAGGGCTTTTATCCCGACCGCAATATGTATGAAGGCTGGGGCGAGATGATGCCGTCGAAGGACATGGCGATCTCTGTGCGCAAGATCACGGCGCATTGCTCGGAGCGCATCGCCCGCCGTTCGTTCGAACTGGCGATGAAGCGCAAGAAGCATGTGACGGCGATCCATAAGGCCAACAGCTTCCACATGACCGACGGCCTGTTCCTGCGGGAAGTCCGCAAGGTGGCCGCGGAATTCCCCGAGGTGAAGTTCGACGACCTGCTGGTCGATGCATCCACGGCGTACCTGGTACGTGACCCGTCGCGCTTCGACGTGATCGTGGCGACGAACTTCTACGGCGACATCCTGTCGGACCTGGCCAGCGAACTGTCGGGCAGCCTGGGCCTCGGCGGCTCCGTCATGGCGGGCGATTCGCTGTGCTGTGCGCAGGCCCAGCATGGTTCGGCGCCGGATATCCAGGGCCAGGACAAGGCCAACCCGACTTCGATGATCCTGTCCGTGGCCATGCTCGTGCAGTGGCTCGGTGAACACCGTGACAAGCCGAACTTCGTCGCCGCGGCTGAGGCTATTGATGCCGCTGTGGACAAGGTGCTGGCGAATCCCGCCACGCGCACGGCGGACCTGGGTGGCACGATGGGCTGCGCCGCGTTCGGCAAGGCCGTTGCCGAACGCATCGCCAAGGCCTGATTCCAGCCTTGTGGGAGGCGCGGTGCCGCAACACTGCCACCGCGCCTGCCTACACCAAGAAGAACATCCGGAGACAGCATGCACGCATTCAAGTCTTTGCTGGCGGTGACGCTCGCCAGTGTGTCGTTAATCGGCAGTGCCAGTGCCAATAGCAACTACCCGACGAAGCCGGTTAGCATCATCGTGCCGTTCGCACCGGGGGGCGGCAGTGACAACGTGTCGCGCTATATCGCCGCCCGACTGTCCGAAAAGACAAAGGCGCAGTTCATCATCGACAACCGTCCCGGTGCCGGCACCAACATCGGCAATGAGGCGGCAGCCCGCGCGACGCCGGATGGCCAGACATTACTGTTCGGCCAGGTGGCGCTGTCGATCAATCCGTTCGTCTACAAGAAGCTGCGCTACGACACGGAGAAGGACTTTGTGCCGGTGGTGCAGATCGCAACCTCTCCGACGGTGCTGGTCGTGACCAGGGATTTTCCGGAGAAGGACCTCAAGGGTGTGATCCGATACATCAAGGCCAATCCCGGCAAGGTTAACTTTGCATCGGGTGGCAAGGGCACGTCAGTGCATCTGGCCGGTGAACTGTTCCGCAGCATGTTAAACGCCGAGATGATCCACGTGCCCTACAAAGGCAGCGGCCCGGCCGTTACCGACCTGATCGGCGGACAGGTGCAGATGATGTTCGATACCGCGGCATCCGCGCTGCCCCAGCACAAGGGCGGCAAGCTGCGTGCCATTGCCGTCACGGGCGCGCATCGCTTGCCCGAATTGCCTGAGGTGCCAACCTTTGCCGAGGCCGGCCTGAATGGTTTTGACGCGCCGGCCTGGTACGGCTTGCTTGCGCCTGCCGGCACGCCGAAGCAGGCCATCCAGTTCCTCAATGCGCAGGTCAACGAGATCCTCAAGGAGCCCGCGACGAAGCAGCGTCTGGCGCAGCTTGGCGCGGAACCCGCGGGTGGGTCTCCCGATGATCTTGCCCGCTTCATGCGCGCCGAATCGGCCAGATGGTCGGCCGTCGTGAAAACGGCGAACGTCTCGGCCGACTAGCCGATTCCTCAACCCTCTGCCGCGCCGGAGCGATTGCCCCGAGGCGCTGCGCCATGGCGGACATGCCGGCCGCCAGGGGCAGGTATTTGTCTTGAACAGAAGGATCGTTATGTATTCCCACCCGATGCCGATCGACGCCGGCGCGTCGCCCGAAGCCGCAAAGCAGGAAGTGCGGCGCAGAGCGATGAGCAAGAACGCCTGGCGCTTGCTGCCGCTGCTGACGCTGGCGTTCATCTTCAACTACATCGACCGCACCAGCGTCGGATTTGCGGCGTTGACGATGAATCAGGACATCGGTCTCACGCCGGCGCAGTTCGGGTGGGGCGCCGGCATCTTGTTTGCAAGTTACTGCCTGTGCGAGATTCCCAGCAATCTTGCACTCTACAAGTACGGCGCACGCCGCTGGCTGGCGCGCATCATGATCACATGGGGCATCGCGGCCACTGCCACGGCGCTGGTACAGGGCCCCACGAGCTTCTATGTCCTGCGCCTGCTACTGGGCGTGGCGGAAGCGGGCTTCTTCCCCGGCGTGACGTTCTTCCTGGCTTGCTGGTTCCCCGCGCAGTACCGCGTACGGGTGCTGGCGTTCTTCATGCTGGGCGTGCCGCTGTCGTCGGTGATTGGCGGTCCCATGTCGAGCCTTCTGCTGCAGCTTGACGGTCTGCTCGGCATGCACGGATGGCAGTGGATGTTCATTGTGCAAGGACTGCCGGCAGTGTTCATCGGCATCGCCGTGCTGATGATGCTGCGTGACCATCCGAAGGATGCACATTGGCTGACCGAGGAAGAGCGCAGCGAACTTCTGCAGATGCTCGATGAAGAGCCGCGTCAGAAGCCCAAGAAGGCGCTGTTCGGCGCCTTGAAGGATGGCCGCGTCCTGCTGCTGGCGGCCATCCAGTTCGGCTTCGTGCTGGGTTCGTATGGCATCGGCATATGGCTGCCGCTGATCCTGAAAGGTCGTGGCTACAGCACGATGGCCGTGGGATTGCTCTCGACCATCCCGTACATCGCGGCGGTGGTTGGCATGCTGATCTGGGCGCGCATCGTGGACCGCAGCGGTAAGACGATCCTGAATCTGGCCCTGGCTTGCGTGCTCGGCGCCATCGGGCTGGCTCTCTCCACGGTCGTTGAGTCCTTTGCGTGGGAATTGGCCGGGCTCAGCATCGCGGTCGTGGCCGTCAGTTCGGCTCGGGCGATCTTCTGGACGATTCCGACCCGCTTCCTGACCGGCGTTGCAGCGGCCGGCGGCCTGGCGTTCATCAACTCGATCGGCACGCTGGGCGGATTCGCCGGCCCCTATCTGATGGGATACCTGAAGGAGTCGACCGGCCAGTTCTCCGCGGGCATCTGGGCGATGGCGGCCATCCTGATGGTTTCGGCATCGTTGACCGCATCGCTCACCTTGCTCGTGCGCAAGGACTAGACACCTACCAATATCGTTTATTGACTGGTCTTCCGAAGGATAGCCATGACCCAAACCATTACGACCTACAACCCCAGCACGGGTGCCGTGCTGAAGACCTACGAAGCCTGGACCGCAGAGCAAATTGAAGCTTCCGTTAGCGCCGGCCATGCCGCCGCGAAGGCATGGGGCAAGCAACCGCTGGCGGATCGTGTTGCGGCAGTGCGCCGCCTCGCGGAAGAACTGCGTCGCCAGGCCAAGCCGTTTGCGGAATTGATCACAGCGGAGATGGGCAAGGCACTACCCGAGGCGGCCGGCGAAATGGAGAAATCCGCGGTCACTGCCCTCTACTATGCGGACAACGCTGCGCGCATCCTTGCCGATGAGAAGGCCGGCATCGATGGGGTGGACGCGTGGGTCAGCTACGAGCCGATCGGCCTGGTACTGGCCGTGATGCCGTGGAACTTCCCAGTGTGGCAAGTCATGCGTTTCGCGATTCCGGCGATCACGGCCGGCAACGGTGTGCTGCTGAAGCATTCGCCCAACGTCACGGGTTGTGCGTTGGCGCTGGAAAAGCTCTTCCTTGACGCCGGGCTACCGAAGCATCTCATTACCACGCTGGTCATCGCCGAACCGCAAGTGCCGCAGGTGATCGATGGCCTGATCCAGGATGACCGCATCGCGGCCGTGACGCTGACGGGGTCCAACCGCGCTGGTGCCGCCGTCGGGGCGGCCGCGGGCCGGGCGTCGAAGAAGTCGGTGCTGGAGCTGGGCGGTTCCGATGCATTCATCGTGCTGGACGATGCCGACCTCGACAAGGCCGTGGCCGCAGCCGTCAAGGCGCGCTTCCACAACGCCGGACAGAGCTGTGTCTGCGCCAAGCGCTTTATCGTCTCGGAGGGTATCGCCAAGGCATTCACCGAGCGATTTGTACAGGCGACGCAGGCACTTGTCGTCGGCGATCCGAACGAGTCCGCCACGCAGATGGGGCCGCTGGCTCGCCCCGACCTGCGCGACGCGCTGGACCAGCAGGTGCGCCGATCGGTCGAAGCCGGAGCAGTGCTGCTGGCAGGTGGCCAGGCCGTGGAGGGGCCAGGCAACTTCTACGCGCCCACGGTGCTCGGCAATACGCAGCCCGGAATGGCTGCCTTCGATGAAGAGACGTTCGGCCCGTTGGCTGCCATCGCGGTGGCCAAGGACGACGCTGATGCCGTCCGCCTGGCGAATGCCACGCCGTTCGGACTGTCGCTAAGCGTGTGGTCCGGATCGACCCAGCGCGCGCTGGCCGTAGCCAAGGGCATCACCAGCGGCGCCGCGTTCATCAATGCGATCACGGCATCCGATGCGCGCGTGCCGTTTGGCGGAACGAAGAAGTCGGGCTACGGCCGTGAGCTTGCCGCCGCGGGCATCCGCGAATTCACCAACGTCCGCACCTATTGGGCCGTGACGTCTGTCTGAGCGTCCCTGACACGTGCCCTGGCTTCGTCCGGGGCCGCGGCTTGATCGAATTGAAGCTGGCTCCACAGGGCCACACATACATGCCAGCAGATCAGGCAGGGGGGCATTCGTCCTCAGGATTCTCGCGGCGCGCTTCTATACGGCTTGGCTGGATTCGCCGCGCCAGTGCATTTCGAGCCTATAAAAAAACGGAGGAGAAGGTCGAATGAAGGGAAAGGTCTTTCTGGGAATCGCGCTGCTGGCATCGGCCACGCAGTCCCAGGCGCAGACGGCTTCAAACGTGACGTTGTACGGGGTCATCGACACGACGATTCGCTATTCCAACAATAATGCCGGTGACAAGAATCTAGCTGAGTTGACCGACGGTTACTTCAACGGATCGCGGTGGGGCATGCGGGGAACGGAGGATTTGGGCGGCGGCCTGCAGGCCATCTTTAACCTGGAAAGCGGCTTCGACCCCAGCACTGGTGTCTCGGCCCAGGCAACCGGCACGGCGAACTACGGGCAACAGAGCACGAACAACCAAGGCCGTCTGTTTGGTCGCCAGGCCTGGATCGGACTGAATCACGCCACGATTGGCCGCTTCACATTCGGGCGCCAATTCACGACTGCCTACGATGCATCCGGTCGGTTCCAGCCGAATGGCCATCCGAACCTGGACGCGGTCACCATCATCAACAGCTACACCGGGCCGCGTCAGGACAACATGGCCAAGTACTTCGGCCAGTGGGGCGCGTTCACTGCAGGCGCCCACTACACCTTCGGCGAGGTTCCCGGGCAGACCAAGCGCAGTTCGAGCTATGGCCTTTCGCTGGGCTATACGCAGGGCCCGGTTGATGTCGGGGCATTCTGGCAACAGGCAAACGCACTCACTACGCCGGAAGCACGCAAGGTGTGGGGACTGGGCGGCGGCTACCAGCTTGGCATCGTCAAGTTGACCTTCGGGTACCTCAACAACCGGTTTGATGTGAGCGCACAGCGAAACGATGTATTTACTGGCGGCTTTGCCGTCCAGGCTTCCTCGGCGCTGACCCTGTCGGTTGCCTCACACTACGATCATCAGAAGGATCCGGGCGGCAGCCGCATCATGGTCACGGGTGTCGCCGACTATAGCTTGTCCAAGCGGACCGACGTCTATGCCGAAGTGGACTTCAATCGGATCAACGGCAACTATGCATTGCCAAGCTTCATGGGGGTAAAGGGAAGCAAGGTGGGGGGTGGCGTCGGTCTACGACATCGATTCTGACCGGGGCGCGCTCGGCAACGAGCGCAGACAATGCCAGAGCGGACACTGAAGCTTACGGGGTGGCCGGCAAGCGACCGCTCCCCGGCTGAACCTAAGCTGGCTCGCGTATCCCGGGTTCGAACTACCCAGTGGTCCGGTCTGCTGTGGCGGCATCGCCGCTCCAATCGTCCGCCGACAAGTTGGCGGACGCTACCATCGATGCTTTGAAGCGGCACTGGCCAGCGGGCGAACGTTCGCCGGCCCGGACCTTCTCACGTCGCCTCGAACGTCGCGCGCAGCAGCGCCCCGATCTCGTGCCGGCGCGACACGGGCATCCGCGAGGCGGTGGACACCACGCTGACTGCTGCATCCCCCGCCAACGCCAGCGGCAGCACATACCCCACGCCCGCCACGCCCGCGGCGCCAGCCAGCGCGTAGCCGAGACGGCGGCTGCGCTCCACGCCGCGCAGCAGCGTCAGCAGGCTGAGGCCGCTAGTTTCGTATTCCCTCCGGTGGCGGTCGTAATGCGCACGGATGTTGTCGTTGTCCAGCCGTGCCAGCAGTGCCATGCTGGCGGTACCTTGGCCGAGAAGGCGCGAGGTGCCCGTGAGCAAATGGAAGGTCTTGGCGCGATTGGCGTCCTCCTCCATGTGCAGGCAGTAGCCGTGGTCGCCCAAGCGCGCGATCAGGAAGACGGCGTCCCCGGTCAGGCGGGCCACGGCCTTCATGCGGGTGACGAGTTGGCTGCTGGGCGGCGGCCGGTTCATGGCGCGCACGCCGAGGGCCATAGCCGCCGTGCCGAGGTGGTAGCGTTTGCCGGCTGGTTCGCGCTCAGCGTAGCCGGCGGACTCCAGGAACCGAACCATCCGGTGCGCCGTGGTGCGGTCGATGCCGGCCAGCATGGCGAGTTCGGGCAGGGTCAGGCCGGGTTCATGGTGCTCGCCCAGCAGGTGAAGCAGTGCGAAGGCGCGTGACAGACTCTGCACGCCGGACTGCACCGCGCGTGCGTCGGTCGAGGTTGTAGACATGGGGATGGGGCAGGGGAAACACCAAGACTGTGCATATTATGCACGATCTGCGTGGTTGCGGTTGTCGGCAGCGGTGCGCTGATATGCAATGCCTTCACCAAAACATACATGCCAATGAGCGCAGAGGGCCCCGCCATGATTCCCTTCAATACCCGGATTGATCCCTCCTCGGAAGCCTTTGCCGCGCAGCGCAGCGGAATGCAGGCGTTGATCGACCGCCTGCGCGCACTGGAGCAGCGTGCCGTCGACGCCTCCGCCCGAGCCCGCGCCAGCTTCGACAAGCGCGGCGCGCTGCTGCCGCGTGAGCGTGTCGCCCGCCTGCTCGATCCCGGCGCGCCTTTCCTGCCGCTCGCCACGCTGGCGGGCTACGGCATGGACGACCCCGACCCAGACACGTCGATCCCTGGCGGCTCGCTAGTGGCCGGCATCGGGTTCGTCTGCGGCGTGCGCTGCATGGTGCTCGCCACGGACTCCGGCATTGACGCTGGCGCTATGACCGAGGCCGGTAACATGAAGATGATGCGCTGCCAGGAGATCGCGCTGGAAAACCGGCTGCCGTTCATCCACCTCGTGGAGTCGGCCGGTGCCAATCTGCGCAAGTACCGCGTCGACAAGTTCGTGCGCGGTGGCACCATCTTCTACAACCTTGCCCGCCTGTCGGCCGCCGGGCTGCCGATCATCACCGTGGTCCACGGCTCTTCCACGGCGGGCGGTGCCTACATGCCAGGCCTGTCCGACTACGTGGTGATGGTCCGCAAGCGTGCCCGCGCGTTTCTCGCCGGCCCGCCGCTGCTGAAAGCGGCCACGGGCGAAATCGCCACCGATGAGGAACTGGGCGGCGCCGACCTGCACGCCACGGTCAGCGGCCTGGCCGAATATGTGGCCGAGGACGACGAACACGCGATCGCGACCGCGCGCGACATTGTCGCCAGCCTCGACTGGCCGCGTGCCGAGGTGGCGCCGCATCAGCCGGCCCGCCAGCCGAAACTGAATACGGCGGAACTGGATGGCGTGATGACGCTCGACCACAAGCGCCCGGTGGACATGCGCGAAGTCATCTCCCGCCTTGCGGATGACTCCGCCTGGCTCCCCTTCAAGCCCGACTACGGCCCCGCTACCGTCTGCGGCCACGCCCGCATCGAGGGCCACGTGGTTGGCTTCATCACTAACAACGGCCCCATTGATCCGGCCGGCGCGACGAAGGCCGCCCAGTTCATCCAGGCCTGCAACCAGTCAGGCACGCCCATTGTGTTCATGCAGAACACCACCGGTTTCATTGTCGGAAAGGCGTCGGAAGAAGCCGGCATGATCAAGCACGGCTCGAAGATGATTCAGGCGCTGTCGAACTCCACCGTGCCGCAGATCACGCTGTACTGCGGCGCGAGCTTCGGCGCGGGAAACTTCGGCATGTGCGGACGCGGCTTCCGCCCACGCTTCTGCTTCTCGTGGCCCAATGCCCGCACGGCTGTGATGGGCGGCGAACAGGCTGCGATGACGCTGGAGATCGTGGCCCGCCAGCAGGCCGAGCGCAAAGGCGTTGCCGTGGACGAAGGTGCGCTCGCCGCACAGACCGCCGAAATCGTCGCCAACTTCGACCGGCAGGGCAGCGCTTTCGTCACCAGCGGCTTGCTCCTGGACGACGGCGTGATCGACCCCCGCGACACCCGCGCCGTGCTCGCCTTCGTGCTGGCCACCGTCCGCGAAGCAGCCGCCCGGACACCTCGTGCCATGCAATTCGGCGTGGCCCGCTTCTAACAGGAAAGAACACCGGAGATACCACATGCTCTACACCGAAGACCACCGCAACATCATGGACAGCATCCGCCGGTTTGTCTCGGCGGAGATTGATCCTCACGTCGACGAATGGGAGGCCGCCGAAGTTTTCCCCGCGCATGAACTGTTCAAGAAGATGGGAGACCTCGGCTTCCTCGGCATCACCAAGCCGGTGGAATACGGCGGCCTGGGCCTCGACTTCTCCTACGCCGTGGCGGCAGCCGAGGCGCTGGGCCATGCGCGGGCCCAGGGTGTCGGCATGGGCGTCGGCGTGCAGACCGATATGGCTACCCCTGCGCTGGCCACCTTCGGCTCTGATGCGTTGAAGCGCGAATTCCTTGCCCCCGCCATCGCGGGTGACGTAGTGGTGTCCATCGGCGTGTCCGAGGCCGGCGCCGGCTCCGACGTCGCTTCGCTCAAGACCCGCGCCCGCCGCGACGGCGACGACTACGTCATCAGCGGCTCCAAGATGTGGATTACCAACGGTACCCAGGCTGACTGGATCTGCCTTCTGTGCAACACGTCCGACGGGCCAGTCCACAAGAACAAGTCGCTGATCATCGTGCCTCTGAAGGAGAACGGCAAGCGCGTGCGCGGCGTGGAGACCCAAAAGATCCGCAAGATGGGCATGTGGTGCTCCGATACCGCCCAGATCTTCCTCGACGAGGTCCGCGTTCCGGTGCGCAATCGTATCGGGGAGGAGGGCATGGGCTTCATCTACCAGATGAAGCAGTTCCAGGAGGAGCGGCTGAATGGAGCCGCCCGCCGTCTGGCCTGTGACGCGCTGATCGAGGAAACCGCGGACTACCTGCGTCAGCGTATCGCGTTCGGGAAACCGCTGCTCGACAACCAGTACATCCAGTTCAAGCTGGCGGAGCTGAAGACTGAACTCGAATCGCTGCGCGCACTGGTTCATGTTGCCACGCAGGCTTATATCAAGGGCGAGGACGTCGTGGAGCGGGCGTCGATGGCCAAGCTGAAGGCCGGCCGCCTGTCGCGCGAGATTGCCGACTGGTGCATCCAGTTCCAGGGCGGCATGGGCTACACCTGGGATAACCACGCGAACCGCGCCTACCGGGACTTCCGCCTCGGCTCCATCGGCGGTGGGGCGGACGAGGTGATGCTGCAGGTCATCGCCAAGCAGATGGGGCTGATGTCCCGCAATGACCGCTGAGTCGCCAGGAGGAAAAGACCATGAGTGACCCGCTGATCGTGCGCCGCGTGGACGGCGTGCTGTTTGCCACGCTGAACGTTCCGGCCACCCGCAACGCACTCGCCCCGGAAGTCGTCGCCGACCTGGCCGACGCCGTCGCGCAGGCCGAGGCTGACAGCGGCATCCGGGCCCTGGTGCTGCGCGGCTCAGGGGGAACCTTCAGCGCCGGCGGCAACGTCGGCAACTTCCAGGCGCGGCTCGACGCAGGTGGTGCCGGTGACGAGGACCCCGTTTCCACGCGTAACCGCCAGTTCGGCTATTTCATGACGCGGCTGACCGCGCTGCCGGTGCCGGTGATTGCGGCGGTCGACGGTCCGGCCATGGGCGGTGGCATGGGCCTCGCCTGCGCGGCCGACATCGTCCTGGCCACCCGCGCCGCGCGCTTCGCTTTGTCCGAAACCACATTGGGAATCATCGCCGCGCAGATCTCGCCGTTCGTGGTCGGCCGGCTCGGCCCGACGCTGACGCGTCGCCTCGGGCTGACCGGGGAGAGGCTGGACGGGGCCGCGGCGCTTGCCATTGGTCTTGTCGACCAGTTGGCCGATGACAGCGCCGAACTCGACAGCCTCGTCGCCGAATGGCTGACGCGCATCGGCCGCTGCGGCCCGCACGCCAATCGCCGGTTCAAGGCGCTGGTGGCGCGGTGCGGCCAGGAGCCAGTGGACAGTCTGCTTGACGATGCCTCGCGCGAGTTCGCGGCCTGTATGCGCACCGAAGGTGCGGAAGGTATTGAGGCGTTCCGTGAGAGGCGGGAGGCAAGATGGACCGTGCGGTTCGACTCAGAAACCGTCCGCGCGGCGCAATCAACCGGCGTCTGAGCACAAAGACCATTTCCAGAGAACTTCCCATGTCAGCACCCAGTCGCCCCTTCCACACACTGCTCGTCGCCAACCGCGGTGAGATTGCCGTGCGCATCATGCGCTCCGCTCGCAAACTCGGTTTGGCCACCGTCGCCGTCTATTCCCAAGCGGACCGCCACAGTCCGCACGTGGCCTTCGCCGACCGCGCCGTCTGCATCGGCGCCGCCGCGCCGCGCGAGTCGTACCTGAACATCCCCGCCATCCTCGACGCTGCGAAGTCGGCTGGCGCCGACGCGATTCACCCCGGCTACGGCTTTCTCGCTGAAAACGCCGCGTTTGCCGAAGCCGTGACAGGCGCCGGCCTTGTCTTCGTCGGTCCGCCCGCGAATGCCATTCGCGCCATGGGTAACAAGGCCGAGGCCAAGCGACTGATGCTCGCTGCCGACATGCCTTGTGTGCCCGGCTACCAGGGCAGCGAGCAGGACGACGCCACGCTGCTCGCCCAAGCCGCGCGCATCGGCTTTCCGCTGATGGTCAAAGCGGCAGCCGGCGGCGGCGGCCGCGGCATGCGCCTCGTGCGCGACGCCGCCGCCTTGCCCGCCGCCCTCGCCAGCGCTCGTTCCGAGGCCGCTGCCGCTTTCGGCTCCGACGAACTGATTCTCGAACGCGCCGTCATTACTCCGCGCCACGTCGAGATCCAGGTCTTCGCCGACACGCGCGGCAACGTGATCCACCTCGGCGAGCGCGACTGCTCGGTGCAGCGCCGCCACCAGAAGGTGATCGAGGAAGCGCCGTCGCCGGCCGTGTCGCCGGCCCTGCGCGCCCGCATGGGCGACGCCGCCGTGCGCGCGGCTCGCGCAATCGGTTACGTCGGCGCCGGCACGATGGAGTTTCTGCTCGACGCCGACGGCAACTTCTACTTCATGGAGATGAACACCCGGCTGCAGGTCGAGCACGCGGTGACCGAAGCCATCACCGGCTTCGACCTGGTGGACTGGCAACTGCGCGTCGCGGCCGGCGAGCCGCTGCCTGTCACGCAAGACGACGTGAAGCTTGCCGGCCACGCCATCGAAGTGAGGCTGACGGCAGAGGACGTCCCCGCGGGCTTCCTGCCGCAAGGCGGTTCGGTGCTGCGCTGGCGCGTGCCGCATGCCGGGCGGGATGTGCGTGTCGACCATGCGCTCGAAGCGGGCGGTGACATCCCCACGCACTACGATTCCATGATTGCCAAGCTGGTCGCCCACGGCCGCACGCGCGAGGAGGCGCGCCGCAAGCTTCAGCGTGCCGTGGAAGACTGCGTGCTGCTGGGTGTACCGACCAACCAGCCGTTCCTGGCGGCGTGTCTTGCCAGCGAAGCGTTCGCCGGCAACGATGTCCACACCGGCTTTGTCGACACCCACATGCAGGCCGCGCTGCAGCCGGCCGAGCCGCCGCGTCATGTGCTGACAGCGGCGGCGATGGTTGCGTCGGAGCTGCTGGCGCAATCCGAGCCTGCCGCACTGTCGCGCGCCGCGTCGACGATCGTGCTGCACGCCGACGGAAAGTCATGGGAGGCAAGCCTGCGTGCCTTGAAGCGCGGCTGGGACGTCATCGTCAACCCGCGCGGTGAAACCGGCGCGCCCGCCCAGCGCGTCCGCATCCTGCGCACCGATGCCGGCGAAGGCACAGCCCTCATCGAATGCGAGGGCGTCGCGTGGCCCGTCGTCCACGCGACGGACGAGCAGGCGCTGCACCTCTTCCAGGACGGCCGCGCATGGCGCTTCGCCCGCCATGATCCGCGTCGCCGCGACATCGGCGGCGAGGCCAGCGGGGTGCTGACTGCACCGCTGACCGCGCGCATCGTCGCCGTCAACGTGGCCGAAGGCGACCGCGTCGAGGCCGGCCAGCCGCTGGTCATCCTCGAAGCCATGAAGATGGAACACACACTCGCCGCACCATTCGCCGGCGTGGTGGCGGAACTGCCGGCGCGCGTCGGCGGACAGGCCAGCGCCGGAGCGGTGCTGGCGCGCGTGGAAGCCGAAGCGACAGGGGAGGGCACGGCATGAGCACCACACTCCCCACCAGGACAGTCCGCATCGGCGGCGCCAGCGGCTTCTGGGGCGATTCGGCCGTCGCGACGCCCCAGTTGCTGACCGTGCCGGGTCTGCAATATCTCGTCTACGACTACCTCGCTGAAACCACGATGTCGCTTTTGGCGCGTGCCCGCGCCAAGGACTCGTCGCTGGGCTACGCAACCGACTTCGTCAACGTTGCGGTCGGCCCGCACCTGCCCGAGATCATGAAAAGGGGCATCCGTGTTATCGCCAATGCCGGTGGCCTGAACCCGCATGCCTGCCGCGATGCGTTGCTGAAGATCGCCGCGCAGCACCGCCTTTCGCCGCGCATTGCCGTCGTCAGCGGTGACGACGTCGAGCACGACTTCGCCGGCTGGTGCGTGTCGGGCCTGACGCAGATCGACGGCAATCCCGTGCCCACCACCGAGCCGTGGTCGGCCAACGTCTACACCGGAGCGCAGGGCATCGCGCGCGCACTCGACAGCGGGGCCGACATTGTCATCGCCGGCCGCTGCGTTGACAGCGCCGTGGTGGTCGGTGCGCTCGCGCACGAGTTTGGCTGGGGCTGGAACGACTGGGACCGCCTCGCCGCTGGCACGCTCGCCGGCCACCTGATCGAGTGCGGCGCGCAGGCGACGGGCGGGTTGTTCACCGATTGGCAGCGCGTGCCCGACTGGGACCGCATCGGCTACCCGGTGATCGACTGCGCCGACGACGGCAGCTTCGTCTTATCGAAGCCCGACCACACCGGCGGCCTGATTGACCCCGCTGCCGTGGCGGAGCAGATCCTCTACGAAGTGGGCGACCCCGCCAACTACCTGATGCCCGATGTCACCTGCGACTTCCGGCAGGTACGTACCGAAGCCATCGGCGACGGCCGGGTGCGCGTGCATGGCGCCCGGGGGCGTACGCCGGGATCGCACTACAAGGGCAACGCCACGTGGCAGGACGGCTACCAGATCAGCCTGATGATGGCAATCCGGGGCATCGATGCCCCTGTCAAGGCTCGCCGCACCGCCGAGGCGCTTCTTGCCCGCACGCGCAACATGCTGGTCGAGCGAGGCATGGGCGACTACAGCGAGACGGTGGTGGAACTGCTCGGCTGCGAGTCGCACTACGGCCCCCACGCCCGCGCGCTGCCCACGCGCGAGGTCGTTCTGCGCATCGGCGCCCGCCACGCGCAGGCAAAGGCGCTTGCCTTCCTGCAACGTGAATGCGCGTCGGCCGGCACGTCGATGGCGGCGGGCACGCGTTCCTCGTTCTCGGGCCGTGTCGATATCCAGCCCGTGGTCAAGGTGTTTTCCTTCCTTGTGCCGAAGGACCGTGTGCCGATGGTCGTCGAGATAGGCGACCGCCGCATCGTGCTGCCGGTGGCGGCCGAAGTGGGCAAGCCATCTGCCCCGGAACCGGTCGACATGCCGCCAGCCACGGCGGTGCCATCTGGCCCGCGCGTGCAACGGCCGCTCGTGTCGCTCGCCTACGCCCGCAGCGGCGACAAGGGAGACGACGAGAACATCGGCGTGATCGCGCGCAAGCCGGAATATCTGCCCCTGCTGCGCGAACAACTGACGCCAGCCGCCGTGCGCGAGTATTTCGCCCATCTGGTAACCGGTGACGTGGAACGATTCGAGGTGCCGGGCCTGCGGGCGCTGAACTTCCTCATGCACGGCGCACTTGGCGGCGGTGGCGTGGCGAGCCTGCGCTCCGACCCGCTCGGAAAGAGTTTTGCGCAGATGCTGCTGGACTTGCCGCTGTCCGTGCCGCAGGCGTGGGCGAACGACTGAACCTGAAAAAGACACCATCAGCAAAGAAAGGAGACTGACGGAGATGAAAGACCCACACGATATAGATTCGCAACGCGGATCGCGCCGACGCATCGCGCTGCGGCGGCTCATCCAGGCCACCGTGTTCGCAGGCAGCGCACTGCCCGGCTTGCCTGTGCTGGCGCTGGACAATGCTGCGGCGGGTTTCCCGGCGCGTCCGGTGCGCGTAGTGGTCCCGTACACTCCGGGAGGTGTGTCCGACACCGTGACGCGACTCGTCATGCACAAGCTTTCCGAGCGCATCGGCCAGCCGGTGGTGGTCGAGAACCGTCCCGGCGCCAACAGCATGCTCGGCTCGGACAACGTCGCCAAGTCCGCGCCTGATGGGTACTCGCTGCTGGTCGTGGTGGCAGCGCACGTCATCAATCCGAGTCTGTACCCCAATATGAAATACGACCCGATCAAGGATCTGACGGGCGTCAGCGAGATCGGCCGCATTCCTTTGCTGATGGTGTCGAGCGCGCAATTGCCGCCTAAGTCAGTCAAGGAACTGGTGGCGTGGGGCAAGGCCAATCCGGACAAGATGACGTTTGCCTCCAGCGGCAGCGGCTCCGGGGCACACCTCGCAGGTGAACTGTTCGCCCAAGGCACGGGCGTGGCGATGACCCACGTGCCCTACAAGGGAATCTCTCCGGCGCTGACAGACCTGTTTTCTGGCCAGATCGCCGTGATCTTCGACTCCGTCCAGACCATGATCCCACTGGCCAAGGCAGGCAAAGTCCGCGCCCTCGCCATCACCAACCCGAAACGCTGGCCCGCCGCGCCCGACGTGCCAACCATGGCCGAGGCAGGCTACCCAAACATCATGCCCGGTAGCTGGATCGGCGTGCTGGCCCCGTCGAAGACGCCGCCTGCCATCCTGAACAAGCTGTCGGCGGAACTCGACGCGGTGGTGCATGCGCCGGACGTTCGGGCGAAGCTGATTGACTACGGCATCGACCCGGTCGGAGGCAGGCCTGAGCAGTTCCAGGCGTTCATCAAAGAGGAATTCGTGCGCTGGGCCGGGGTGGTCCAGAAGGCGGGAGTGAAGCTGGATTGATGCGTTGCTTCGCAGTTTGATTCAATGAAGAACGGGCCGCGGCCCGTTCGTTATCAGATCAGTCCTTGCTCGCGGTACGCGCGCACATCGGCCGGAGTCATTCCCAGCTCGGCGCACAGCGCGGTCTCGGTGTGCTGGCCAAGTTGCGGCGGGGCCGTCATGGTCACGGGCGTGGCAGAGAAGCGCAGCGGGCTCCGCAGCGTGGGTGCGTCCGTGCCGCTCGCATGTGGCAGCCGAACCAGGAGGCCGCGGTGCTTTACCTGGGGATCCTCGAAAACTTCATCGACGCTGTTGATCCGGCCACACGGCACGCCGGCCGCTTCGAGCGTGCGGATCAGGTCCGCCGCATTCCAGTTGCTCAGGTGCGCGGTGAGCGCCTCGCGCAGAGCAGGACGATTGCGGACGCGGTCCATGTTCTGCAGGAAGCGCTGATCGCAGATCAGTTCCTCGCAACCTACCACGCGGCACAGCGCCGCGAACTGCCCATTGTTGCCGGCGGCGATGATGAGGTGGCCGTCGCGGCAGGCGAACACCTCCGACGGTGATGCCACCGGGTTCGTGTTGCCCGCTCGCTGCGGTACCTTGCCGGTCATGTGGTAGCCGAGCGCGAGATGACCGTTGGCGGCCACGGCGGCGTCGAGCATGGCGGCGTCGAGGTACTGGCCCTCGCCGGTGGCTTGACGATGGTAAAGCGCGCCCAACAGCGCCACTGACGCGTACAAGCCAGTGAGGATATCGGTAAGCGGAATCGCGGTGCGCATAGGCGCCGCGCCGGGCGTGCCGTCAGGTTGGCCGCAGGTGCTCATCAGGCCGGCCATGCCTTGCAGGATGAAGTCATAGGCGGGGCGGGGCGCGTACGGCCCATCGGGGCCGAAGCCAGTGACGGAGCAATAGATGATGTCCGGACGCAGCGCGCGAATGCTGGCGTAGTCTAGCCCGTATTTCTTCAGGCTTCCGGCTTTGTAATTCTCCACCACCACGTCGCAACGCGCCGCCAGCCGGCGCACCAGGTCTGCGCCTTCGGGTCGGGAGATGTCCACGGTGACAGACTGCTTGCCGCGGTTGCAGCAGAGGAAGAAGGCGGAGTCGTTCGTCTCGTTGCCGTTGGTGTCCGTGAGGAAGGGACCCATGCGGCGCGTGTCGTCGCCGTCGCCGGGTTTTTCGATCTTGTAGACGGTGGCACCCATGTCGGCGAGGTTCTGCGTGGCCCATGGGCCAGCGACGACGCGGGTCAGGTCGAGCACCTTGATGCCCTTCAGGATTGCACTCATATGCAGAACGTCAGCGAAGTCGGTCGGACAATGATGATCACCCGCTGGCTACGCGCTGGCAATTTGGCAGTTCGAAAGTAAGGGTTCTTGACCGCCAACTTCGAACTTGCCATCGTTTCCGTCAGCCTGACGAAGGCCGGTTCGACACGCGGAGCACCACTTTGCTGAAAAGAGTCCGAGGGCGTTGAATTCATCAGTTTTGCCCGCCAGTGCCGGGTGCAAACGGCAGTATGCGAAATCACCATGGCGAACGTGAAATTCGTTTGATGAGGAGGGGAGGGAGGCAGGTCGCCGCCAACCCCGCATCAGTCGCTTGATAGTGCTTCACTGAATTTGAGGAACGATTCCGATCTTCTCGGCCAGCATCCGTTCGTACACGCCAAAGTGGAGATCCACTTCGGTCTGGCTGACCACCGTGACGTCCAGGCTGATCTGGTCCG
This sequence comes from Cupriavidus sp. 21MJTG02-4, assembly GCF_057798975.1. Lineage (NCBI taxonomy): Bacteria > Pseudomonadati > Pseudomonadota > Betaproteobacteria > Burkholderiales > Burkholderiaceae > Cupriavidus > Cupriavidus sp. 21MJTG02-4. The sequence continues at coordinate 115,037 of NZ_JBYOJP010000009.1, read as the reverse complement.
CTTTTAGCCCGAGCACGGTGGCGAGCGCCACTTCCAGATGTGGTGCCGCAGCCGTGTCTTTTGGAAAGGTCGTGCCAATATTGATGGAATAGGAATTTGAACGGTCATCGACGACCTCCAACAGTCGCGCTGCAGCACTCATATTGTGCTCGATGGCGATGCGCGACAGCTCAGCGATGGTCCGCATCTTTTCAGTCGGAAAACCACGCACGCAGCGCAGCCGAACGCGATGGGGACCCAAAGTTATCCAGTCGGTATCGAACTCCATGATGACCTCTGCTCATGTAATAGGCCGAGATATGCCCGGGCCGACCAGGGCGCCCGGTGAGACGTCCTGGTCGACACCATGTCTGCTTACGTCACGTTGATCGCAATGCGCCGCGGTCGCGCTTCCTCGCGACGCGGGATGGTCAGCTTCAGCACCCCGTCTTGCAACTGCGCGCTGATCTGTGTGCCATCCAGATCCGGACTCAGGGAGAAGGAACGCGCGAAGTGAGGCTGGCTGATTTCCGCGTACTGCACGCGCAATCCGGAGGGCATTGGCACGACGGCTTCCGCAGCAATATGGAGGTTGCTGTCGTGGACGCTGACCTCCAGCTTGTCATGACTCACGCCCGGCAGATCGGCCCACAAGGTCACGCCGTTTGTATCCTCGACGATGTCCACTGCGGGCACGAGCGTCACTGTCCGCGCAGCTTTGTTTTCTTGACGTTGAGCCAACGCACTGTCGTTGCGTTCGGCGACTTGGGTGGTATCGTTCATGGCAGTCTCCTTCGCACTATTGCACAGCGATGGCACGCGGCTTCGATGCCTCGCGTTTGCCCACGCTTACGGAAAGACAACCATTGGCATATCGCGCCTGTACCTTGTCGGGATCAGCGCCGTCGGGCAATTCAATCACCCTTCGGAACGCACCAACAAAACGTTCCTGAGCGTACCGTCGCGAATCCGGCAGGTCGTCGGACCAAACGGAATGCCGCTCGCCGCTGATCGTCAGCAGCCCTCTGTCGATAGAGACCTCAAAGTCCTCCTGCTTGACGCCGGGTGCGAACGCGACGATCTCGATGGAGTCGTCCGTTGCCCCGATATTGATCGCAGGAAAGGCGCCGAAACGCCCGGCGCGGATGCTGGAGGGAAACCCCCCGAACAGCCCCGACATCTGCCTTTGCAAGCGATCGAGGTCACCGAAGAGGTCGGATCCAAAGAATGCGTCAGTCATGGTCGTATCCTCCTATCGATGCCAGCGAGGAGGAAGGGGCATTACGCGCTCCCATTCACCTGCCCCATTGCTGGCAAACAAACAGAAACACGCAGCGCGAAGTCGCGACTGCCTGAGCGGAAATAAAAATAGCAAGAGAAAAAGGCAATTTCAAGAGATGCAGAAGGCACCTCCATACCCCGCGCCGAGGGGCTCAATTGAGTGGCTTGACACGCCTGAAGGCGTGCAACATGGCAAGGTCGTAGCCAATCTTCAACACACCACAGGCCAGCAATGGCGCCCCGGTCCAGCCCATCGCCATCAAGCCTCCCGCAAGAACCGGGCCGACTGCGGCGGCGAGGCTTCTGGGAACCGCTGTCAAACTGGCGGCCGCAGTGCGTTCGGCCGGCGTGACTACTGCCATGACGAACGCCGTCCGGGTCGGCACATCCATTTGCGACAACGCACTACGCATCAGCAACAGCGTCAAGGTCAGCATCAATGACGGCGCGAAGGCTGCGGCAATCAGGAAAGCACTGGAAGGGATGTGCGTGAACACCATGGTGTTCAACAAGCCGATCCTTCTTGCCAGCGGCACGGCAATGAGCTGAGAGGCTGTTGTCAGCAACCCCGCCCAGAAGAAGAACTGGCCCGCTGCGGCGGGAGACAGCCCGAAGCGTTGCATCAGCCAAAGTGACAGCAAGGCGTTGACGACCAGGCCGCCTGCGAACGCATCCACGCTGAACAACATTGCCAGGTGGATGACAATGCGACGCGACGGCCCCAAGGGGGTTGTCGCCGACGATGCCTGCGGACGCTGCTGGGGCAGTCTCGTATAAAGCGCCCAGAGTGCTACGCCGGTAGAGGCATAGGCGACGAACATCAGTCGCATGGCAGCCATCATCGACAGACCGGCATGCACGGAGATCCACGCGGGCAGGGCCGCGGCCAAGGCACCGATGGCAGCGGAGAAGGCGCCAACAAGGCTGTAGCGCGCAAACAGCGCCGTACGCGCATCCGGGGTCGCCGCCTCGGCCAGGCGAGCGTGTTCGAGCGGCAAGAACACGCTGACATCCCCCGAGCTCGGGTTCAGGGTACCGATGAAGGCTACGATCAACAGTGGCCAGAGTGACGACAGACTGGCAAAGCCCACCCCGGTGATTGCCATGAGGACTGCCGCCAGTGTCAGCAGGCGACGTAGCGGAAAGCGGCTCCCGATGACTCCGACCAAGATGGTTGCGAGCGCCGAGCCGATCAGCGTGGCACTGCTGATCAGGCCGACCGAAAGCTGGCCAAAGCCGAGACCCAGCAGATATGCGGGCAAGAGTACAGCGACGAATCCATCGCATACGCCGCGCAGCGCCCGTCCAACGAGCAGCGGCATCACGCTTGTATCGATACCTGGCGGAAGCAGAAGGCCGGTGAGCTTCGAGCGGGCGACCGAGACGGATGTCACCTCAGGATCTCCTGTGACTCAGTGATGCAGCAGCGGATAGGCCACCAGGCCGATCAAGGCCGCTCCCGCAACAATCATGGGCTCGGACAGCTTCTTGAACTTCAGCAGCAGGGCCACGGTCACCAGCGCGAGCAGCGCGGTCGGGATATCGACGATCGAACGTTTGGCCAGCACGATGACCGCGCCGGTAATGGCGCCGATGGCGGCAGCGGTAACGCCATCCACGAATGCCAGAATGGCGGGCAGCTTGCCGTACTTCTTGAAGTACGGCGCAGGCAGGACAGTGAAGAGGTAGCAGGGCAAAAATGTCGCGGCTGCCGCCACGCACGCCCCAGGGAGTCCAGCCACCAGATAGCCGATGAAGCCGACAGTGATAACGACCGGGCCGGGTGTGATCATGGCCACCGCCACGGCGTCCACAAACTGCTTGTCGTTCAGCCAGTGGTGTTCGGTGACGACACCGCCGTACAGGAAGGGCACGATGGCAAGTCCCGAACCGAAGACGAACGCGCCGGCCTTGGCAAAGAACACTCCAATCTGCGACAAGAGCGGCCAGTCCACCGTGCTCATCATGCCGCTTGCAGCCGGCAATGGCGTTGCCGCCAGCGCATTGAGCTTGCCTTGACGCAGCCACTTGGGCGGTGCGCGCCAGAACCAGGCCAGAACACCTGCCGCGACGAACAGCCAGGCTACCTCCGATTCGGTAATGACCGTGACTGCGACGAGAACCAGGTAAATAAACCACAGCAGCTTGTCCTTGCCCACGCTCTTCCTGGTCAGCTTGTGAGCGCTGATCGCGATGATGCCGATCACTGCCGCGCCCACGCCATAGAACACTGACTGCATCCAGGTCAGGCCCCCGAAGCGCACATAGGCCCAACCGAGAGCCAGCACCATCAGAAATGATGGCAGTACGAAGGCAACGCCGACGAGGGTCGCGCCGACGATGCGGTAGTGCACATATCCAAGGTAGATCGCCAACTGGGCCGCCAGCGGGCCCGGTGCCAATTGCGCCAGCGCGAGGCCTTCCTTGTAGTCGGCATCGGTGATCCACTGCCGCGCGTCCACCAGGTCCCGGTGCATATAGCCGGCGAGCGCAACCGGACCGCCGAAGCCCAACGTGCCGAGTCGCAGGAAGTACATCACCAGTTGCCGCAAGGTGTATCCAGGGCGTTCGTGCGGTGAATGGACCGGGGAGGCATCAGAGGGTTGGGGCGAATTCATCTGGTGTCGTCTGAAGGGGAATCTGAAGAGGCTGGATGGGTAACGACCTAGCGCTTGCGCGGGCTCGAAAAATGGCTGTACAGCGAGTCGAGGACACGGCCGGCCTCGTCCAGCAATGCATCGTCATCAGGAAAGCGCTCGCGCGCGCCAGCCAGCATCGCCTCGAAGCCACTCGCTTCCGCAACCGGCGTGCCGCCGATGTCCAGCACATGAATCATCTGGCCAAGGCGCGACAGGCCTTTGTCCTCGTCGAGTCCGAAGCTGGCCAGCAAGACTTCAAACGAAACGCGGTCGCCAATATGGGTGAAGGTGGCGCCGTCGAAGTCGAACCCCAGCAGGTCTTCCGGGCATTGGCGAATGTCCTCGAGCCAGACGAACGTGGCATGGGGATCGATAAAGCGCCGGATCAGCCAGGCGCAGGCGACACGGTCTACCCAGAGATGCCGCCGCGTCCCCCAGCGTCGGCCCTGATACTGGGTGGGGTCACGCCGCGGGATACTGCCCGCCACGCCATGCGGCTCACCCGGGGACAGCAAGATGTCGATGGCCGCATTGAAATCGCGCCATTGCGCTTCGGCGCGGGCGGAAGACTCGTTGGGGAAAAAATCGATCTTGCGGATCGCGTCGAACCCACGGCCGTGCCGGCGAGCCATGCGCAGCAGTTCCGCCTCGTCCGCGTGACCCAACGCCGCGCGGGCGCCGGAAAGCTCTGCCATCCAGGCCGCGTATTCGGCTGTCCGGTCGAACAGTGCGCGATACCCGGCTTCTTGCTGTTCGTCGTCGGCTTGAACGGACAGCATCCAGACTTTGCCGTCCTCGCTGGCCGCGTCCTCGGCCAGCGCTTGTAGCTGGGCTCGCTGGCCCGGGAGGTTGGGCAAAAGATAGGCACCATCGCGCAACGACGCGCTGCCCAACGACTTGATGCCACGCCACAGCCGCATGCGCGGCGTGGCGGCCGAGGTCGGCAGACTGACGACGAGTAGTAGCCAGGCGGCTTGGGGAATGGATGAGACAGCAGTCATGGGCTCAGCTTAGCTGGGCGTAGCGGCTCCTTCAACGTTGTAGAGATCTCTACAAATTCCAGTGCCTTGGAGGACACATTACCGCCGCCGATTTGACTGGGTTCGTGCTACCGGTCATTGGTGGCATGGTGCTAAGGCGCCGGTCGCTGAGGATCCGGAATAGCATGCGGTACTGGGACTGCAAGGCTTGAAACCACCCTGACGTGCGTCTGATATAGCGCAGCAGCATAACCACCGGTTCATTGGCCAGGTCCGACAATGTCTATTCGTACTGCGTCTCCCGCTTTGCTGGCCGCCTTGCTGTTTGGGGCAAGTACACCGCTCGCGAAGGCGCTCACCGGTTCCGTAGCTCCGCTCCTGCTCGCAGGCCTGCTTTATCTTGGCAGTGGCTTTGGGCTGGCGCTGGTACTTGCTGCCCGGAAGATCTGGACAGCGCCAGACCCGGGCAGCGATCGGAGCGGTATTCCGCGGGGAGAAATACCGTGGTTGGTCGGAGCAATCCTTGCGGGAGGTGTTGCAGGGCCCGCCTTGCTGATGACCGGACTCGTCTCAACCAATGCAGCCTCCGCATCCCTGCTCCTGAATGTCGAGGGCGTGTTCACGGCGGTTATCGCCTGGGTGGTGTTCAAGGAAAACGCGGATCGCCAGATCGTCCTTGGGATGGTCGCCATCGTGGCCGGTGGCTTGCTGCTTTCGTGGCAGCCAGGTAGCGTGCAGATCTCGTCCGGGGCGTTGTTGATCGTGGGTGCTTGCCTTTGCTGGGCGATTGACAACAACCTCACCCGCAAGGTGTCCAGCAACGATGCACTCCTCATTGCATGCCTGAAGGGCCTTGTTGCGGGGTTGTGCAATACCGGGCTTGCCCTCACGCACGGGGCGGTACTTCCACCGGCCAGTACGTTAGCGCAGGCGCTGCTTGTCGGATTCGCCGGATACGGTGTGAGTCTTGCCCTGTTCGTGATTGGACTACGTGTGCTGGGCACGGCTCGAACCGGGGCGTACTTCTCCGTTGCCCCCTTGTTTGGGGTCCTGATTTCATTTGTGGTCTGGCCCGAAGTGCCAGGCTTGGCGTTTTGGTTGGCTGCGGCGTTGATGGCACTGGGCGTGTGGCTGCATCTGCGTGAGCGGCACGAACATGAGCATGCCCACGAGCCACTGGCGCACAGCCACTCGCACCGGCACGACGAGCATCATCAGCATGAACACGATTTCCCGTGGGACGGCAAGGAGCCCCATAGGCACTGGCACGAGCATAAGGCGATGGTCCACAAGCATCCGCACTATCCGGACGTGCATCATCGCCATACGCATTAGTGCAAGGTGATGTTCGGCGACAGACGATGGCGTCCTGGCTTAAGGTGCCAGGCCGGCCAGCCCGCGATGCGTATGCCTGAACCGCTCGCGCGCCTCGGCCGAGGGCCGGAAATCCACTTCAAGCGGCGAGATCGTGATGTATCCGGCCAGGAACGCCGGGGTTTCGGCGATGTGCGCGAGGGCATTCGGTTCGCTGTCCGGTGCGCCGACGCCGATCGATACCGTGCCGTCCGGGTTGCGCTGGTACGCCGTGGTGAATGAGTCCACCGTGCCCGCCACGGTCATTCGCACGCCCGCCGGCTGCTGCCTGCCGATCACGGGATAGTTGATATTCAGCGGCTGCGCCGCCGGCAGCAGCGGCTGGCCCGGCGCGCGGCCAGCTTCGAGGCTCGCGATCACGCGCACGAGGAACGCGCCGGCCTTCGGGAACGCGGCCAGCGTGGCGGGGAAGCCCGTTCGCGCCTCGGCGAAGTCGACGCCTACGCTCAGCGCGATGGCGGGCACGCCGCGCCGTGCCGCGAACAGCGCGTTCATCACCGTCCCCGAGTGCGGGATGGAGTCCGACAGGTTCTCGCCGAAATTGGCGCCGGAAACGACCAGGTCGGGCACGAAGCGCTGCTCCGGCCCGACGATCTTCAGCCCCATCGCCGTGGCGTCCACGGGCGAGCCGCTGCCAATGTAGTTCGGGTTGGCGGCATTGAGCGGGCTACCCGCGGCATAGCCGGGCTTGACGCGGTGCACGCAGAAGGTATCGGCGCTGGCGGCAAGCGGTGCCACGACCAGCCGGGTGCTGCCGTCTGGCACGGCGTACGCGGCGCCGGAGCCGCTCTGGTTGCTGGCCGGGCCGACCGTGATGACGCGATGTCCGGCATCCTGCAAGGCCTTGCGCACCGCGCCGATGCCGGGCGCCGCGCAGCCGTCGTCATTGGTCAGCAGCACATTGAGCGCGTGCGCGGGGCCGGCAGCGGCGGCCAGTGCCGCGGCGGCGATGGACAGCAGAGGCGTGGAAAGTCTGGGCATGGAAGGGGTCTCCTGTTCTTCTTCGTCTCGGATACGTGGAACGTCTGTGCCCGGCGCCGCATGGCCGCCGGGCAGTTGGCCTTGCCGCGCCTACGACACCGGCAGGCCGCGTGCGCGCGCCAGCGTGATGGCCGTGTCTTCGATCATGTCCTCCTGGCCGCCCACCAGCCGCTGGCGGCCCAACTCGACCAGGATCTCGCGCGCGGGAATGCGGTACTTCGCCTCGGCGCGCTTTGCGAACAGCAGGAAGGATGAATACACGCCGGCATAGCCGAGCGTAAGCGCGTCGCGGTCGATGCGGATCGGGTGGTCCATGATCGGCACGACCAGGTCCTCGGCCACGTCGGCAATGCGGAACACGTCCACGCCGGTCTCGATGCCCATGCGCTCGCAGACCGCCACCAGCACTTCCATCGGCGTGTTGCCGGCACCGGCGCCCAGCCCTGCCGCCGCGGCGTCGATGCGGTTCGCGCCGCATGCAATCGCGGCCAGCGAATTGGCCACGCCCATGGCGAGGTTATGGTGGCCATGGAAGCCCAGTTCGGTCTCGGGTCGCAGCGCCTGGCGCACGGCGGTCAGCTTTTCCGTGACGTCGTGCGGCAGCATGTGGCCGGCCGAGTCGGTGATGTACAGGCAGTTGGCGCCGTAGCTTTCCATCAGCAGCGCCTGCTGCACCAGCGTCCGGGCCGGCGCCATATGGGCCATCATCAGGAAGCCGACGGTGTCCATGCCGAGCTTGCGCGCCATGCCGATATGCTGCTCCGACACGTCCGCCTCGGTGCAGTGGGTGGCGACGCGGATGGTATGCACGCCGATTTCATGCGCCATGCGCAGGTGGTCGACAGTGCCGATGCCCGGCAGCAGCAGCGCCGAGACGCGCGCCTGCTTCAGTTCGCCCAGCACCGCGCGCAGGTAGTCTTCATCGCTGTGCGCGGGAAAGCCGTAGTTGACCGAGGCGCCGCCAAGGCCGTCGCCGTGAGTCACCTCGATCAGCGGCACGCCGGCGGCGTCCAGGCCGCGGGCGATGCCCTTCATCTGTTCCAGCGAGATCTGGTGGCGCTTCGGGTGCATGCCGTCGCGCAGGGTCATGTCGTGCAGGGTGATGCGTTGGCCCATGGCGTGGCTCCTCAGGCGGTGGTGGTTTCAGGGCTGCCGGCCAGCATTGCGACGGCAATGCACTCGGCGGTGCGGGCCGCGGAGGCGGTCATGATGTCGAGGTTGCCGGCGTACTTCGGCAGGTAGTCGCCCAGGCCTTCCACTTCCAGAAAGATCGACACGCGCTTGCCGTCGAACACCGGGCCGTTCTTCAGCGTATAGCCGGGCACGTACTTGCGCACTTCGGCAATCATGTCGTGCACCGACGCGGTGATGGCGGCGACGTCGGGCGCATCGTCGGTCAGGCAGTGGATGGTGTCGCGCATGATCAGCGGCGGCTCGGCCGGGTTGATCACGATGATGGCCTTGCCCTGCCGCGCGCCGCCCACGGCCTCGATCGCGCCCGCGGTGGTGCGCGTGAATTCGTCGATATTGCGGCGCGTGCCAGGCCCGACCGAGCGCGACGACACCGTCGCCACGATCTCGCCATAGGCCACCGGCTGCACGCGCGACACGGCATACACCATGGGGATAGTGGCCTGGCCGCCGCACGTGACCATGTTGACGTTCATCTCGTTGCTGCCGATATGCGCGTCAAGGTTGACGGGCGGCACGCAGAACGGACCGATCGCGGCGGGCGTCAGGTCGATGACGCGCACGCCGCGCGCGGTCAGCTTGGCCGAGTGTTCGGCATGGACGTAGGCGGAGGTGGCATCGAAGGCGATGCGGATATCGTCGGCTTCAAGATGCGGCAGCAGCCCGTCGATGCCATCGCTGGTGGTCTTCAGGCCAAGCTCGCGGGCGCGCGCGAGGCCTTCGGACGTGGCGTCCACGCCGACCATCCACACGGGTTCCAGGACTTCGCTGCGGCGCAGCTTGTAAAGCAGGTCGGTGCCGATATTGCCGGGCCCGATCAGGGCGCATCGGATCTTGTTCATGGTGTCTCGCGTCGCAAGTAGAGGGAATCAGAAAGTCAGCAGAACACGGCGCTGCAGGCGCCGATGCCGCTGATCCGCATGGACAGCTTGTCGCCGGCCTGCACGGGGATCAGGGCCGCGAGCGAACCCGACAGGATGGTCTCGCCTGCCAACAGCGGGATGCCGAAGCTGCCTAGCGTGTTGGCGAGCCACGCCACCGCGTCGGCGGGATGGCCCAGCGCGGCGCTGCCCTGGCCCGTGGCCACGCATTCGCCGTTCTTTTCCAGCACCATCTCGCACGCAGCCAGGTCCAGCGCCTGCGGGCTGACGCGCTCGTCGCCGAGCACGTAGACGCCGCACGACGCGTTGTCGGCCACGGTGTCCTCGATGCGGATGTTCCAGTCGCGGACGCGCGAGTCGACGATCTCGAAGCACGCTGCCACCGATTCGGTCGCATCGAGCACGTCGTCGCGGGTCACGCCCGGGCCGCGCAGGTCGCGCCGCAGGAAGAAGGCGATTTCGCCTTCGGCGCGCGGCTGGATCAGCGTGTCCGTGGGGATGGGCTGGCCCGCGGCGTAGTGCATGCTATGCAGCAGGATGCCGAAGTCGGGCTGGTGCACGTCCAGCATCTTCTGCACCACCTCGCTGGTCACGCCGATCTTCTTGCCGGTAATGCGGTCACCGGCCGCGAGCCGGTGCGCGACAAAGCCCTGCTGGATGCGATAGGCGTCGCGCACATCCAGCGTCAGGCCGCGGCCGCTCAGGGGCGGTACCGGCGTGCGCGCGACGAGTGCCTGGTGGAGTTCGTTGCTGAGCGTGGAGATCAGGTCGGCATTCATGGCGGGAAGAATCGGATAGCGGTGCCGCGGCGACACGTGGTGATGTGCCGCGGCACCATTGGGTGATGCGTGCGTCAGAACGAGTACTTGGCGTTGAAGGCCACGTAGTCGCGGTCAGCCAGCGGACGGTTGACAATGCTCGCCCCGCCGATGAACGCGGCGTAGGTGAGATTGAGTTCCAGGTTGTTCAGGTACTTGAAGGTCACGCCTACGCTGGCGCGCTTGTCGCCATAGCCCATCAGCGTGCCGAAGGCGCCGGCCACGGCGGACCTGCCGCTGAACTGCTGCGCATAGGTGAGCGGCACCGTCATGTCCCAGCCATCGAACACGTTGTTGTAGGTCAGCGACCAGCCGACCTGGAACGCCGCCGAATTGCGCGTGTTGGTCAACTGGCTGTAGCCCATCACCGAATCGACGCCCAGCACGTGCAGGTAGGCGATTTCACCGACCAGCGACTGCGAGTTGGCCAGGAAGGTCGGGCCGATCGAGTAGATCGCCGAGAGCTGCCCCTGCAGCGCCCGGCCCGGCGACGCGGTGGGCGAGCCGGCTACGTCGACCAGCATCGGGATGCCGTCCTTGTAGCTGATTTCACCGGCGATATTGGCGCCCAGCACTTGCGTGGAGAAGCTGGCGCCGGTCAGGTTGATGCCGCTGAAGTACTTCTGCTGGTACTGCAGCGAGGGGAACAGCGAGGTCACGACACTCGGGTTCTTGTCGTGATAGCGCAGCTGGTACAGGCCGATCTCGGTGTCTTCGAACACGCGGAAGCGCGTGCCGATACCCCATTGCCCCCAGTTCGACGGACTGATGTCCGGGCCGCGCGGGATATTGAAGCCGGGACCGATGATGAACTCCGCGCCCGGGCCGACCACGTCGCTGGTGCTGAAGTAGCTGCCCGGTGCGGAAAGCTGGTTCGCCTTGTAGGTGAACTGGTAATAGCCCATCACGCTGAACGACGGCGTGACCTGCAACTGCAGCGACGCCTGCGGCACCGGCAGCAGGATGTCCTTGACCTCCGCGCCCGGCACGAAGGCCTTGGTGGCATCGGCGGGCCCCTGCGCACCGGCGATGTTGGCGAAGAACAGGCTCTCGCCCCATGCCACCACCTGGTTGCCCAGCTTGAAGCTCAATTGCGAATCGCCGACCGGCGTGGTGCCGTAGACATAGGCGTCGAGCAGCTGCGCGCGTTGCTCGTGATAGTCGCGCGCCGACCCGGTGAACTCGTTGAACGGACCGCTGTGGTTGACGGTGAACGGCGCGTTGTTCGAGTTGGTGCCGCTGTAGGCCCAGTCGTAGAACACGCTGCCGCGCACCAGCGCACCGAAGGCGTCATGCTTGACATGCGCCTCCCCCAGCAGCGAGACGCGGTTCGCGGTCATGTCGCCGCGCTTGAAGTTGCGGTCGCCGTCGTCGCCGTTGATATTGGCGGGGCTCAGCAGCGTGTTGCTTTGGTGGCCCGTGCGTACCGCCGCGCCGTAGGACGCGGTCACGCTGTAGTCGAGCGTGGTGTCGTGGCCGAGATCGATGGTCTCGCCAGCGCGGGCGGCGGGTGCGAGCAGCGTCGCCAGCGCCGCCGCGGCGGCGATCGGCCGTAGCTTGCTGCGGCGTTTGATCGGGCCGCTTGGTGTGTGGTGCATGGTGGTCTCCCCTTGGTTTTGGTGGTGGTTCATGGCCTGGCACTTCGAATGGCGCGCATCTGGCCGCAAGCGTAGAGAGCGGGGGGCATGCACAAATCGGCAGAATGGACTAGGCGATTTCCCTACGGGAATCAGTTCAACCGCGATTGAGCGACGCGGCGTCGAGGAAGGCCGGACGTTCGCCGCCGCCGTCGAGCACGAGATTGGCGCCGCTGACGTAAGAAGCCTGTGGCGAGGCCAGGAACAGGCAGGCGTTGGCGATATCGTCGGGCTGTGCAAGCCGGCCCAGCGGCACCGTGGCGGCCATCGCGCGCAGCGCCTCGGGATCGCCGTAGTGCTGTTGCCGCGAGGTCTCCGTCAGCACCATCCCCGGGCTGACCGCCGCCACGCGCACCTTCGGCGCCCATTCCACGGCGAGCGTGCGCACCGCGTTGAGGATGCCGGCCTTGGCGGCGCCATAGGCGGCCGTGCCAGGCGACGGGCGCAGCGCGCTGACGCTGCCCACGAACAGCTGCGTGCCGCCGGCCGACTGCTGCTGCATGCGCGCATTGGCACGCTGCGCGAGCTGCAAAGGCGCCACCAGGTTGAGCCGGATCACCGATTCCAGCAGCCGTGGCGAGGCATCGGCAACCAGCGCGTAAGGCGAGCCGCCGGCATTGTGGACCACCACATCGAGCGTCGGGCTGTGCCCGGCGATTTGCGCGAGCAAGGCGTCGGCTTGTTCGCTGTCGCGGATGTCGGCGGCGATGAAGCAGGCGGTGCGGCCGTCTGCTTGCGGCAACTCGCTATCGCCCGTGGGCGCGGTGCGTCCGCAAATGAAGACTTGCGCGCCGGCGCGCAGGAAGGCTTCGCTGATGGCGCGGCCGATGCCGCGCAGGCCGCCGGTGACCAGCACGGTCTGGCCGGTGTAGTCGAATCCTGTCATGGGTTCCCCCTGATGCATGGAGCGCCCATCGTAGGAGAAGTGGCCGTGCGCTTCTTAGTCCGAATGAACGATGCCTGCCGGGCCGGGGCTGCGCAATATCGCAGCAACCACACCGGAGACGCCCTTATGCCCGCTACGTCACAGCAAACGCCATCCTCCCTGCATCCCAACCTGCCGCTCGGGCGCTTCGTCACGACGTCGGCGGGCCTGCGGCTGCACTGCCTCGACACGGGCAGCGGGGAACCGGTGGTCTTTATCCATGGCAGCGGGCCGGGGGCGAGCGGCCACAGCAACTTCCGCCATAACGCACCGGCATTCGTGCAGGCGGGCTTCCGCGCGGTGGTGGTGGACCTGCCCGGGTATGGACAGTCGTCCAAGCCGGATGACGTCGAATACACGCTGGATTTCTTCGTGGCCGCGCTGCGCGAGCAATTGCTGGCACTTGAACTGCCGCGCTGCGTGCTGGTCGGCAATTCCCTTGGCGGCGCCATCGCTCTGCAGTACGCGCTGGATTTCCCCGAGCATGTCAGCCGCCTGGTGATGATGGCTCCGGGCGGCGTGGAAGAGCGCGAGACCTATTTTCAGATGGAAGGCATCCAGCGCATGGTGTCGCTGTTCACCGGCGGCCACATGAACCCCGACACCATGCGACAGTTGCTGCAGTTGCTGGTGCACGACGCGAGCCTGGTCACCGACGCGCTGGTCGACGAACGCATGGCGGTGTGCCGCGAGCAACCGCGCGAGGTGCTGGCCACCATGAAGGTGCCCAACCTGACGGCGCGGCTGGGCGAGATCCGCTGCCCGGTGCTTGGCTTCTGGGGCACGGAGGACCAGTTCAATCCAGCCGCCGGCGCGATGAAATTCCTGAGCGGCTGTGCGGATGCCCGCTTTGTCATGATCAACCGTTGCGGCCACTGGGTGATGGTCGAGCATGCGGACTATTTCAATCGCGAGTGTCTCGGCTTCCTGGCCGACACTGCGCAGCTGCGCGCGGCATAATTGGCGCGCCCGCACACCACCAACAATACGATAGGAGACACCATGGAATTCCCGTACAGCCTGTTCGACCTGCGCGGCAAAGTGGCCGCCATCACGGGTGCCGCGCGCGGCATCGGCGCCGAGACCGCGCGCGTGCTCGCGGCGGCCGGCGCGAAGGTTGCCGTGCTCGATGTGCTGGAAGCGGATGGCAAGGCCACTGCCGAAGCGATCTGCGCCGCGGGCGGCGAGGCCGCGTTCTGGAAGCTCGATGTCACCAGCGAAAGCGAAGTGGCCCGCGTGCTCGGCGAGGTCGCGGCGCGCTTCGGCGGGCTTGGCATCCTGGTCAACAACGCCGGCATCGAAGGCACCAACTCGCCCACGCACGAAGTGACGCTGGAGCAATGGCAGCAGGTGATGGCGGTGAACGTGACCGGCACGTTCCTGTGCACCAAGCACGCCATCGCGCACATGGAACGCGCCGGCAGCGGCGCCATCGTCAACGTGTCGTCGATGTACGGCATCGCCGCCGGGCCGGACGTGCCGCCTTACCATGCGTCCAAGGCCGCTGTCCGGATGATGGCAAAGACCGATGCCATGCTCTACGCGGCCAGGGGCATTCGTGCGAATTCCATCCATCCCGGCTATATCCGCACGCCGATGCTCGAACACGTGGCGCAGCAATCGGGGCAGGGTGAGGCGCTGTTCGACTACCTCGGTGGCCTCACGCCGATCGGCAAGGTTGGCCAGCCGCGCGACATCGCGGCCGGCATCCTGTACCTGGTGTCCGACGCCGGACGCTACGTGACCGGCGCCGAGCTGGTGATCGACGGCGGCTACACCGCACGCTGATGGACAAGGAGAACGCCATGCCTGATAGCGCCGCGATGAAAGCCATGCTGCTTGCCTATGCCGAGCGCTTCAATGCCGGCGATGCCGAGGGCGTCGCCGCGCTCTACGCCGACGATGCCACGGTGGAAGACCCGGTCGGCGCGCAGCCGATCGTTGGCAAGGCTGCCATCCTGGCCTTCTACCGGCACACCACTTCACTGGGCGCGCGCCTGGACGTGGTGGCGCCGCCGCGCGGTTCGCACGCCAATGCGGGCGCGCTGACCTTCTCGGTCCACGTGGAGATGGAAGGCAAGCCGGCACGCATCGACGTGACTGACGTCATGTCGTTCGCCGCCGACGGGCGCTTCCAGAGCATGCGCGCCCACTGGGGGCCGGACGACGTGCATTTCCTGTAAAGCGCTGCCGCGAGCCCGCCGATGGTCCGGCGAACCCGCGACGATGCCGTGGCCACGCGCGCGCGCATTCTCGACAGCGCGCAGCAGCTGATGCGCCAGCGCGGGCTACACTGCGTCACGCTTGAAGACGTCGCCCGCGCCATCGGCATGACGCGCGGTGCGGTTTACGCCCATTTCCGCTCGCGCACCGCGCTGCTGGGGGCGCTGCTGTCGTGCGCGGAAGCCGATTTTTCCGCGCGGCTGGCGCCGCTGGCCGATGGGGCCCGTGCCCGGCCACGCGCGCTGGAGCCGGCGCTGGCCGCACTGCTCGATGGCGACGCCATCGCGCGCCATGTCAGCCTGCTGGCAGCCTTGCTGCAGCACAAATGCTGCACCGAGTGCGAGCTGTGTCCGTTGCGAAGCCGCGTGTTGACTGGCATCGACACGCTGCGCGGCACCCTTGCGGACCTGCTGCCCGAACCCGCGATGGCGGGGCTGCTGGTGGCGCATCTGTGGGGCCTGCTGAGTGCGCACGCCATGCAGCTGACGCCAGCGGGTTTGTCGGGCGCGGCGCCGGTGCTGGCTGCGCTTTATCTGGGAGCGGGTATGCAACACGGTGCATCTTTCCCGCCGGCCAGCGCCGCACGCATTCGGGACACTCCTTAGTCCGCTCGGACGAAGTGCTACGGGCCGGCGGCACCTACGATGCTGTCATGGACCTTGAAGCCGGAAAGGGCGTGGGGAGACAGCGATGAAGCGGCTCGGATATCGTTTTGTGGGCGGCGTGGCTGCGGTGGTGTCCGGTGCTGGCGCGGCCTGGGTGTTCGTCGCCGGCGGTGGGTTCATCTATGCAAATAGCGGCCAGGATGACGCCCCCGTTGCCGGCATGGCACTGTCCCGCGTGGCGCCCGATGACTGCGACGATGCCTGCGCGCGTAGCCGTGGCGTAGCGGCGTTGCTGGTATTGAGCCAACGCCCGTCGCAATGACGGGCGCGTGATGTTAGTCCGGCTTGCGCTCAGCGCTGAGCGGCCTGGCGCTGCATGTGGAGGGCTTCGGCGCGTGCCTTGACGTCCCGGGCTACTTGATCAAAGCCCTGCTTCACCCAGCTGCCGTGCTCGCGCATGATGGTTTCCGCGTTCAGGCCGAGGAACAGGTCGGTGGTGAAGTAGCGGGTACGGTTCTGATCGATCGCCTCGACATACTGGTCGCGCCGCGCGGCGTCCTTGTTGCCTTCGGTGGGACGTTGTTCCCAGGACAGAAGGCGTTCGGGCTCCCAGGCGATCAGGTACTCATTGACCGGGATGATCTGATCGGTGCCGGGAATGCGGACCTGCATGTGGACCATGTCGCCGAGGCGGCCGGTGGTTTCCAGGCCCGGGCAGAACGTGTTCCATGCCGCGTAGCATGGGAAATCCGTCAGTACCTCCCAGACCACAGATGGCGGTGCATCGATCTCTACGGTGATCGAAGTCACCAGGTTTTCGGGTTTGGCCATTGTGTCTCCTTCGTGCAGTTATTTGAGGAATCTCAACACTAGGGCCGAGGGCGGTGCCCCCGCATACCCCGAACGGACGAGTCCGCGCGGACGACGCCGGCGACGCAGTGACGGGGCACAGTGACAGCATGCTCAGCGAGTCTCCAGCTGCTGTGAGCTTGGTGTCGGCCAGTGGTTGGGGTCGGCTTTTTTTTTGGTTGTTTGGCGAATTGCGGGGTGTCGTGCTTGGCAGGCGCCGCTGTTTCGCCGGCGTAGCCGGCGAGTTACTTCTTGTCCAAGCGACAAGAAGTAACCAAGAAACGCGTTTACTTGCCCTAACGGGCGAATATTGATCGTAGCGTGCGGAGAATTTCGTACGGGTATTCGCTTCAGAGCCTGCCCGGCTGCCTGCCGCGTGGAGCGCGTCCGCCTGCAGGCTCTCCGGCAATGATTGAACCAGCCCCGAACCTGTCCGTGGCTCGACACTGCCCGCGTTATCGCATCATCGCCTTCGGCTGCTGCGCGGCTCAGTAGTCGGTTGGTCGGGGGCATCATCGGCGCAGATGCTGGTGCTTCCGTTCCCTCGGTTTTTTTACCGAGTGCGCGCAGCGCAGCCGTAGGCGTCCTACCGATGGCGGGATTGGGAAACCGGCGCCGCAGGGATCACCCCATCCCCACCACGCTGGAAAGCAGCATCTTCACCAGCACCGCCTGCCGCGTCGCCCCGGTCTTGGCGAAGATCCCCCTCAGGTGCGCCCGCACCGTATTCTTCTTCACGCCCAGCCGCGCAGCCGCTTCCTCCAGCGTCAGCCCGTCGACCATCAGCAAGGCGAGTTCGATTTCGGTTGGCGTCAGCTGATAGAGCTTGCGCAGGCTGGCGTGCGTATTGCGCGGAGAGCCAGCCGGATCGCGGATGAATACCGCCACCGCAGGCCGCAGCGCCCTGTCTTCGCTGCGATAGCTGAGCGGAATCGGCCGCACCAGCACACTCAGCGGCGTGGCCGCACCGGGCCGGTTCAGGGTAGTGACCTCGCTGCGGTGCGCGGCCGCCGCGTGGGCTTGCGCCGCGCCTTCCAGGATCTTGCGGAACTTGCGGTTCTCCACCGGGCAATGCGCATGCAGGGTGTTGTCGGACAGGTAGAGACCATCGCGCGCCTGCAGCAGGCGCGCGGCAACGTCGTTGCTGCGGATCGCCTTGCCGTGCTCGTCCAGGATGATGGTTCCGACCAGTAGCCGGTCCACGGCTTCCGCGTACAGGGCGCGCTCGGATTGCAGCACGTCCAGCGCGGCATGCAGGTCGACCGCGCGCTTCAGGTGCGGCAGCAGCGCCTGCAGCAGCGTCTTTTCGGCCTGGCCGAAGTCCTGGCCCGCATCGCCGCGGCTGATGAACAGCGCGCATTCCACGCCGTCCGGCGTGACCAGGTTGGCCGCCAGGATATAGCGCAGGCCGAGCGGCTGCAGGTACTGTGCATAGAATGGGTGCGCCAGCCAGCCCGCTTCGCCGAACAGTTCGTCGGCGCTGAAGAGGCGGTCGGGATGGAGCGCGAGGAAGGGGCACAGCGCGTAGTACTGCTCGCTGTACGAAGGTTCGCCCGGCAGGTGCGGGCCGTAACCGGAGGCATTGACGATCAGGCCAGGGCGGTCCGTCGCGGGGTGGCGCAGCACCAGCGTGACGAAGACGGCGTCAAGGCGCTGGCGTGCGCTTTCCAGGAAGCCGGCCCAGGGCACGGCTTCGGTCGGGCCCTGGTAGAGCTGGGCGAGCAGGGCGCTGAGTTCGGCGGCCGGCAGGGAGTCTGGCAGCATGATGACGGTAGCTCGATGCAGGGCAAGGGGAATGGCGGACCTCCCGTCATCTCCATCGTACTGAACGAGGCCACCGCCTCATCGTCTGTTCAGCCTAGGGTCTCTCCCGCAGCCACGCCACGATCCGCTCCGCCGCCTGCTCCGCCGTGTCGGCCGTGGTGTCGATGCGCAGTTCGGGCCGCTCGGGCGGCTCGTACGGCGAATCGATGCCGGTGAAGTTCTTCAGCTCGCCGCGCCGCGCCTTGCGGTACAGGCCCTTGGGGTCGCGTTGCTCGGCCACCGAGAGCGGCGTGTCGATGAACACTTCGACAAACTCGCCGTCGCCAGCCAGCGTGCGCGCCATCTCGCGTTCGGAGCGGAAGGGCGAGATGAACGACACCAGCACGACCAGCCCGGCGTCGAGCATCAGCCTTGCCACTTCCGCCACGCGCCGGATGTTCTCGACGCGGTCCGCCTCGGAGAAGCCCAGGTCCTTGTTCAGCCCATGGCGCACGTTGTCGCCGTCGAGCAGGTAGGTGTGGTGCCCCAGCGCATGCAGGCGCTTTTCCACCAGGTTGGCAATGGTGGACTTGCCCGCACCGGAAAGCCCTGTGAACCAGACGATGCGCGGCGACTGATGCTTGAGCGCGGCATGCGCGCGGCGGTCCACGTCGATGGCTTGCCAATGCACGTTCTGGGCGCGGCGCAGCGCAAAATGCAGCATCCCGGCGCCGACCGTGTTGTTGCTGAGGCGGTCGATGAGGATGAACCCGCCCAGTTCGCGGTTGCGTGCGTAGGGGTCGAAAGCGACGGGCTGGTCCAGGTGCAGGTTGCACACGCCGATCTCGTTCAGTTCCAGCGTGCGTGCGGCCAGCTGTTCGAGCGTGTTGACGTTGACCTTGTACTTGGGCTGCGCCACCGTCACGCCCACGGTGCGCGTGCCGAGCTTGAGCAGGTAGGGGCGCCCGGGCAGCATGGCGTCCTCGTTCATCCACACCAGCGTGGCTTCGAACTGGTCGGCCACCGCGGGCGGGTCTTCGGCGCACGCCAGCACATCGCCGCGGCTGACGTCGATCTCGTCCGCCAGCGTCAGCGTCACCGCCTGGCCGCGCATGGCTTGCTCGCAGGCGCCGTTGGCGCCGATAATGCCCGTCACGCGGCTTTCGCGGCCGGAAGGCAGCGCGCGCACACGGTCGCCACGGCGGATCTCGCCGGCGCTGACCGTGCCGGCGAAGCCGCGGAAGTCCAGGTTCGGGCGGTTGACCCACTGCACCGGTAGCCGGAACGATTCATCCTGCGCGGGCACGCGGTCGATCTGCACGTTCTCCAGATGGTCCATCAGCGTCGGACCCTGGTACCACGGCGTATTCGGGCTCGCTTCGGTAATGTTGTCGCCGCACAGTGCCGACATCGGGATGCAGACGATATCGGTCAGGCCGATCTGCTTCGCGAACTCGCGGTATTCCTTCTCGAAACGCGTATGGACCTCACGCGAATAGTCCACCATGTCGAGCTTGTTGACCGCCAGCACCACGCGTTTGATGCCGAGCGTTGCCACCAGATAGCTGTGGCGGCGCGTCTGCGTCTGCACGCCACGGCGCGCATCCACCAGCAGGATCGCCAGGTCGGCGGTGGACGCGCCGGTGACCATATTGCGTGTGTATTGTTCATGCCCGGGCGTATCGGCCACGATGAACTTGCGCTTGTCCGTGGCAAAGAAGCGGTAAGCCACATCGATGGTGATGCCCTGTTCGCGCTCGGCGGCCAGGCCATCCACCAGCAGCGCGAAGTCCAGGTTCTCGCCCTGCGTGCCCATCTTCTTCGAATCCGCTTCGAGCTGGGCCAGCTGGTCCTCGAACAGCATCTTTGATTCATACAGCAGCCTGCCGATCAGCGTGCTCTTGCCGTCGTCGACGCTGCCGCAGGTGATGAAGCGCAGCAGGCTCTTGCTCTGCTGGGCCCGCAGATAGTGGGCGATATCGCCTTGCGCCCCTTCTGGCGCCGCGTTTGATGCCGATCCCGCCTTGGTGTCGATCAGGGTTTCCATCAGAAGTATCCCTCCTGCTTTTTCTTCTCCATTGAACCGGCCGAGTCGCTGTCGATCAGCCGTCCCTGACGCTCCGATGTCGTCGCAATCAGCATTTCCTGGATGATGCCGCCGAGCGTATCGGCCTCGCTCTCGATCGCGCCGGTGAGCGGATAGCAGCCCAGCGTGCGGAAGCGGACCTTGCGCATCTGCGGCGTTTCCCCGGGGCGCAGCGGCAGGCGCTTGTCATCGACCATGATCAGCGTGCCGTCGCGTTCGACCACCGGCCGCGCCTCGGCGAAATACAAGGGCACGATCGGAATTTCGTTGAGGTAGATGTATTGCCAGATGTCCAGCTCGGTCCAGTTCGACAGCGGGAACACGCGCAGGCTTTCGCCCTTGCGCTTGCGGGTGTTGTACTGGCGCCAGAGTTCGGGGCGCTGCATCTTCGGGTCCCAGCGGTGCTGCGCGGTGCGCACCGAGAACACCCGCTCCTTGGCGCGCGATTTCTCCTCGTCCCGGCGCGCACCGCCGAAGGCGGCATCAAAACCATAGTGGTCAAGCGCCTGCTTCAGGCCTTGCGTTTTCCACACGTCGGTATGCACGGCAGATCCGTGCTCGTGCGGGCTGATATTGCGCTCCAGCCCTTCGGGGTTGATATGCACGCGCAGGTCCAGGCCGAGCCGCTCCACGGTCTGGTCGCGGAACGCGATCATCTCGCGGAATTTCCATGTGGTATCGACGTGCAGCAGCGGAAACGGCGGGCGCGCCGGGTGGAAGGCCTTCATCGCAAGATGCAGCATCACGGCGCTGTCCTTGCCAATGGAATAGAGCATGACGGGGTTCTCGCACTCCGCCACCACCTCCCGCATGATGTGGATGCTCTCCGCCTCCAGTTGCTCCAGGTGGGTCAACATCGGGTTCTCCTCTTGGTTGCGCCGGCCCTGTGCGGGGATCTCGCCGTGGCTCGGCATGGACCAAAGGTATCGAGCCGGGGCCCTGCGCCACTTCGTCCGGGCGGACTAGAAAATGGCGAGGTGCGGCGTGCATTTGCTAGTCCGCCCGGACGAGGAGGCGAGCGGCCTGCACTGGGTATCGTTGCTACGCAGACGAACCACGGGAGCAACGCAGATGGCGACCTCCGCCGAAGACCAATTGCTGTGCGGCCAGACCTGGGCCGAATTTTGCGAAGTGCTCAAGCGCAGCGGGCAGCAGATCCTGCGCCCGGAGGCACCGGCGGACGCGCTCACGCGCGCCGAGGGCTTTCGTTACCTGAGCCGCTTGCTGCGCATTGCGCTGGAGATGCATGTGGAGTTCGCCGATCCGGCGTTTCCCGGCTTCTTCTCGCCATCGCATGAAACCGCCAAGATCGGCGCGGACAATCCGGACAACCTGTACCGCTATGCGCGCCTGGACGGCAGCGCCGCCTACCGCATCCGCGGCCGGCGCGGCACGGTGGCGTACCTGAGCTTCGGCACGCAGAAGGGCGGCTACGAAACCGACGGCAAGATGATCCAGACCGGTTTCATCGACAGCAACAAGCTGGCAGTGGCGGCGGACGGCAGCTTCGAAATTGTCCTCAGTGCGCAGCCGCATGATGGCAACTGGTTGCGCATGGAGCCGGCTACCAATGCGCTCGTGGTGCGCCAGACCTTCCTCGACCGCAAGGCCGAGACGCCGGCCGGGCTGCAGATCGAGCGCATCGACGGCAACGGCAAGTCGCCCGCGCTCAGTGCGGAGCGCCTGCACGGCGGCCTGCTGCGCGCGGCCGCCTTTGTCGAGGGCACGGCACGCGTCTTCGCCGACTGGGCGCAGGGCTACGGCGGCCATGTCAACGCCTTGCCGCCCGCGGACCAGGCGGTGTGCCAGGCGGCCGGCGGCGATCCAAACATCTACTACTACCACTCGTGCTGGCAACTGGCCGACGACGAGGCGCTGGTGGTCGAGGTGGACAGCGTGCCGCCGTGCGAGTTCTGGAATTTCCAGATCAACAACTACTGGATGGAATCGCTCGACTACCGCTACCACGACATCTGCCTCAACAAGCACAGTGCGCGGCTCGATGCCAATGGCGGCGTCACCGTCATCCTCAGCGCGCGCGATCCGGGCCTGCCGAACTGGCTGGAGACAGCGGGCCATGGCAACGGCACCATGTGCTGGCGCTGGGTCGGCGCGGCGCAGCCGGTGCATCCGCGCACGCGCGTGGTCAAGCTTGAATCGCTCAGGGAGAAAGCATGAATACGATCGATTGTGACGACACCGCCGTGCTCGACGTGGAGCGCCTGCTGGCACAGGCCAGCGCGCAGGCTGGAGGGCTGACTGACTTCGGCCCCGGGAACTACCGCGAAGCCCTGGAAGTACTAGGGGATTCGCTGGCCCGCGAAGCCGGTCTATCGACGCAAGGCGCGCAGATACTGCAGGGCAAGCTGCAGGCGCAACTGGTGAACCGGCTGGTGATCCAGGACCACTGCCGGCGCCATCCGGAGATCCTGCAGGAGCGTGTGGATGACCCGCTCGTGATCGTCGGCCTGCCGCGCACCGGCACCACGCTGCTGCAACGCATGCTGGCCACGGATTCCCGCTTCTGCTCCGCCGCCTGGTGGGAAACCCGCTACCCGGCGCCGCTGCCCGGCGAGGACGCGTGCGACCCGGGCCGACGCATCGCGCTGGCACGAGACGAGGTCGCGCAGATGATCCGCTTCATCCCGGACATCCTCGCCATCCATCCCCTTGACGCGATGGCGGCCGACGAGGAATTCATGCTGATGGAGCATTCCTTCCTGTGCGCGATGGATTCCTACGCCAACGTGCCCGCCTACACCGCCTGGCTGGCGCGCCAGGACCGCACCGAAGTCTATGCCTACCTGAAGACCATGCTGCAGTTCCTGCAATGGCAGAAACGGCAGCGCGGCGAGGCCCCGGCGCAGCGGTGGGTGCTGAAGACGCCCCAGCACCTCCATACACTGGAGATCCTGTTCAAGGTGTTCCCGGGCGCGCAGGTCGTGTTGACCCACCGCGATCCCGCGCAGACGATTCCGTCGATGGCCAGCATGGCGCATACGCTGTGGAAGCTGTACGCCGACGCACCCGATGCCATCGCGGTGGGGCAGCAGTGGAGCGAGCAGATGCGGCGCGGCACCGAACATGCCATGGCCGTGCGCGACAGCCTGCCGGCCGACCGCTTCCTCGACGTGCGTTTCGAGGACACGGTAAGCGATCCGTTCGGCGTGGCGCGGGCGGTCTACCGCTTTGCCGGCATGCCGCTGACCGAGGCGGCGCGCGCCGGGATGTGGGCATGGATGGAAAGCAACCCGCGCAACCAGCGCGCGGCGCACGCCTATACACCGGAGCAGTTCGGCCTGAGCCAGGCACAGCTGGAACGCGACTTCGCGGGCTACCGCGCGCGGCACATCCTGACCCACCACTGAAAAAAACAGAGGAGACAACATCATGCTGCTGAAAGACAAGGTCGTCATCGTATCCGGCATCGGCCCCGGCCTGGGTATCAAGCTAGCGGTCGAAGCCGCGCGAGAAGGTGCACGCGCCGTGGCCATCGCCGCGCGCACTGCCGCGAAGCTGGATGAAGCACAGGCCCGCATCGATGCACTGGGCGCCGACTGCGAAGTGCTCAAGGTCGTGACAGACATCACCGACCGTGCCCAGTCGCGCCATCTTGCCGCCGAGACCATGCGCCGCTTCGGCCGCATCGACGCGCTCGTCAACAGCGCCTTCCAGCACGGCAATTTCCCCGAGCCGGTGGAAGCGGCGGACCTGGACGTCTGGCGCCAGGTGTTCGATACCAACGTGTTTGGCACCATGACGCTGACGCAGGAGGTGGCGGCGCTGATGAAACCGCAGGGCGGCGGCGCCATCGTGATGATCAACACCCAGGCCACGCGCAAGCCGATGCCTGGTGAATCGGGCTACGCGGCGTCCAAGGGCGCGCTGGCGGTGGCGGTCAAGTACCTGGCGCGCGAACTCGGCCCGCACGGCATTCGCGCCAACAGCGTCTTCATGGGCTGGATGTGGGGTGCGCCGGTGCAGGGCTACGTGCGCCATGCCGCGGCCGAGCAGGGCGTCAGCGAGGACGCTATCATCGCACCGGTGGCTTCGCAGATCGCACTGGGCCGCATGCCGACCGACGACGACTGCGCGCGCGCGGCGCTGTTCCTGGTGTCGGACTACGCCCGGGCGATCACCGGAGCCTCGCTGGATGCCAACGGCGGCGATTTCATGCCCTGACCCACAAGCCCTGACAAGCCCCCGAGCCATTGCCATGACCCGCTACTTTGCCTTCAACGGCGACGCCGACGGCCTGTGCGCGCTGCAGCAGCTGCGCCTGGCCAACCCGGGCGACGCGACGCTCGTCACCGGCGTCAAGCGCGATATCCGGCTGCTCGAACGCATCGACGCCGCGCCCGGCGACGCCGTGACCGCGCTGGATATCTCGCTCGACCAGAACCGCGACGGCCTGCTGCGGCTGCTCGCGGCCGGTGCCGGCGTGGCGTACTTCGACCACCACCATGCCGGCGACCTGCCGGCGCATGCCGGCCTGCGCACGCATATCGACGAGGGGCCGGAGGTCTGCACCTCCATTCTCGTGGACCGCTTCCTGGGCGGGCGCCACCGCCGCTGGGCGATCACTGCTGCGTTCGGCGACAACCTGGCTGCCGTGGCCCGCGGGCTCGCTGAACAGGCGGGGCTGGATGCGCGCGAGACCGCCGTGCTGGAACGCCTGGGCACCTGCCTGAACTACAACGCGTATGGCGAGTGCCTGGCGGACCTGCATTTCGATCCCGCCGAACTGGCGCGCCATATGCTGCCGTTCGACGACCCGCTGGCATTCGCCGCGCAATGTGGCGCCTATGCGGCGTTGTGCGACGGGTACGAAGAAGACATGGCGCACGCGCGGCGCCTGTCTCCAGCGCATGAGGTACCCGGTGCCGCGCTGCTGGTTTTGCCTGACGCGCCATGGGCGCGGCGCGCGATCGGCGTGCTGGCCAACGAGCTGGTGCGCGGGCGACCCGGCGATGCGATCGGCCTGCTGTCGCCGAAGTCCGGCGGCGGCTTTGCCGTCAGCGTGCGGGTGCCGGCGCACAGTGCCACCGGCGCGGCCGATTTCTGCCGCGGTTTCGAGACCGGCGGCGGCCGGCGCCTGGCCGGTGGCATCAACCACCTGGCCGACGCAGAGGTGGACCGCTTCACCCGCAGCTTTGCCGATTGCTTTGGCGGTCCTGGCGGGATCAGCCCGGCGGGACAAACTCCGTAACCGCCAGCTCGAATCCGGTGACGGCGCGGTACGGCACCGGATGGCTGAGCAGGCGCAGCTTGTGCGCGCCCACATCGCGCAGGATCTGTGCCCCGACGCCCAGTGCCCGCTGCGCGAACGCCGGTGCGGGCGCGGCCGATTGCGGTGCCGCCAGCCGTTCCAGCCGCTGCTGCGGCGACTCGCGCTCATCGAGCAGCACCAGCACGCCGCAGCCCTCTGCGCCGATGCGCGCGAGCGAACGTTCCAGGTTCCAGGCCGGCTGGACCGGCGTGGCGAAGCCCAACACGTCGCGCTGCATTTCAACGGTCTGCACGCGGGTGAGCACGGGTTCGTTCGGGTTTGGCTCGCCCAGCACCAGCGCAAGATGGAGCGCGTCGACCGGCGCGTCGTGGTAGGCATGCACGGTGAAGCGGCCATAGGGTGTGTCGAGTTCGCGCGAGTGCGTGCGGCGCAGCGCGCCTTCGGTCAGCAGACGGTGGTGGATCAGCCCGCTGATCGAAACCGCCGGCAGGCCATGGCGCCCCGCAAAGGCCAGCAGGCCGGGGCCGCGCAGCAGATTGCCGTCGTCATCGAGCAGCATGGCATAGGCCCCGGCCGCGACGCGCCCGGCCAGCCTTGGCAGGTCGGAGCAGGCTTCGGCGAAGCCCGCGCGGCGCAGCACACCGTCTGGCTGCGCCACGATCGGGAAGATGTGCCCCGGCTGGACCAGGTCGTGTGGCTGGGCATGCGCGGCGGCTGCCACGCGTAGCGTCAGGGCCCGGTCCGCAGCGGAAATGCCGGTGCTGACGCCCGTAGCCGCCTCGATCGATACCGTGTAGCGTTCGCGCTGGCGCTGGTTGGCCGCCATCGGCGGCAGCTGCAGCCGCTGCCGGCGCGCTTCGGTGATCGCCATGCACACCAGGCCACGCGCCTCGGCGGCCATGAAGTTGACGTCGGCTTCGGTGGCGCGCTCGGCGGCGACCAGTACGCAGCCGGTGGCCTCGTCGGTCTCGTCTTCAATGACCACCACGCGCTGGCCTGCGGCGAGGGCCGCGAGCACATCGGCCATCTGTGGCAGATCGCTGGACGTGCTCATGCTGCCTCCTGCGCGCTGGCGCCGAATGCCTGTCGCAGTGCCGCCGCCGCGGCATCCAGCGCATCGCTGGCGGCGTCCAGCACGCCTTGCATGCTCATGAAGCCATGGAACTGGCCGGGCCAGCGCTGTATGGTGGCGTTGCCGCCGGCGCGCTGCAAGGCCTCGCCGTAGGCCTCGCCCTGATCCCGCAGCGGGTCGAATTCCGCCGTGATGATGGTGGCGGGCGGCAACCCGTGCAGGTCGCGCTGGTGCAGCGGGCTGGCGCGCACGTCGGCGGCGTCCGCGCGATGGGGCAGGTACTGGGTGCGGTACCAGTCCAGTTCGGCCGCGCCGAGGAAATAGCCCTCGCCGCAGGTGCGATAGCTTTCGCTGTGGGTGGCGGCGTCGGTGCAGTCCAGGTACGGATAGAGCAGTAGCTGGTGGCGCGGCGCGATGGCGCTGCCACGCAGCTGCTGGCATGCCACGGCGGCAAGGTTGCCGCCGGCGCTGTCACCGGCCACGGCAATCCGCTCGGGGTCGGCGCCCAGTTGCGCCGCATGCGCGCAGGCCCAGCGCACGGCGGCCACAGCATCTTCGGCGGCGGCCGGAAAGCGGGCCTCGGGTGCCAGCCGGTAGTCCACCGACAGCACCAGCGCACCGCTGCGGCGCGCCAGGCTGCGGCAGATGTTGTCGTGCGAATCGAGGCCGCACAGCACAAAGCCGCCGCCGTGGAAATAGACCACCAGCGGCAGTGCCGCGCTGTCGTCGGGTCGGTACAGGCGCGCTGCCAGCGGCCCGTCTGCGCCTTCGATGGTGAGGTCTTGCTGCGCGGCGATGGCGTCGCCAGGGGCGAAGCCCGGCATGGCCGCCAGCGCGGCGCGGTAGTCGGCGGCGCGCAGCGTCGTGAAATCGGGGCGCGGCATGGCGGCCATGGCGTCAAGCATGGCGCGGGCCTGTGGGTCGAGCGGCATGGTGTCTCCTTGAATGCTGTGTGGAAATTTGTTCAGAGCACGAACGCCGGCGGCGTGCCCGCGACGATGGCTTGCGCGCGCGCCTGCGCCGCATGAGCGGCTTCCTCGTGCGGCAGGATCCAGAACTTGCCGGCCGACACGCCATCGACGATCACGCGCGCGACTTCCTCCGGCGTCATGCCGGCGGCGATGCCGCTGCGCAGCGCACCGTTCATCTGGTTCACTTCCTGCGGCCCGGCGCCGTTCAGCTCCCCGGCGATACCGGTGGCCACCGGGCCGGGGCAGACCACCGACACCTTGATCGGCAGTCCCGCCGCCTGCAGTTCCAGCGCCAGCCCTTCGCTCAGTGCCACCACGCTTTGCTTGGAAAGCGTATACGGCGCGAGCCACGGACCCACGGCCAGCCCGGCCATCGAGGCGACGTTGACGATATGTCCCGCGCCTTGCGCCGCCATGCGCGGCACGAAGCAGCGCAGCGCGTGGAGCACGCTCCACAGGTTGACGCGCAGCACGCGCTCGAACACCTCCGGCGCCAGTTCCCAGCAACGGCCGGTGGCCAGCACGCCGGCGTTGTTGATGAGCAGGTCGATGCGGCCCAGGCGCAGGAAGCTCTCCGCGCACAGGTGCTCGATCTGCCGCGCGTCGGACACATCGGTGCGAATGGCGATCACGGTCGCGCCCTGGTCGGCAAGCGCCGCGCGCGTCGCTTCGAGCGCCTCGGCGTCGATATCCGCCAGCGCCAGCGCATACCCCTGTGCAGCCAGCGCTCGTGCCAGCGCGCGGCCGATGCCGCCGCCCGCTCCCGTGATCACTGCGGCCTGCAGCCGCGGGTTTGCCGCCATGGTGCTCGTTCTCCGTCAAAAGACGGCGGCGCGGATCGCCGCCCATGGCTTGTCTTTTAGCGTTGGCGCGCCGGTGCGGCATCGTCTGTTTGGGTAGGGGTGCGCCCCGGCTAGGGGTTTGCCCTTGGGTGAGTAAGCCTGGGTCTGTCCTTAGTCTGTTTGGAGTATGTGTTTGGGTCGCCGTGGCGTGAGGATTTGCCCTGTCCCGCAGGACTAGTCCGGCCCGCATGCGGAGCCGGTCTCGACTAGGGCAAACCATGAAGGCAAGGGGCAAGCCGCGACTCTTTGCCGTCCCTATAATCGGGGCACAAAAAAGGGCCAGAGAGCTCGCAGCAGGCCAGCTGCCCGGCATGCCCGGCGCGCTGCGCACGCCACAATGGAGACAGAGGAAATGCTGATGGAGGTTAGCCAGAACCAGGCCGCCGCGCACCTGTTCGCGCAGACGACGGTGTCGCTGTCGGAGTTCAGCGCGTTGCTCGGCGACATCTACCAGGGCCCGATGGAGCAGGTGCCCTGGGGCAAGGCGCTGGAGCACATCCGCCGCCAGCTCAACGCCAACTACGCCACGCTGATCCTGCGATCGCCGGCCACGGACCGGCCCGGGCTGATGGTCAATGCGTCGGAGCACGGGGGCTCGACGCTCGCGGGCGAGACGTCCTACAACAACTATTACTACGCCCTCGATCCGTTCATCGGCCTGCCGTCCGACCGCGTGGTGACGATCGACGAGCACCTCGGGCCGGGCGTGTGGTGCCAGAGCGAGATCTACCAGCAGTTCCTCAAGGACGTTGGCATCCGCTATATCCTTGGCGCGGACCTGCGCACCGATGACGGCGTGGAATGCCGCTTCCGGCTGTGCCGCAGCATTGAGGGGCCGAACTTCTCCGCTGCGGACAAGGCGCTTTGCACCGCGCTGCTGCCGCACCTGAAGCGCGCGGTGGACCTGCACTCGCGCATCGACGTGGTGGAATCGGAGCGCACCATCTATGCGAGCGCCATCGACCGCATGCTGGTCGGGATGGTGATCCTCGATGAGTCCGGTTCCATCATCAAGACCAACGCGGCGGCCGATGAGATCCTTGGTGCCAAGGATGGCATCCGGATCTCCAAGGGCGGGCTCGATGTGGAGTATGGGCAGGAGAATCGCAAGTTCCAGCGGCTGCTGCGCCAGGCGATGCTGGGCCATGTGGGCACTACGCCGGCGCTGATGGAAGCGATGTCGATCACGCGGCCTTCTGGTAGCGCGCGGCTTGGTGTGCTGATCCGCACGATTCCGCTGAGCGAGTGGTCGGAGGACAACCGCAAGCGCCCGGCGTGCGTGGTGTTTATCCGTGATCCGGAGCGGCGCTCGCAGGCGTCGCATGATGTGGTGCGGCAGTTGTTCGATTTCACGCCGGCGGAGACGCAGCTGGCACTGCAGCTTGCCAATGGGCTTACGCTTGATGAAGCCGCGGATGAACTTGGTATCAGCAAGAACACCGCGCGGGCGCATCTGCGGGCGATTTTTTCCAAGACTGGGGTGACGCGGCAGGCTACGCTTGTGAGGATGTTGTTGAGTAGTGTGATTTCGTTGGGGTAGAGAGATGGGTTGGGGGATGGGGCGTTGTGCTTGGCAGGCGCCGCTGTTTCGCCGGCGGAGCCGGCGAGTCACTTTTTGTCCGAGCGACAAAAAGTAACCAAAAAACGCGTTTACTTGTCCTAACGGACGAATATTGATCGTAGTGTGCCGAGGGTGTTGTACGGGTATTAACTTCAGAGACTGCCCGGCTGCCTGCCGCATGGTGCGCGTCCGTATGCAGGCTCTCGGGCAATGATTGAACGAGCCCCGAACCTGTCCGTGGCCCGACACTGCGAACGCTGTCGCATCATCGCCTACGGCTGCTACGCGGCTCACTAGTCTGTTAGCTGGCGCATCACCATCGCTGCCGCACACGGACACGGACCATTGTCTTGGTCTCAGCTCCGGCCTGCGCGCTCAGACTACTGAGCCGCGCGTAGCGCAGCCGAAGGCGATGATGCGATATGGCTGGAGAGCCCGGGCCACGGACAGGTTCGGGGCTTGTTCAATCATTGTTGGAGAGCCTGCATACGGATGCGCACCATGCGGCAGGCAGCCGGGCAGACTCTGAAGCGAATACCCGTACGAAATTCTTCGCACACTACGATCAATATTCGTCCGTTAGGACAAGTAAACGCGTTTCTTTGCCTACTTTCTTGTCGCTCGGACAAGAAAGTAGGTCGCCGGCTCCGCCGGCGAAACAGCCGCGCCTGCCAAGATCGACAACCCAATCACTACCAAGAACATGAACCTCTGATTCAAATCTTTCCACTGATCACAATCGCAAAGCCCTGCGGGGTTTGCAGCACCGCGCGCGTTTCATGCGGCCCCTGCGCTGCAGGCAGCGTCACACTGGCCCCCGCCTGCACCAGTCGCGCAATCGCCGCGTCGATCTCCTCTCCCTCCTCCACCTTGAACGCCAGTGCCGGCTGATCCACGAGATTCTCTTCGCCGGCCACAAGCGCCAGCGTCAATGCGCCCGCATCAAGCGCGCAATAGCGGTCACCGTCGCGGAATTTCACGGGCAGGCCGAGTCCTTCCGTGAAGAACGGCAGCGCGGTGTCAATGTCCGCAACGGGGTAGAGCAATAGTCTGGATTGCATGGTGTCCTGTTCCCATCGATGAACGGGCAAGTTGCCCGTGACGAATGATAGGGACGCGCCATGTCCTGCTCATAATCCAATCAGACGATGTTGCAACGCCTTCCCCCGCCCACACTGCAAGCACACAGGCCGCTTCCGGCCCGAGGCGCGGCACACGGCGGCGTCCCGGCGGCGGTCCTGGACCATCAATACCAGGGAAGGGGACTGCAATGCGTTTTTCGCTGATCTATGAAGCACAGACCGTCGATGCCTCGCGCGCCGGCGACCACAAGGTGTTCGATGAAATCATGGAACAGGTGGTGCTGGCCGAAGACATGGGCTTCGACGTGGTCTGGGCGGTCGAGCATACCGCGCTGACCAACTACGCGCATATGAGCGCGCCGGAAACGTTCCTGGCATTCGTCGCCGGACGCACGAAACGCATCGGCATCGGCCATGGCGTGGTCTGCCTGCCACCAGCGATGAATCATCCGGTCAAGGTGGCCGAGCGCGTTGCAACGCTCGACATCCTCTCCGGCGGCCGCGTCCACTTCGGCGTGGGCAAGGGCGGCACCCAGCAAGAGGCCGGCACCTTCGGCTACGACCTGAACAGCCTGCACCCGATGATCGACGAGTCCATGTACCTGATCCCGAAGATCATGACGCAGGACGAAATCGAGCACGACGGCGAGTTCATCAAGATCCCGCGCCGCCCGATCCATCCCAAGCCGCGCCAGGACCCGCACCCGCTGATGTACCTGGCCTGCACCAATGCCGACACGCTGCAGCGCGCCGGCGCGCGCGGCATGGGCGCGCTGGTGCTCGGCTTCGGGGGGCCGGAAGATGTCGCGAAGAAGAATGACATCTATCGCACCGCGTGGGAGAGCCGCAAGCCGGAGGACCAGGTCGGCTTCCGCCCGCACCAGCACCTCGCGGCGCTGTGCCCGACCATCGTGCTCGAGGACGGCCTGGCCGCGCGCAAGATCGGCATCAAGGGGCAGCGCTATTTCATGGAGTCGCTGTCGTACTGGTACGCCGGCGGCGAGCGCCCCGATCCGTCCACCTGGGACGACGAGCATGTCACCGCGACTGACGCACAGGGCAAGGCCGTCATCAGCACCAAGTTTGCATCCGAAAAGGTCTCGGTCGACTTCAGCGATCCGTCGATGATGATGCTGAACCCCAACCACGCCTACGGCACCGTGGACGATTGCATCGGCTACGTGCAGCGCCTGATCGATGCCGGCGCGGACGAGATCCTGTTCATCTGCCAGATGGGCACGGTGCCGCAATGGGCGCAGATGGAAACCATCCGCAATATCGGCGAACACGTGATCCCGCACTTCCGCAAGCAAGGACACAAGCTGCGCGTGGCCTGATCGCGGCCTTGGCTTCCCGCTGGTTTGCTCTCCTCTCCCGCTTGCGGGAGAGGAGCCGGGAGTGAGGGCCGGCGCATCCACGAAGTCCCCGCACGCAGATCAAAAAAGCAGCTAGTCCCATCAGACGATGGCACCCCGCCCACCCGGTGCAAACATCAACGCCAGCCACAAGACAAAACCACAAGGAGACCCGCGGTGCCACACCACAACGATCCCAAGCAACTCGCCGCCAGCCTGATCGCGCGCGCCGAACAGATGATCCCCGTGCTGGCCGGCCGCGCCGCGCAAGCCGAAGCCGAAGCGCGCATCCCCGCCGAGACCATCGCGGACATGCAGGCCGCGGGCTTCTTCAAGGTGCTGCAACCGCGCCGCTACGGCGGCTACGAGCTCGATCCGCAGACCTTCTTCCGCATCCAGATGGCCCTGGCCAAGGGTTGCATGTCCACTGCCTGGGTCTACGGCGTTGTCGGCGTGCACAACTGGCAGCTCGCGCTGTTCGACGAACGCGCGCAAAAGGAAGTGTGGGGCAACGACCCGGCGACGCTGATTGCCTCGACCTATATGCCGGTCGGCAAGGTCACGCCGGTCGACGGCGGCTACCGCTTCTCCGGCCACTGGAAGTTCTCCAGCGGCAGCGAACTGTGCGACTGGATCTTCCTCGGCGGCCTGGTGCCGCCGGCCGAGCCCGGCGGCACCTATGACTACCGCACCTTCCTGCTGCCGCGCTCCGACTACAAGATCGTGCGCAACTGGGACGTGCTGGGCCTGCGCGCCACCGGCAGCCACGACATCGTGGTCGATGACGTGTTCGTGCCGGACTACCGCACCCACCGCGCCGTCGATGGCGCCATGGGCACCAGCCCCGGCCTGGCGATCAACGACGTACTGCTTTACCGCCTGCCGTTCGCGCAGATCTTCGTGCGCGCCGTGTGCACTGCATGCATCGGCGCGCTGGAAGGCACGCTCGATGACTTCATCGGCTACGCCGATGGCCGCGTCAGCAGCAACGGCGGCAGCAAGACGGCCGAGGACGGCGGCGCGCAACTGGCCTGCGCCAACGCACAGGTGGCCGTCGACGAGATGCGGACCATCCTGGAACGCAACTTCGACGAACTGCTCGCCGTGGCCCGCGAAGGCGGCCAGGTGCAGACGCCGCGCCGCCTGCATTTCCGCTATCAGTCATCGCAAGTGGCCGAGCGCTGCGCGCAGCTCGCCAATGGCCTGCTGCGCTACGCCGGCGGCAACGGCATCTATCGCTCGAACCCGATGGTGCGCCGCTTCCTCGACCTGCACGCCGCGCGTGCCCACTACGCCAACAACCTGGACCGCTTCGGCCAGAACCTGGGCGGCGTGATGATGGGCCGCGCCAACACCGACTTCTTCATCTGAAGCCGGTCAACGGACCAATGGCAAGGGAGCCATCATGACCCAGAGCACAGCGCGCATGCAGCCGAAGGAGTTTGACGTGGTGGTGGTCGGCTCGGGCGCCGGCGGCATGCTCGCCGCCTGCCGCGCCGCCGACCGCGGACTGTCGGTGGTGGTGCTGGAAAAAAGCAGCCAGTACGGCGGCACCTCGGCGGTGTCCGGCGGCGGCATCTGGATTCCGATGAATCACCATATCGCGCCAGCGGGGGGGCAGGACGATTACGCGAAGGCGCTGGAGTACGTGCTCGCCTGCACGGGCGAGCATGGCGATCCACAGCGCATCCGCGCCTACCTTGAGCATGCGCCGCGCATGCTGCAGTATCTCGAGCAGAAGGCCGGCGTGCGTTACTACACGCTGCCGCGCTACGCGGACTACTTCCAGAAGGTGTCGGGCGCGATGCCCGGCTACCGCGCGCTGGATCCTATGCCATTCGACGGCGCGCGGCTGCACGACGAATTCGACCGGCTGCGGCCGCCGTCGCCAGGCACACTCGTAGGGGGCCGCGTGGCCGTGACCTCGGGCGAGGCACATGCGCTGCTGTGCCGCTCGCCAGGCTGGTTCGGCCTGGCGGTGCGCCAGTTCGCGCGCTACTGGCTCGACTTCGGCTGGCGCCGCAAGACCCGGCGCGATCGCCGGCTAACGCTCGGCAACAGCCTGGCTGGGGGCCTGCGGCGCGCGATGATGGATCGCGCGATTGCGCTGTGGCTCGATACCGCGCTGCAGGACCTGATCGTCGAAGACGGCGCCGTGCGAGGCGTGCGCGCGCTGCAAGACGGCCGCGTGGTGGAGATCCGCGCACTGCGGGGCGTAATCCTCGCCGCCGGTGGCTTCGAGCGCAACCAGGCGATGCGCGAGCAGTACCTGCCGCAGCCGACGCGTACCGAATGGAGCGCCACGCCGCCGAACAATACCGGCGACGCCATCCGAGCCGGACAGGCTGCGGGTGCCGGCGTCGCACTGATGTCCCATGTCTGGGGTGCACCGACGTTGCACGTGCAGGGCGAGGAGAAGCAGCGCGCGCTCTTCATCGAGCGCGCCATGCCCGGATGCCTGGTGGTGAACGGCCAGGGCAGGCGCTTCGTCAACGAGGCCGCGCCGTACTCCGAATTCGTGCCGGCCATGTACCGCGATCATGAAAAGACGGGCTGCAGCGTGCCGGCCTGGATGGTGTTCGACGCCACGTTCCGGCACAAGTACCCGTGCGGGCCGATCCTGCCGGGCTCGGTGATGCCGGACCGCAGCATTCCGGCCAGCCTGTCCGGCATCCTGGTGCGCGCCGACACGCTGACGGAACTGGCACGGCAGATCGGCGTCGATGCCGAAGGGCTGGCCGACAGCGTCGCGCGCATGAACCGCTACGCCGCCACCGGCGTGGATGAGGAGTTCGGCAAGGGCGACAACCTGTTCGACACCTACTACAGCGATCCGGCGGTACGGCCGAACCCGTGTCTCGCGCCGATCGGCAATGCGCCGTTCTACGCGGTGCGGCTCGATGCCGGCGATATCGGTACCAAGGGCGGGCTGGTGACCGATGCCAGCGCGCGCGTGCTGCGCGAAGACGGCAGCGCCATCGCCGGGTTGTTCGCCATCGGCAATACCAGTGCCTCGATGATGGGCACCAGCTATCCCGGCGCGGGCTCGACGCTGGGCCCCGCCATGACCTTCGGCTTTATCGCTGCCGACCTGCTCGCACAGCAGGCGCCGCAGCCAGCCGCCGCGCCCCCCGCTCAACCCGTACAGGAGGCCTTATGAGCGCCAATCCCGAAACCAGCACCGCGCTGCGCGACGACATGCTGAAGGCCATGCGCCGCATGGCGCGCTCGGTGGCGGTCATCAGTTGCCGCCATGGCGAACGCCGCTATTCGATGTCCGTGACCGCGGTCGATTCGCTGTCGGCGGACCCGCCTTCGCTGCTGATCTGCATCAACCGCAATTCGTCGCTTTATCCGCCGCTCGATGCCGGCGCGGATTTCTGCATCAACCTGCTGGCCGCCGACCACCGCGATATCGCGGTGGACTGCAGCGGGCGTCTCAAGGGCGAAGAGCGCTTTACCAGCGGCGAGTGGGAAGACGACCTGCTCGGCGTGCCGTGCCTGCGCAACGCGCAAGCCAACCTGGTCTGCGAGCAGGACGGCCGCTTCGACTACGGCACGCACGCGATCTTCATCGGGCGGCTGCGCGAGGTGCGGCTGGCCGGCGAGGTGTCGCCGCTCGTCTATGTCGACGGCGCCTATACCACGTCCGCGCCGCTGGGCGCGCTGTGCACGGCCTGAGCGAGGAGAACGCGACCATGCTGCCCGATTCCGCTACGCCGGTCCATGCGCCGCTGCGGCTCGATGATCCTGACGCGTACCCATGGCAGGCCACCTGCGATGCCGTGGTGGTCGGCTTCGGTGCCGCAGGCGCTTGCGCTGCGCTGGAGGCGGCGCAAGGTGGCGCGCGTGTGATCGTCGCCGAACGCTTCGAGGGCGGCGGCGCCAGCGCAAAGAGCGGGGGCGTGGTCTATGCCGGCGGCGGCACGCCATACCAGTCCGCAGCGGGCTACAAGGATACGCCGCGGGCCATGGCGGACTACCTGCGGCAAGAGACCGGCGAAGTCGTCAGCGAGGCCACGCTGCAGGCATTCTGCGAGCGCAGCCGCGACATGATCGGCTGGCTGGAAAGCGTGGGCGTGCGCTTTGCCGCCACCGTTCCGCCGCGGAAGACTTCCTATCCCGCGCAACCGTACTACCTCTACTACTCCGGCAACGAAGCCGTGCCCGACTATGCGAAACACGCCGCGCCCGCGCCGCGCGGGCACCGCGTGAAAGGCCCAGGCATGTCCGGCCGCACGCTGTATGGCGTGCTGCGTGGTGCCGTGCAGGCCCGGCCGGAGATCACGGTGATGCGCCAGACCGCAGCGCGGCGGCTGGTCATCGATCAGGCAGGCACGGTCATCGGAGTCGAACTGTGGCAGATACCGCCGGGCCGCCATCAGAACCGCCACGCCCGCCTGGCGCGCATGGCCGAGCGCCTGCACAATGCCATGCCGGGGGTGGCCGACCGCTTGCGCCAGCGCGTGCTGCAACTGGAATTGCGCCATGCGCGCCCGGTCGCGGTGCGCACCGGCGCGGTCGTGCTGGCCGCGGGCGGCTTTATCTTCAATCGCGACATGATGGCGCGCCATGCCGGCAAGTACCTGCAGAACTGGCGCCTCGGCGCGACCGGCTGCGATGGCAGCGGCATCCGGCTCGGCGAATCGGCTGGCGGTGCCACGCGGCACCTGGAACGCATCTCGGCGTGGCGCTTCATCAATCCGCCGTTCGACTGGGCACGCGGCTGCGTGGTCGACGCGCAGGGCGTGCGCATCGGCAACGAGGAAACCTATGGCGCCACGCTGGGTCACGCCATGTGCGAACGGCATGGCGGGCGCGCGTGGCTGGTGCTGAACCGTGCGCTGGCTCGCGCCGCCTTGCGCGAATGTCTGAGCGGGCGCCTCTGGGCCTTTCAGGGCCTGCCAGCGGCGCTGCTGATGCTGACAGGCGCGCGGCGCGCCGCCACTCTTGAAGGCCTTGCAAATAAGCTGGGCATGCCCGTTACGGCGCTGCGCAGCACCATCGAGACCTATAACGCCGCCGCGCGCGGCGAGTGCGCCGACCCGGCGGGCAAGTCTGCATCGATGTGCGCTTCGCTCGAATCCGGCCCCTGGCTCGCCATCGATATCTCCGCCAACAGCCGCGTCTTTCCCTGTCCGGCGATCACGCTCGGTGGTCTGTCGGTGGAGGAGTTCAGTGGCCGGGTCCTCAATGCCGCGGGCGGGGTACCCATTCCCGGCCTCTACGCCGTGGGCAGGACCGCCGTGGGCATCGCGTCCAACCATTACATCAGCGGCCTGTCGCTTGCCGACTGCATCTGGTCGGGGCGCAATGCCGGCCGCCACCTGACACAACAGCCTGCCGCAGGGCGGCGGGCACACACCAACGAGGAGATGTCCCATGAGCCGACGTACTGAAGGCAAGATCGCAATCGTCACCGGGGCCGCCAGCGGCGTCGGCAAGGAAGACGCACTGCTGCTGGCGCGCGAAGGCGCGCGCGTGGTGCTGACCGACCTCAACGAGGAAGCGGGCCACGCGCTGGCGCGCGAGATCGGCGAGACCGCATTGTTCGTGCCGCACGACATTGCCAGCGAAGCCGGCTGGCAGCAGGTGATGGCGCGCACCGAGCAGCGCTTCGGCGCGCCCAATGTGCTGGTCAACAATGCGGCCATCCTGATGCTGGGCACGGTCGAAGACACCACGCTGGAGCAATGGCAGCGCGTGCTGCGCATCAACGCCGACGGCTACTTCCTGGGCTGCAAGTACGGCGTGGCCGCGATGAAGGCGGGCGGCGGCAGCATCGTCAATATGTCGTCGGTGGCGGCGCTGGGCGGCATGGGTGCGTTCTGCGCCTACAGCGCCAGCAAGGGCGCGGTGGCCGCATTGACGCGCGCGGTGGCGGGCCACTGCAAGCAGAGCGGCTACAAGGTGCGCTGCAATTCGATCCATCCGGACGGCATCCTCACGCCGATGACCGCGGCCTTCCTGCCCGGCGGCGCCGCGGCCCTGTCCGAGGACATCGGCGGTGCCGAGCCGATGCAGCGCATGTGCCATCCGCGCGACGTGGCCAACCTGGTGCTGTTCCTGGCCTCCGACGAATCGCGTTTCATCAACGGTGCGGAACTGCGCATCGACAACGCGCAGACCATCATGGGCGTGGCTTGACGCCACCCCAGCCGCCCCGAGCCGCAAGGAAACAACAAGGACATCATGGCGCCAGTACCATTCCACCGGCTGCAGATCGCCGAAGTCGTCACGGAAACGGACGAGGCGCATTCGCTGGTATTCACGCTGCCGGACGGCCTGCGCGATACCTTTGCCTACCGTCCCGGGCAGTTCCTGACACTGCGCGTGCCCGTCGACGGCAAGCCGCTGCAGCGCTGCTATTCGCTGTCGAGCACGCCCGAGGTGGATAACGTCCTGCGCGTGACGATCAAGCGCGTGCAGGGCGGGCGCGTATCCAACTGGATTTGCGACCACCTTGGCGCGGGCGATACGGTGGAAGTGATGGCGCCAGCCGGCGTCTTCACGCCGCCCACGCTGCACGGGGATTTCCTGTTGCTGGCCGGCGGCAGCGGCATCACGCCGGTGCTGTCGATTGCCAAGGCGGCGCTGCGCCACGGGCGCGGCGCGGTGACGCTGGTCTATGCCAACCGCGACGAGCGCTCCATCATCTTTGCCGGGACCATCGCGGCGCTGGCGCGCAGCCATCCGGGCCGCCTGCGCGTGATCCACTGGCTGGACAGCGTGCAGGGGCCGCCGACACAGCGCCAGCTGGAAGAGCTGGTGCGGCCGTGGAGTCTGGCCGAATGCTTTGTGTGCGGTCCGGGTCCGTTCATGGATGCGGCGCAGGCAGCGTTGCAGGAACTGGGCGTGCCGCGTGGCAAGCTCCACGTCGAACGCTTCCTGTCCTTGCCTGATGCACCGATCGCAGCACCGCCCGCGCAACCAGCCGTGATGGCGGCGGACGCCCCTTCGCCTGCGATGCGCGGCGCGGCGCTCACCGTGCAGCTTGATGGCGAGACCCGCCAGCTCAACGTGGCGCCGGACGAAACCGTGCTTGACGCCCTGCAGCGCGCCGGCGTGCCGGCTCCCAACTCCTGCCGCGCCGGCCTGTGCGGTGCCTGTATGTGCCAGGTGACGCGCGGCGGCGTGACGCTTGGCGAAAACCATGTGCTCGACCGGGCCGACCTGGAGGCGGGTTGGACGCTGGCCTGCCAGGCGCGCGCGGCGAGCGACGAAATCCACCTGAAGTTCCCGGATTGACATGACTTCCTCTGACACCCTTGACGCCATTGCGGCCCCGGCCGGCCCCGACGCCGCTGCCCACGAGGACCCTGCCGCGACCATTCCCGAACTGGTGCGGCGCGCGGCGCAGCGCCACGGCGAGCGTACCGCCATCCAGGAAGACGGCCTGCGCCTGAGCTACGCGGGGCTGAATGCCTGCCGGATACAGGCGAGCCGCGCGCTGATGGCGCTCGGCGTGCAGCCGGGCGACCGCGTCGCGATCTGGGCGCCGAACTTCTCGGAATGGATCATTGCGGCGCTGGCCACGCACAGCGTGGGCGCGGCGCTGGTGCCGCTCAATACGCGCATGAAGGGCGCGGAAGCGGCGGCCGTGCTGGGCGACAGCGGCGCACGCCTGCTGTTCTGCGTCGATGACTTCCTCGGCGAGCGGTATCCGCAGATGCTCGCGCCGCATCGGCCGGCGACGCTGGAGCGCCTGGTCATCCTGCGGCCGGGGCAGGGCAGGGCGCTGGTAGACGGCGAGCTGGCGTGGGAAGGGTTCCTCGATCTTGCGCAGGAAGTGGACATGGCCGCTTTCACGCGGCGCGAGGCCGGTGTGCGCGGCGACACGCCGATGGACATCATGTTCACCTCCGGCACCACCGGGCGTCCCAAGGGCGTGATGACCGCCCACGCGCAGAACCTGCGCGCGGTGGACGGCTGGGCCGCAATCACGGGCGTGCGTGCCTGCGACCGCTACCTGATCGTCAATCCGTTCTTCCATACCTTCGGCTACAAGGCGGGGTGGCTCGCGGCGCTGTCGCGCGGGGCCACGGTGCTGCCGCATCTGGTATTCGACGCCGAGGCGGTGATGACGCGCGTGGAAAACGAACGCATCACGGTACTGCCGGGGCCGCCGACGCTGTATCAGACGCTGCTGAACGCACCGCGCTTGCGCGAGTTCGATCTGTCCTCGTTGCGCATTGCCGTGACCGGCGCCTCGGCGATTGCGCCGGTGCTGATTCAGCGTATGCGTGACGAACTGGGTTTCGAGACGGTTATCACCGGCTACGGCCTGACCGAGTCGTGTGGCTTTGCCACGCTGACCCGCGCGGGCGACGATGCCGAGACGGTCGCGGGGACATCGGGGCGGGCCATGCCGGGAGTCGAACTGCGTTGCGTGGATGCTCACGGGCAACCGGTCGCCACGGGCGAGGCCGGCGAGGTGCTGGTGCGCGGCTACAACGTGATGCAAGGCTACTTCGGGTTGCCTGAGGCTACTGCCGACGCCATTGATGCCG
Organism: Cupriavidus sp. 21MJTG02-4; assembly: GCF_057798975.1. Taxonomy (NCBI): domain Bacteria; kingdom Pseudomonadati; phylum Pseudomonadota; class Betaproteobacteria; order Burkholderiales; family Burkholderiaceae; genus Cupriavidus; species Cupriavidus sp. 21MJTG02-4. The sequence continues at coordinate 74,222 of NZ_JBYOJP010000009.1, read as the reverse complement.
ATGGCTGGCTGCATACGGGTGACGTCGGTACGCTGGATGCGCGTGGTTACCTGCGCATCACCGATCGCATCAAGGACATGTTTATCGTGGGTGGCTTCAACTGCTATCCGGCGGAAGTGGAAAAGCTGCTGGTGGCCCATCCCGCAGTGGCCCAGGTTGCAGTCGTCGGCATGCCGCACGAGCGGCTGGGCGAAGTCGGGCGCGCCTACGTGGTGTTGCGGCACGGCGCGCGGGTGGATGCGGACGCCCTTATCGTCTGGGCTCGCAGGCATATGGCCAACTACAAGGTGCCGCGGGAAATCCAGTTCGTGACATCGCTGCCGGTGAGCGCGGCGGGCAAGGTGTTGAAGTATCAATTGCGGGAAGGTTGATTCAGGGGGGAGATCTGAGATGAGTGAAATTGCGGGCATTGCCGAGCGTCTTGCGCGGCTGGAGGCCGCGGAGGCGATCCGGGCGCTCAAGCTGCGCTACCTGCGCGCGTGCGACGACAAGGACACGGAGGCCATGTGCGCGTGCTTCGTGCCGGGCCGTGCGCATATCCACTATGACCGGATCGGCAGCTTTGCCGGCCGTGAGGCGCTGGTGCAGTGCTTTGCGGAACTGGCGTGCCGGCCTACGCTGAGGGAGATGCATTTTGCAGGGCAGGCGGATATCACGGTGACGGATGCCGACTCGGCGCGGGCGACCTGGGACCTGGCCTACCTCGCGCTCGATGATGACAGCGGATCGCGGACTTTCCTGACGGGGCGGTATGTGGATGAGTATGTCCGCATCGGCGGTACGTGGCTGATTTGCTCGACGGTGTTTACGACGGGTTTGCTATCGCAGCGATGAGGACTAGCTGAGCCGCGCGCAGCGCAGCCGAAGGCGATGATGCGATAACGCTCGCAGTGTCGGGCCACGGACAGTTTCGGGGCTGGTTCAATCATTGCCGGAGAGCCTGCAGGCGGACGCGCTCCACGCGGCAGGCAGCCGGGCAGGCTCTGAAGCGAATACCCGTACGAAATTCTTCGCACGCTACGATCAATATTCGCCCGTTAGGGCAAGTCAACGCGTTTCTTGGTTACTTCTTGTCGCTTGGACAAGAAGTAACTCGCCGGCTACGCCGGCGAAACAGCGGCGCCTGCCAAGGGCCGAAGACTCAAATTTTCCCTCCCTATTCCACAATCGCCGGATGCACCCCCGGCGGCCCGCCCAGGGCCTGCCGATACGAAGGCGGCTGCACGCCCTCCGCATCCACAATGCCATACCCCATTGCCGCCTCCGCTACGATCAGCACTTGCCCCGATTTTTCCATCAGATGAGGGTCGCGATACAGCGCATCAATGACTTTCCCAGTGAATTCAGGCGTCTCCGCCACCGGCGCGAACGACGCGTACTTGTCCGGATGCTGTTCCCACACACGCAGCGTGCGCGCCGTGCGCAACGGCCCCATCCACACCGACACCGCCGCCACCCCGTGCGGCCGCAAGTCAACCGCCATGTCGTGCGCGAACTTGTCGATCCCGGCCTTCTGCGCCCCGTAAGCCGGCCCGTGCATATAGCAATTGGCGCCGAATGAAGAGGTAAACACAATCAACCCGCGCCCGCGTGCCGCCATCATCGGCGCAGCATGCCAGCTGGCCACATAGCCCGAGCGCAACCCTACGTCCAGAATCCCCGCCATCTCCAGCGGCTTCTCCCAGAACGGCCCCGGCATGATGAGCTCGTCGTGCAGGAACGTGGCGTTGTTGACGAGGATATCGATATGCCCCGACTCCTCGCGCACGCGCGCAAACAGCTGCGCCACCTGCGCATCGTCCCGATGGTCGCAAGCGACCGCGATGCCGCGCCCGCCCAGCGCGTCGATCTCGCGCGCCGTGGCGTGGATGTTGCCGGGCAGCGGCGCGCTGCCTTCCTGCTCCGTGCGTCCGGTCACATACACCGTGGCGCCTGCCGCGCCGAGTGCCAGCGCGATGCCCTTGCCGGCACCGCGCGAGCCGCCCGTGACAACCGCGACGATGGCCTGTTCCACCTGCTTCATCTTTGTCTCCTTTGTCAGTGATGTGCGGGCGCCGTTCGAGCCGCCCGCGCTCATCGAAGCTTGGGGCGGGCCAGGCCCCGGTACATCCTTCGTTCGGACTAAACGGCACCATGGTCCGCTACTCCACGTGGACGATGGCCCCGGTCGCGGCAAGGCAGACGATGTCTGTCATCCCAACGACCGGCCAGGCGTAGTGCAATGACGTCGCCACCGGTCACAACCAAGGAGTGAGCCTGGCCATGTCCGAACTGGAGCACAAGCAAGCCATTCACGCGCTGACCTGCCGCTACGCGCAGGCGGTGGACCGGCGCGATTTCCCAAGCCTGGCGCAACTGTTCACGCAGGATGCGCGGCTGACCGGGCCGGGCTTCCGGCTGGACGGACCCAAAGCCATCGCCGAGGGCATGTCGGCGCTAGGCCAGTACAGTGCCACGCAGCACCACGTTCACCAGCAACTGGTGACGATCGACGGCGATACCGCGACCGGCGAAACGTATTGCGTGGCCAACCATCTGTACGAGCAGGACGGCGTGCCGCGCAAGCTGGACTGGGGCATCCGTTACCAAGACCGGTTCGAGCGATCGCAGGGCCAGTGGCGCATCACGGCGCGCGAGCTGGTGGTGGACTGGACGCAGGACCTGCCGCTGCGGGAGGCATGATGACGACGAATCGTGTACTGGAAGGGAAGACGGCCCTCGTTACCGGCGGTGCCGGTGGCATCGGCGCGGCCAGCGCGCTGGCGCTGCTGCGCGATGGCGCGGCGGTGGTGCTGATGGGGCGACGACGCGAAGCACTGGAAGCGGCACGGCATGACCTGCTTGCGCAAGTCGCCGGCGCCACGGTTGAAATCCACGTCGGCGACGCTTGCCGCGAGGAAGACGTGCAGGCGGCACTCCGACAGGCCTGGGAACTGGAGCGCCGCCTCGACATCGTCGTGGCGACCGTCGGCGGCGGAGGCTTTCGTCCCATGCTGATGCACGACACCGCGTCACTGATGGCGGAGCTGGAGCTGAATATCGCCAGCGCCTTCCTTGCGGTACGCCACGCCTCGCCGTTGATGGCGCCGCATGGCGGCGCCATCGTCTGCATTTCGTCGAACGCCGCGCGCATGACCTGCCGATGGCTGTCGGCGTACTGCGCCGCCAAGGCGGGCCTGGAAGCCTTCGTGCGCGCGGCGGCGGAGGAACTGGCCGGATGCGGTATCCGCGTCAATGCGGTGCGGCCGGGCCTGACCCGCTCCGGCGCGACGGGGCCGATGTTCGACAACCCGGCCATGCTCGACAAGTTCGTCGCGCAGATGCCGCTGGGCCGCGCCGGCGAGCCGGACGATATCGCCAGCGCGGTGCGCTACCTGGCCGGGCCGGAGTCAGGTTGGGTCACAGGCCAGAGCATCGCCGTCGATGGTGGGAGCGAGTTGCGCGGCAATCCCATCCTCGATGAAACCGTGGCGGCGGTGTATGGCGAAGCCGCACTGCGTGCGGTGCTGGCCGGCAGGATTCCCGACGCCGCCTGAAGCGGACCACCCAAGGAGAGAGACGATGAATCAGGTCAAGGGGAAAGTCGCGCTGGTCACCGGCGCGGCCAGTGGGGTAGGACGCGCGGACGCGCTGCTGCTGGCGGCGGAAGGCGCGCGCGTGGTGCTCAGCGATGTCAACGAGGAGGCCGGACACGCACTCGCGCGCGAAATCGGCGATGCGGCGCTGTTCGTACGTCACGACATCGGCAGTGAAGAGGACTGGCGCCGGGCCATGGCCGCGGCGCAGGACCGCTTCGGCCGGCTCGACGTACTGGTCAACAATGCGGCCATCTGTCCGCTGGGATCGATCGAGGAAACATCGCTCGACTGCTGGCGCCAGGTCATGCGCGTCAATGCCGACGGCTATTTCCTCGGTTGCAAGTTCGGCGTGCAGGCAATGAAGGGCAACCCGGCAGGTGGCTCCATCGTGGTGATGTCGTCGGTGGCCGCGCTGGGCGGCCTGCCGATGATGTGCGCATACAGCGGCGCCAAAGGTGCCGTGACCGCGCTGACGCGCAGTGTCGCCGTGCACTGCAAGCGCAACGGCTACCGCATCCGCTGCAACTCCATCCACCCCGATGGCATCTGGACACCGATGACGCAGGCGCTGGTGCCGGACCTGGACCCGGTGGCGCTGGGCATCGGCACGGACCCGATGGCGCGCATGTGCCAGCCGGAGGATGTGGCCAACCTGGTGCTGTTCCTGGCTTCGGATGCGTCGCGCTTCATCAATGGCGCGGAACTGCGCATCGACAACGCGCAGTTGATCTCCGGACTGTAGGACCGGGCGCTGCGGCCCGCTTGCGCGGGCCGCAGCTATGCCAGCTTACTGGTACTGCGCCACGATCTCGCTGACCGTGCGCTGGATATCACGGCGGCGATAGCCGAGCAGCGCGGTCTCGGCCGCGTCCGGCTCGTAGTAGAGCGTGTTGCCCCGGCCGAAGCAGATCGCCGAGTCAGGCAGCAGCGGATGCTCCTGGTCGATGACCGGCGGAACCGCGCGGCCGGCATCGCGGAAGAACGCACCGAAGTAGTCCTGGAAGGTCAGGTTCTCATCGCCCACGAGGTAAGCCTTGCCATTCTCGCCGCGCAACAGCGCGCCTTCGATCGCTTCCGACAGCGACATGGCCGAGATGAAATTGACGCCGCCCGGCGGCGCGAAATCCGGCATCGGCGCAAAGCCGCCCCGGGCGTAGTCGGTATAGGCCTTGAACATCGGGACCATCAGGCCCGGTACCGTGCCCACGACGAACGGGGCATTGACGCTGCTGACGCGGAAGGTCTCTGTCGCCAGTGCCCGCACGCCTTCGTCGGCCAGCTTGCGCGAGCGGATGTAGGCGTTGTCCTCGGCCAGCCGCGGTGCCGCCTGCGGATAGAAACTGCCGACATGCACGGCGACGCGGATGCCGGCATCACGCGCGGCGCGGAAGAAGCGCGGCACGCCTTCGACGTTGGCGCGCTCCCAATGTGCCGCTTCGTCGCCGCCGGGCGGAACGTGGCGCACATCGTTGCCGGCGGCGAACACCAGCGCATCGAAGGCACCGAGTCGCGCCGCGGGCAGGTCATTGGCGATGTAGTCGCAGCGCAGGAAATCCAGTCCGCCCAGCGGCGTGTCGGACGCGGGTCGGTTGCGCCCGGCGATGGTGACTTCGTGCCCGCGGCTGCGCAGGTGCAGGGCCGCGTGGCCCCCGATCATGCCATTGCCGCCGACGATCAGTATCTTCATGCCTGTCTCCTTGGTTGGGTGGTGTGGCCGCATGGCGCGGCCATCAGAGGTTCATGCCGTTGCCGGCGATCACCGGCATGTTGGTCCACGCGCCTTTCGGGTCGCGGTACCAGCCGGCGGCGGCCAGTGCGCCGCCATTGACATGCAGCGCGGTGCCGGTGATCCAGGCCGCGCGCGGGCCGGCCAGGAACAGGATGCCGTCGGCAATGTCCTGCGGCGTGCCGAAACGGCCCAGCGGGATCCAGCGCGGGATGTGGTGCTGGTGCTCCGCGGCGACCATCTGCGACACAGGAACCTGCGGGGTTTCGGTGGTCTCCGGCGCGATCAGGTTGACGCGGATGCCCGCCGGCGCCAGTTCCAGCGCCAGGCTCTGCGTGAAGCCGGTGATGGCGGCCTTGAAGGCGGCGTAGACGCTGCAGTACGGAATGCCGCGGAAGGCCTCGATCGACGACACGCTGACGATGCTGCTGGCGGCGCTGCGCCGCAGCAGCGGCAGCATGGCGCGCGTGATGGTGAAGACATGGCCGAGGTTGGCGGCGTAGAGGCTGGCGATCTCGTCGTCGGCGTAGTCCTCGAACGGCTTGGCGATGCGCAGGAAGTCGCCGACGTTGTTGACCAGCACGTCGAGCCGTCCGAACCGCTGCTCGATCCGCGTGGCCAGTTCGCGTACGGTGCCGGCATCGGCGGCGTCACCGTGCACCACCAGCGCGTCTGCGCCGGCCTTGCCCAGCAGCTTATGGACATGGTCGGCGCGCTGCGCGTCGATCTCGAGGATCGCCACGCGCGCGCCCTGATCCAGAAAGGCTTGCGCGGTGGCGAGCCCGATGCCGGCGCCGCCGCCGGTGACCAGCACGGTCTTGTCGGTGAAATCCATCTCGGTTGTTCTCCTTCGGTTGCACTGCGGGGATGCACGCATTGAATCGACGGCACGCGCCGCGGACATCGTCCGATTGCAGGTCAGGGAAAACACCGAGGGCCGCGCATTGGCGAACAGCGGGCGGGCAGCGTCCCTATAATCTGCGCTGCCCCAAGGTGCCGCAGAGCGCCGGCAGGCGCACACGTGGTGTGGAATCAGGAGACAGAGAATGTTGATGGCGACCGTTGAGGCGCAGGAAATGGCGTCGCCCTTGCTCGCGCAGGCAGGCTTGAGCGTCACGCAGTTCGGCGCGCTGCTGGCCGCGGTCTATGAAGGGCCGATGGAACCCGTGCCCTGGGGCCATGCGCTCGAGATGCTGCGCAAGCAACTCGATGCCAGTTATGTGAGCTTCATCCTGCGCTCGCCCGCAAGCGACCGCAGCGGCCTGGCGGTGCATGCTTCGGCGCATGGCACCTCGCTGGAGGCGGAGGCTTCCTACAACAGCTACTACTACGCCATCGATCCCTTCATCAACCTGCCCACCGACCGCGCGGTGACAGTCGATGAAGCGCTGGGCACCGGCAACTGGTGCCGCAGCGAGCTCTACCGCCAGTTCCTGCAGCCGCTCGGCGTCCGCTACCTGCTGGGCGCGGACATCCGTACCGAGGACGGTGTCGAGTGCCGCCTGCGCATTTGCCGCCAGGACGACGCGCAGGATTTCTCCGAAGTGGACAAGGCGGCCTGCGGTGCAATCCTGCCCCACCTGAAGCGCGCGATCCGGCTACATTCCCGGCTGGATGTGGTCGAATCCGAGCGCTCGCTCTATGCGGGCGCGATCGACCGCATGCTGGTGGGCATGGTCATCCTCGACGCCGCCGGGACGATCCTCAAGAAGAATGCCGAGGCCGACGAGATCCTGGCGGATAACGACGGCATCCGCCTTAACGGGAACACCTTCGAGATTGCCTATGCCCAGGAGAGCCGCAAGTTCCAGTACCTGCTGCGCCGCGCGCAGCTGGGTCATCACGGCACCGAGCCGGCGCTGGCCGAAGCCATGTCGATCACCCGCCCGTCGGGGCGCGGCAAGCTCGGCGTGCTGATCCGCACCATCCCGCTCAGCGAATGGTCGGAAGAGAACCGGCACCGGCCCGCCTGCGCGGTCTTTATCCGCGATCCCGAGCGCAAGTCGCGCGCCTCGCACGAGGTGGTGCGCAAGCTGTTCGACCTGACCCCCGCCGAAACCGCGCTGGCGCTGGTGCTTGCCGATGGCATGACGCTCGACGAAGCCGCAGAGGCCCTGGGCACCAGCAAGAACACGGCGCGCGCCCACCTGCGTTCGATCTTCTCCAAGACCGGCGTCACGCGGCAGGCCACGCTGGTGCGCATGCTGCTGAGCAGTGTCGTGACGCTCGGCTGAGCGCCATCGCGTGTAGTCCGATTGGAGGATGAGCGCCGCCATCCACGCGCCTAGCATGCACAGGACCAGCGGGCGCGGCACCTGGATGGCACGTCAGGCGGACGCGGCAATGCACGCGGTCCGCGCCCGTTCCTGTTCCGCGCACGCTTCAACCTGTCCGGCCACGGCCGGCACCCCTACCAGGGAGCGTGGAGCATGGAAAAAGTCATCTATATCGTCTGGCGCGATGCGCGCACAGAGCCGGCGGAATTCGCGCGCCGGCTGCGCACGACGCTTGCGGACAAGCTGCTGGCGCTGGGCGCGCGCGGACTGCAGGTCAACGTGGCGGATGACGCCGTGCTGCCTGCGGCCGGCCTGCGCCAGGCCAATACCCGCCCGCAGATGGAAGCGCTGGTCGCCGTCTGGGTCGACAGCGCCGTCGACCGCCTGCGCCAGCCGTTCGACCAGGCGGTCGAGGCAGCGACCGGCCGCATGGCGGGCTATCTCGTCACGGAGTCCCAGCCGATCCGCAATACGCGCTTCCCGGCAGCGCCGGGCGAGCGCACGCCCGGCTTCGCGCAACTGGCTTTCCTGACGCGCCCGCCCCGGCTCACGCCGCAGGCGTGGCTGGACACCTGGCACAACCACCACACGCAGGTGGCGGTCGAGACGCAGGACAACTTCCTCTACGTGCAGAACGTGGTGGTGCGCCCGCTCACCTACGCCGCGCCACCTTACGACGCCATCGTCGAGGAATGCTTCCCCGACGCGGCGATGACCGACCCGCACGCGTTCTTCGACGCCGTGGGCAACGAAGACAAGTTCCAGCGCAACCTGCAGGCCATGATGGAGAGCTGCCAGCGCTTTATCGACTTCGACAAGATCGACGTGGTCCCCACCAGCCAGTACATCGTCCGCCCAGCCAGCGCCTGAATCCGGCACCGGATCGGCTAGTCCCACTGGACGATGTGCCGGGTAGGCGCGCACGGAAGAATAGGTCTCATCAGCCAGCAGTGGCAACGAACCTGAGGAGACCCGCATGTTGGATATCCGTGCGCTTGGCTACATCGTGGTCGAGTCCACCGACCTGGGGCAATGGCGGCAGTATGCCGAGCAGGTGCTCGGCATGAGCTGCGCCGGCGCCCCCGGCGGTGCCCTGTACGTGAAGATGGACGAGCGCGACTACCGCTACCTGGTGGTGCCGGGTGCGCGCGACCGCTACCTGGCATCCGGGTGGGAACTCGCCGACGAGCTGGCCTACCGGCACGCGCTCGATACGTTGCGCCAGGCCAGCGTGGAAGTCGTCCACGCCACTGCGGCGGAAGTGGCGCAGCGCCGCGTGCAGGCGATGGCCTGGTTCACCGATCCATCTGGCAACCGCCACGAGATCTCGTGGGGCATGCGTTCCGACTTCCTGCGCTTTGTTTCGCCGGTCGGCGTGCCGGGCTTCATCACCGATCCGATGGGCGCTGGCCATACCGTTCTGCCCGCGCCGGCATTTGACGAGACCTACGCCTTCCTGCGTGACGTGATGGGCTTCGGCTTGTCCGACATTTTCCGCGTGCGCTTTACCAGCGATCCCAACGAGCCCGAGAAGCGCATCCACTTCCTGCACTGCGCCAATGGCCGCCACCACAGCCTGGCGATCTTCGAGATGCCGTCCGAGGCCGGCTGCATCCACGTGATGGCCGAGGTGCCGGACATGTCCGAGGTGGGCCGCGCGCTCGATCGCGTGCAGCAGCACGGCGTGAAGCTGTCCGCCACGCTGGGCCAGCACTGCAACGACCGCATGACCTCGTTCTACATGAAAACCCCCGGCGGCTTCGACCTCGAGTACGGCCACGGCGGGCTGGTGGTGGACTGGGGCCGCCACGCCGCCTACGAAGCCACGCGCGTCAGCCTGTGGGGACACGACTTCAGCATCGGATACCGCTAAAGCGCGCTGATCAGCGCGACACCGCTATGAACAAGACAATCGACAAGACCCTGAGCGCGGCCGATGTGGTCGGGCAGCTCGCCAATGGCATGACCATCGGCATCGGCGGCTGGGGCCCGCGCCGCAAGCCGATGGCGCTGGTGCGCGAGATCCTGCGCTCGCCGCTGAAAGACCTGACCGTGGTGGCCTACGGTGGCCCGGAAGTGGGAATGCTGTGCGCAGCCGGCAAGGTGCGCCGGCTGGTGTTCGGCTTTGTCTCGCTCGACGTGATTCCGCTGGAGCCGTACTTCCGCCAGGCGCGCGAGCGCGGGCTGCTGGAAGTGACCGAGCTCGACGAAGGCATGCTGCAGCTCGGCCTGCGCGCGGCGGCGGCACGGCTGCCGTTCCTGCCGACGCGCACGGCGCTGGGCACGGACGTACTCACGAAGAACCCGCAACTGAAAACCGTGCGCTCGCCCTATGCCGACGGCGAGGTGCTGGTGGCGATGCCGGCCATCCCGCTCGACGCGGCGCTGCTGCACGTGAACGAGAGCGATGTGCTGGGCAACACCCGCATCGATGGTCCCGATCCGTTCTTCGATGAATGGTTCGCGCGCGCCGCGCGGCGCTGCTATGTGAGCTGCGAAACGCTGCATCCGCGGCTTGAAGAGGAAGACCTGGCGCACGCCCGCAACAACCCGTTCGAGCGTTCGCTGGTGACCGGCGTGGTGCACGCGCCGGCCGGTGCGCATCCGACTTCCTGCGCCCCTGCGTATGGCTGGGACCTGCCTGCGCTGAAGGCGTACTGCGCCAGTGCCGAAGCGGAGGACGGCTTCCGCGCCTATCGCGATGAAGTGGTGGGCGCCAGCGAGGCGGCCTACCTGGCGCGCATCGGCGGCCTCGGCCACGTGCATGACCTGCCGCTGCCCGTCCTTTGAACCCGCCGTTTGAATCCGCCAACCAAGGAGCGACCGTGAGCGCCACTTATGAATTCACCCGCGCGGAGCTGATGATCGCCGCCGCCGCCCGCGTCTGGACCGACGACGGCGAGGTACTGGCTACCGGCATCGGCACCGGCCCGCGCATCGCCGCCGGCCTGGCGCGGCTTGCTTACAACCCGGGCCTGCTGATGACCGATGGCGAAGCCTACCTGGTCGAAACGCCCGTGCCGCTGGGGCCGCGCGAGCCCGGCTACAAGGTGCGCGCCAGCGGCTGGATGGGCTATTCGCGCGTGTTCGACTGCCTGTGGGGCGGCCGGCGCCACGCGCTGGTGATGCCCACGCAGATCGACCGCTTCGGGCAGGCCAATATCTCCTGCCTGGGCGGCACGCATGCGCAGCCTAAAACCCAGTTGCTGGGTGCGCGTGGCTTCCCGGGCAACAGCATCCACCACGCCAATTCCTTTTTCGTGCCGGCGCACAGTACGCGCGCTTTTGTCGGCGGCGAAGTGGATATGGTCTGCAGCGCCGGCTATAACCCGGCCCGCCAGATCGAGGGCATGCGCAGCTTCGTCGACCTGCGCGTGATCGTCACCGACCTGTGCGTGATGGACTTCGGCGGCCCCGACCATGCCATCCGCGTGCGCTCGCTGCACCCCGGCGTGAGCCTGGAGCAGGTGCAGGCAGCCACCTGCTTTGCGCTGGCCAATGCCACCGCTGACGCCGTGCCGGAGACGGCCCCGCCGACGGCGGAAGAACTGCGGCTGATCGCGCTGCTCGATCCGCACAACCTGCGCGCCACGATCGTGCGCGGCAATCCTTCCGGACGCGCCTGAGACCCGACATGACAACGCCAGCCATCGAACCCACGGAAGCCGTCGTGCTTGGCCCCAACGCCGAGGTGCTCTACAGCGTCGCGGACGGTATCGCCACCGTGACCATGAACCGGCCGCAGTACCACAACGCGCAGAACTCGAAGATGACGTATGCGCTGGACGAGGCCTACCGGCGCGCTGCCGCCGACGACGCGGTCAAGGTGATCGTGCTGCGCGGCGCCGGCAAGCATTTCTCGGCCGGGCACGACATCGGCACGCCGGGGCGCGACATCAATGAATCGTTCGAGCGTGCCTCGCTCTGGTATGACCACGTCAACAAGCCTGGCGGCGAGTTCCTCTATGCGCGCGAGCAGGAGGTCTACCTCGGCATGTGCCGGCGCTGGCGCGAGCTGCCCAAGCCCACGATCGCGATGGTGCACGGCGCGTGCGTTGCCGGCGGGCTGATGCTTGCCTGGGTGTGCGATCTCATCGTCGCCTCGGACGATGCCTTCTTTGCCGATCCCGTGGTGCGCATGGGCATTCCCGGCGTGGAATATTTTGCGCATCCCTACGAACTGCACCCGCGCATCGCCAAGGAATTCCTGTTCCTGGGCGAGCGCATGGGCGCCGAGCGCGCCGAACGCATGGGCATGGTCAACCGCGTGGTGCCGCGCGAGGCGCTGGAGGAGGCGGTCTACGGCATGGCGGCCAAGGTCGCGCAGATGCCGCGCCTGGGCCTGACGCTGACCAAGCAGGCGATCAACCATGTGGAAGACCTGCAGGGCAAGCGCACGGCGATGGACGCGGTCTTTGCCTGGCACCACTTCGCCCATGCGCACAACGAACTGGTCAGCGGCGACAAGCTCGGCGGCTATGACGCGCGCGCTATGGCGGCCTCGCAACGCACCGGCGGCGAGGACAAGGCATGAGTAACACGAGCCTGCACACCGTGCTGTGCGACCTGCTGGGCTGCCGCTATCCGATCGTCCAGACGGCGATGGGCTGGGTGGCGGACGCGAAGCTGGTCGCGGCCAGCGCCAACGCCGGAGCGTTCGGCTTCCTGGCCGGCGCAACGATCCCGCCCGGCGAGGTCGAGCGAGAGATCCTGCGGGTCCGCGCGCTCAGCGACCGGCCGTTCGGCATCAACTTCCACATGTTCCAGACCAACGCGGACGAAGTCATCGAGATGGCGATCCGTCACCGGCTGCGCGCAGTCAGCTACGGCCGTGGGCCGGACGCGAAGATGGTCGGCCGGCTCAAGGCGGCCGGGATCGTCTGCATGCCGACGGTCGGCGCCGCCAAGCACGCGGCCAAGGCGGTCGAGCTGGGCGCGGACGTGGTCACCGTGCAAGGCGGCGAAGGCGGCGGCCATACCGGCGGCACGCCGACGACCTTGCTGCTGCCGCAGGTGCTCGACAGCGTCAGCGTCCCCGTGGTGGCGGCAGGCGGCTTCTACGACGGCCGCGGACTGGCCGCTGCGCTGGCCTACGGCGCGGCCGGCGTGGCCATGGGCACGCGCTTCCTGATGTCGGCCGAATCGCCCGTGCCAGCGCAGACGCTGGAGCGCTACGTCAAGGTGCGTGATCCGGGCCATATCCGCGTGTCACTGGCCATCGACGGACTGCCGCAGCGGATGATCGACAACCCCTTGCTGCTGGAACTGGAGAAGGCAGGTCCCTTGCGGCGCACCTGGCTGGCGCTGGCAGCCGCGCGCAAATGGCAGGCGCGCACCGGCATGCGCAGTGGGCAGATGCTGGCCACCGCCTGGCGCGCCATGCGCGAGCAGGACTACAGCGCGGCGCAGACGCTGATGGCCGCCAATGCGCCGGTGCTGATTCAGCGCGCCATGGTGGAGGGATGCCCGGACGAGGGCGTGCTGCCGAGCGGCCAGGCGGCTGCCGCCATCGGAGCGATCGAATCGTGCGAGCAGATCGTGGCCGGCATTGCCGCGCAGGCGCAGGCACGGCTTGCGTTGCTGGCGGGGGCGGGGCTGGCTGCAGCAGCCTGATCCACAGACAGAGGACACCAATACATGAACCACAAGACTGCGCCGTTCCGCATCGACACCGCCGATGGCATCGCCGAACTGGTGATCGACCACCCGCCCGTCAACGCACTCGACAACGCCGGCTGGCACGCGCTGGCCGCCGCCATCGACCGCCTCGGCGCCGATCCGGCCGTGCGCGTGATCATGCTGCGCGGCGAAGGCCGCGGCTTCTGCGCGGGCGTCGATATCAAGGAGCTGTCGGCGCATCCGGAGCGCATCGTCGACGTCAATGCCGGCAACTACGCCACCTTCCGCGCCGTGCACCGCAATCCCAAACCGGTCATCGTGGCCGTGCACGGCTTCGTGCTGGGCGGCGGCATCGGCATCTGCGGCGCGGCCGACATCATCGTCGCGTCGGAGTGCGCGCGCTTTGGCGTGCCGGAGATCGACCGCGGCGCCATGGGCGGCGGCGCGCACCTGCAGCGCATGTTCGGCGTGCAGAAGGTCAGGGCGATGTACTTCACCGGCGAGATGATCGACGCCGCCGAGGCGTACCGGCTTGGTGCCGTCGAGCGCGTGGTCCCGCGCGCGGCACTGCGCGACGCCGCGATGGCGCTGGCCCGCCAGATCGCCGCCAAGAGCCCGGCCATGCTGCAACTGGCCAAGGAAGCGCTCAACGGCGTGGAAGACGGCAACCTGGAGGACAAGTACCGCTGGGAGCAGGGCTTCACGCTGCAGGCCTATATGAGCGCGGACTCCGGCGAGGCGCGCGCCGCCTTCGTCGAAGGCCGCGAAGCCAGCTTCGCCGATGCCCGTACAGGAAGCGAGGGGGCGCGCGATGCAGCTTGAATACACCGACGCCCAGCGCGCCTTCCGCGCCGAGGTGCGCGACTGGATGGCCGCGCACGTGCCGCGCACGCCGCTGGCCAGCTTCGACACCGAGGAAGGCTTTGTCCAGCACCGCGCGTGGGAAGCGGCGCTCAACCAGGGCCGCTGGAGCATGGTCACGTGGCCGGCCGAACTGGGCGGGCGCGGCTGCGACCTGATCGAGTGGCTGATATTCGAGGAAGAATACTGGCGCGCCGGCGCGCCGATGCGCGTCAACCAGAACGGCATCTTCCTGCTCGGCCCGACGCTGATGGAGTTCGGCACCGAGGCGCAAAAGGCGCGCTTCCTGCCGCGCATGGCTTCGGGCGAGCATATCTGGGCGCAGGGCTGGTCGGAGCCGAATGCAGGCTCCGACATGGCCGCGATCCGCTGCAGCGCGATCCGCGATGGCGATGACTATGTGATCAACGGCCAGAAGATCTGGTCGACGCGCGCAGTGTGGGCGGACTGGCTGTTCGGGCTGTTCCGCACCGATCCGGCGTCGACGCGCCACCACGGGCTGACCTTCGTGCTGGTGCCGCTGAATACGCCGGGCATCACCGTGCGCCCGATCCGCCAGCTCAACGGCCAGACCGGCTTTGCCGAGATCTTCTTCGACGACGTGCGCGTGCCGGTGGAGAACCGCCTGGCCGCCGAAGGTGCGGGGTGGCAGGTGGCCATGGCGACGGCCGGCTTCGAACGCGGGCTGATGCTGCGCTCGCCGGCGCGCTTCCAGGAAACCGCACGTGCGCTGGTGCGGCTGTACCAGGATAACCGCGAGGCAGCGGACCGCGACCCCTCGCTGCGCGACGCGGTGCTGCGCGCATGGATGGACGCCGAGGCCTACACGCTGTCCACCTACGCCACCGCGAGCCGGCTGGTGCGCGGCGGCCATATCGGCGCGGAATCGAGCACCAACAAGGTGTTCTGGTCCGAGCTGGACATCCATATGCACGACACCGCGCTGGCCATCCTCGGGCAGGCGGCGGAAGTCGCGCCCGCAGGGCAGCCGCCGGGTTCGCTCGGGCACTGGCTGGATGGCTTCCTGTTCTCGCAGGCCGGGCCGATCTATGCGGGCACCAACGAGATCCAGCGCAATATCGTCGCCGAGCGCCTGCTCGGCATGCCGCGCGCATAGCGACGCATCAGGGCACCCGGGGGAAACACGATGGATTTCACACTGACCGAAGACCAGGAACAGTTCGCCGAGGCGATCCGGCGCTTCCTGATGACAGAGATGACGCCGGAGCTGACGCGCGAACTCTGGAACACCGACACGGGCCGCTCCGACGCGCTGTGGCGCCAGCTTGCCGACCAGGGGCTGACCGGCCTGATGGTGCCGCAGCAGCAAGGCGGACTGGCGCTGGGCGAGCTCGAATGGGCACCACTGGCGCAGGCGTGCGGCTATTTCGCGCTGCCCGAGCCCTTGCTCGACACCGCGCTGGTGGCGGCCGGGCTGCTGCGCGATGCCCTGGCCGTCGCTCCACATGCGTCGGCGCGCGAGCGCTGCGCGACGTTGCTGGAGCGCATTGCCACGGGCGATGCCCGCGTGGCGGTCGCGCATCCACAGGAGCGGCTGGTGGCCGACGCCCATGTCGCCGACGCCATCCTGTGCGCTCACGAAGGCGCTGTCCACCTGCTGCGCCAGGACCAGGTCACGCTGACGCCGCGCACCGGACTCGATCCGTCGCGCCGGTTGTTCGAGCTGGCGTGGAAGCCCGACGCGAGCACCGAACTGATCCCCGCCGGCACCGGCCTGTGGGACATGGCGCTGAACCGAGGCGCGCTCGGCGTGGCCGCGCAGCAGCTGGGCCTGACGCAGCGCATGCTCGACCTGGCCATCGACTACAGCGCCCAGCGCAAGCAGTTCGGCAAGGCCATCGGCGCTTACCAGGCGGTCAAGCATCTGCTGGCCGACGTGGCGATCCAGCTTGAATTCGCCAAGCCCGTGCTGCTGCGCGCCGCGGCCGCGCTCGCGCATGGCCTGCCCGATGCGGGCCTGCACGTTTCACATGCCCGCGTAGCGGCTGCGCGCTGTGCGTGGACCGCAGCGCGCCAGGCGATCCAGGTGCATGGCGCCATGGGCTACACCTGGGAGCTGGACCTGCAGATCTTCACCAAGCGGGCCTGGGCGCTGGCGGGAAGCTGGGGAGACCGCGCTTTCCACAAGGCCCGCGTGGGCGCGCACATCCTGGATGGCGCACACGACATCGGCGCCGGAGCGACCTTCGCCTGAATCCAAAGAGAGCAATGAACATGAAAGACGCCTATATCGTTGATGCCCTGCGCACGCCCACCGGGCGCCGCAAGGGCGGACTGTCGCACATGCACGGGGCCGACCTGGGCGGCTTCGTGCTGGCCGAACTGGTGCGCCGCAACGGCATTCCGGCAGAGGACTACGACGACGTGGTGTTCGGCTGTGTCGACACCATCGGGCCGCTGGCCGGCAATATCGCGCGCAGCGCATGGCTGGCCGCTGGATTGCCGCTGACCGTGCCGGGCGTGACCGTGGACCGCCAGTGCGGCTCCTCACAACAGGCCGTGCATTTTGCTGCGCAGGCCGTCATGAGCGGCACGCAGGACGTGGTGATCGCCGGCGGCGTGCAGACCATGACGCAGATCCCGATCTCGTCGGCCATGCTGGCCGGGCAGGCGCTCGGGTTTGCCGACCCGTTCTCGGGCAGCAAGGGCTGGCAGGCGCGCTTTGGCGATGCGCCGGTATCGCAGTTCCATGCCGCGCAGCGCATTGCCGACCACTGGAAGCTGTCGCGCGAGGCCATGGAAGCCTATGCGCTGGAAAGCCACCAGCGCGCGGCCGCGGCGATCGAGGGCGGCCGCTTCACGCGCGAGATCGTGCCGTGCGAAGGCGTGACGAAGGACGAGACGCCGCGCCCCGATACCACGCTGGCGAAGATGGCCACGCTGGAACCGCTGATGCCGGGCAGTGCGCTGACGGCGGCGGTGTCCAGCCAGACTGCCGATGCGGCTGCCGCGCTGCTGATCGTCTCGGAGGATGCGCTCAAGCGCTACCAGCTCAAGCCGCGTGCCCGCATCGCGCATATGAGCGTACTGGGCGACGACCCGCTGTGGATGCTGACCGCGCCGATTCCGGCAACCAAGCGCGCGCTGGAACGCAGCGGCCTGCGCCTGTCGGACATCGACGTGGTCGAGATCAACGAGGCCTTTGCCTCGGTGGCGATGGCGTGGCTGGCCGAGACCGGCTACGCGGCCGAGCGCACCAACCCCAACGGCGGCGCCATCGCGCTGGGCCACCCGCTCGGCGCCACCGGCGCACGCCTGATGACCACGCTGCTGCATGAACTGGAACGCACCGGTGGCCGCTATGGCCTGCAGACCATGTGCGAAGGCGGCGGCCTGGCCAACGTCACCATCATCGAACGCCTGTAAGGAGAGCGCCATGGGAATCTGCGACGGACGCACCGTCATCATCACCGGCGCCGGCGGCGGGCTGGGCCGCGCGTATGCGCTGGCGTTCGGCGCCGAGGGCGCCAATGTGGTCGTCAACGACATCCGGCGCGAGGCGGCCGAGGCGGTCTGCGCGGAAGTCAGCGCGGCCGGCGGCACTGCGCTGGCCAGCGATGACGACATCACGCAACTGGCCACGGCGCAGCGCATCGTCGATGCGGCGGTCGAAGCCTTCGGCGAGGTACACGTGCTGGTCAACAACGCAGGCATCTGCCGCGACCGCATGTTCCTCAGCCTGACGGAGGCCGACTGGGACGAGGTGATGCGCGTCCACCTGCGCGGCCACTTCTGCCTGGCCAACCTGCTGGCCAAACGGTGGCGCGACGCGGCCAAGGCCGGGCGCGCCGTCGACGCCCGCATCATCAACACGAGTTCGGGCGCGGGCCTGCAAGGCTCGGTCGGGCAGTCCAACTACGCCACGGCCAAGGCGGGCATTGCCGCGCTGACGCTGGTGCAGGCAGCCGAACTGGGCCGCTACGGCATTACCGCCAACGCGCTGGCGCCGGCCGCGCGCACCGGCATGACCGAGCAGGTCTTCGCCGACATGATGAAGGCGCCGGAGGGCGGCTTTGACTACTACGATCCGGCCAACGTCGCGCCGCTCGTGGTGTGGCTGGGCAGCGCGGATTCGGCGCAGGTCACGGGGCGCATGTTCGAGGCGGCCGGCGGCATGGTGTCGATGGCCGACGGCTGGCGCACCGGGCCGAAGGCCGACAAGGGCGCACGCTGGCAGCCGGCGGAAGTCGGCGCGGCGGTGGCGGGCCTGCTGGCGCAGGCCGAGCCGCCGCAAGCGGTCTACGGCACCTGAGCGCGACGGCCATGGATTCTTCCAACTCCGTAGAACTCCAGATGGTCCGCGACAGCGCGCGCGACTACCTTGCCACGCATAGCGATACGGCGGCCGTGCGGTGCGTGACAGAGGCGGGCGCGGCGCATGATGAGGCGCTGTGGCAGGCAATCGCGGCCGAACTTGGCTGGTGCGGCATCGCGCTGCCGGAAGCCGTCGGCGGGGCCGGCCTCGGCGCGCCCGGTCTGGCGCTGCTGCAGGAGCAGCTCGGACAGCGCCTGGCGTGCGTGCCGTTCTGGTCCACGGCCTGCGTCGCCGCGCCATGGCTGCACGCTGCGCTGGGTGAGCGCGACAGTGCGCAGTGGCTGGAACGGCTGGGCGCGGGCGAATGCCGCGCGGCCGCGGTGCTGCCAGCCGATGGCGGCTGGCGGTACGGCGCTGAAGCGATCGCCGCGCCGGCGCACGCTGATGGCTTTGCGCTGCATGGCAGTGCCGCGCAGGTCCACGACGCCGTCGGCGCCGACTGGCTGCTGGTGCCTGCCATGCTCGATGGTGGCGAGCCCGCGCTGTTCCTGCTGGAGCCCGCTGCGCTGGCCGGCGAGGCGCGATTTTCGATGACCTTGCACGATACGCTCGATCGTACGCGGCCTATGGCATCGCTGCGGCTCGACGGGCTGCCGGTACGCGCAGATGCTTGCCTTGCGCGCGGTGACGCCGCGGCGCGAGGCCTGGCGCAAGCCTGGTGGCACGGCAAGCTGATGCTGGCCGCGGAGCAGCTCGGCGCGGCCCAGCAGTGCCTGGACCTGACCGTTGCCTATGCGTCGGAGCGCGTCCAGTTCGGCCGCGCCATCGCCTCGTTCCAGGCGGTCAAGCACCGCTGCGCGCAGATGATGGTGCTGGTCGAGGCGGCGCGCTCGGCAGTGTATGGCGCGGCGCAGGCATGGGAAGCCGCTGACATGGCGGATGCCCGGATTGAAATCGCCGCCGCCGCCGTCGCGGCCGACGAAGCGCTGCGCTTCGGCGCGCAGGAGGCCATCCAGCTGCATGGCGGCGTCGGCTTCACGTGGGAATACGACCCCCAGCTCTATTTCAAGCGCGCGCAGGCCGCCAGCCACTGGCTGGGCGGCGCCGGTGCCGCGCTCGCATACCTGGCGGATTTCGTCGATACGCCGATAGCGGCTCGCAAGACTGGAGGACAGCATGACCTCGCATGAAGAGTCGGCATTCCGCGCCGAGGTGGCCCAATGGATGGTCACCAGCCTGGCCGGCGAATTCGCCTGCCTGAAACACCGCGGCGGTCCCGGCGATGAAGACGCCTTCCCCGAACTGCGCAAGGCGTGGGAACGGCGCCTGGCCGAAGGCGGCTGGACCGGCCTGGGGTGGCCGCGCGCGCATGGCGGGCGTGACTTGCCGGTGATGCAGCAGGTGATTTTCCATGAGGAATACGCGCGCGCCGGCGGCCCGGGCCGCATGGGCCATATCGGCGAAGGCCTGATCGGCCCGACGCTGATCGCCTTCGGCACCGAGGACCAGAAGGCGCGCCTGCTGCCCGGCATCCGCAACGGCACCACGTTCTGGTGCCAGGGCTATTCGGAACCGGGCGCGGGCTCGGACCTGGCCAATGTGCGCACGCGCGCGGTGCGCGATGCCGCCAGCGGCGACTGGCTGGTCAGCGGCCAGAAGGTGTGGACGTCCCTCGCGCACGATTCGGACTGGATCTTCGTGCTGGCGCGCTGCGAGCCGGGCTCGCGCGGCAGCAAGGGGCTGATCTTCCTGATGCTGCCGCTGGACCAGCCCGGCATCGAGATCCGCCCGATCCGGCAGATGGGCGGTGGCGCCGAGTTCAATGAGGTGTTCTTCGACGGCGCGCGCGCCGCGGCCGCCGACGTACTGGGCGAACCCGGCGACGGCTGGCGCATCGCCATGGCGCTGCTGGGCTTCGAACGCGGCATCTCCACGCTCGGCCAGCAAATGCAGTTCACGCATGAGCTCGAGTGGGTGGCGCAGACCGCGCGCGACAACGGCAGCAGCCGCGACGCGCTGGTGCGCCAGCGCATCGCGCGCGCCTGGGCCGGATTGCGCGTAATGCGCGCCAACGCGCTGCGCATGCTGGCTGGAGCGGCGCAGGCCGGCCAGGACGGCGGCACCGCGTTGCAGCGCGAGGCGCTGATCTACAAGTACTACTGGTCCAACTGGCACCGCGACCTGGGCCAGCTCGCGCTGGACGTGCTGGGCCCGCTGGCCAATGTGCTCGACGCCAGCGATGCGCGACGCACGCGCCTGCAGCAGATGGCGCTGTTCTCGCGCGCCGACACCATCTACGCCGGCACCAACGAAATCCAGCTCAACATCATCGCCGAACGCGGCCTCGGCATGCCGCGCGAAGCCAGGGGGCAGTCATGACACAGAACTACGAAGCACCGGCCGCGCCGGCCTATGTGCCCGGCCACCAGCTGCTCGCCGGCAAGAGCGTTCTCATCACCGCAGCCGCGGGCGTCGGCATCGGCTTTGCCGCCGCGCGCCGCTGCGCGGAAGAGGGCTGCCGCGCGCTGATGATTTCCGACGTCCATCCCAAACGACTGGACGAAGCGGTAGCGCGGCTGCGCGCGGAAACGGGACTGCAGGCGGTCTACGGCCAGCTCTGCGATGTCTCGGACGAAGCGCAGGTGCGCGCACTTGTGGCCGCCGCGGAAGAGGCGCTTGGCGGCACCGACGTGTTGATCAACAACGCCGGGCTGGGCGGCTCGCGGCGCCTAGTTGATATGGACGATGCCGAGTGGTCGCGCGTCATCGATATTTCCCTCACCGGCACCTTCCGCATGACGCGCGCGATGTTGCCGCACATGCAGGCGCGCCGGCGCGGGGCCATCGTCAACAACGCTTCGGTGCTCGGCTGGCGTGCGCAGAAGGAGCAGTCGCACTACGCCGCGGCCAAGGCCGGCGTGATGGCGCTGACGCGCTGCAGCGCGATGGAGGCGGCCGAGTTTGGCGTGCGCATCAATGCGGTGGCGCCCAGCATCGCGCTGCACGACTTCCTGAAGAAGTCGGCGCCGGCGGACCTGCTGCGCCAGCTGAGCGAGCGCGAGGCGTTCGGGCGCGCGGCGGAAGTGTGGGAGGTGGCCAATGTGATGGTGTTTCTGGCTAGTGAGTATGCGTCGTACATGACCGGGGAGGTGTTGCCGGTGAGTAGTCAGAGGGCTTGAGGAAACAGCAATGCCAAGAATCTTTCGCTCCGCCGCAGATATCCACGCCGCTGTCGGCCAGCGCCTCGGCGAGAGCGCCTGGACCCGCATCACCCAGGAACAGGTCGACAAGTTCGCCGATGCCACCGGCGACCACCAGTGGCTCCACGTCGACCCGGAACGCGCCGCGCAAGGCCCCTACGGCGCCTGCATCGCCCACGGCTACCTGACGCTGGCGCTGGTCAACCAGTTCCTGCCGGAACTGGTCACCGTCGAAGGCCTGAAGTGGGGCGTCAACTACGGTTGCGACAAGGTCCGCTTTCCGGCCGCAGTGCGCGTCGGCGCGCGCGTGCGCGGCGTGGGCGAACTGGTGCAGGCCGAGACGCTGGCGGGCGGCGTGCAATCGGTGGTGCGCATGACGGTGGAGATCGAGGGCGAGGCCAAGCCCGCCTGCGTGGCCGAGACGATCAGCCGCTACTACTTCTGAGCAGAGGGAATCGAACATGAATGAAGCAGTCATTGTCGCCGTCGCGCGCACCCCCATCGGCAAGGCCTTCCGCGGTGCGTTCAACGATACCGAAACGCCGGTGCTGGGCGGCCACGTGGTGCGCGCTGTGGTGGAGCGCGCAGGCGTGGACCCGGCCGAGATCGACGACGTGCTGATCGGCGCCGCCGCGCAGCAGGGCACGCAGGGCTACAACCTGGGCCGCCTGTGCGCGGTCGCGGCAGGTCTGCCCGACAGCGTGCCGGGCATGACCATGGACCGCATGTGCGGCTCGGGCCTGATGACGATCGCCGCGGGTGCCCGTGCGATCCAGTGCGGCGAGGCCGACATCATCGTCGCCGGTGGTGCGGAATCGATCTCGCTGACGCAGAACAAGCACAAGAACAGTTTCCGCGCCCAGTCCGAAGCGGTGCTGGCGCGGCAGCCGGCCGCGTATATGGCCATGATCGAGACCGCCGAGGTGGTGGCGCGCCGCTACGGCATCAGCCGTGCCGAGCAGGACGCCTACGCCTGGCGCAGCCAGCAGCGCACCGCCGACGCGCAAAGGCGCGGCGCGTTCGACGACGAGATCGTGCCGCTGGAAACGCGCCGCGCGCTGTTCGACAAGGCTGGCGTAATGACGGGCCACGAGAGCGTGACGCTGGCGCAGGACGAATGCAACCGGCCCGATACCACGGCAGCCAGCCTCGCGGCGCTCAGGCCGGTCTGGAGTGGCGGCAAGGCGGTGGCTGAAGGCGAGCACATCACTGCGGGCAATGCCTCGCAGTTGTCCGACGGCGCCGCCGCCGTGCTGCTGATGAGCGCCGACGAAGCGCGCCGCCGCGGCCTGCGCCCGCTGGGCCGCTATCGCGGCATGGCGGTGGCGGGCTGTGCCCCGGACGAAATGGGCATCGGCCCCGTGTTCGCGGTGCCGAAGCTGCTGGCGCGCTACGGCATGACGGTGGCAGATGTGGGGCTGTGGGAGCTGAATGAAGCCTTCGCCTCGCAGGTGCTGTACTGCCAGCAGAAGCTGGGCATCCCTGATGCGCGGCTGAACGTGAACGGCGGCGCGATTTCGGTCGGCCATCCGTTCGGCATGTCGGGCGCGCGCATGACGGCGCATGCGCTGATCGAAGGCCGGCGCCGCGGCGTGCGGCAGGCGGTGGTGACGATGTGCATTGGTGGCGGCATGGGTGCCGCAGCGCTGTTCGACGTCCTGTAGTCCCAGACAGGGGGCCACTCCCGGTTCAGCGGTTTCGAAGGAGGTGGTCCCCACGTGCTTGGGCTTGTGCCCGCAGGAAAACGCGCTTTTTGGTTACTTTTTGTCGCTCGGACAAAAAGTGACTCGCCGGCTACGCCGGCGAAACGGCGGCGCCTGCCATGCACCCAAGCTCACAACCTCGCAGGAACCGGCACGCCACGAGGCCGCCTGCCACCACTCCACACGGAGGAGACATCATGAAACGACTGATCGGCATCGCCATGTCGGTGGCCGTGCTGGCCACCGCGGTATGGGCCTTCGCGCCGCGTCCGCTGCCGCCGTTCCCCGCCTCCGCGCTGCGCCCCGATGGCTTGCAGATCAACGGCGTCGCCCGTGCCGGCGAACGCCTGGTCGCAGTCGGCGAGCGCGGCAAGATCCTGTTCAGTGATGACCTGGGGCGCAACTGGCGCCAGGCAGCGGTGGACAAGCCGCAAGGCGCCACGCTGACGCAAGTGTCCTTTGCCGACCGCCGCCAGGGTATTGCGGTCGGCCACAGCGGCCTGATCTTGCGCACGGAAGACGGTGGCGCGCACTGGCAGCAGGTTGCCTTCGATCAGCAATCCTCCGACCCGCTGCTTGGCGCACTGGCCCAGGCCAACGGGGCATGGTTCGCCGTTGGCAGCTTTGGCCGCTTCCTGGTCTCGCGCGATCAGGGCAGGCATTGGGAAGCCGCGCCCGACAAGGCCATGCAGGACCGCCACCTCAACGCCATCGCCGCCGACGCGCAGGGGCGCCTGATGCTGGTCGGCGAAGCCGGCCTGGTGCTGCGTTCGACCGATGGTGGCACCCACTGGGAGCCGCTCAAGACCCCGTATGAAGGCTCGCTGTACGGCGTGTTGCCGCTGCGCGACGGCGCCTGGCTGGCCTACGGCATGCGCGGCAACGCACTGCGCAGCGAGGACTTCGGCACGACCTGGCAGGCTGCGGAAACCGGTCTCAGGACTTCATTCTTCGGCGGCGCCGAGCTGCCCGATGGCCGCATCGTGCTGGCCGGGCAGGGCGGCATGCTGGTGATGTCCGCCGACGGCGGCCGCCACTTCGCTGCGCTGCCGGCCGGCAGTCCGCAGTCACTGGCCGCGCTGATCCCCACCGGCAAGGACACGCTGGCGCTCGGTGGCAACGGCGGCCTGGCCGGCACCACGCTCGCCGCCACGCGCTGAATCCCGCAGAACCCGCACGAACGAACGCGAGAACCACCATGACCCGCCCCCACTCCCCCGGCCGCCTGGGCCGCTTCGTCGATGCCTGCGCCAGCGTGCTGATGCGCCGGCGCCGCCTGTTGCTGTTGATATGCCTGGCCGTGACCATGGCGCTGGGCTTCTCCGCCACGCGCCTGCGGCTCGATCCCGGCTTCAACAAGATGATCCCGCTGCAGCACCCGTACATGCAGGTGTTCACCAAGTACGCGAGCACCTTCTCCGGTGCCAATACCGTGCTGGTGAGCCTGCGCTGGAAGGGCGACGGCGATATCTACAACGCCGCCTTCATGGACAAGCTGCGCCACGCCACTGATGAAGTGTTCTTCATCCCCGGCGTGGATCGTTCGCGCGTGTTCTCGCTGTTCACGCCCAACGTGCGCTACACCGAGGTGACCGAGGCCGGTTTCCGTGGCGACGTGGTGGTGCCCGGCCGCTTTTCCGGCGCGCCGGAGGAACTCGACAAGGTGCGGCGCAACGTGGCGCGTTCAGGCCAGATCGGCCGGCTGGTCAGCAATGACCTGAAGTCCGCGCTGATCCGCGCGGAGCTGCGCGAGACCGACCCCGCCACCGGCAAGACCATCGACTACAGCTCGGTGGCGCACCAGTTGGAGAAGATCCGCGCGCAGTTCAGCGGCACCGATGTCGAAGTGAATGTGGTGGGCTTCGCCAAACTGGTAGGCGATGTCGAAGACGGTATCGCGGGCGTGATGGGCTTCTTCGCGCTGGCCTTCGCCGTCACGGCGCTGCTGCTGTGGCTGTACACGCGCTCGCTGCGCATCACCGTGCTGTCGCTGGTGGTGGCGCTGCTGCCCGTATGCTGGCTGCTGGGCCTGCTGCCGCTGCTGGGCTATGGCATCGATCCGATGTCGATCCTGGTGCCGTTCCTGATCTTTTCGATCGGGGTCTCGCACGCGGTGCAGATGACCAATGCGTGGAAGCAGGAGGTGGTGCAGGGGCTCGATGCACTGGACAGTGCCGGCGCAGCCTTTCGCAATCTGTTCATTCCCGGCACGGTGGCGTTGCTGACCAATGCGCTGGGCTTCATGGTCATCATGCGCATCGAGATCGATATCGTGCGCGAGCTGGGCATTACCGCATGCCTGGGCGTGCTGCTGATGATCGTGACCAACAAGGTGTTCCTGCCGATCCTGCTGTCGTACACGACGCTGGAGCCGTCGGCGCTGGCCCGCGCACAGGCGCGGCGTGCGCGGGAGACGGGGCAGGGGAGTGGCGGAGTGTGGCAGAAGTTCGGCGCGCTGGCCCGCCCGGCGCCCGCGCTGTGCGTGTTCCTGGCCGCGCTGGCGCTGCTGGCGGGCGGTGCCATTGCATCGCGCGGCCTCAAGATCGGCGATGTGGGAACCGGTGCGCCGGAGCTGCGCGCCGATTCGCGCTATAACCGCGACAGCGCCAGCATCGTGAGCCAGTACAACATCGGCTCGGATGCGCTCACCGTGGTGGTGGAACCAACCGGCTTCGACGATGGCTGCCTGCACTACCCGGTGATGAGCGCGGTGGAGCGCTTCGAGATGCATATGCGCGGCGTCTCCGGCGTGCAGTCGGTGGTGAGCGTGTCGTCGCTGGCCAAGGTGGTCATCGGCGCCTACAACGAAGGCAACCCGCGCTGGGAAGCCCTGCCGCGCAGCAGCGAGGGCCTGGGCCAGGGCGCCAAGGCCTATGACCCGGACAATGGCATGAACACGTCCAACTGCCAGGCCATCCAGGTGCTGATCTACACCGCGAACCATGAGGGCGCGACCATTGCCCACATCATCCGCGAGATCCGCCGCTTCAATGCCACCGACAAGACGCCCAACGTGGCGTTCCGCCTGGCGGGCGGCAATATCGGCGTGATGGCGGCCACCAATGAAGCCGTGGAAGAGGCCGAGGTGGCGATGCTGCTGGCGATCTTCGGCGCGATCACCCTGCTGTGCCTGCTGACGTTCCGCTCGTGGCGCGCGGTGCTGTGCATCATCGTGCCGCTGACGCTGGTGTCGGTGCTGTGCAATGCGCTGATGGCGCGGCTCGGCATTGGCCTGAAGGTGTCGACGCTGCCGGTCATCACGCTGGGCGTGGGCGTGGGCGTCGACTACGGCATCTACCTGTACGAGCGCATCCAGCACCAGATCCGCGAGGAGGGGCAGGCGCTGCCGCAGGCGTTTGCCGAAGCCATGCGCCAGCGCGGTTCCGCGGCGCTGTTCACCGCGCTGACGATGTGCATCGGCGTGGGAACCTGGGCCTTTGCCGCGCTCAAGTTCCAGGCCGACATGGGCATCCTGCTGGCCTTCATGTTCCTGGTGAACCTGTTCGGCGCGGTATCGCTGCTGCCGGCACTGGCCGCGTGGCTGGGTGTGGAGGGCGAGGAGCGCGCACGCGCGGCGGCGCGCACCGCTGCTGCGGCGGCCAGCGGCCAGACCGTACCGCCGGCCCACGCGCTGAAGTCGGACGCGACCTGATCCTCGCAGGGAACACCGGAGAGACATGATGCGCGATACCCCGGCATCCGCGGCGGCGGCGTTCACGCCGCTGCGCATCGGCCCGCTCACGCTGCGCAACCGCTTCATCAAGGCGGGCGCGAACGAGGGCATGACCCCACATGGCTTGCCGACGCAGGCGCTTGTCAGGCATCACCGGGATCTTTCCGCGGGTGGCGTGGGCATGACCACGGTGGCCTACGCGGCCGTGGCCTACGACGGCCTGACCTTTGCGCACCAGCTCAGCCTGCGCGCGGAACAGGTGCCGCACCTGCGCGTGCTGACCGACGCGGTGCATCGCGAAGGCGCGGCGGCCTGCCTGCAGATCACCCACGCGGGCTCGTTCACCACCATGCGCCACGGCGGCAGCCGCGCGCCGGGCAGTGCATCGTCCGGGCTCAATGCCTTCGGCATGATGCATGGCGTGTATTTCCAGCGCGCCATGCGCGAGTCCGATATGGCGCGCGTTGCCTGCCAGTTCGCCGCGGCGGCGCGGCTCGCGCGCGAGTCCGGCTTCGATGCGGTCGAAATCCACATGGGGCACGGCTACCTGCTCAACCAGTTCCTGTCGCCGCTGAGCAACCGGCGGCGCGATCGCTTTGGCGGCAGCGTGGAGAACCGCACGCGCTTCCCGGCGGCGGTGCTGCGGCAGGTAAAGGATGCTGTCGGTGCCAACATGGCGGTGTGCTGCAAGCTCAGCGTCAGCGACGGCGTGCCGGGCGGCAACCAGCCAGCCGACTCCGCCGAGACCGCGCGCATCCTTGAAGCGGAAGGGGCAGACCTGTTGACGCTCAGTGGTGGCCGCAACGTGGAAAGCCCGTGGGCGTTGTTCGGCAGCCCGATGCCGACCGCACAGATGAAAGCCGCCGCGCCGACCGCCCTGGCGCGCTTTGGCATCACTATGCTGGAGCAGCGCACGCCCCGCGACCTGGCCTTCCGCGAGCTGTACTTCCTGGAAGCGTCGCGCGTGGTGCGGCAAGCGGTGCGCATGCCGCTGGCTTACGTCGGCGGCGTGAAGTCGATCGGCAACGTGGCGCAACTGATGGAAGAGGGCTTCGACGGCATCGCGCTCGCCCGAGCGCTGATCCATGATCCCGCGCTGGTCGCCCACTGGCACAGCGGCGCGGTGCAGCGCTCGGCCTGCGACAGCTGCAATGGCTGCGTGGCGCGCATCTACGATCCTGCCGGCGTGAGCTGTGTGCATGGTCCCGGCAACGATCCGGCGCTGACGCGTGTTGTCGCACTGCAGTAGTCCGATGGGACGATGAGCCGCCGGCCGGACGCTCTTATCTTGAAGTTCCCCACGGGATATCAAGGAGACACCATGAGCACGAACGGCACTAGCGGCACTAGCGGCACTAGCGGCACTAGCGGCACCAGCGGCATCAGCGGCTACAAGATCGAATCACGACCGCCGGAGAATCGCTTCGCACGCGGCTGGCACTGCCTGGGCCTGGCCGATGCCTACCGCGATGGCAAGCCGCATACACTGGACATCTTCGGCCGCCGCCTGGCCGCGTTTGCCGACTCGACCGGCGCTATCCGCGTGATCGACGGCCACTGCCCGCATATGGGCGCGGACCTCAGCACCGGCACCGTGGAGGGCGACAACCTGGTGTGCCCGTTCCACGGCTGGCAGTGGGGCGGTGATGGCGGCTGCAAATCCATCCCCTACTGCAAGCGCGTGCCGCCCAAGGCGCGTGTCGGCGCCTGGGAGACTTGCGAGCAGAACAAGTTGCTGTTCATCTGGAACGATCCCGAGGGCCGCCCGGCGCCGCCGGAAGTGGCCATCCCGCGCATCGACGCCTGCTATTCGCCGGAGTGGTCGGACTGGGCCATCGACGAGATGGTGATCCGCACCAACTGCCGCGAGCTGGTCGACAACATCTCCGACATGGCGCATTTTGGCGTGGTGCATGGCTCGCCGGTCGACTACTTCGCCAACCTGTTCGAAGACCACAAGGCCACGCAACTGATGATCGGGCGCAGCGCGCGCCTGTCCGGCGATGCGCGGCTGACGGCGCTGTCCACCTACTTCGGACCGGCGTACCACATTACCGAGATGACCGGCCAGATGGGCGACCAGCAGATTCATTCGATCCTGCTCAACTGCCACGTGCCGATCGACCAGAACAGCTTCGTGCTGCGCTATGGCGTGCTGGTGAAGAAGATTGCGGGGCTGTCGGAAGAGCAGAACCGCGCCATGGCGCAAGCCTATGTGGAGCAGGCGCGCGGTGCGTTCTATGAGGACGTGGCGATCTGGGACAGCAAGGTCCGCATCGACAACCCGCTGCTGTGCGAAGGCGACGGGCCGATCTACCAGATGCGCGACTGGTACCAGCAGTTCTACACCGACGTGGAGCAGGTGCGGCCGTCCAGCGTGGCGCGGCGCGTAGTCGAGATGAACCTGGCCAACATCGAGCCGCCGGTGCTGCGGCACGTGTTCGAGGACTGACCATGAGGACCGTTGTGGTGAGCGGCGTCGGCCGGAAGAGGTGGCTGCGCCGATTGCCGTCCTGTGCGGGCTGGATGCCGCTTTCCTGCCCGGCAACGTGTTGTTCATGAATGGTGGGGTTTCTCGGAGCACATCTGATGACTAAACAGCAGCATACGGCGCGCGTCGGGCGAACCTCGCCGGCACGCGCGGCGCTTGGCTTTGCGCTTGCCACGGTTTCCGGTGTGGCCGTCCCGGCGACGGCGCAGACCGCGGCGCCGTCCTGGCAGCAGTTGATGCAGGAGGCTTACGACTTCGCCTACCCGCTCTACAAGCTGTCCGAATATCGCTGGATCGCGCTCAACACGCGCGACGCCAGGACGAGCACGACGCTGAACCATTTCGCCCATTCGCGGGCAAGCGCGACGCCCGACGACAAGTGGGCGGATGCACCCATCGTCGACGCGTTGTACTCGACCGCCTGGCTCGACCTGTCGCGGGGCCCCGTCTGGCTCGACACGCCCGAGACGCACAGCCGGTACTACGTGCTGACGTTGATCGACTTCTACTCGAACACGTTTTTCTACGCCGGCCACCGGACCACCGGTACGCACGCCCAGCGCTACTTCGTCGCGGGTCCGGACTGGCACGGCGCCGTTCCGGCCGGGACGCAGCTCCTGCGGGCCCCCACCAACGATGTCTATGTCAACCTGCGCGTGCTGATCGACGGACCGGAGGACCAGGCCGCCGCCAACGCCGTGCAGGACGGCTTCCGCTTTACCCCGGTGCGACGCACGCCTGCCGAAGCCGCGACGGCACGCGTGCAGCCCGTGCCGCGGGACGGCAGCAGTTTCGTCGACGTCGTCAACCAGATGATCGCGATGAATCCGCCACCCGAGCGCGACGCGCCTGTCCTGGCGAAATACCGGGCCATCGGCATCTGCGGTGCGGCGTGCAGCTGGGAGGCGTTGCCCGACAGTGTCAAGGCGCAGTGGACGGCGACGTATCCGTCGCTCGAAGGCAAGTTCCTCGCCGCGTACCGCTCGGCCGGCCGCGCGAACGGCTGGATCGAGTACAACCCGCCGGGCTCGAAGCTCGGTTCCACGCAGATGCTCGACTACGCGCTGCGCGCCATGGCCTTGTCCGTGGGCAAGGGCATGCTTGGCGTGGCGCCTGCCGAAGCCGATTACTGGATGACCTTCAACGACGCGAAAGGCCAGCCGCTGAAGGGCACAGGCAGCTACCGCCTGCATTTCGCGACGGGTGGACTGCCCGCCGACGCGTTCTGGTCCGTGGCGCTGTATGCATTCGAAAAGGACGGCCAGTTCCTCGCGGCAAATCCGATCAACCGCTACCACGTGGGTAGCCGCACCGGTCTGAAGACGAATCCCGACGGCAGCCTCGACATCTGGATCCAGTCCACGCCACCGTCCGAGGACAAGCGCTCGAACTGGCTCCCCGCCCCGGCCGACGGCTCAAGGTTCCAGCTCTTTGCGCGGGCGTATGAGCCAAAGGCGGAAATTCTCGAGGGACGCTTCAGGATGCCGGAGGTCGAAGCGCTGCCGTGATCGCCTGCGGCATTGCAATCATGGCTCCGCTTCCCGCTCGGGCGCGCTCTGCAATCAGGCAGATGGCTGAACGCGGCCCGCGTCAACCGACGCGGGCGCTTGGTATTGCTTCACGAGTTTGTCGCCAGTGCGGCAGCCTCTGCGGCGCAGTCCCGGTTCGGCAGCAGCCCCTGGGCGCTCACTTTGGCCAGCTCGTCGCGCGCAGCCGCCAGATCGGCCTCGAATACCGGATCGGCATGCAGGCGAGCCACAGTGGCCGCCGCGACCATGCGGCCTTCGTTGACGTCGCTCTGCCAGTGCACGTTGCAGGCGACGCGGCTTTGCCCGAAGGCACGACCGCGCGCCAGAATGGCGTCGGTGCGATCGGGAGCGATCTCGGTCAATACCAGGGCCCATGCCCAGCCGGCGGCGCTATGGCCGGACGGGTAGGAACCGTCCCTGGACAGCTTGGCTTCGTCGGCGGACGTGCATGACGACGTGTGCGTAGCCACGAATGGGCGCGTGCGGTTGTAGCGGTCCTTCGCGCGGTAGGTCGCCAGGCCCGCATCGACCAACGTCCGCCGCAGCAGCATATACAGGCGCGGCGTCTGCGCCTCGCTGACAGGGGCGTTCAGTGCGCAGGAAAAGGTTCCTGCCGCGGCCGGGAAGCTGAGGTCCGCGTCGAGTTGCGCCTGCTTCCAGCGCGCCGAGCCGGACTTCGCCCACTGGGTCTGGGCCAGCCTTGCCGTGTCCTGGTCCAGCGCGAAGGCCGCCGACTCGATCGCCGGTGGCTGCGGCAATAGCGCCAGGCTGTCGGGTCGGGCTTCCGGCACCAGGTAGCCCGCGGGAACGCCGGGGCGCAGTTCGGGCACCTTCGCCGCCTGGCCGGGCAGGCTGCCCGCGCAAGCGGCGAGCAACCCGGCTGTGGCGGAGATCGTCAGAGCAAGCACGGCAGGGCGTGACGGGCGCGGTGATTTCAGGAGACGGTCAGACATTGGGCCTCATTTCTTGTGGTGTACCGGAAGGCTACTGCCGGCGCGTACATTCGGGAATCGGGCACACCCCTGATTCACACCCGTCCTTCTCTGCCAAACTTTCCCATGCCGGACCTCAGCCCCTCAAGGAGGCGCATGGCCGCTGACGATCGCTACCGGCGCTGCGCCGGCGCACTTGTCGAACCGGCGACAAAGCGAAAACGCCCTTGCCGTGCGGCAAGGGCGTAGTGGGTGGATCCGCCAGGCGAAGGGCTCGCCCGTCAGGAAATGCGCCGCGATCAGGTGCCCGATCCGCGCGCCGCGTCCGGCGAGAACAGCGCCTCGCTGAATTCCGGATTGCTGTTGAGTTTCGCCATCGGCCCCTCGTTGGTCAGGCGGTCAGCCAGGTACGCCCCGGAGATAAGGTCGTGATAAAACACCGTCGCTGCAGAGAAGCGGCGCGCATCATACGCATAGACCAGCGCCTGGAGGTTGGTACGCCACAGCTGCCCGCGCCCATCGTAGTTATCGGCGGCCACCGACTGCCAGGTATCCTCGTCGAGATACAGCACCCGTTTCGCGTACTGATGTCGGAACCCCGGCTTCAGCGTAGCCTCCAGTATCCACACCCGATGCAGCTCGTAGCGCATGACGTCCGGGTTGGCGTGTCCATTCGTCAGCAGGTCCTTGTACTTCACCGAAGCGCTCATCAGCTTGTAGGTGTGGTACGGGACATAGATCTCCTTCTTGCCGACGATCTTCCAGTTGTACCGCTCGCCCGAGCCGTTGAACAGCCGGTCATCATCCACCGTACGGAAGCCGCCGGGCCCCTGGGGCTGATCAAAGCCGAACTCCGGCGCCTGGCGTACGCGGCGCGTGCCAGGGTTGTAGATCCACGTCCGGTTGGTGTCCGAGCCTTCCTGGTCCCAGACGGCATACCCGACGATCACCTGGCCGCGGTCACGCAAGGGCAGGTCGGTTGCCGTGCGGAAGAAGGTGCGTTCGTTGAGGGGGTTCTTCGGGTCAAATTTGCCGTTGTTGCGCGGTGAAAAAATGCTGTATGAGACCCGGCCCCAAGCGATCGATCCGTTCGGATAGACCACGGCTTGGTCGTACTGCGCCTTCTCGGTGCCGATGGCCGCGGAGAAGCGCTGGTTCCACAGCAGTTCCATGGCCGTCTTCGGAATCGGGTACGGCACCTGCGGTCCTGCATCCTTCAGGCCATTCGCATCGGGCGTCATGCTGACGGTAGTAGCGTAGGTGCGGATGTCCTTGTACGCGGCGTCCTCATAGCGAAAGTCGCGATGGCTCGGGTACACCGGCATCTTGAAGGTGTCGGGGTACTTCTTGAACAGCGCCTTCTCGCCTTCGCTCAGGCGCTCGGCATACTGCGCCATGTTTTGCGCGGTGATGACGAACAGCGGCTTCTCGTCGGCATACGGGTCGGGATAGCGGTCGCCACGCTGGTACTTGACGTGAGGCGGAGTGCCCTGCCACTTGCCCGACCAGGCGGGGATGTCGCCGTCCTTGCTGCCGGCACGCTCCGCGCCCATGGGAGTAAGGGTGCTGTCAAGCTGCTTGAGTTCTTCCGGGGTGGCCGCTGCCCACGATGCCGCGGCCAGTGCCATGCTGGTGACCAGCACGCTGCCGCGCAACAGGCGTTTTGTTGGGGATGTCATTGAAGTCTCGCTCCTTGTAAGGAATTGCCCGGCGGCGCCCGCGCCGGTAGGAAGCCGTCGGCTTTTTCCCGATGGCGGCAGTAGGACCGTTTTGATGGGCTCTACGGCGCACTGTCGGGGACCAGGCACGCGGGGCGTGTGTCGGTGAGGACAGGGTAGAGAGCGGGGGCTGATGGTGAATCGTTGGAATGGACTAGAGGGTTTCCCTAGCCGAAGGTGGGGCGTTCTTGGCACGCGCCGCGGTCTCGCCGGCGTAGCCGTCGATGAAGGTCAGTCTTGGCCGAGTTCGAAACGGCCCTTGCCATCGACCGCTTGAATCCACAACCGCACTCGGGCTGTTCAATGGCAAGAGCGCACGCGCTACCGGAAGACCCGGCATGCGGGCATCCGTTATCAGCCTGCTATGCGTCGGACCGTCGGCGGCTTCCAGGTACCGTCCAGCGCCTCAGGCATGGGCAGGTACAGGCGGAGATTCATCGAGAAGTTGCCTGCCGCGGGCGCCGGCAACCAGTTGGACTCGGCGTCCTTGGGCGGGTCGCGCTGGATCACCAAATCCAGCGAGCCATCCGCGTTGTACCTGACCGGATCTCGATCCCCGATGGCGAAGCGGTGGATCGGATTGGCAGCAAAGAACTGGCGGTCGTTGTACATCGTCAGGGACCAGAAGGCACGGGCCGGAGGCAGCCGCTCCTTATCGAAATGGATCACGTACTTCGCCGCACTGTCGAAAGGCTTGCCGTCGACATCCGTCAGCGCAATGGGATAGATTGCATCCTCGATCGTGTTTGCCCCTAGCCCGGCAAAAGCGACCATCGCTCTGCGCAGGTAGTCGGTGCCGTACGTGCCGATTGGATTCCCGATCGTTCTCCAGCCGTTGCTCACGGAGCCGGCACGGGGCAGCGCCTCGGCGATTTGCTTGCGCGCGGCCGCCGGAGCGTCCCGGAGCGCAGTCTGAACGTCCGGTGCCAGACGGTTCAGCTCGAAGGCTTGCCCAGGCACCAGCCCTATGTGCGCGATGCGGTCAAGAACCGGATAGTCGTTCGCATGCGGCGGGTTGTTCTTCATCAGTTCGGCGAACATCGTGAAGTAGCTCGCGGCGTCCATCCTTGCCACCTGTTCCATCGGCGCGCTCATGTCCTGCTGCGGATCCTTCCTGCTTTTGGCTGGCACGTATCGCGGGTTTCCCCAGGCGCTGAGCGGCGTGGCCTTCAGGCCAGCCTGGAATTTGTGCACGGATGCATAGTCCGAAACGCCATTGGTCTGCGTCCGCCCGATCATCCAGCCCACGGCTGTCGGCGAGACATAGGCGGCCATGCCGGCCGGCAGCTTGCCATGCCAGCGCGGTCCGACAATGGCGAACTGCCGCGGACCATTCCCGGTGGTGCGCGTACCGGGAGAAGTAAAGACGTCCGTCCACATGTCGAGCGCCGGAAGCAGATAGTAGCGGTCGCCCGAATCCGGCACGGTGATGATCAGTGGCTCGCGCGTGACGTCGAACCAGAGCGACGAGTACAGTGTGTCCGCATTCGGGCGAACCACCGTGTCGAACTTGTCGTCCGGAAAGTTCGCCACGTGCGCGAACTGGTTCATTGGCGCCCGGATTCCGCCTTTGGGATCCGCGGCGTCGACGTTGGTTGAAACGCGGCGTGTCACCTCCATCAGCACCATCGGGTAGGCGTAGATATAGGCCTCCGTCGCGATCTTCTGTACGTCGGCAGCGCTTGGCGGCGCCGCGGCTGCGCTTGCCTGAATGGCGGCTGTGCCAATCAGCGCAGCCAGAAAGCGCCGAAGCCCCTTCGTGCGAGCCCATGCAGTCATGTTTCCTCCTGTCTCTTTTGTGGCGTTACGATTCATTTTGCGGCTTCGAGAAAGCCGTTCTTCTCGTGTCATTGATCGTCATTGACCTGACCAGCTTGCGTGGCGCTTAAGGTGGTACGTCGGTTTCGCGTACCGGCCAACCAGTACACCAGTTCACGGATAGCCTCCTGCATGTCGCCGCGCATGTCAGCACGGCGCCGACGACGGGCAATGCTCGATGAAACTGCGCGAACCGCAAAGCGCGCAGATGAAAAGATCAGCCCTCGAAGGTAGACAAGTCCTTGGGCTTGATGTCGTTGGCCCTGCAGTAGTTGAGGTAGCGATCCATCGAGGTCTTCCAGTTCTCGACCGCGATGATGTTGTCCTTGTCGTCGAGGTACAGCAGTTCACCCGCCACAATGTTGAACGTAATGATGTCAGGACCTTCTGCATACGCAGACTGAGGCGTATGCCGGGTGGATGCCGTCTCGTAGACGACGCTGCCAGCATGGGCGACCCAATCGTGCTCCTTGTAGCGCCAACTCCCCTGAACGGTGTAGACGATCACCGTACCGGTGTGATGGTGCCGCGGCATTTCCATGCCGGCGGGCGCCTTCAGCAGCGTAATGGTCTCCCCGCGGACCGGATCGATCTTGAAGTACTTGATCATCACGTCGTGGCTGTACGGAGCAAAGGGCATCCACGGGGTGTCGTTGCCATCCAGGCAACCGGTATTGATGGATTCGAACAACATAGACTCTCTCTCCTGATATGTCGCCTTGTTCCGGGAGCGGATTCGGCTTTGGCATTCCCATTCTGGCGAGTGAGCCCACCTCCGTACTTGTCATTTTCAGACAGCCAGCTATCATTTTCAGACAGTAACTGATGTCACGCTTGGGCAACTTTGTTGCTGTCATGCGTTCGCAAAACATGAAAGCAACCATCCGTACCCTGGTACCGGCCCGCTATTTCTTGCTGATCGACGATTACCTCAAGTCCGCAGGCACTTCGCTGCGCGAGCTGGCATGCGCGGCCGACATTGATCCTGACCGGTTCAGGGAAACGGATTTCGGTCTCACCACGCAGCAGATCGATGACTTACTGGCAGAAGCGCTGCGCGTGACCGGACGTAGCGACATCGGCTTCGAGTGGGGGCGCCGCCTCAAGCTGAATTCGCACGATATCCTGGGGTATGCACTGCTTTCCTGCCCCAACCTGGACCAACTGCTGCGCCTGTGTTCCCGCTATTACAGGCTGCTGACGCCTATGTTCAGGATGAGTTATCAGCGCACCGGTCATCATGCGGAAATCATTTACCGGCCGGCGCTGCCAATGGCCAGGGAAACGCTAAATTTGCTTCAAGAGGCGATTGCCGTTTCGACGCACCTGCAATGCAGGTCCCTGTTGCAGAACCCTTCATCGGTCTACGATATCTATCTCTCGATGGAGGCACCGCCGCATGTGGCACGCTATCGCGAACTGGCGCCCGCGCGCGTGCATTTCGCCGCGTCGTCGCTACCGGAGATCCGCTTGGCGGCCGACACCTGGAGCCTGGACGCAGCGCTTCCGATGGCCGACGTGCATGCGGTTCGCATGGCGGAGGAGCGATGCCGCGCACTGCTGCAGAGGTACAGCGAACAGGGGAACTGGGCCGAATGGGTTGTCATGATGTTGAACGAAGCGGAGGAAAGCCAGCCTACGCTGGACGAACTTGCCGGCCTGCTCGGCATTTCGGCGCGCACCCTTGACCGTTACCTGAAGAAAGAACAAAGCAGCTTCCGCGATCTCGCAATCGAGGTGCGTAATCGGCGCGCGCGAAACCTTCTGCTTGAGGGAAAGCTCCCGATTTCTCAGATCGCTTACCGTCTCGGATTCACCGATGTAGCCAATTTCAGCAGGGCCTTTCGTCGGGACAATGGCGTCAGTCCGTCTGATTTTCGTGGTGCCAGCGGGGAAGGTCTGTAAAGATCTCGACCAATCGGTTTCTGAATTGCTTACGCGTTCGCGCAGTAACATGTGCAGGGGGTGTTCGATGGCGCGACGCTGTCTCTCGGAGATCAAACGACCGCTTACTGAGGGCTGCCATGCGAACGTCTCGATGACGCATCGGACGAGGGTCTCTTCATGGCCGAGGCCGTGTGGAAACGCTCAGTTGACTGCCATGGTCGCGTCCATATATGTAGGTCGCACCTGGCGCTCCCTTTTCGCTGTCGATTCAGTGCCGATTCGACACCGAAGGCGGTAATGCCTTCTTAATTGGCTTTGAAGCGCCCCACGAGCCTTAAAAGATCGCTAAGAAGGGCTTATGCTCCCGCCAGCTTTACCGCTTTCATCATTTTGGCGATCCCTAGCACCCCGATTACGCGTTTGAGATTGTATGCGAGCACGTGCAGGCTCATCTCAGTACTCACATGCTCTAGTGTTTTCACACAACCTCGGCCGGTAAGAGTCGACCGCCTATCGGGCCGTCTGATGCCACCGACTCGTAAACGGGAACGCGAGTGCACTTCTATGCAGCCTCTCGGCGCCTTCGACAACGGGAAGCGAGCTTTTGCGGAACTCTGGTCCGTCGGCGGGAGTTTTGCATTCTGACCAAAATTCGTGCATCACGAACAGGGTCCTCAGTGTGGTCAGACCTGACGCTATTGCGCGAGGAAATCTACGATGGCGTTCACGGTGGCTTGTGGCTGCTCTTCCATCAGCCAATGTCCGGCATTGGGAATGACCAGTTCCTTTACGTTGCTGGCAGCGTTTCGCATGACTATTGCCTCGTTATGTCCAAAGGATTTCTCGCCGCCAATCGCCAGCACGGGCATGGTCAACTTGGTCGCCAGCGATTTCTGATTGTCCTCGGCGTCCTGCGGAATCGACAGGAATTGCGCAAACGCAGAATGCATGGCACCCGGCCTCGCATATATCCGGGCGTAGTGAACCCGTGTCGCCTCGTCGAGTTTCGAGGCATCCCCTGCGAATTCATTCCAGAACCTGTCCAGGTAGATTCGCTCCCTGCCTTTTACCAGCCGCTCCGCATCGGGGCCCCCGAAAGAGAAATGCCAAAGAGCCGGCATACGGACGATCTGCTCCCACGGCGGCACCCCCGGCACCGGAGCATCCATCACGACCAGCCGCTTTGCCTTGTCCGGATAGCGCGCCGCATAGGCGAATGCGACCATCGTGCCAATGTCATGGCCGACCACGTCGGCCTGATCGATATTCAGTTGAGCCAGTAGCGACCGGATGTCGCCAGCCTGCGTGCGCTTGTCATAGCCGCCGTCGGGGTGTGACGATAGCCCCATTCCCCGCAGGTCAGGAACCACCACGGTATGTGTGCGCGCCAGCTCGGCGGCCAATGGTGCCCACATGTCGCCCGTGTCGCCGAATCCATGCAGCAATACCACCGCCGGCCCGTTGCCACCTACACGTACAAACAAGGTAGCCCCGTCAGTCTTGATATTCTGATTGCGAAAGCCCGGCGGATATGGCTTCACCTGTGCGTGCAAAGGGTGGGCCATGGCAAGCATCAGGGCGACTACGGCAAGGAGTTTTCGCATGGTTTCCTTCTCTGAGGGTGGCCGGGCATACCAGGAAGCGGCTTCTTAAGCGCCGGAATGGCCGTGCGCTATAAGGTGCTTCTAAAGCGTAGTGCACGCCACGCGCGGCGCAAGGATAAATCAGAAAAAGGTGTGGCCGGAACATTGGCCGAATAGGCGACAGGCATCTTTTACAGTGACCTAGGGCAGTCAGCCATCCCCGCGAGACCGCGGTCGTCCCTGATCGACGCTGAACCGCCTTTTGAGCTCGAGACGCCGTAACGACCACTTCCGATGTACAACCGCCGCTCGGCCTCGCCGAGTTGGCTGAGAATGATTGGATTGGACAGGGCGGATAACGCCATCCAGCGCGCAAGTTCATCCAACCGGCAGACGAGCCCGCTTGGCGCATTCGGTCGCCCTCAATTGCGGTAGAGTGGGCAACCTTGCCACGCGGAAAGCCCATGAGAACCCTGTTTGAAGCCAGCTTGCTGCGCCAGTTGCTCGCTATCAGCCTCGCCGCAGCAATTTCGTTGCCGGCACTGGCGCAGGAAATCTACAACGACCTCGCGTCCAGGCCAGCCGGAAAGATCTATTTCAACAGCGTCACCCCGAAGAGCAAATGGGAGCTGGTCCATCGCAAGTACGACCCGAAGCCGACGACAATCTGGGGCACGCTGTATCTGCCCGAGGGTGTCCAGGGCAGGGTTCCAGCCATGGTGATCTCCCACGGGTCGGCGGGCGTACAGGACAAGGACACCGACCGATGGGTACGCGTATTCAACCAGATGGGAGTGGCTGCGTTCGTGGTCGATTCGTTTGGCGGGCGCGGGATTGCCAACACCATG
Organism: Cupriavidus sp. 21MJTG02-4; assembly: GCF_057798975.1. Taxonomy (NCBI): domain Bacteria; kingdom Pseudomonadati; phylum Pseudomonadota; class Betaproteobacteria; order Burkholderiales; family Burkholderiaceae; genus Cupriavidus; species Cupriavidus sp. 21MJTG02-4. The sequence goes on along the minus strand of NZ_JBYOJP010000009.1, from coordinate 34,504 downwards.
AATGACCAGTCGCAACTGAGCCCTGCCGCCAACGACGCCGATGCACTATTTGCCCTGAAACTGCTGAGTACGGATCCGCGTATCGATCCGCAACGAATCGGGCAGATCGGATTTTCGCGCGGCGGGCACGTGGCGATGGATTTGGTGCTCGAATCGTTCCGTAAGGGTGTCATTGACGACGATGCACGGTTCGTCGCATTGATCGGTTTCTACCCCTCATGCACCCAACTGTGGTGGGAGGTCCCGCCACCCTCGTTGAGTGGCGCACCCTTGATGTTGGCTGTGGGCGAGAAGGATGACTACACGCCAGCGCAGCCGTGCTTCAGTGCCGCGGACACCATGAAGCGAGATGGACAGCCGGTAGCGGTGCACGTCTACCCCGGGGCTTATCACGATTTCGACAATACGCGCGTCTACTTCAAGTATTTCCCCAGTGCCACGACGCTCCGGGATTGCCCCCAGATTCTCCTTGACGCTCGGCACGACAGGTATTACCGCCTGCCGGGCGGTGAGAAATACCCCAGCTTCCAGGCGATGGACGCCGAATACAAGCGCTGCATTAGCCGAGGCGTCTCCGCCGGCGCCAGTCCCGAGCAGGGAAAAAAATCAGAAGCCGATGTGATAGCGTTTTTGACCCAGGCAATGGGGTTGTAGCGATGGTGCGCTGAGTCCGTGGCAGCGGCTGGTTCGCTGGCGGCTGATCGGCCGAGAGAGAAGCCCGTTACACCATCATTTCGCCGACGCCGCCAGGTTCCTGGGCACGAGGTGGGTTTCTATCACCAGTGACTCCACCATCTTCGGCACCGGATAGTCGGGGAAATTGCTCTGCACAACTTGCCCCGCCCTTGATCTAGACCTGGCCGTACAGCGCCGCGGTCAGCCCGAATATGATCCCGCGTTCCATCTGCTGCGCAACTTGATTCACCACCGTGCCGCAGTCCACGGAGCAGACAACGCGATGCACGCGCGGCCTGTCGTCCTTCAGAGACACCTCCGCCACCACCGAGCCAAATAAGTCGTGTAGCGCAAGCCCGCGCGCTCGCGGCCGATGCCAGCGGCTGGTTCCAGCCTGCAGCTTGCGCTACGGTCTCGAGCAACTTCAGCTCGCGCGGGCGCGCCGTCCGTAGCTCGCGACAGCCAGCCGAACGGCGGTAGTGGACCCAGAAGCAGCCTTTTGTGTTCCGAGCATCGAAGGCCGGCTCATGGCCGAACCCGGCCTTCCACGAAATCGCCGTGAACTCATTATGGGTCGGTGTGGCCAGCTGGGGACCCACCAGGCCATCTTGAACCCCCGACCCCACCATTCCCTCAATGCCCGATGTCTTAAATTTCACAGCATTCTGCGATTGACTGGTCGCATCGATCTTTCACAATCGCGAACTTGAGTGTGAACGGCAGGGTTCCCTAGACTGGTCGGGCTCCTGATACATCAGGGGTCGGGTGTGAGAGCCCGGTTCACGTTGAGGCGAATGGTGACGCGAGCCATCATTCGTCCTCCCGATGCGCTTGTGCACGCAATGATTTTACGGCGGGCCGGGCGGGGCCAGCTTCGGCTGGACCGGTTACCGTGAACCCGGCTCTCACCCCCGCCGTCAGGCCCGCCACCTCACGTAACAAAGAGTGGTGGTGCTTTTGCTCACACGTTACGGAGGTCAGCAATGCCCGATTCCATCAACGACCGGATCGACAGTGCGTATCAATCTGCCATCGATTCCGATTCCTCCATCCCGCCATCGCTCGACGAGCCAATCTCCTACTTCAGTCCCGAAACCCTGCGCGCGGCGCGGACGGATTCCCTGTCCATTCCCCGGCAACTGTTGTTGCTCACCTTGCTGGACCACGCCCACTCAGTCGTATGTGGCGCAGCTTGTGTCCTGACTCTGCTCACTCAGAGCGATTGCAATGCCCAGGATGACGGGATCGTGGCGCTGCGTCCGACCAGCGCCGATGCACTGAGAGGTTTGTGCCAGGCCGCCTTATCGCTGCTGGCAGACCGGATCAGTGAAGTTGGTGATGGGATCGAAGCCACAGCGGCGGTATAGCCGGATAGGGTCCGGCACTGCCGAATGGGCAGTGCCATGCTGAAGCGCACCCATCAAGTGGCCGGGAAGAGGCCGTTAATTTTTCACAAGTGGGGCAGGGAAAGGCGCCCCTTATCCCTGCCCCTTCAGCAATTTCTTCAACCCCAGATAAACCGCCCGCCGCTCCTCCGGCTCCAGCTGCCGGATCACCTCCGCCTGCCCGCGCCGCGCCAGCGGCATCACCTCGTCATGCAGGGCAATCCCGGCTTCCGTCACGCTGCAGATCAGCTTCTTGCGCGGCGTGTTCCCTTCCGTCTCCAGCAACACAAGCCCCCGTTCCTCCAATAGCCGCAGCGTGCGGCTGACCAGCGCCTTGTCCGACGTGGACTGCACCACCAGTTCCGCGAAGGGCAGCCGCCGCGCGTAGGCCAGCAGCGCCAGGATGCGCCATTCCGGCACGGTCAGCCCGAACTGTTCGGCATAGGGCTGGGTCACCGTGCTCCTCAGCCGGGTGATGAGCTGGCTCAGCATGGTGGTCAGGAAGTTGTCCACCGTCAGGCCGCTGCCGGCTTCGTCCAGTTCCGTCCAGGGGCTGTCGTCCGTGCGGGGCGCCGGCTGAACTTGCTGGCCTGTTGCAGGCCCGGTTTTTCGGGTCATTGAGTTTTTCCAGTTGAGATGGATTGGGCACATGTGCCGCGCGGACGGGCTGCAAGCGGCGCGGAGGGCGCCAGATTGTCTCACGGGCGAACGCTTTGCCCGCTTGCGTGCACATTGCGCCTTAGCGTTTTGAAAAATGCAAACGTACTCGTGTCAATAGGGGATTAACGTAAGTTGAGTAGTCAATAAACTCGACCTACGATAGGTGAACGTTCCGGTAGTGAGCATACGTTTTACTAATAAAACATCCGTAGAGATGTTTCCCATCGAGCCACCCCCTGTCTTCGCGTTGAGCACAACCGACCAGATTCCCGCCGCGGAGCGCCCCACAGGAGCTGTTGATGAAACGAGACCGCCGACTTTTCCTTGCCGCCAGTGCCATGGCGGCACTGGCGCTTGCCGCGGGCAGCACGGCCGCCGCCGCAGCCTATCCGACCAAGACCGTGACCATGGTCGTCGCCTATCCGCCGGGCGGTGATACCGACGCCATGGCGCGGCTGTATGCCGACAAGTTGTCCGCGCGCCTCAAGCAACCGGTGATCGTGGAGAACCGGCCCGGCGCGGCGGGTGTAGTGGGGACCTCGTTCGTGAGCCGCGCGCCGGCCGACGGGTACACGCTGCTCTATACGCCGAACCCGTTCACGCTAGCGCCAATGGTGCTCAAGCTGGCCCCGGCGGCCAGTTATGACCCGCTGCACGGCTTCACGCCAGTGATCCAGACCGCGGTGCAGGCGGTGCTGCTGGTCGCCAATCCGGCCGCCGGCGTCAAGACGGTGCCGGAGATGATCGCCGCCGCGAAGGCCGGCAAGAACTTTACCTATGGCAGCCCGGGCGCCGGCTCGCCGATGCACATTGCCGGCGAGATGCTGAACCGCGCCGCCGGCGTGAAGATCCAGCACGTGCCGTACAAGGGCGTGGCGCCGGCCGTCAACGACGTGGTGGCCGGTCACGTGAACTTCGCCTACGTCACGCTGGGCCCGGTCGCGCAGTACATCAACACGGGCAAGCTGATCGCGCTGGCCATCACCGATGCCAAGCGCTCCGCGCTGCTGCCGAACGTGCCGACGCTGGCCGAGCTCGGCTACAAGGACGTGGTGGTCGGCGCATGGCATGGCGTGATGGCGCCCAAGGGCACGCCGCCCGAGGTGGTGAAGATCCTCAACGCGCAACTCAACGACGTGATCAAGCTGCCGGACGTCGCGGAAAAGATGGCGACCTTCGGCGCGCTGCCGGTCGGCGGTGCCCCCGCGGCGCTCGAGAAAGTCAACGTGTCGGACTACGAGCGGCTGGGCAAGGTCATCCGCGACATGGGTATTTCGGCGGAATGACGCGGCACGCAGCAGAACCATGCAAGACAAGACGCAGGAGGCCGGCATGAGCCAGTCCATCGTGGGAGCATCCACGCCGCAGGTGACCGCGCGGGAGAAGGTCATGGGACGCGCGCAGTATGCCGGCGACATCAAGCTGGCCGGCATGCTGCACGCCAGGGTGCTGCGCAGCCCGCACCCGCACGCGCGCATCGTCAGCATCGATACCTCGGCGGCGAAGGCGCTGCCGGGCGTCAAGCTGGTGGTGAGCGGGCGCGATACCCCGACGCGCCTGTGGGGGCCGCACCGCAAGGAGCAGCGCATCCTGGCCGTGGGCGTGGTGCGCCATGTCGGCGAGGAAGTCGCGGCCGTGGTCGCGGTCAGCGAGGAAATCGCCCGCGATGCGCTGGACCTGATCCGCGTCGAGTACGAGCCGTTGCCGGCGCTGCTGAGCCCCGAGGCCGCGCTGGCCGATGGCGCGCCGGAGATCCATGCCGGCACGGGCAATATCGGCCATGCGATGCACATCGAGCGCGGTGACGTGGAAGCCGGCTTCGCCGAGGCGGCCGCGGTGTACGAAGCCACCTACGACATGCACTCGCAGTATCCGGGCTACCTCGAACCGATGGCGTCGGTGGCGACGCAGGACGGCAATGGGCGACTGACCGTGTATGCGTCGACGCAGTCGGTGTTCCTTGCGCGCAGCCGCCTGGCGGAGGCGCTCGATCGTCCTGCGTCGACCATCCGCGTGGTGCAGGCCACCACGGGCGGCGGCTTCGGCGCCAAGATCGTCGAGGAAAACAACAGCCTGATTTGCGCATTTCTGGCAACGAAGCTTGATCGTCCAGTACGGATGGTCAACAACCGTCTCGAAGATTTCCAGGGCGCGCGTGCGAGCGTGCCGGCAAAGGTGTGGCTGCGCATGGGCCTGTCGGCCGACGGCCTGATCGTGGCCAAGGACGTGCGGATCATTGCCGAGTGCGGCGCCTTTTCAGGGCTGGCAGGCGATGTCATGCACGTCAGCGCCATGCGCAGCGACAACATGCACCGCGTCACCAACGTGCGCTCGCACGCCGTGCTGGCCTATACCAACAACCCGCCGCGCGGCGCCTTCCGCGGCTTCGGCGGGCAGCAGATGCAGTTCCCGCTGAACTGCCACCTGACCGTGCTGGCCGAGATGATCGGCATGGACCCGATCGAGGTGCACAAGCGCAATGCCATCGGCCGTGGCGAGACCAGCGTGCATGGCTGGCAGATCGGCAGCACCGGCATGCAGGAATGCCTGGAGATGACGCGCAAGGCCATTGGCTGGGACGCCAAGCGCGACGCGCCCCGCGGCACCGGCACGCGCCGGCGCGGCGTGGGCATTGCGGCGGCGATGCATGTCAGCGGCAACCGCACGCTGGGCAACTGGGACGGCTCGACCATCCTGCTCAAGCTCAATGAAGATGGCCGCGTGATGCTGCAGACCAGCGAATGCGACATGGGGCAGGGCGCCAACACCATGCTCAGCCAGATCTGCGCGCAGGAGATGGGGATTCCGCTGTCGCACGTGACCGTGATGGCGCCGGATACGGATACCGCGCCGTTCTGCCTCGGATCGCTGGCGTCGCGCGTGACCATCATCTCGGGCAACGCGGTGCTGCGCGCCGCGCGTGAAGCCAAGCAGAAGGTGATGGCGCTGGCGGCGGAGAAGTTCGGCGTGGATGCGGAAAGCCTGCTGTATGCCGATGGCCGCATCGGCGTGCCGGGCCAGCCGGACAAGACCGCCACGCTCGCCGAGATCGCGCGGCTGCATATCTTCCGCCATGGCGGCGAGGGCATCCACGTGCGCGCCACCTACGACGCGCCGACTGTCATGCACGACGCCAACTACTACGGCAACGTCGCGCCCGCCTATTCGTTCGCGGCGCAGGCGGTGGAGGTCGAGGTCGATACCTGCACGGGCCGCGTGACCGTGATCGACAGCTTTGTCGCCGACGACTGCGGCAAGGCGATCAACCCGCTCGCGGTGCACGGCCAGACCCACGGCGCCACGGTGCAGGCGATCGGCTGGACGCTCTACGAGCAACTGCGCTACGAAGACGGCCGCCTGCAGAACGGCAACTTTGCCGACTACACCATGGCCACGGCCGATGCGCTGCCGATGCTGCGCACGGATCTCGTGGAGTCCAACGATCCCAACGGCCCGTTCGGTGCCAAGGGCGCGAGCGAAACGGCCATCCTGCCCGGCGCGGCGGCCATCGCCAACGCGGTGCATCACGCCATTGGCGTGCGCATCCAATCGCTGCCGATCACGCCCGAGAAGGTACTGGCCGCGCTGCGCGAGCGCAATGAGACGGAGAAGGAGGCCGCCCATGCGTGATTTCGAATTCCTGGAACCGGCGACGGTCAGTGAAGCCAGTCGCATGCTGGTTGACCTTGGCGACAACTGCCGCGCTTACGCAGGGGGGACCGCGCTGATGCTTGGCATGCGCCAGCGCATGCTGACGCCGAGCCACGTGGTCTATCTCGGCAAGCTTGATGCGCTGCGCGGCATCACGTTCGATCCGCGTCAGGGCCTGCGCATCGGCGCACTGACCTTGCATGCCGAGGTGGCGCGTTCGCCCATCGTGCAGGCGCACTACCCGATGCTGTCCAGCATGGCCTCGCGCGTGGCCAATCCGCAGGTGCGCAACCAGGGCACCATCGGCGGCAATCTTTGCTATGCCGATCCGGCCACCGATCCGCCAGGTTGCCTGATGGCGCTTGGGGCGCAGATCGTGCTGAGCGGGACCGCTGGCGAACGCGTGCTGGCGATCGAGGATTTCCTCGTTGACTACTACGTCACGGCGCTGATGCCGGGCGAGATCGTCACCGAGATCCGCTTGCCCGCACCGGCAGCGGGCGCGGACGGGCGCTACGCGCGTTTCCTGCGCACGGCGGCAGAACACCGGCCGCTCGCCAGCGTGGCGCTGTCGGTGCGGCGCGAGGGCGATGTCTGCGTGGAAGCCCGGCTGGCCGTCGGCGCTTCCACGCCGATCCCGGCTCGCCTGCATCGCGCCGAGGCGCTGCTGGCCGGCAAGGCCGTGACCGCGGATCTCGCCGCCGAGGCCGCGGACATCGTAGCCGCCGACATCAACGCGGTTTCGGATATGCGCGGTTCGGAGGACTTCCGCCGCCACATCGTGCGCACCGTCGCACGCCGCACCATCGCCGAGCTGTTCGGCGTCGCTGCGGACTGAGGAGTTGCCATGAGCAAGATCACCATCGATGTCACCGTCAACGGTGAAGAACACACCGTCGAAGTCCCGGCGCGGCGCATGCTGTCCGACCTGCTGCGCGACGACCTGAACCTGACCGGCACCAAGCGCGGTTGCGAGACCGGCATCTGCGGCGCCTGCACGGTGCTGGTCGACGGCGAGGCCGTCAAGTCGTGCCTGATGCTGGCCGCGCAGGTGCGCGGGCGACACGTCATGACCGTGGAAGGCCTGGCCGCCGATGGCGAACTGCACCCGCTGCAGCAGTGCTTCATGGAATGCGGCGGGCTGCAGTGCGGCTACTGCACGCCGGGCTTCCTGATGACGTCGTGCGCGCTGCTGGCCAACAACCCCAACCCAACGGAAGCGGAAGTCCGCCACGGCCTGAACGGCAACCTGTGCCGCTGCACGGGCTACGTCGGCATCGTCGAATCCATCCTGTCCGCCGCGGAGAAAATGCGTGGAAATTGAAAAGACCCTGGTCACCACGGCGCCGCCGGCGCGCGTGTGGGAACTGCTGCTCGACCCGAACGTGATGGGCGCCTGCGTGCCCGGCATGGAATCGATCGAGGTCATCAGCGATGTGGAGTACATCGCGCACATGGCGGTGAAGATCGCGTTCATCAACGCGCGCTTCCGCCTGCATACGAAGATCGTCGAGACGCGCGCGCCGCACTACCTGCGCACCGAGGGCACCGGCGAGGACGCATCCGTCGCCAGTTCCCTGCGCCAGTCGAGCGAGATCTTCCTGACAGAGCAGGAGGATGGCTCGACGCAGATGCGCATCGCGGTCCAGGTCGATGTGCTGGGCCGCCTCGGGACCTTTGGCCTGAGCGTGATGAAGACCAAGGCCGACCGCATGTGGGACGAGTTCGGCGCCAACCTGCTGGCGCGCCTGTCGCCGCAAGGGGCGGAAGCGGTGTCGACCGCGGTACCCGCCGCGGTCGCTGCGCAGCAGCCCGCCACCATGCCGGCGCTTGCCGTGCCGGCGCCGCTCGCTGGCCACAACGGCCATGCCGTCAGTGCGCCGGCCGTGAATGGCCATGGCGGCGGGCTGCTCGCCCGGCTGTTCGGCCGTGCGCCAGTGCAGCGCGGGCCGCACTCGGACATCTGCGTGGAACTGCGCCGCCGTGACGAGACCATCGTGGTGCGCTGGCCGGCCCAGTATGGGGAGCAGTGCGCGGGCTGGTTGCGCGACTACATGAAATAAGCGCGGGGCTTCAACTGCTGATATATTAGTTGCGCGTTCTTGCGCAGTTGTGGACAATTTGCGCATGATACGCACGATGGTCAGCATACAAGAGGCTGCGGAGTTTCTGGGCGTCTCGGCTCAAACGCTGAGGCGCTGGGAGCGCGAAGGCAAGCTCATTCCGGACGAACGCACAGCGGGCGGGCGACGACGCTACGATCTGGCGCGGCTGCGCCCCGAACAATTCCACACGCCCGATCCGGCGCGACGCACCGTGGCCTACGCCCGCGTTTCCAGCCACGACCAGAAGGATGACCTTGAGCGGCAGAAGCAGGTGCTGGAGCTTTACTGTGCCCGCCAGGGCTGGACGTTTGAGGTGATTGGCGACCTTGGCTCCGGCATGAACTACCACAAGAAGGGCCTCAAGCGCCTGCTGGGCGCGATCATCGAGGGCGCTGTCGGGCGCCTGGTCATCACCCACAAGGACAGGCTGCTGCGCTTCGGTGCGGAACTGATGTTCGCCATCTGCGAGGCGAAGAACGTCGAAGTCGTGATCCTAAACCAGGGCGAGGACACGACGTTCGAGGAAGACTTGGCCAAGGACGTGCTGGAGATCATCACGGTGTTCAGCGCCCGGCTCTACGGCAGCCGTTCACGCAAGAATCAGAAACTGCTCGACGGCGTGCGCCAGGCCGTCGAGCATGCCCAGTCATGCTGATTGCCCACCGCATCGCGCTCGATCCGAACAACGCGCAAGCCACGTATCTGGCGCGTGCCGCGGGCACGGCGCGCTTCGCCTATAACTGGGCGCTGGCCGAGTGGAAGCGCCAGTACGAGGCGTGGAAGACGGACAATGCGCTGCTCAAGCCGTCGCAGGCGGCGTTGCGACGCCAACTGAACGCGATCAAGCGCGAGCAGTTTCCGTGGATGATGGAAGTCACCAAGAATGCGCCGCAGATGGCGATCATCCAGCTGGGCGAGGCGTTCAAGAATTTCTTCGCGGGCCGCGCCCGCTATCCGCAGTTCCGCAAGAAGGGCGTGCACGACCGCTTTACGCTCACCAACGATCAGTTCAGTATCGACGCCTCACGCATTCGCATCCCCAATCTCGGCTGGGTGCGCATGCGCGAGACGTTGCGCTTTGCTGGCAAGATCATGTCGGCCACGGTCTCCCGTGTGGCCGACCGCTGGTTCGTCAGCATCACCGTGGACACACCCGACAGTTCGCAACTGCCCGAAGCCGAAAACCAAGGCGCGGTGGGTATCGATCTGGGTGTGTCGGCGCTGGCCACGCTCTCGACGGGAGAGGCGATTCCTGGTCCCAAGCCGCACAAGGCTTTGCTAGCCCGCCTGCGCAAGCTATCGCGCAGCCTGTCGCGCAAGGTCAAGGGATCGGCCAATCGTCGCAAGGCGAAGGCAAAGCTGGCGAAGCTGCATGCCCGCATCGCCGCCATCCGCTCGGATGCCCTGCACAAGCTCACTACTGATCTCACTCGCCGCTTCCACACCATCGGCATTGAAGACCTGAACGTGCGCGGCATGGTGAAGAACCGGCACCTGGCGCGCGCCATCGCCGACATGAGCTTCTTCGAACTGAGGCGGCAGCTGGAGTACAAGGCGGACATGCGCGGAGCCAAGGTGGTGGTGGCCGACCGCTTCTACGCCAGCAGCAAAACGTGCTCGAACGCGGCATGTGGGCACAAGCTCGATGCGTTGCCACTGTCGGCGCGCAAGTGGACGTGTCCGTCATGCGGGGTCGTCCACGACCGAGACGCAAATGCCGCAACAAACCTAAAGATCATGGCCGTGAGTTCCACGGTGTCAGTCTGTGGAGAGGAAGGCGCTGGCCGCCGTCGCAAGACGGTGGCGAAACCAGCCTCAGTGAAGCAGAAAGTCAGCTTTGTTCCTGTTTGAGCAGGAATGAGCAAGTCTGACGGAACGGTACCCTACGGGGCTCAGGCGTGATATATGGGACAGCTACGGATGCGCGGGAGCGGCGGGAGGCCGCGTCCGCAGCACCCCGCACCGCATCAAGATCGCCATCACTCGCCATAGCAGAGACAAACCATGACCACCGAATCGCCGCCCGATGACGCCCAGGACAAGTACATCGTGCCGGGGCTGGAGCGCGGCCTGCGGTTGCTGGGAGAGTTCAGCAGCCGCGAGCGCACGCTGTCGGCCGCGGAGCTGGCGCGGCGCCTGAAGGTGCCGCGCTCGACCGTGTTCCGCCTGCTGGCCACGCTGGAAATGATGGGCTTTGTCGAGCGCACCGATGGCGGCCGCGAGTTCCGGCTCGGCATGGCGGTGCTGCGGCTGGGCTTTGACTACCTGGCGTCGCTGGAACTGACCGAGCTGGGCCGCCCGCTGCTGGACCGCCTGCGCGACGAAATCCATTACCCGTGCAACCTCGTGGTGCGCGACGGGCGCTCCATCGTCTATGTGGCCAAATCCGTGGCGCCGCGCCCGTTTGCCAGCACGGTGAACGTGGGCACGCGGCTTCCGGCGCATGCCACGGTGCTCGGGCGCGTGCTGCTCGAAGACCTGTCGCTGGACGAGTTGCGCGCCCTGTATCCCGAATCGCGGCTGGAGGTGTTCTCGGAAAGCACGCCGCGCACGGTGGAGGAACTCTACGACATGGTGCAGCGCGACCGCGAACGCGGCTATGTGCTGCATGAAGGCTTCTTCGAGGCCAGTATCTCGACCATTGCAGCGCCCGTGCGCGACCGTACCAGCAAGGTGGTTGCGGCGCTGGGCGCAACGATTCCGGCATCGCGCATCGATCCGGCGCAACTCGACAACATGGTGGAAATGGTCAGGGGAGCCGGCGCCGAACTGTCGCGGCTGCTCGACTATCGTCCGCCCGAACCGCCCCGGCCGTTTGGCCTGGGCTGAAACCATCTACCGATGCAGCGAAGTCATTTCTGTCAGGCTGGCGAGCGGGCCCTGGTCCGAGGCCGGCGCCGTTGGCTTGCCGCCGTGTCGGCGGCTTTGCTCGTGGCGGCCGGCCTGGCGGCGCAGAACGCCGCGGCCGCCTGCGCCACCGTGCGCATCGTCGTGCCGTTTCCGGCCGGCGGACCGGCCGACCAGTTGGCGCGCACGCTTTCGCACGGGCTGCAGCAGCGGCATGCGAACGTTCCGTACATCGTCGACAACAAGCCCGGCGCCAACGGCAATATCGGCATCGACGCCGTGCGCCGTGCGGCGGGCGATGGCTGCACGCTGCTGGTCGTGCCGGCCGGCAACCTGACCATCAATCCGACGCTGTTTCCCGCGCTGTCGTACCAGGTTGAGCGCGATTTCCGGCCGGTATCGCTGCTGGCCGGTTCGCCCAACGTGCTGGCCGTGCATCCGTCGGTCAAGGCGAACTCCGTGCAGGAGCTGATCCGGCTCGCGCGGCAGTCCGCGCAAGCCGGGACGCCGCTTGGCTATGCCAGTCCCGGGGTTGGCAGCGGCCTGCACCTGGCCGGAGAACTGTTCCGGCACAAGGCCGATGTGACGCTGCTGCACGTACCGTACAAGGGCACGACGCAGGCCCTCAACGATGTGGTGGGTGGCCAGGTGCCGCTGCTGCTGGGCACGTGGCCGACGCTGGCGCCGTTTATCCAGTCGGGCAAGCTGCGCGCGCTGGCGGTGACGCAGTCGAAACGTTCCCCGGCGGCACCAGGCGTGCCGTCGCTGGCCGAGCAGGGGGTGACCGGCATCGACGTCAGTTCCTGGTATGCGTTGCTGGTGCCGCGCGCCACGCCGGCGGCAGCCGCCGACGGGCTGGCCGCCGAAGTGCGGTCGTTGCTGGGCAGCGCAGAGGTGCGGAAGGAACTTCAGCGCCAGGGCATGGAGCCTCTGGCCAGCACGCCGGAAGCACTGGCTGCCCGCATCCGCAAGGAAACGGCCGCCTGGGCCAAGCTGATCCACGAATACGGCATCAAGCCCGAATAACGGCGGGCCGTGCTACCGCGTCCGGCTGCTTCCGGTGCGGTCGCCGAGCAGGGCGGACAGGTCGCGTGCCGCGGTCTTGACCTCACGCTCCACGCGTTCGCGCAATGTGCCGTCGGCCTCGAAGCGCTGCTGCGGACCGGCCACGCTGATGGCGGCAATCACCTCGCCACTCGCGTCGCGCACCGGTGCGGCGCAGGAATCGATGCCGGCTTCATAGGCGGAGAAGCTCCACGCGCAGCCGCGTTCGCGGTCGGCGCCCAGGATTTCGGCCAGGCGTGCATGCGTGGCCGGACTCTGGCCCGTCACGGTTGGCAGCGGATCATCCCCGAGCATGGCGCGCAGTGCCTCCGGCGGCAGATCCGCGATCAGCATGCGGCCGGGCGTGGTCAGGTGCGCGGCCACGCGGCTGCCGACCTGGATATTGCTGACCAGCGAGGTATTGGGCATATCGCGCAGCAGGTAGAGCGCATGGCCGCCATCGCGCACGACCAGATAGGCCGACAGCTGCAGCGAAGCGCTCAGGCGCGCCAGCACGCGCCGCGCAAACGTCGTCAGGTCATTGGCCGCCAGCACGCGCGCGGACAGCTTCAGGAAGCCGAAGCCGATCTCGTGTCCCCCCTGGGGCAGCCGTTGGAGCATGCCTTCATGTTCGAGCGTGGCGAGCAGCCGCATCACCGTGACGCGATTTACGTCGATGCGCCGGCCGACCTCGCTGAGGTTGGCGGTCGAGCCGCCTTCGGCAATGAAGCGCAATAGCCGCAGGCCGCGAATGACGGGGGAGACCAGTTGCGGGTCTTTGGCGTCGTCGGTGTCGGCAATGTCGTCGGTGTCGGGGCTTGGTGGCTTGGGCATGGTTATCGGGAAAGGCAAACGGCCGCGCAGGCGCGGCCGTGAAAACTGCTGGCAATGCTGGAACACGCAGTCGGCATGTTGCGCTTACCGCTTATCGCTTATCGCTTATCGCTTATCCCAGCGCAACGTTCCAGGCGTCGTAATCGTACACCCAGTCGGCATTGCCACCCTCCTTGAGCCAGGCATTGCTGCGCGAGCCGATCTGGATGCGGCTGGTGCGCTCATGGCGCGCGCGCTGGTAGCGCGCCAGCGCGGCCGGCACGGCGGCATAGCCGTCGCCCGCGGCGTCGGCCAGGCAGCGCGCCAGCACTACGCCGTCCTCGATCGCCATGCCCGCGCCTTGCGCCATGAACGGCATCATCGGGTGGCACGCATCGCCCATCAGCGTGACGTGGCCGTCCGACCACGACGGCAGCGGATCGCGCACGTACAGGGCGGAGATCAGCACGTCATCGCAGGCATTCAGCAAGGCGCGTGCTTCGGGGTGGAAACCCGCGTAGGCGCTGCGCAGGTCTTCCACGCGGCCCGGCGTGGTCCATGACTCATGGCGCCAGCTGTCCTGCGCCACGGTGGCAAAGACAAAGATGTCGCGTCCGCGGTTGAGCGGGAAGGTGACGATCTGCGAGGCCGGATCCGTGCCCCACCACTTGGTGAAGGCGTTGAGGTTGGGCACGCCCGCCAGGCGCGCGGCCGGCACCACCGCGCGGTACGCCACGACGCCGGTGAAGATCGGGCTTTCCTGGCCGAACAGGGCGGTGCGCACCATCGAATGGATGCCGTCCGCACCGACCAGCACGTCCACGTTGTCTTCACTGCCATCGGCAAAGCGCACGGTGATGCCACCGCCATTGCGATCGATCGCCACAGCCTTGTGGCCGAGCCGGACATGGGCGGCCGGTAGCGCGCTTTCCAGCGCGCTCATCAGATCGGCGCGGTGCATGGTCAGTTGCGGCGCGCCATAGCGCTGCTCGGCCTCGTCGGACATGGGCAGGCGCGAGGTTTCCTCGCCCGTGTCCCAGGTACGGCTGATGCGGTGGGTCGGGCGCGCGGCGGTTTCGCGCAACGCATCGCCGACGCCAAGCCCGTCAAGCGCGCGCACGGCGTTAGGTGTGAGGTTGATGTCGGCGCCGACCCGCGCGAAGCGGGCGGCCTGTTCGTACACGGTCACGTCCATGCCGAGCTTGCGCAGCGCAATCGCTGCCGCAAGGCCGCCGATGCCGGCGCCGTTGATGCCGATCTTCAGTGAAGTCATGTGGTCTGCCTCTTGTCTGCCAGTGATGGGGGCGCCAGCGCGGATTCCGCAAAATCTGAAGCTGCCGGCACATATTCATAAATGAACGTATTGTTCATAAAAGTTTATGCGCGAAAAAAGCTGCGCGTCAAGCCATTCATGCAACAAGGAGACAAGGAGGCGTCGGGTAGACGGGAACCGGGGCTTGGAAAGACAGAAGCCCGCTTCGGCGGGCTTCTGTCCGTGTCAAGGCTCGGATGGCGCTAGAGCCCGAGCATCAGCTTGGCGATGATATTGCGCTGGATCTCATTGGATCCACCGTAAATCGAAGCCTTGCGGTAATTGAAATAGCGCGGCGCCAGCACGGCCGCATACTCGGGCCCGACGCGCGGCGGGGCCTCGCGGCCCTGGATCTCGGCCCAGGTGTCCTGCACGAAGGGCAGCGCTGCCGGACCGGCTGCTTCCACGGCCAGTTCGCTGATGGCCTGCATGGCCTCCGTCCCCAGCAGCTTGAGCATGCTGGACGCCGCGCCGATCGATTTGCCCGATTCCACGCCGCTGAACAGCTTCAGTTCCACCGCCTGCAGTCCGGCCGCCCGCAGGTGAAGCTGGGCCAGCTTGCGGCGAAAGCCGGCGTCTGCGAGCAGCGGGCGGCCATCATCGCCGGGCTGGTCGGCGGCGATCGCGGCGACTTTTGCCAACTGCTTGCCCAGAGTCGGGCCATAGGTGCCGCCGCGCTCGAACTCGAGCAGGTACTTGGCGTAGGTCCAGCCCATGCCCTCTTCGCCGATGCGGTTCTCGACCGGCACACGCACGTTATCGAAGAACACCTGGTTGACTTCCTGCTGCCCGGGCATCGGGCCATCCAGCGTGGGTAGCGGGGCAACCGTGATACCCGGCGTGCGCATGTCGACCAGCACGAACGAGATGCCCTCCTGGCGCCGCGCGTCGCGGCTGGTGCGCACCAGGCAGAACATCCAGTCGGCCCATTGCGCATGCGTGGTCCAGATCTTGGAGCCGTTGAGCACGTAGTGGGCGCCTTCGCTGTCGGTCGCAAGGTCCGCGCGCATCTGCAGCGACGCCAGGTCGGAGCCGGAATTGGGCTCGGAGTAGCCCTGGCACCACCACACATCGGACTTCAGGATGGGCGGCAGAAAGCGCGCCTTCTGCGCGTCGGTGCCGTATTTCATGATGACGGGCGCGACCATCTTCAGGCCCATCGGCGACACCGGCGGGCAGCCGGCCGCGGCCAGCTCCGACTGGAAGATGTGGCGCTGCGTCGGCGTCCAGCCCGGGCCGCCGTAGGCCTCTGGCCAGTTGGGCGCGGCCCAGCCGCGCGCGTGCAGCGCCTTTTGCCAGCGCACCTGGCCGGCCTTGTCCAGGTAGCCGTTCTTGGTTTGCGCCATCATGGCGCGCAATTCGGGATCGAACGCCTCGCCAATCCAGGCGCGCACTTCGTCGCGGAACTGCAGGTCTTGCTTGGAGAACTCGAGATGCATCGGCGGGCCTCGCTGAAGGACGGAAGGATGCTTGGGGTTGGGTAGCGCAGCCTCAGGCTGCCGCGGGATAGAGCAGGTCGGCGTAGCGGCCCAGGTGGTGCTCGGCCGAACCGAACTGCAGGTCGATGGCCGTCACGCGCTTGAAGTAGTGGCCCACCGCCAGCTCATCGGTCACGCCCATGCCGCCGTGGATCTGCACCGCGGCCTGGCCGATGAAGCGGCCGGCCTGCCCGGCCTGCGCCTTCGCCGCGCAGGCTGCCAGCGCGCGTTCGCGCCACGGCGCCGTGGCCTGCATGGCCGCGACCTGGGTCAGCGCCACGGACTGTTCGAGCTGCATCGCCATGTCGGCCATGCGGTGCTGCAGCACCTGGAAGCTGCCGATGGCGACGCCGAACTGCTTGCGCTGACGGGCATAGTCGATCGTGTCCGCCAGCATGCGGGCCATCGCGCCATTGGCTTCCGCGCTCAGCGCCATGAGCGCGGCGTCGCTCAGTTGCTCGATCAGCGGCAGCGCCTGGCCTTCGGTGCCGATCAGGTGACTGAACGGCACGCGGACCTGGTCGAATCGCACGTCGGCGGCGCGGTTGCCGTCGATGGTCGGGTACTCGCGCAGCGTCACGCCCGGCGTATCGCGCGGCACCCAGAACAGGCTGATGCCATCGGTGTTGCGCCGTGCGCCACCGGTGCGGGCACTGACGACGAAGTGCGTGGCGAACGGCGCGCCCGCCACCACGCACTTGTGGCCATCGAGTACGTAGCCGGCACTGTCGGCGACCGCGCTGGCCTGCACGTCGTGCCGGCAGTAGCGGCTGGCTGGCTCGGCGTGAGCCCAGCCCACCAGGGCTTCTCCGCCGATGATGGCCGGTACCCATTGTTCCGCCAGTGCCTTGCTGCCTTGCAGCAGGGCACCGCCGCCCAGCACGACGGTCGACAGGTACGGTTCCAGCACCAGGTGCCGACCGAATTGTTCCATGACGATCAAGTGTTCGGCCGCGCCGCCGCCCAGGCCGCCCAACGCCTCGGGAAATCCGGCGCCAAGGATGCCTAGCTCGCGCGCGAAGGCGCGCCAGCAGTCAGCGCGCCACCCGGCGTCCGTGCGGACGGCGGCGCGCCGTGCTTCGAAGTCATAGTGATCGGCCAGGTAGCGCGCGAGCGTGTCGCGCAGCATTGATTGTTCTTCGCTGAACTGGAAATCCACCGCGGCTCCTTTTGGCAAGGGATGGGCTCGGAATGGGAATGGGAAGGGGAGTTGCCATGACGCAATGACATGCTGCGACGGCCATCTTCGGCGCAAGCTTGTCGCGTGCGCATCGTCGCATCGGACGAAGCCCCGGGGCCTGCTCTTGCCGCACTGCGGCATTGCGGGCCCCGTCCCGTTCGTCGTTTCCGACGATGCCCGAGTCTGGCCGGGCTCATGAGAATGCTCCCAGCACAACCGCCGGCGACGCGGCGGTACCCATTCGAATTCCAGGAGACCACCATGCACCCGTATGTCCACGCGCAGCGCACCCCAGACAAGCCGGCCGTCATCATGGACAACGGCACCGTGGTGACGTACCGCGAGCTGGACGAGCGCTCCAACCAGGTGGCCCGACTCTATCGCGACCATGGCCTGCAACCGGGCGACCGGGTGGCCTTCCTGATCGAAAACCATCCGCGGCTGTTCGAGCTGTGCTGGGGGGCGCAGCGCAGCGGCATCACCTTCATCTGCCTGAGCACGCGCCTGAACGTGGCGGATGCCGCCTACATCATCCGCGACAGCGGCGCGCAGATGCTGATCACTTCGCACGCGCAAGCGGAAGTGGCCGCCGCGTTGGCGGAACAGGTCCCGGGCCTGAAGGGCTATCTGATGCTGAACGGCACCTTGCCGGGCTACACATCGTACGAAACCACGCTGGCACAGTATCCGGCCCAACGCATCGAGGACGAAACCACGGGCGGCGACATGTTGTATTCCTCGGGCACCACCGGGCGTCCGAAGGGCGTCTACGCGCCACCGGGCAGCCCGGACATCGACACCCCGACGTCGCTGACCACGCTCACCGAGAAGCTGTATGGCTTTGGGCCCGACATGCATTACCTGTCGCCGGCGCCGCTGTACCATGCCGCGCCGCTGCGCTACAACATGTCGGTGCAGGCGCTGGGCGGCACCTCGGTGGTGATGGAGCATTTCGATGCGGAGCAGTTCCTGCGGCTCGTGCAGGAGCATGGCATCACGCATACGCAGGTGGTGCCGACCATGTTCTCGCGCATGCTGAAGCTGCCGGCGGACACGCGTGGCGCCTATGACGTGTCGTCGCTGCGCGTGGCCATCCACGCCGCGGCGCCGTGTCCGGTGCAGGTCAAGGAGCAGATGATCGAATGGTGGGGGCCGGTCGTGTGGGAGTACTACGCCGGCACCGAGGGCAATGGCGTGACGGTGGTCAGCTCGCCCGAATGGCTGCAGCGCAAGGGCACGGTCGGTCGCGCCATGATCGGCAAGCTGCGCATCTGCGATGCGGACGGCTCGCTGATGCCGGCGGGGCAGCCCGGGACCATCTATTTCGCCGAGGGACGCCAGTTCGTGTACCACAACGATCCGGCCAAGACCGAGGAGTCGCGCCATCCAGAACACGCGGGCTGGAGCACCATCGGCGATATCGGCTACGTGGACGAGGACGGCTACCTCTACCTGACCGACCGCAAGGCCAACATGATCATCTCCGGCGGCGTGAACATCTATCCGCAGGAGGCCGAGAACCTGCTGATGACCCATCCGAAGGTCATGGACGTGGCCGTGATCGGCGTGCCGAACGAAGATTTCGGCGAAGAAGTCAAGGCCGTGGTGCAGCCCGCCAGCATGGCGGAGGCAGGGCCGGAACTGGCCGCCGAGCTGATCGCGTTCTGCCGCGAGAACCTCTCCGGCATCAAGTGTCCGCGCACCGTGGATTTCGCCGCCGAACTGCCGCGCCTGCCGACCGGCAAGCTGCTCAAGCGGGTGCTGCGCGACCGCTACTGGGCCGGCCACGGCAACAAGCTGGTTTGAGGCCGACCGGCGCCGCGATGTCCCGTCGCGGTCTCGCTTGCCGACGCCCGGGTCGGTTTACGCCATAATTCCCTGTTCATTCCCAGGCACGGCCGCGCCATCACACCGGCCGGCCTGCAGTACACAGGGCAAGGCTGAACCCGGATGCGGAGCACAAACTAGCCAATGGCGAGCAAAGAGGACACTGCCCCGCGCCCGGCGCCGGGCACGGGCACTGGCACCCTGGTCGCGAAACTGCGGCCGCCCCTGCTGACCCCTTACCAGGTCGAGCGATCGGCCATCTGCGACACCGTCTGCGCGGCCGGCTTCGTGCGGCTCGTGCTGGTGCGTGCGCCGGCAGGCTTCGGCAAGACCACGGCCATGCTGCAATGCCGGGCGCGGCTGGAATCGACCGGCGTGCCGACGGTCTGGCTGACGCTGGACCGTGCCGACAATGACGCCACGCGTTTCATCGGTTCGCTCGAGGTGGCGCTCTCGCAGGTGCTGGAAGGTGGATCGAAGCGTCCCGCCGATCATGCCGGCGTGGATGCCGGCGAGCAGGCGCTCGCGCTGATGGACCGCGTGGCGCGGCATGCTGGCGCCTTCACGCTGTTCCTGGACGACTTCGAAGCGCTCCAGAACCCGGCCGTGGTCGGGCTGGTCTGGCAACTCGTCGAAAGCCTGCCTCCGGGCGCGCGCGTCGTGGTTGGCACGCGCTGGGTGCCCGAGACCGGCCTTGGCCGTCTGCGCGCGCGCGGCGAACTGCTCGAGATCGAACCCGCGCAACTACGCTTCAGCGCCGTGGAAACCGAAGCGTTCCTGCGCCAGGCGCGTGGCCTGAAGCTTGAGCAAGCCGCCATCAGCGCGCTTCACCGGCGCACCGAAGGGTGGCCCACGGCGCTGTGGCTGGCCTCGGTATCCATGGAGCGGCGCGCGCAGCCCGAGACCTTTATCGCGGGTTTCTCGGGCTCGAACGCGGCCATTGCCGATTACCTCGTCGAGGACGTCTTTCACCACCTGCCCGAGCCGGTGCGCGATTTCCTGTTGCGCACGTCGATCCTCGACCAGTTGTGCGGACCGCTGTGCGACGCGTTGTACCAGGCCGGCCCGCAACCCCCGGCGTCCGTCGAAGGGGAAGCGCCGGCCGGCAACAGCGCGGACATCCTGGCCTGGCTCGAGCGTGCCAACCTGTTCGTGCTGCCGCTGGAAAGCGAGCGCTATGGCGAGCGCGGCACGGGCGAGCAGCCCCAGCAGTGGTATCGCTATCACAGCCTGTTTTCCAGCTTCCTGCGCGGACAGCTCGCGCAGACGATGCCGCAGGCCGTGCCCGAACTGCACATGGCGGCGTCGCGTTGGTATGAAGGCCAGGGACGTCCGGTGCCGGCCATCGAACACGCGTTTGCCGCCGGGGCCGTGGCCCATGCGCTGCAGCTGCTGGACAGCGCCGCGGGCGAACTGCTGGCGCAGGGCCGCATGCGGCTGCTGACGCGCTGGCTGGAGGTGGTGCCGCCCGACGAACTGGCGCGCTGGCCGAAGCTGCAGATCGCGCGCGCGTGGGCGGTGTCGTTCACGCGCGGGCCGGCGGAGGCCATTGCCTTGCTGCAGGCCGCATCCACCGAAGGGGCGGCCGGTGAACTGCTGGCGCATGTGCGCGCGTTGCGCCACATGCTGCTCAATATGATGGATCGCTTCGACGACGCCCGTGCCTTTGCGCGCAATGAGCTGCCGCCGCTGCCGATGGGCTACGCGTTTCCCGATGCCATTCTCGCCACGTCGATGGGTCGGCTGGCGGCGGTCAGTGGCGACTACGCAGAGGCGCGCCGTCTTCTGGCCGTCGCGCGCCAGGCCGTGCGCGGCTCGGATAGCAACTTCAACAAGATCTTCTCGGAGTCGGTCGAAGGGCTGATCGATCTGCGCCAGGGTCGGCTGCAGCAGGCGCTGGGACGCTTCCGCATTGCCGCGCGCACCATGCTGCCGAACCGGTTCGGGCCAACCAACGGCAACGCCATGGCCTGCATCCTGCTGGCCGAAGGACTCTATGAGAGTGGCGATTCCGACCGCGCCGGCCGGCTGCTCAATGTCTATCTGCCGCTATCGCGAGACCTGGGCCTGCCGGACCAGATCATCACCGGACATCTGGTGCTCGCGCGCATTGCGTTCGAGCGCGGCGAAGTCGATCAGGCCCATGAATGGCTGGCCGCGCTGGAGCACCTCGGGCACCATCGTGGGCTGACGCGCCTGGTCATGGCCGCGATGCTCGAACGCGCGCGCCTGGCCTTGCGCCAGGGCAACCGGCATGCCGCCGAGGAAGCCCTGCAGCGCGCCGCCGACCCTGCGCTGTGGCGCACTCGGCCAGGCGTCAGCTCCTTTGCCAGCGATGTTGAAGACATCACCGTCGGCCGCCTGCGGCTGGCCTTGCATGTCGAGCCGACTGCGCAGGTGCGTGAAGCGCTGGAGCGCGAACTGGCGGCGGCGGTGTCCAACCAGCTGATGCGGCGCGCGCTGAAGCTGCGCATCCTGCTGGCGCAGGCGTACCAGCGCACGGGTGACGGCGCGCAGGCGCTCGTGGTCATGAGTGAAGCCTTGCGCTTCGGCGCG
This sequence comes from Cupriavidus sp. 21MJTG02-4, assembly GCF_057798975.1. Lineage (NCBI taxonomy): Bacteria > Pseudomonadati > Pseudomonadota > Betaproteobacteria > Burkholderiales > Burkholderiaceae > Cupriavidus > Cupriavidus sp. 21MJTG02-4. The sequence goes on along the minus strand of NZ_JBYOJP010000009.1, from coordinate 12,971 downwards.
GCGGAAGGCTTTGTCCGCATTTTTGCCGACGAGGGTGACGAAGTGCGCCGCCTGGTGGCGCAGGCCTGTTCGAGACAAGGCGGCAACCTGCCGTCGGCGTATGTGGAAAAGCTGCTCGACGCGTGTGGCATGGGACCGGACGCGGCGCCGGCGAACCAGCCTGCGCCGGCGCCGCTCGTGGAACCGCTGACGCCTAAGGAGCAGAAGGTGCTGCAACTGCTGGCCGAAGGCTTTTCCAACGTCGCCATGGCGCAACGGCTGTTCGTGTCGGAAACCACCGTGCGCACGCACCTGCGCAATATCAGCGCCAAGCTGCACGCCAGCAACCGCACGCAGGCAGTGGCTATCGCCAGGCAGCTCGGGCTGCTGTGAAAAAAGGCGCGCCGCACCGGCGCGCCTTGCTACCTGCTCAGATACCCATGAACTCGGTGAACGCCTCCAGCGGCGCGCGTGGCGTGCGCAACTGGTTGGCGCGTGCTTCAGGATCTTCGTAGCCGATCGCCATGCCCGAGAAAAGCATCCGCTCGGGTGGCAGCGACAGGAAGTTGCCGAGAGTCTGCGGATAGATCGCCCAGCATTCCTGCGCGCAGCTGTCCAGGCCTTCCTCGCGCAGCAACAGCATCACCGTCTGCAGGTACATGCCCAGATCGGACCATTGCGGCGGCCCCATGCGCCGGTCAACGCTGCAGAATAGCGCCAGCGGCGCGCCGAAGAAGGCAAAGTTGTTGGCGAACTGCGCCAGGCGCCCGCGCTTGTCTTCTCGCGGGATATCCAGGCAGCGGTATAGCGCCTCGCCCACTTCGAAGCGGCGGTCGCGGTACGGCGAGTCCAGCTCGCGCGGATAAATGGCGTACTCGCGGTCTTCGCCGCCGGGCGCTTCCGCCACGCGCTGGCGCATGATGCCTTTGAGCCGATCCATCTCTTCGCCGCCCACCACGTGGAGGTGCCACGGCTGCAGGTTGCCGCCCGAGGGCGTGCGTGCCGCGGTGTTCAGCACGCGGCGGATGGTATCGGCATCAACGGGCTTCGGCAGGAAACCACGCACGGATTTGCGGCTGTCGACCGCCTGGCTGACTTTCATGTTGGCTTCTCCTCAGGCGAACGGCGGCTCGTTGCCCCATTCGAAGAAGTCCGGCATGTCTTCCGAAACGCGATCGGGGAAGGCGGCGGGGCGCTTTTCCAGGAACGCGCTGACGCCTTCCTTGACGTCGGCCGAACGGCCGCGCGACTGGATCGCCCGGCTGTCGAGCTTGTGCGCCTCCATCGGGTGGCTGGCGCCGGCCATGCGCCAGATCAGTTGACGCGAGATGGCCACGGACACCGGCGCCGCGTTATCGGCGATCTCCCGCGCAATGGCGCGTGCGGCAGGCAACAGGTCGTCGGGCGCATGGAGCGAGCGCACCAGGCCGCGCTCGAACGCTTCCTGCGCCGAGAACACGCGGCCGGTGTAACACCACTCGAGTGCGGTCGAGATGCCGACCACGCGCGACAGGAACCACGAAGACGCGGCTTCCGGCGTAATGCCGCGCCGCGCGAACACGAAGCCAAACTTGGCATCGGTGGACGCCAGCCGGATGTCCATCGGCAACTGCATGGTCACGCCAACGCCGACCGCCGCGCCGTTCACCGCGCCGATGACCGGCTTGAGGCTGCGGAAGATGCGCAGCGACACGCGGCCGCCGCCGTCGCGGTGAGCCGTGTCGGGCTTCGCGCCATAGCGCTTCTCGAAATCGAAGGTGGAACTGCCGCCCGACAGGTCCGCGCCCGCGCAGAACGCGCGGCCGGCACCCGTGACGATGACGGCGCGCACGTTGTCGTCGGCATCGGTGGCGTCGAAGGCGGCGATCAGGTCCTGCATCATCTGGCCCGTAAAGGCGTTGAGCTGGTCGGGCCGGTGCAGGGTGATGGTCGCTACGCCGTCTTCCACGGCGTAGCGCAGGGTCTCGAAGGTCGGGATGGGTTGGGTCATGGCAGTCAGGGGCGTGGGTAGGTCTGGTCCACACTAGTGCAGAATGCGTCTCCCGCAATCGTCGTTTTCGACGAAGCTAAGGCGCGCCGGGGCACCTTAGACTGGCCCGGCGTGGCGCGGCCAGCCCACGGAGCAGGCCCCGCGGCGCCCAAACAAGCACACAC
>NZ_JBYOJP010000009.1:0-10828 GCF_057798975.1 Cupriavidus sp. 21MJTG02-4 | reverse complement strand
GCGGTGTGAAATTTTTGTGGGGGGGGGGGTGGGGCTCCTGGCCATGGACCCCCCCCCCGCGGCTCCAAACCAAGGACAACCATGAAGACACGTATCACCGAAATGCTGGGCATCCGCTACCCGATCATCCAGGGCGGCATGCAGTGGGTGGGTTATGCCGAGATGGCCGCCGCCGTCTCCAATGCCGGCGGCCTGGGCATCCTGACCGCGCTGACGCAGCCGACACCCGAGGCGCTGGCCGAGGAAATCCGCCGCTGCCGCGACACGACCGATCGTCCCTTCGGTGTCAACCTCACGCTGCTGCCTTCGATCAACCCGCCGCCGTATGCGCGCTATCTCGATGTCATCATCGAAAGTGGCGTCAAGGTGCTGGAAACGGCCGGTAACAACCCGAAGGAACACATTGCGCGCGCCAAGGCCGCTGGCCTGAAGGTGATCCACAAGTGCGTGGCGATCCGCCATGCGCTGTCGGCCGAGCGCCTCGGTGTCGATGCGGTGTCGATCGACGGTTTCGAGTGCGCGGGCCATCCCGGCGAAGACGACGTGCCGGGCATGGTGCTGATTCCGCTGGCGGCGCGCCGGTTGCAGATTCCCGTGATCGCGTCGGGCGGCATCGCCGATGGCCGTGGCATGGCGGCGGCCCTGGTGCTGGGCGCCGAAGGCGTGAACATGGGCACGCGCTTCTGCGCCACGCGCGAAGCGCCCATCCACGACAACATCAAGCAAGCATTGGTTGCGGCCAGCGAGCGCGATACCAACCTGATCTTCCGCACCATGCATAACACCGCACGCGTGCTGAAGAACGCCGTGTCCGACGAGGTGGTCAGCATCGAACGCCGTCCGGGCGGCGCAGAGTTCGAAGAGGTGCGGCATCTGGTGACCGGCCAGCGTGGCAAGGCGGCGCTGGTGGCGGGCGAACCCGATGGCGGTATCGTCAGCGCGGGCCAGTGCGTGGGCCTGATCGACGATGTGCCGAGCTGCGAAGAGCTGGTTGCACGCATGGTGGCGGAGTGCCGCGAGCAACTTGGTGTCGCCTCGCGTTATTTCGGGTGAGGCCATGGCGGAAGGGGACATTGCCGCCATGGCAACCAATGGCAATGCGGCGGCGGGCGCCGCCGCGGAGACCGTGCCCGAGGGTTTCGTGGCGTTGCGCGAGCTGGACGGCTACATGGGCCACTTCGGCCAGTTGTATGCCGATCTGCCGCGCCGCACCCTGGCCGTGCGTGTCGGCAAGCATCATCTGAACAATCTCGGCATTCCGCACGGCGGCATGCTGGCCACGCTGGCCGATACCGCGATCGGCATGATGATGCAGATCGAGACCGAGCGAAAGAACGCCGCCGTCACGGTCAACCTGAGCCTGGATTATCTCGACGCGGCGCGCGTCGGGGACTGGCTCGAGGCGCGCGTGGAGTTCGACAAGCTCGGTTCGCGCCTGCGCTATGGCACATGCCGCGTGATGAGCGGGGAACGCTGCCTGCTGCGTGCCACTGCCATTTTTGCGGTGCTCGCGCCACGGACCTGAGCCTGGGCGCGCGGTTCGTCGCTTCCGACGACGCGCGCACCGGATCACGCCAACACAATACGAGCATCGAGGTTATACGGCTGGTCATTGTGCCGGCACCGTTCAAGGAGATCGCATGGCAGAGGCATATATCGTTGGCGCGGTACGTACCGCGGGTGGACGCAAGGGTGGCAGGCTCGCCGGCTGGCATCCGGCCGATCTGGCCGCGGAGGTGCTCAACGCGCTGCTCGACCGTACCGGTGCCGATCCCGCGCTGATCGAAGACGTCATCATGGGCTGCGTAAGCCAGGTCGGCGAGCAGGCCGGCAACGTGGCGCGCAACGCCATCCTGGCCTCGCGCCTGCCGGAAAGCGTGCCGGGCACCTCGGTCGACCGCCAGTGCGGCTCGTCGCAGCAGGCGCTGCACTTCGCCGCGCAGGCGGTGATGTCGGGCGCGATGGACATCGTCATTGCCGCCGGCGTGGAAAGCATGACGCGCGTGCCGATGGGCCTGTCGTCGCAGTTGCCGGCCAAGAACGGCTTCGGCGTGCCGAAGAGCCCGAACGTCGAGCAGCGCTACCCGGGCGTGCAGTTCAGCCAGTTCACGGGCGCGGAAATGATTGCGCGCAACTACGGCTTTTCGCGCGAGGACCTGGACCGTTACGCACTGCTGAGCCACCAGCGTGCTGCCGCCGCAACGCGCGCGGGCCGCTTCAATGCCGAAATCGTGCCGGTGGAAGTTCGCCTGGCCGATGGCACCCGCAACGGCGAGATGCATACCGCCGACGAAGGCATTCGCGCGGATTCCACGCTGGAATCGATCGGCAGCGTCAAGCTGATCGCCGAGGGCGGTCGTGTGACGGCGGCCACGGCGAGCCAGATCTGCGACGGCGCGGCAGGCCTGATGGTGGTCAATGAAGCCGGCCTGAAGAAGCTGGGCGTCAAGCCGCTGGCCCGCGTTCACCACATGACCGTGATCGGCCATGACCCGGTGATCATGCTGGAAGCGCCGCTGCCGGCTACGCAGCATGCGCTCAAGAAGGCCGGCATGAGCATCAATGACATCGACCTGTACGAAGTGAACGAGGCGTTCGCGCCGGTGCCGCTCGCGTGGCTCAAGGCTGTCGGTGCCGATCCGGAACGTCTGAACATCCATGGTGGCGCCATCGCCCTGGGCCATCCGCTGGGCGGCTCGGGCGCCAAGCTGATGACCACACTGATCCATTCGCTGCATTCGCATGGCAAGCGCTATGGCTTGCAGACCATGTGCGAAGGCGGCGGGCTGGCCAACGTCACCATCATCGAGCGCCTGTAAGCGCTGCGCCGGCAACCGGTATCCGCGCGGGTCGGCGGAGGGCAAGGGGTAAAGGGAGCAGGACCGGCGGCGCGGGCATGTCAAAGTGCCTGCGCCAGTCGCCGGAGCGGCAGTTGCCATGGCATATGGCATCGCCACTGTTCCGACTGGCGTCGTAACGACGCTGGCAGAAAAGAGTAAAGGGAGAAGGACCGGCGGCGCGGGCATGTCAAAGTGCCCGCGCCACTCGCCGGAACCAGGCTCCATTCCCAGCCCGGATGCTCCGGGACTTCATCCGGCAGGACCTGTTGACGGCGCTACGCGCCGCGATCTCAGGCGAACGTCTGCGCGCTGCGGCGGTCCGGCAATTCCAGATGCGGCACGCTGTTGAAGCTCAGCAAGCGGCGCGTGTCGCGGCCGACAATGATTTCGCAGAATGCGGTATTGCGGAACTGAAGGTTCAGTTCGATGGCCGTTTGCGCGGGCGCGCCCAGCAGGTCCGCGGCGGCCCGGCCAATGGCGCCGCCCGAGCTCACCACCAGGATGGCATCTTCACGCGAGGTGCCTTCGCATGCCTGCGTCAGCGCCCCATTGATGCGCGCACCGAACTCGGCCCAGGATTCCGGCATATCGGCCAGGGTGTCCTGAGTCCAGGCGTGATAGGCGGACCTGAACGTGCGCCAGTAGTCATGGTAGTCGCCGTTCTGGTGGGCGCGGTGGTCGGCGCCGCCGGTATAGGCGCGATACAGGGCCTCGCCGTCGTATTCGTTCAGGCCCGGATGCGATGCCATCGAGGATCCCGACACGCCCATCGCCGACAGGATTTCAGCGGCCGTGTCTTGCTGGCGGACCAGCGTGCCGGCCACGACGCGCTTGAGGCTGAGGCCCCGATCCCGGAAGTACTCGCCGAGCCAGCGCGCCTGCTGCCGGCCGGTTGCGGAAAGGCAGTCGTAGTTGGCCGCGCCGAACGAGGCCTGTCCGTGCCGGACGAGGAAGAGGGTTGCCATGGAGAATCTCGAGGTTCGATTTGCGGACGCTGCGCGAAAGTGCGGCGCACTCGCAGGACTGCTGGATGCGCTGACAGTCCAGCCTGTGTAGGCCGGATTCTAGGGGGCTTGCAGGCGCTGTCCAAGCAAGGCGCATGGAAATTCATAGCGGCTATCGCCGGCCTGCATTACCTGCGGCCGGGATCACGCGGGCACCTGCAATCAGGGAGTCAGGCCGGCGCGACTTCCACGCCCAGGTAGCCGATCAGCATGCGCGTCATCTCGACCGGCAGCCGTTCGTCATCCAGGTGGAATGGCCCGGAGTCGTTGAGTACCGCGTTGACGAGCATGCTGAATACGGCTTGCATGGCAAAGCGCACTCGCTGCTCGGCCTCGGCGGCCGGCAAGGGCAGGCGGGGCACGAGCAGCAATACCATACGCTCGACTACCGCGTCGCCGTTCTGGCGATGGGGCAGCCATTCCTCCGGGCGAGTCGACGCATGCCGCAGCGAAGCGCGGATGACGCCACGGTTGGCAATGACGCCGAGCACCAGGAATCGCATGGCCTTTTCAAGCAGCATGTGCGTCGGGACGTCTTCCCAGCGTTGCTGGCTCAGGTAGCGTTTGACTGACTCGGCCGTTTCTTCGATCACCAGGGCGCGCAGGGCCTCGAAGTAGGCCATCTTGTCGCGGAAGCGGCCGTAAAAGGCACCCACCGACACCTGGCATGCCGCCGCGATCTGGGCCACGGACACCGCTGCAAAGTCCCGCTGCGCGAGCAGGTCGCGTCCCGCGCCGAGCAGTGCCTGCTCGGTTTCGCGCGCGCGGCGCTGGCGCGGGGGCTGCAGGATCGAGGGGGTCTCCACGCGCGGAAAGGCGGAAGAGGGGAAGGTGCCTCCTGGTGTCATGTCTCGCATAGTTGTATTTAGATAATTCGAATTATGATTCGGTTTTGAACCATACGGGCAGGGTGGCCGGGACGTCAAGCTTCTTCTTGCATTTCGGCCTCGCGCGTCACTTGCTTTCCCTGCACCGACGCGCCGCCGCGCGCTCGTTTTCAGCGAAAGCGTGGCTCGAGATCCTCGCGCATCCAGGCCAGGAATGCGCGGGTGCGGGCCGGCAGCAGGCGCGCGTGCGGATAGATCAGCGAGAGCGGCCAGGCGGGCAGTTCAAAACGCTCGAGCACGATGCGCAATTGCCCTTGCCGGACCAGGTCGTCGACCTGGTAGGACAGGAAATGGCCAAGGCCCGCGCCAGCCGCGCACGCGGCCACCGCGGGCGCCGTCTGGTTGAATTCCAGATTGCCCGCGACCGGCACCTGGAATTCCTTGCCTTGCTCCTGGAAGGTCCACCAGTGTGCGCTGGAGCCGGTCACGCGAATGCACGCGACCTGGGCCAGTTCATCCGGATGTTGGGGCACGCCGTGGCGGCGCAGTACTGCGGGCGTGGCCACGACCACCCGGCGGATGTGGCCGACGGTCTGCGCGACCAGCGTGGAATCGGCCAGCGGACCGATGCGCACGCCGACATCGAGGTCCTCTTCCAGCAGGTTGACGACGCGGTCCGTGAATGACATCCGGCATTGCACCTTCGGGTAGCGCTGCGCAAAGCGTGTCACGGCGGGCGCCACATACATCTGGCCGAACAGCATCGGCGCTGTCAAATGGAGTTGACCGGCCGGCTCCACGTGGCGCTCGGTCAGTCCGGTTTCCACCTCGTCGATGGTGGCAAGGATGCGCCGGCAACTGTCGAGATAGCGCCGGCCCTCGTCGGTGAGCGACAGGCGGCGCGTGGTGCGGTTCAGGAGGCGTACCTGCAGCGCCGACTCCAGCGCGGCCAGCGTCCGCACTACCGCGGGCAGCGAGGAATCCAGCGACGCGGCGGCGGCGGTCAGGCTGCCGTCGTCGACGATGCGCACGAAAGTCTGCATGGCTCTCAGCTTGTCCATGACGGCACATTACTCCGATTATCGGAGTAGTCAAATACGGTTGTTCGTCTTTATTGCACGGCTGCAGGCTCGCACAATAACCCCGTCTACCCAGCCAAGGGCTCGCCGCCTGAGCGTGAGCATCGACGACCCAGGAGTCCATCATGGAACTGCCCCTACGCCCTGATCAATCACCTTTCCATGCCGGCGAGATTGCCGCCCAGGAGCGGACAGGCGTGCGCGAGCAGATGGCCTCTGCCGGGCGGCGCATGATCCGTGCCGAGATGCCAGAGCAGCACCGGACGTTCTTCAGCCAGCTGCCGTTCGTGGTTGCCGGCGCGATCGATGACGGTGGGCTGCCGTGGGCGACGCTGCTGATCGGGGAGCCTGGGTTTGCCTATTCGCCGGATCCGGGCCATCTGCGCATCGATGCCTTGCCCATGGCCGGGGATCCCCTCGCGCGAAGGCTGGAGGAAGGGGAAAGCATCGGATTGCTCGGCATCGAGCTGCCGACGCGGCGCCGCAATCGCATGAACGGCACGATTGTCGAGCGCGATGATCGTGGCCTGTCTGTGGCCGTCGAGCAGAGCTTCGGCAATTGCCCGCGCTATATCCAGTTGCGCGACCTCGGCCCCGCAAAGCATGCGCAGCCGTCGGCAGTTGCGTGGCAGGGCAGCGAACTGGACGCAGCGTCCATTGCGCTGTTGAGCTGTGCGGATACGCTGTTCATTGCCAGTCACTATCAGGCGAAGCCAGGCGAGGGTGACGGGGCCGCCAACGGCGAGGGCGTCGATGTGTCTCACCGCGGCGGCAGGCCTGGGTTTATTCGGGCGGACGACGCGCGCACGCTGACCTTTCCCGATTTCAACGGCAACAACCTTTTCAATACCATTGGCAACCTGCTGGTCAATCCGCGTGCCGGGATCCTCGTGCCGGACTTTGGCAGCGGTACCCTGCTGCATATCAGCGGCGACGCCGAAGTGATCTGGGATGGCGCAGAGTTACAGGGCCTTACCGGTGCGGAGCGGCTGGTGCGACTGCATGTAAGCGCCGTCGTGCTTCGCGAGCATGTGCTGCCATGGCGCTGGCAGCTTCGTGAGTACTCGCCCTGGCTGGCAAACACCGGAACCTGGAAGGAAGCGGCCGCCCTCGGATGACAATTGGCGTGCGGCAAGGTCCGGGTCCAGGGGATCCCTGTGAAAGGCCACATGAATGTCATAAAAACGTCACAATAGCGGCTGGCCATGGCCTGTGCCGGCTGCTGCCGCAAGGGATCGCGCCATGGCTCATACAAGGAGAAACAAGACATGAAGATGTCGAAGAACGAGCCGCAATCCCGTCCGAACCGCTTCCGGCGCGCGCTGCTGGCCTTGGCGGTGGCACCGCTCGCCATCGCCGCGGGGACCGCGCAAGCGGCGTGGCCCGAGAAGCCGATCCGGCTGGTGGTGGCGTTCCCGCCTGGCGGCCCGGTCGATACCCACGCGCGCCTGCTGGCGGAAAAGCTGCAGCCGCTGCTGGGCCAGTCGATCGTGCTCGACTACAAGGCTGGCGCCGCGGGCAATATCGGCTCCGACAACGTCGCCAAGTCGGCCCCTGACGGCTACACGCTGCTGCTGGCCAATACCGGGCAGATGGCCATCAACAATTCGCTGTATCCGAAGCTGCCGTACAGCATGCCGAAGGATTTCGCGCCGGTGGCGCGCACCGCCCTGATCCCGCTCGTGATGGTCGTGAACAACAACGTGCCGGCCCGCAACCTCAAGGAGTTCATCGCCTATGCCAAGGCCAACCCGGGCAAGCTGAATTTTGCGTCGGGCGGCAACGGCGGCATCTCCCACCTGATGCCCGAGTTGTTCAAGCAGGCCTCTGGCACGTTCATCGTGCACATCCCTTATAAGGGCAGCGCGCCGGCATTGACCGACGTGATGGGCGGCCAGGCCCAGATGATGGCCGATTCGATCCCGCTGTTCACGCAATACATCAAGGCGGGCAAGGTGCGCGCGCTCGGCGTGACGTCGAAGCAGCGATCGCCGGCGTTGCCCGATGTGCCGACTCTGGAGGAGGGCGGCCTGAAGGGATTCGAGGTGGTCGGCTTCTACGGAATGCTGGCGCCGGCGGGCACGCCAAAGGACATCGTGGCGCGCCTGTCGAACGCCTTGCACACGGTGCTGACCGACCCGGATACCAAGTCCAAGCTGGAGCAGCAGGGCGCTGAACCCGCCTGGCAGTCGCCGGAGGCTTTCACGGCCACCATCTTGGCCGAACAGAAGCGCTGGGGGCAGGCTGTGAAGGTGTCGGGCGCGAGGATCGACTGAGACGCTCAGTCGCCGAAAGCTGGGCGGGCGCCAGTTCTTATTGGCGAGTGCGGTGCTTCAGCGCGGCGCAGTTCCCGACGAGCGTGGTGACGCAGCAAGCGTCGCCCCGCCAGTCTCCCCACATGACGGCGTCGTCGGGCCCCGCCACCAGCCAGCGTTCACAGCGGCCAGGCCGGCGGGGGGTATCCACGCCAGCGTCGCGAGCCTCGGCAGTCTGTGGCTGGGCGGGCGGCTGCACAATGTCTTGCCAGACGTAAGCCGTACCGCCAGGCACCGCCTGCACGGTCTGCGGCGGCCCCCACTGTGCCTTGGCCTCATCGATCGGTACGCCCTTCCAGGAATCGAGCAGGCTGCGCATCGTGTCGCTTTCGATGCTGGCGCAAGCGCCAGCCAGGATCATGGCCAATGCGGCGGCGGCCGCAGGTGCAGTGCGAAGGATCGCGGCCCTGGGCGCGCGCTGGGCGAGAAGAAGGAAACTTGAGGCCGGCATGGGCGACTCCGCGGCTGCAATCAGGGCGCCAGGCCCCTCAGCAAAGGCTAGCGGAGCCGCTTCGGCCGGTGCAAGCGCGCTATGCGCGCTGGGGCACGGAGGCCCGGAACTTTGGCGCGTCAGTCGTCGAACAGGCCCGGCGTGGGCGCGTGCCGAGCCGATGGCTTTCGGGATGCCAGCTGGCGCAACGCTGTCGGGCGGGCATGATCGTCATGCGCGGGAGACTCGTAAAAGGTCAACTCGAAGCTGCGTGTAGACACTAGTTGCACGACATTGGGCGCCCACTGCGGCAGGCGCGAAGCCAGGATCTGGTAGGTATCGAGTTCGAAACGCGCTGGCGCGGCAAGCAGCGCCGCGGCGTCTTCCCGGCTTCGCGCCGAGCCGAGGTAGCACCAGTCCTCTACGACATGCCACCAGGTTTGCGCTCCCGAAACTTCAGGCCAGGCAACGGGGCCGCCGAAGGGCCAGGGTTTGAGCTCCGATCCAGCCATGGCCGTGGCGATTCTCGCGCGGTGACGGCGCGAGTCTTCTGCGCCGACGCAGGCGCCCTCACATCGGTGAATCTGGCGTGCGAAGCAGGGGCTGCCCGCGCGGGTCGTCTTCTCCAGCGAAAGCGTTGCCTGGCAGAGTTGGTGCTCGTCTGCCAGCCGGCGCAGCCAGCCGTGCGCTGCGCCACGGCTGGGGAATGCGCCGTACAGGTGGCCGCGCCGACTGAAATCCGTATCGATATCCGAGCGCAGGCGTGGCACGGGCAATTCAGGGAGGAGTTCCCACGTGTATAGCCGGGTGTTCCGGCGCAGCAACTGGTTGTGGACCGGCTGCATGGACTTTACCAGGCTCGCTTCGAGCAGCAGGGCGCCGATTTCGCCGCCGGTCTCGCGCCATTCCACGCGCCGAACGAGCCGGGCCAGGCGCATGTCGGTGGCGACGCGGTAATCCCCCGAGAAATGCGCGCCGATGCGTTGCCGCAGATGGACGCTCTTGCCTATATAGAGCGGCGCATCGTTGTCGCCATAGAACAGATAGACGCCCGCGGTATCGGGCACCTTATCCAGCGCCGTCTCTTCGAGGCCGGCGGGCAGGCTCGCGCGCCGGATCAGCGCTTGTGTGGCGGCTGCGACGAGTTCGACGGAATAAAGCGCATGGATCTTCTGCCAGAACTGCCAAAGCAGTTCGGCATCGGCGAGCGCCCGGTGGCGTGCGCGGGGTTCCAGGCCGAAGCGGGCGACGATGGCATCCAGCCCGTGTTTGGCCGCCGACGGGAACAGGGAGCGCGAGAGCCTGACCGTGCACAGGACATCGGCACGGAAAGTCAGTCCGGCGCGCCGGAACTCATTCTTCAGGAACCCGTAGTCGAAGCGCGCGTTGTGGGCGACGAAAAGGCGGCCTTGCAGGCGCTCGGCCAGTGTCTCGGCGATCGACGCGAAAGTGGGCTGGCCACGGACCATCTCGTCTGTGATGCCAGTCAGGCGCTGGATGAACGACGGAATGGCGGTTCCGGGGTTCAGCAATGTGTCCCATTCCAAAATCCCGTCGGGGCCTACTTCGACCACCCCGATTTCTGTGATCCGGTCGTGTTGGGTATCGGCGCCGGTGGTTTCCAGGTCCACGAAGACGATTGGGCGCGACAGTGCCGCCGCGAGGGACTGCGCATCGGCGTAGGTCGTTGCCGCGGGCGGTGGGTCTGTGAGAAGGGAAGATATGTCCTGCATGAACGGATTCTAAGGGCGTCGGCGACCGGCGTCTGGGTGTTCTCAAAAAACGCTTGCCAAGCGCCTAGTGCTGCCGTAATATTCGCCCCCTCGCAACACAGCGCGGCGCTGCAAAGCAGACGTAGCAAGGATTGCGGGGTTGATCGGGTGGTTCGGCGGTGCGCAGATGGCACGACGAACCGGAGCAAAAAAGATTGCTGACCTGGTTGACGAAACGAAGAAAGTGCTACATAATCTCGTTTCTCTGCTGCAGACAACGCAGCGCGCTGAACGGCAAAGCCGGCAGCGAAGTTCTTTAACAACCAAACAACCGATAAGTGTGGGCGCTGGGTAGCGGACGCACGAGGTCTTCGGACTTCGGAGCTTCACAAGTTATACAGTGCTCGCACAGCAAAACGTGACTGGATTTTCGGATCTGGTCAGTCAGTTTTCTGAGAGTGAGCGACCGCTCGAAAGAGCGAGGGTCTTCGGACCCACACAGAGATTGAACTGAAGAGTTTGATCCTGGCTCAGATTGAACGCTGGCGGCATGCCTTACACATGCAAGTCGAACGGCAGCACGGGCTTCGGCCTGGTGGCGAGTGGCGAACGGGTGAGTAA
>NZ_JBYOJP010000008.1:0-315034 GCF_057798975.1 Cupriavidus sp. 21MJTG02-4 | reverse complement strand
GCGTGGCCTCGGCGTCGGCAGCAGAGATCTTGCCCTTGTCAGCCAGCTTGCCGAGCGTATCCTGCAGATACTTGCGCGCCGCTTCCACCGCTTGCGGGTTGGCGTCGTACAGATTGACGGTCAGGCCTGCCTGCGCCGCGATCTGCGCGATGCCGCGGCCCATGGCGCCGGTGCCGACGATGCCCAGCGTCTCGATGGTGAAAGTGCTCATATTGCGTCCCTGAAGTTGTGGTTAAATTAGCACGATCGTACGTTTTATGCACCTTTCCGGAAATAGCCGGAACGCGGGCAGCGTGCGCTGATCGGCCAGTCCGGCGGCATCGGAGGACCGGGATGGTTCACAATCGCTGCGGGCTTTGCGCCCGCAAGCGTGATTCCAACAGGAGAGAGACGACATGCTGAAACTTTGCGGGTTTGCCGCCAGCAACTACTACAACAAGGTCAAGCTGGCACTGCTGGAAAAGAATGTGCCGTTCGAGGAAGTCCTGGCATGGATCGGCGAGACCGACCTGGCGGCCACGCCGGCGGGCAAGGTGCCCTACATGATTACCGAATCGGGCTCGCTGTGCGAGTCGGAGGTGATCAACGAATACCTGGAAGCCGCCTATCCGCAAACGCCGCTGCTGCCGCGCGATCCGCTGCAGGCCGGCAAGGTACGCGAGATCGTCACTTTCCTTGAGTTGTACCTGGAACTGACCGCGCGCGAGCTGTATCCGGAAGCGTTCTTCGGCGGCAAGGTCAGCGATAACGTGAAGGAGCGCCAGCTCAAGCTGCTGACGCGCTATATCCCGGCGTTTGCCAAGCTGGCGAAGTTCTCGCCCTTTATCGCGGGCGATACCTTCACGCTGGCCGATTGCGCCGCCGCGGTCCACCTGCCGCTGGTGTCGTCGTGCACCAAGATCATCTACGGCAAGGACCTGCTGGCCGACCTGCCGGTCAAGGACTACCTGAAGACGTTGTCGGAGCGCCCGTCGGTGCAGAAGGTCAATGCCGACCGCAAGGCGAACACCGAGCTGATGATGAGCCGGAACAAGTAAGCACGGCCATTGCGCCAAAAGCAAAACGCCCGCGGCATGCCGCGGGCGTCTCTGTCTCTGCTGTACGGCTCTCAGAGCTTCGCCAGCCGCTCCAGCGCCAGTGCCAGCGTCTCTTCCTTCTTGGCATAGCAGAAGCGCACCACGCCCGATTCACGCGGCTGCGTGTAGAAGGCCGAGACCGGGATTGCCGCCACGCCAATCTCGCGCGTCAGCCACATCGAGAAATCCGCTTCGCTCAGGTCCGAGATCGCGGAGTAATCCACGCACTGGAAGTACGTGCCTTCGGAAGGCAGCAACTTGAAGCGCGTGTTGGCCAGCCCCGCGCGGAAGTAGTCGCGCTTGGCCTGGTAAAAGGCAGACAGTTCCAGGTACGGCGCCGGGTCGGTCATGTAGTCGGCCAGGCCATGCTGCACCGGCGTATTCACGGTGAACACATTGAACTGGTGGACCTTGCGGAATTCCGCCGACAGCGCCGCCGGCGCGGCCACGTAGCCGACCTTCCAGCCGGTCACATGGTAGGTCTTGCCGAAGCTCGACACCACGAAGCTGCGCCGCGCCAGTTCCGGATGACGCGAGACCGAGGCGTGCGGCTGGCCGTCATAGACCATGTGCTCGTAGACCTCGTCCGACAGCAGCAGGATGTCGGTGCCGGCCAGCAGTTGCGCCAGCTTTTCCATGTCGGCGGCGCGCCAGATCGTCCCGGTCGGGTTGTGCGGCGTGTTGATGAGGATCATCCGCGTGCGCGGGGTGATGGCTGCCGCCAGGCGGTCGAATGGCACGCGAAACGACGGTGCCTCCAGCGTGACGGGCACGGCGGTCGCGCCGGCCAGCTCGATGGCAGGCAGGTAGCTGTCGTAGCACGGCTCCAGCACGATCACCTCGTCGCCAGGATGCACCGCGCACAGGATGGCCGTGAGGATGCCCTGCGTGGCGCCGGCCGTGACGGTGATCTCGCTTTCCCAGCTGTAGCGATGGCCGTACAGCGTCGCGATCTTGTCGGCAATGGCCTGGCGCAGGCGCGGCACGCCTGCCATCGGCGGGTACTGGTTGTGGCCGGCGCGCATGGCGTCGGTCACGGCATCGACGATGCGCGGATCGCAATCGAAATCCGGAAATCCTTGTCCCAGGTTGACAGCGTTCTTCTCGGCGGCCAGCGCCGACATCACGGTGAAGATCGTGGTGCCGACCGAGGGCAGGCGCGATGCGGGCGGCGTCAGTGGGGCGAGGGTGGAGTCTGCGGACATGGGCTGCAACGTTGGAGTGCGATGACGGAAAACGGCTTGCCGGACCAGGCTATAGCGGCAACAGCGGCCATTCTAAAGGGATTCGGGGCGATCAGGCTGCAGCGGCCAGCGCGGCCAGCCACTGGCCGAACGCGGGCGGCGTCATCACTTCCACGCCGCTGGAGCGGCGCAGGCGACTTCGGAGCTTGAGCACGGCCTTGTCCTTCGAAACCAGGCAGGCGGCCCGCGAGAAGTGCGCGAGTTCGACGAACTTCTGGTCGTCGGTGTCCTTGCAGCGCGGCAGCCGGATGGCGTCGGCGTCTTCCTGCGCGGGCAGCGGCTCCAGCGTGCTGAAGTGGTCCACCACCGCGAGCGCCGCGTCGATATCGACGGCAAAGCGCGCGAATTGCGGATAGGCCAGCACACGGCGCAGTTCTTCGCGGCAGTCGGCGCGGATCACCGGGGCGATAGTGCCGGCTTCCAGTGCCGCGCGGATCGGCGTGCAGTGCGGGTCGCCGAACACCAGCAGGTCGACCCAGATATTGGAATCCAGCACCACGCGCGGGGCAGGGCTGGCAGCGGATGTGATGTCGGCGAGGCTGGGCGCGGAGGTGTCACCGGAAGTCGGGTTGGTCATTCGCTACAATCTTGGCTTTGTGTTTCCCGCGATTTTGCCATGCTCATCGTCCTGTCTCCCGCGAAGTCCCTGGACTACGAGACGCCCGCGCGCATCAAGACCCATACGCTGCCCCGTTTCATCGACCGTTCCGCCGTGCTGATCGAGCGCCTGCGCAAGCTCGCGCCGCAGGATGTCGGCGCGCTGATGGACATTTCGGACAAGCTCGCGGTGCTCAACGTCACGCGCTACGCGGACTGGTCCGAGTCGTTCACCGCCGCCAACAGCAAGCAGGCGGTGCTGGCCTTCAACGGCGACGTGTACGACGGCTTCGATGCGAAGAGCCTGTCGGCCGATGACCTCGGCTTCGCGCAGAAGCATGTGCGCATCCTGTCCGGCCTGTACGGCGTGCTGCGTCCGCTGGACCGGATGCAGCCTTACCGCCTCGAGATGGGCACGCGCCTCGATAACGCCGCGGGCAAGGACCTCTATGCGTTCTGGGGCGACGATGTCACGCAGCTGCTCAACGGCGACATGGCCGCACTCAAGCACGAGGGCGCACCCACGCTGGTCAACCTGGCGTCGGAAGAATATTTCAAGGTGGTGCGCCCGAAGGTGCTGAATGCGCGCATCATCACGCCGGTGTTCGAGGACTGGAAGGGCGGCCGCTACAAGATCATCTCGTTCCACGCCAAGCGCGCGCGCGGCACCATGGCACGCTATGCGGTCACGCATCGCGTCACGGAGCCGGCCGCGCTCAAGCGCTTTGCCGAAGACGGCTATGCGTTCGATGCCACCGCTTCCGACGACGGCCGCTGGGTGTTCCGCCGCCGACTCGAAGACTGAACCTATCCACGGAGCCGCCCGTCATGCCTTCCGCCCTGCATATCTCGACCCACTTTGATTCCGGCGCGATCGAAGTCGAAGCGCTCGATCATGCCGACGACATCCGCCTGCGCATCCGCGCCGATTCCCACGCGGAATTCCGCCAGTGGTTCCACTTTCGCCTTCAGGGTGCGGCGGGGCAGCCGTGCCGGCTGCAGTTTCTGAATGCCGGCGAGTGCACCTATCCGGATGGCTGGCGCGATTACCGTGCGGTGGCATCGTATGACCGCGCCAACTGGTTCCGCGTGCCGACGCGCTACGACGGACAGGTGCTCACCGTCGAATTCACGCCCGAGCATGACAGCGTGTGGCTGGCGTACTTCGAGCCCTATCCGGAAGAGCGGCACCTGTCGCTGCTGGCGACGTGCCAGCGCTCGCCGCTGGCGAAGTTGTCGCACCTCGGCAGCACCGTCGATGGCCGCGACCTGACCCGCGTCACCGTGGGCCAGCCGGGCCCCGGCAAGAAGACCATCTGGATGATCGCGCGCCAGCATCCGGGCGAAAGCATGGCCGAGTGGTTCTGCGAAGGCGTGCTGCAGCGCCTGACGGGCAGCGGTATGTGGGCGCACGACCCGGTCGCGCGCCGCCTGCTCGAACGAGCCGTGTTCCATATCGTGCCGAACATGAACCCGGATGGCTCGGCGCGCGGCAACCTGCGCACCAACGCCGCCGGCGCCAACCTGAACCGCGAATGGATGACGCCGAGCCCTGACACGAGCCCGGAAGTCTGGCATGTGCGCCGCGCGATCGAAGCGACCGGCTGCGATCTGTTCTTCGACATCCACGGCGACGAGGGCCTGCCCTACAACTTCGTCGCGGGCAGCGAGATGCTGCCGAGCTTCACCGAGAAGCAGCGCGGCGAGCAGGCGCGTTTCATCGAAGCCTTCAAGCGCGTCACGCCCGACTTCCAGGACGTGCACGGCTATGCGGCCAGCAAGTACAACGCCGACGCGCTCAAGCTGGCGTCCAAGTACATCGGCCACACCTTCGGCTGCCTGTCGCTGACGCTCGAAATGCCGTTCAAGGACAATGCCGACCTGCCCGATGCCGCGGTTGGCTGGAATGGCGCGCGCAGCGCGCTGCTGGGCACGGCGATGCTGGAGGCTGTGCTGGAGTTCCTGGGCTGAGACTGCCGCAGCGAGCACAAGAGGCCCGCCATCATGGCGGGCCTTTTTGCATCGGCTTTTTCCGTCGGCTAGTGCTTCTTCTTGCTCGTGCTCTTGCCGGACGAATTCGACGAAGAGGAAGATGCCTTCGCCGAAGACTTGCCGGACGCGCTGCTCTTGGTCGATGCCGTTGACGAGCCCTTCGACTTGCCCTTCGCGCCCTTGTGGCTCTTGCTGGACGACGCATGGCGGGAAGTCTGCACGGCCGGTGCCGCAGCGGGTTCCGAGATCGTGGCGCCGCTGCTGTCCAGCAATTCATAGGCCAGCATCATGCCATCGTCATAGCCGCAGCGGACCTTGACCTGCTGCCATGGCTCCTCGCCGCGGCGCTTGTGGGCCAGGGCGGAGAATGTCACCACGGAGTTGACCGGCACGGCCTGCTTGCCTGGCGAGAAGCGTCCGTTCCACGGTTCCACCGTGGCCTGGCCGCTGGCGAGCGCGCCCGTGGGGATCTTGAGCGCATCGTAGGTGGCCGAGCGCGGCACGACCCAGCTGGCATGCGCGGCGCAGTCGGCGACGTCGCTGGTGGCGCTCTCCGTCTTCATCAGCTGCTCGCGCATCTTCGCGCGGTATTCGGCAAGGCTGACGCGGCCACGGTCGGGCAGGGTGATGGTCTTGGTCGGTTCGGTTGCGGCGGCAGTGGCGGGCGCTGCCGGGGCAGCGGGCGCGGCGGCGGGGCGGGCGGGTGCCGCGGCGGCCGTGGACTGGCTGGCGGCATCGGTGCCATCAGCTGGCATATTGGCGCAGCCCGCCAGCACCAACGCACCGGTGACTGCGGCGGCCAGCATGCTGAGGCGGCTGCCGATCAGTTTGGAAATTCGTCGGATCACGGTGTCTGTCTTGCCATTCCGGCAAGCGTGGGTTCGCAAAGGATTGCCATGATAGAGGAAACCTATCTTGGGAAGTTCCTAAACTTTGTTACCCATTCTTGTTATGCACCAATCATTGCGTGGCTTTATCAGAAAGCCCGTACGTTGTGCAACTGTGATGAACCCGGATGCAGCGTGCTGCATCCGGGCATCTTGCGCCGCGGCTCAGGGCAGGGCGCGGGCAGGCATGGACCGCGTGAACTTCAGCAGGTCGTCGAGCATGGCGTTCAGGTTGTGCCGCAGCTTGGCAAAGCCCGCCGTATGGGTCAGCCCGGCTTCGTCCATGTAGAGCTTGCGGTTGATCTCGAGCTGCAGGCTGTGGCGGCCAGTCTGCGGCTGCCCCACCACGCGCACGATTTCCACGCCCTTGTACGGGTGGTTGCGCCAGACGTCATAGCCCATGTCCTTGAGCACGCCTTCGACACGGTCGGTGAAGCGCTTGTCGCAGGTGGTGCCGTCACGGTCGCCGATCACGAAATCGGGATGCTGCAGCCCTGGAAACTCGGTGGCATATTGCGCCGCCTGGCTCGGCATCGAATGGCAGTTGATGTGCCATGCCGCCCCGTGCGCGGCCACGGCATGATCAGCCAGCTTCTGCAGTTGCGCGTAGTAGGGCAGGTAGCAGCGGTTGATGCGCGCCTGCACTTCTTCCACGCTCAGCTTGCGGTCGTAGATCGCCTCGCCGGTGTCGAGCACGCGCCAGACCAGGCCCTTGCCGAGACGGGTCTTGGCCGTGACCTGCTTCGCGCCGGGCCACGGCGCGTCGAGCAGGGCTTCGTCGATTTCCTCGAGCCCGCGGTTGGCGTCCAGGTAGCTGCGCGGAAAGCCCGCGCACAGCAGCGGAATGCCGCGTGCCGGCGCACCCGCGTAGAGTTCGTCGACAAAGGTGTCTTCGGCCTGCCGCAGCAGCGGCAAGGGCAGGCTTGCATCCGGGCGGAAGTCCGTGGGATAGACAGTGGCGCTGTGCGGCGAATCAAGGAACAGCGCGCTCGCCGGGCCTTCCGGCTGGTAAAGCTGGTACGGACTGTCCGCGGTATTTCGGTCTGCTTCGGTCATGGTGCGGCGGCAATCAGTCGAGGGAGATCTTGGCCGCGGCGGCCACGCGCTTGTTCTTGGCCACTTCGCTCTTGATCTGCGCGGCAAACTGCGCAGGCGAGTTGCCCACCGGCGTGGCGCCCAGCTTTTCCAGTTTAGCCTTCACCTCGGGCAACGCCAGCACCTTGATCGCTGCCGCGTTCAGCTTGCCCTGCAGCTCGGCCGGCAGGTTCGCCGGGGCGATCAGGCCGAACCACGCGGCGTCGTTCACTTCGGGCAGGCCCAGTTCGGCGAAGGTCGGCACATTCGGCAGTGCCGCCACGCGCTTGGGCGCGGCCACGGCCAGTGCGCGCAGCTTGCCCCCTTCGATAAACGGCAGCGACGACGGCAGGTTGTCGAACAGCACCTGGACCTGGCCGGCCAGCGCGTCGTTCAGCGCGGGGCCCACGCCCTTGTAAGGCACGTGCAGCAGTTCGGTCTTGCTGCTCATCTTGAATAGCTCGCCCATCATGTGCGAGACGCTGCCATTGCCGGCCGAGCCATAGGCCAGCTTGTTCGGCTGCGAGTGCGCCAGCGCGATGAACGACTTCATGTCGGTGGCCTTCACCGACGGATGGATGCTCATCACGTTGGGCACGGAGGCCAGGTTCGTGATGGTCGTGAAGTCCTTGGTGGCGTCATAGGACAGCCGTGGGTACACGGCCGGGTTGATGCCGTGCGTCGAAGCCGTGGCGATGCCGAGCGTATAGCCGTCCGGCGCGGCCTTGGCCAGGTAGGCGGTGCCGATGCTGCCGCCCGCGCCACCGCGGTTGTCCACCACGACGGCCTGGCCGAGCTGCTGGCCCAGCTTGTCGGCGACGATGCGCGCCACGATATCGGTCGTGCCGCCGGCCGGGAAGGGCACCACCAGCGTGATCGGCTTGTTCGGGTAGTGGTTCTGGGCGGCGGCGGGCAGCGCGGCGCAGGCGGCAAAAGCGGCCGAGGCCGCGACGAGAACGCGGAAGACTTGTCGACGTTGCATGGTGATTGGGAAGAAGGGAGCGAGTGGGAGAAAAGCGGTTTCCCCGATTCTGCTCGCGCCAGCAAGCCCTCGGCAAACGAATTAAAATCGCACGGTCATTCCATTTGGTCGTGAAGTTGAGGTGATGTATGCGGCGTATGATGCCGTCGATGACTGAGTTGCAGGCGTTTGAGGCGGCTGCCCGCCACAACAGTTTTACTGCCGCGGCCCGGGACCTGCATGTGACGCAGGGGGCGGTCAGCAAGCAGGTGCGCAGCCTGGAATCCATGCTCGGCGTGGAACTGTTTGAACGGGTGCGGCAGCGCCTGGAGCTGACTCCGGCCGGGGCGCGCTATCTGGAACGCATCCGCCCGACGCTTGACGAGATCGAGGCGGCCACGGTCGAGGCAGCGGGCCGCGAACAGCAGGCCGGAACGCTGCATATCGCCAGCATGCCGACGCTTGGGGCCAAGTGGCTGATCCCGCGGCTGCCACAGTTCTTCGCGCGCCATCCCGAAGTGAAGCTGGAGTTCATCCCGCACGCACAGGGTTACGTATTTGCGGAGCCCGAACTGGACGCAGCGATCCGCTTCGGCGTGGGTGTGTGGCCGGGCAGCGTGGCGGACTATATGATCGGCCGCGAAATCGTGCCCGTGTGCCGGCCCGGCTTGCTCGGCGAACCACCGCACGACGCAGCGGGGTTGCCGGAGTTCCTGTTGCAGTATCCCCTGTTGCACCACACCACGGTGCCGGAAGCGTGGCCCGACTGGTTCGCGGAACTTGGTGTGCCGCCGCGCGATGCGTGGGCCGGGGCGCGCTTCGACCAGTTCTCGCTGCTGACGCAGGCGGCGCTGTCGGGTCTTGGCATCGCGCTGATTCCCCGTTGCCTGATCGAGGAAGAACTGGCCAACGGCGCGCTGGTGGTCGCGCATCCGGCGCGCGTGCTCAGCAACAAGGGCTATTACCTGTGCTATCCCGAGCATAAGCAGCATCTGCCAGCGCTGCAGACCTTCCGTGCCTGGCTGATGGAGGGCACCGACGCGAGCGGCTGACTGCGGGCGGAAATGGAAAAGAGGCGCTGTGCCGCGCCTCTTTTTTCTTCCTTACTTCGACAACACCTTCATCGCCGATTCCAGTCCCGCCAGCGTGACGGGATACATGCGGCCCTTCATCAGCTGGTTGATGACCGTGATTGACTGGCGGTATTGCCACAGGCCTTCCGGTTCCGGGTTGAGCCAGACGAAGTGCGGGAACTGCTCGGTCATGCGGTTCAGCCACACCGAGCCGGCCTCGGCATTGTTGTACTCGACCGAGCCGCCGGGCTGCAGGATCTCGTACGGGCTCATGGTGGCGTCGCCGACGAAGATGATCTTGTAGTCGGGCGTGTACTTGTGCAGCAGGTCCCACGTCGCCAGCTTTTCAGCATGGCGGCGGCGGTTGTTCTTCCACACGTGGTCGTACAGGCAGTTGTGGAAGTAGTAGTACTCCAGGTGCTTGAACTCGGTCTTGGTGGCCGAGAACAGCTCTTCCACGCGCTTGATGTGGTCGTCCATCGAGCCGCCCACATCCATCAGCATCAGCACCTTGACCTTGTTGTGGCGCTCGGGCCGCAGCTTGATGTCGAGCAGTCCGGCGTTGGCGGCCGTGGCGTGGATGGTGTCGTCCAGGTCCAGTTCGGTGTCGGCGCCTTCGCGTGCGAAACGCCGCAGGCGGCGCAGCGCCACCTTGATGTTGCGCGTGCCCAGCTCGACCTGGTCGTCATAGTCCTTGTAGGTGCGCGCTTCCCACACCTTGATGGCCGTGCGGTTGCCCTTGGACGGTCCGCCGATGCGGATGCCCTCCGGGTTGTAGCCGCCATGGCCGAACGGCGAAGTGCCGCCGGTGCCGATCCACTTGTTGCCGCCCTCGTGCTTTTCCTTCTGCTCTTCGAGCAGTTGCTTCAGGCGCTCCATGAGCTTGTCGAGTCCGCCCATGGCCTCGATCTTGGCCTTTTCCTCGGCCGAAAGCTCGCGCTCAAGCGTCTTCTGCAGCCAGTCGAGCGGAATGTCGGACTTCCAGTCGACCAGGCTTTCCACGCCCTTGAAATAGGCGCCGAAGGTTTGGTCGAACTTGTCGAAGTGCTTCTCGTCCTTGACCAGCGTCATGCGCGACAGGTAGTAGAACTCGTCGATCGACGGCGAGATGACCTGGGCCTTGAGGGCTTCCAGCATGGTCAGGTATTCCTTGACCGAGACCGGCAGCTTGGCGTGGCGCAGCGAGAAGAAGAAATCGATCAGCATGGTGCCTCGCGATCAGTGGCAGCGGGGCGGCGCGCTCAGCGCGGCCGCTCGAGCTGGAATTGCAGGTGATTGCGCACCGCCGGCCATTCGCTGGCGATGATCGAGAACACCACGGTATCCCGCAGCGACCCGTCCGGCATGCGGTGGTGGTTGCGCAGCACGCCGTCCTGTTTCGCGCCCAGGCGCGCGATGGCCGTGCGGCTCTGGTGGTTCATCCAGTGCGTGCGGAACTCGACGGCGATGCAATCGAGCTGTTCGAACGCATGGCGCAGCAACATCAGCTTGCACTCGGTGTTCAGCGGCGTGCGTTGCACGCGGCGCGCGTACCAGGTCGAGCCGATCTCCACGCGCCGGTTGGCCGCGTCGATGTTCATGTACGTCGTCATGCCGGCCAGTTCGCCATTGGCGTCGCGCACGGCGAACGGCTGCATCGAGCCTTGCTCTTGCAGGCCCAGGCGCCGCGCGATCTCGGCCTCCATGCGCTCGGGCGCGGGCACGGTGGTGTACCACAGTTTCCACAGGTCGCCGTCTTCGGCGGCAGCGCGCAGGCCTTGCGCGTGCTCGGCCCGCAGCGGCTCGAGCGTGGCGTGCTGGCCCGACAGCGTGACGGGTTGGATGAAGTCGCTCATCAGCGGTTGGCGCGGTTCATGAACACCAGGCGCTCGAACAGGTGCACATCCTGCTCGTTCTTGAGCAGCGCGCCATGCAGCGGCGGGATCGCGGCCTTCTTGTCCGGGCTGCGCAGCGCCTCGGCCGGAATGTCCTCGGCCATCAGCAGCTTGAGCCAGTCGATCAGTTCCGACGTCGACGGCTTCTTCTTCAGGCCCGGCAGGTTGCGCATCTCGTAGAACGATTCCAGTGCCGCGGCCACCAGCTCGCGCTTGATGCCGGGGTAGTGGACGTCGACGATCTGCTGCATCGTCTCGGCATCCGGGAACTTGATGTAGTGGAAGAAGCAGCGGCGCAGGAACGCGTCCGGCAGTTCCTTCTCGTTGTTCGAGGTGATGATCACCAGCGGGCGATGCTTGGCCTTTACGAGTTCGCGCGTCTCGTAGACGTAGAACTCCATGCGGTCGAGTTCGCGCAGCAGGTCGTTCGGGAATTCGATGTCGGCCTTGTCGATCTCGTCGATCAGCAGCACCACCTGTTCGTCCGCTTCAAAGGCCTGCCACAGCACGCCCTTGACGATGTAGTTGCGGATGTCGTGCACGCGGTCATCGCCAAGCTGCGAATCGCGCAGCCGCGATACGGCGTCGTACTCGTACAGGCCCTGCTGCGCCTTGGTGGTCGACTTGATGTGCCATTGCAGCAGCGGCATGCCCAGCGCCGCGGCCACTTCCTCGGCCAGCATGGTCTTGCCGGTGCCCGGCTCACCCTTGATCAGCAGCGGACGCTGCAGAGTCCGCGCGGCATTGACGGCCAGCTTGAGGTCATCCGTGGCGACATACTGGTCACTACCCTCGAATTTGACCTGCTGGGCGGAGGTGGCTTGGGCGGAAGCGTTGACGGTGTTTGGCATGAGGCAACCTGAAGTGGACGGCCGGGATTCTGGCCTGATGAGGCCGGGCCGGCGTGTTTAGTGCAGTCTCTTCGCGCTGTCACGCGCGCTTTCATTATGGAAACCGGACGAGCCTGAGCGGCGCCATGGCGCCGCTGCGGCAAGTTCCGCGAACGGTCGTTCGTAATTCCTGGATGGGTCAGTATAAAAGACCTTTGCGGTTCGTGTTGGCGCCGGCTGACATTAGGGTTGCTCCCCGGTCATCGGCTGGACTGCCAGGTGCCGCCTGCTGTACAATGCGGCGGTTTGACGCGCCCCCACGTCCAGTTCTCCAGCATCCGGCAGTCCGCGTTCAGAAGTCCCTGCGGTCCGACCGGGTCGCGGTGATTGCGAGAGGTGGTCCCAGAATGGTGTTCCACATCCCGGCAACGAACCGGATGCGACAGTGTGGTGGATGGCTTACCGGCAACGGTAATGGCAACCCCACCGACTGCCAGGCTTCCCGCAGAAGCATTCTGAGACCGTCTCCGCCCGGCAGGGCAGGTCACGCACGGTTTAACTTCCAATCCGCTAAGACAATGAAAAAGCTCCTCACGATGGTGGTGCTGGGCGCGGCTGCAACAGCAGCGCTGGCACAGGAAGTCAAGGGCAATGGAGACGCTGCCAAGGACAAGGTTGCAATGTGCATCGGATGCCACGGCATTCCGGGCTACCGTGCGTCGTTCCCGGAAGTCTATGAAGTCCCGATGCTCGGCGGCCAGAGCGCCAAGTACATCGAGAACGCACTGAAGGGCTACCAGAAGGGCGATCGCAAGCATCCGACCATGCGCAGCATTGCCGCGTCGCTGACCGACCAGGACATCGCCAACCTGGCGGCCTACTACTCGCAGCAGAAGGCCGGTTCGCAGAACAACACCTTGAAGTGAGAGACACCGCAACCATGAAGACGCTTCAGACGCTTTCGTTCGCGATTGGCGCACTCGTGCTGGGTGCCTCCGCAGCCACTGCTTCGGCAGCTGACCTCTCCGCCGGCAAGGCGCTGGTCGAGAAGGGCAATTGCGTGGCCTGCCACGGCGCTGGCCTGAATGCCCCGATTTCTCCGGACTATCCCAAGCTGGCTGGCCAGCATGCCGACTATCTCTATCACGCGCTGATGTCGTACCAGGTGTCGGGCGTGCCGCAGGTGGGCCGGTCAAACGCGATCATGGCTGGCCAGGTCAACGCCAACCCGGCCGTTACGGACAAGGCTGGCAAGCCGCGCCCGTTCACGCGCAATGAACTGAAGGACATCGCTGCCTACATCGAGTCGCTGCCGGGCGACCTGGTGCTGAAGAAGTAAAGGACCTCCCGGCGATTAGTCGCCTTGTAGTCGCCTTGTAGTCGCCAAAAGCCGCTTCCCGTGAGGGGGGCGGCTTTTTTGCGTCTGGAGGCAGCGGTCACTATGCCATGCGAAGACGACGGGACATGCCGTCCGACATCCAGGGTCGCCCGGCGCCAACAATCAGCGCGTCGACGCCGCGCACCGGCTCCAGCCATCGCCTTCCGGCAGCCTCGCCGGCCACCATGATCGCGGCGCCGAGTCCGTTGACGGCCTCGACTGAAGAGGCGACCAGCGTGACGCCATGCGGCCCGTCGGCCGGCATGCCGGTACGCGGGTTCAGGACGTGATGGTAGCGCTGGCCATTGCGGAAGAAGCAGCGTTCATAGTCGCCAGATGAGGCGACCACGCCATTGCTGAGCAATAGCACGCCCAGCAGCCGTTCCGGCGCATCAGGATCGCGCACTCCCACGCGCCAGTCCCGTCCCTGCAACTGGCCACTCACGATGACATCGCCGCCGCCGTTGATCATGGCGTCATGGAGCCCGTGGCGCCGCAGCGTCTGCATGCCTGTATCCAGGATTGGCAGCTTGGCGATACCGCCCAGGTCCAGCCGCATGCCGGCCCGGCGCAGCAACACTTCGCCGTGCGTTTCGTCGAGGATGACCTGGCGGTAGTCCACCAGCGGGCGTTCGCGCGCAAGCTCGCCGGCATCGGGAACCTGAACGTCAGGCGATTCGAAGTGCCAGCCCGCGTAGGCGCCGATCGTCACATCGAAAGCGCCCCCGCTGCGTGCGGAAAGGTCTGCGGCGCTGCGTAGCAAAGCAAACAATTCCGGGGACACGCGCGCTGCGCGGCGTCCCGCGCAGCGCTGCAGTTCGCCCACTTCGCTGTCCGCACGGTAGCGGCTCATTCGCTGCTCCAGGCGAGCCATCTCGGCCATGGCGGCCGTCATGCCGGCGCGGGCCATCGATGCGCTCGCGCACTGGACCACGATATCGACACGCGTGCCCATGAGCGGCTGCGATACGCGATGCACCGCGGGGTCGGCCAGTGCCGGCCGCACGAACATGCCGGTGGCCAGCAGGGACAGCCCGCCAAGACCGCGCAGGCTGCGCCGACGCCCGGCATCGATGATTCGGGGCTTCTGCATGATCGGCTTCAGCGCGAACGGGCGACCATGTAGTCGACCGCGGCCTTGACCTTGTCATCCGGCAGGGAAGGATTGCCGCCGCGCGCGGGCATCATGCCCTTGCTGCCGGTGAAGCCTTCGAGCGCGTGCTTGTAGAGCACGTCATTGCCCTGTGCGATGCGTGGTGCCCAGTCGGCCTTGTCGCCAGGCTTGGGTGCGCCGGCCACGCCGGCCGCATGGCACATGGCGCAGACCTGGCCGAACGTGCTTTTGCCCAGCGCGTTCTCTTCACCGCCATTCGATGGCGTTCCCGCTGCCGGCGCAGCGGCCGCGGCGACGGCCGCCGGCTGGGCGGATTGCGCAGCGGGTGCTGCATTGTCCTGCTTGCCACAGCCTGTCATGGCAATGGCGGCGACTGAAGACAACAATATCAGGAGGGTTTTTTTAAACATGGCAGTTCCTTCGGCTCGATAGAAAGGCGAACAATTTCTCGCGCCGCCTATTCTGTCCGCTCTGCATTTTTAAAGATGCATTTCAGATGCACATCTAGCAATTCCATGACGATGGTCAATTCCACAAGGCGCAAGTGAATTGAAGATTCCGATCCGGATGCAACAGAAGAAGAGTCGGCGGAAATTCATCCGCCGTTTGCAATGACGGATCGAGGAATCGAAAATGAGCAGGCAATTGCAGGAGCACGTGTCGCAACCGGATACGCCGACGGCGCCCGGGCGGCGGCGCTTCATCGGCACCGCGGCGCTGGCCGGCCTGGCCGGTGTTGCGGCATGCACGGACAAGGGCGGCAACGGGAACGGGGCGGCGCCGGCGGCGGCCAGCGGCAGCGCCGCGGCCGCACCGCATGAGGCAGCGAGCATTCATCTGAAGCCGGGTGAACTGGATACGTACTACGGCCTCTGGAGCGGCGGCCACGCCGGCGACATGCGCGTGCTCGGCCTGCCTTCGGGCCGCGAGATCCATCGCATTCCGTGCTTTGTGCCCGACGCGCTGGTCGGTTGGGGCATCACCAACGAATCGCGTGCGGTCATGGGAACGCGGCCTGACGGCGCGCTGAAGTACACCGTCGGCGATACGCACCACGTGCATGCTTCGTACAAGGACGGCAATTACGACGGCCGCTATGCGTGGATCAACGACAAGATCAACGCGCGCCTCGCACGTATCCGCCTTGACTACATGGTGTGCGACAAGATCACGGAACTGCCCAATGTGCAGGGCTTCCACGGCATCTTCCCGGACAAGCGCGATCCCGTAGGCGAGAAGATCAACTACACCACGCGCGTGTTCTGCGGCGGCGAGTTTTCCATTCCGCTGCCCAATGTCCCGACCGAAGACGCAGGCAAATACCGCTCGCTGTTCACGTGTGTCGACGCGGAATCGATGGAGGTGCGCTGGCAGGTCCTGATCGACGGCAACTGCGATCTGGTGGCGTCGTCCTACGACGGCAAGCTGGCCGCGACCAACCAGTACAACACCGAAATGGGCGTCCACTACGAGGACATGATGTCCGCGGAGCGCGATGCCTGCCTGTTCTTCAACGTGGCGCGCATCGAGGCCGCGATCAAGGACGGCAAGTTCAAGCACATCGGCGACTCGAAAGTCCCGGTGGTCGATGGCACGCACGCGGCCAACCAGGATCCGAAGACCGCGCTGACTGCCTATGTGTCCGTGCCCAAGAACCCGCACGGCGTCAATGCCAGTCCGGACCAGAAGTATTTCATCTGCGCGGGCAAGCTGTCTCCCACCGGTACCGTGATCGAGCTCGCGCGCGTGCTGGACTGGTTCGACGGCAAGCTCGAGAAGCTCGACGATGCCATCGTCGCCGAGGTGGAACTGGGCCTCGGGCCGCTGCATACCGCCTTCGATGGCCGCGGCAACGCCTACACCACGCTGTTCCTCGACAGCCAGATCGTGAAGTGGAACATCGACGCGGCCATCCGCTTCCACAAGGGCGACAAGAATGCCAAGTACGTCATCGACCGGCTTGACGTGCAATACCAGCCCGGGCACCTGAACGCTTCGCAATCGGAAACCATCGCGGCGGACGGCAAGTTTCTCGGCGTGGGCTGCAAGTTCTCCAAGGACCGCTTCCTGCCGGTCGGGCCGCTGCATCCGGAGAACGAGCAGTTCATCGATATCTCGGGCGACAAGATGGTGCTGCTGGCCGACCATCCGGTGCATAGCGAGCCGCATGACTTCATCATCTTCAAGCGCGAGCTGCTGCACCCGAAGCAGGTCTATGCGCTCGATGATTTCCCCAATGCGGTCAAGGACCCGAAGGACTCGGGCGTGTTCCGCAATGGCCGCAAGGTGACGGTCAAGATCACGTCGCAGGCGCCGGCCTTCAGCCTGCGCGAGTTCAAGCTGAAGAAGGGCGACGAGGTCACGCTGATCCTGACCAACCTCGACAAGATCGAAGACCTGACGCACGGCTTCGCGATACCGAAGTACAACGTCAATTTCATCGTCAATCCGTTGCAGACGGCGTCCGTGACCTTCATCGCCGACAAGCCCGGGGTGTTCTGGTGTTACTGCACCCACTTCTGCCATGCGCTGCACCTGGAAATGCGCACTCGCATGATCGTTGAAGCCTGAGCCGGAAAGCGTTCGACATCCGGGGCCGCGCCTGCCTGGCGCGCGGCCCCGGGCAGAACACTGCCGCCCCCATCCCCCGAACGGCATCCCCATGTTCGCGAACAAGACAATGCGCACGCCGGGCCAATGGCTCGTCTTGCTGATCACCGCATGGCTGCTGTTGTCATGCGCTCCGGCCGCGCGTGCCGCAGCCTATGAAGCGGCGCTGCCGCCGGGCCTGGCGCAAGCGCCGGACCTGTGCGCGCTGCTGCCATGCGCCGAAGTGCTGCCCGGCGCGACCAGCTTTTCCCACCGCAAGGGCCAGCCGCCCTATGTGGAAGCCTACGGCAGCGCGCCAGACGGTGCGAAGACGCTGCTGGGCTATGTGATGCTGTCCACCGACATCACCGATACGCCCGCCTATTCCGGCAAGCCCGTGGTCACGCTGATCGGCATGGACACGAAAGGGCGCTATGTCGGCATCAAGGTGTTGAAGCATTCGGAGCCGATCCTCTTGCTCGGCATTCCGGAATCGGCGCTGCTGGATTTCAACAAGCAGTACCTGGGCAAGTCGGTGGCCGACAAGATCGAAGTCGGCCAGTCGCGCCCCGATGAGGGCGTGGTGGGCGTCGATGCGATCTCCGGCGCCACGGTGACGGTGATTGCGCAGAACCAGGTGCTGACGACTTCGGCCGCGACCGTCGCGCGGCAGGTCGGCATTCTCGCGCCTTCCCATCGCGAGCCCGCAAGCTTCGTGGCCACCGGCAAGCGGTACAACTGGGCAGAGATGGCCGAATCGGGCGCGGTGCAGCGCCTGCTGGTCCGGCCGGCACAGGTCGGGCTGCCGGCGGCATCGGGACCGTTCATCGAACTCTGGTTCGGCGACCTGAACCATCCGGACCTCGGGCGCAGCATTCTTGGCGATGCGGGCTGGCAAGGCTTGCGCAGCCAGCTGGGTGCGGGCGAGCAGGCGATCTTCATTATCCGCACGGCAGGTGCCGAGTCGTTCAAGGGATCGGGCTTCGTGCGCGGTGGCATCTACGACCGCGTGCAGGTGCGGCAGGGCGCGGACGCGTTCACGTTCCGCGACCTGGACTACCTGAACCTCTACGGCATTGCCGCGGAGGGCGCGCCGTCGTACACCGAGTCGGCCATCTTCGTGATTCGCAAGCCGGCGTTCTCGGCTGCATATCCGTGGAAGCTTTCGTTCCTGGGCAACCGCGTCGACCGTGCGACCGGCGTGCGCAGCTTCGCCAGCTTCGATGCGCCTTACTGGCTCCCGGACGCGCTGCTGCAGGGCGGCCGCCCCAAGGTAGAGGCGACGGAAGCCGCCTGGCACAAGGTATGGCGGGCGCGCCTGCCGCAGATCGTGCTGTTCATCGCGCTGCTATGTGCTGTCACGATTGTCTACGCGCTGCGCGACCGGCTGACTCGCCGCGCGACCCACAAGAACAAATGGCCGGTCAACGCGTTCAAGTACGCGGCATGGGCCATCAGCATCGTCTTCGTCGGCTTCGGCGCGATGGCGCAGCCGTCGGTCACGCAGGTGCTGACATGGTTCCACTCGCTGCTGATCCAGTGGAACTGGGCACTGTTCCTTAGCGATCCCTTCATCTTCTGCTTCTGGGTCTTCATCATCCTGACCGTGTTCCTGTTCGGTCGGGGCCTGTTCTGCGGCTGGCTGTGCCCGTTCGGATCCTTGTCGGAGGCGATCTTCAAGCTTGGCCGCCTGGTCGGGCTGAAGCGCTGGCAGCGCCAGTTGCCGCGCGCCTGGCACGACCGGCTGAAGTGGCTCAAGTACGGCATCTTCTTCGGACTGCTGGCCGTGTCGATGTTCTCGATGGGGCTGGCGGAAGTGCTGGCGGAAATCGAGCCGTTCAAGACCACGTTCCTGGTCGGCATCAGCCATCGCGCATGGCCGTACGGGCTCTTTGCCTGCACGCTGCTGGGCCTGTCGCTGTTCGTCGAGCGTCCGTACTGCAAGTACATCTGCCCGCTGGGCGCAGCGCTGGCGATGCCGAGCACATTCCGCTGGTTCGGCCTGCGCCGCAAGGTCGATTGCAACCAGTGCAAGGCATGTGCGAACGGCTGCGGGTCGATGGCGATCGACGCGGACGGCCGCATCGACCATCGCGAGTGCCTGCATTGCCTCGACTGCATGGTGCTCTACACCGACGCCTCGGGCTGCCCGCCGCTGGCGAAGGAGCGCAAGCGCCGCGCGCGCGACGGCCTGCTGATCACGCCGATCGGCCGCGACGGCTACTTCATTCCGATCGAACCCGTGCCGACTGCGGCGACCGCCGGCAAGCCGCTTCGTGCGGACCCGCGCATGGCCACCGATCCGGTCACGCCACCTTACTCGCGCACGCGCGGCTGGCGCTGGCTCGCGGCGGAGCTGCGCGATCATCTCTGGCCGTGGAGCGCAGAGGGCTGGCGCTCGGCGCGCGCATTGCAAGTCGCGGGACTAGCCATCGCGCTGGCGGCGTCGGTGGCGTGGATGCTGGCCGCGGCCGGGCGGCTTTCGTCGGGCGCGGTGATCGGCTGGTGGTTCGGCTGGAGTGTCTACGAAGCATTGATCCGCCTGAAAGGGCGCGCCTACGTCAAGGAAGGTCCGTGGTGGCGAGCGGGCTACCGCAAGGCGTCGATCATGGACATGCTGTGCTACGTCGGCTTCAAGAACCTGCTGATCGGCGCCGTGCTGTTCCTGGTGCTGAAGGGCGCGGGGATGCTGTCGGGATGAAGCGATTCCTTGCCCTGCTGGTGGTCGGCCTGATGATGTGCGGCGCGCAAGCGACGACAACCTGGCACGTGCTGCCCGGCCAGGGCCTGCAGGCGGCCATCGATGCCGCGCGGCCCGGCGACGTGATCGAGATCGCGAAAGGACTCCACGAGGGCAACTTCGTCGTGGACAAGGCCCTCACGCTGCGCGGCGTCGGACGGCCGACGCTCAGCGGCGCCTTGCGCGGCGACACGCTGCGGATCACCGCGCCGGATGTCGTCGTGGAAGGCCTGATCGTGCGCGACTCGGGCGACAGCCTGAAGGACCAGAACGCCGGCATCTACATCCGCCCCGGCGCGCACCGTGCGGTCGTGCGGCATTGCGATCTCACCTACAACCTGTTCGGGCTGTGGATCGAGAAGGCGGACGACGTGCGCATCGAAGGCAACACCATTACCGGCAAGCGCGACTACAACTCCGCGCAGCGCGGCAATGGCGTGCAGCTCTACAACACGCGCCGCGCCAGGATCCTCGGCAACAACATCAGCTTCGTGCGCGACGCGCTGTATGTCGATGTCTCGCACCACGCGGTGTTCCGCGGCAACCGTCTGCACCACAGCCGCTATGGCACGCACTACATGAACTCCTACTACAACCTGTGGGAGGACAACGACAGCTACTACAACCGCGGCGGCCTCGCGCTGATGGAGGTGCGCGACCAGGTCGTGCGCAACAACCGCACCTGGGGCAACGCGGACCACGGCATCATGCTGCGCACCTTGCAGGACTCGGTCATCGAAGGGAACGTCGTGGCCGGCAACCAGCGCGGCTTCTTTATCTACGACGTCGAGTACGCGCAGCTGCGCGGCAACCTGATCGTCAACAACGCCATTGGCGTGCACCTGTCGGCGGGGTCCACGCGCAACATCGTGCAGGGCAACGACCTGATCGGCAATCGCGAGCAGGTCCGCTACGTGGGCGCGCGTGACGAGGCCTGGGGCGGGCGCTCGCCTGCGGAGAAAGGACAGGGCAATTACTGGAGCAACTACCTGGGCTGGGACCGGGACGGCGACGGTATCGGCGATATGCCCTACGAGGCCAACGATCTGGTCGACCGCCTGGGCTGGCGTTATCCCGCCATGCGGCTGCTGCTCGGCAGCCCCGCGCTGCAGGCGTTGCGCCTTGCCGGCAAGCAGTTCCCGGTCCTGCGCGTGCCCAGCGTCGTCGATGCCTATCCGCGCACGCGGCCAGCCCGTAATAACTGGAGTGAATGGCGTGACAAGCCGTATCAAGGAGAGTGACCGGGCCGCGCCCGCCATTGCGCTGCGCGGGGTCGGCAAATGCTACGGTGCGCACCGGGTGGTGGACAACGTCGATTTCGTCGTCGGCCAGGGCGAACTGGTCGGACTGATCGGCCATAACGGCGCGGGCAAGAGCACATTGTTCAAGATGATGCTCGGTCTGGTGCCGCCCAGTGAAGGTGAGCTGGTGGTGGCCGGCGCGTCGGTGGCCGGTCGCGAATTCAGGGCGGCGCGGCGCAGGATTGGCTACCTGCCGGAAAACCTGGTGCTGTACGACAACCTCAGCGGCCGCGAGACGTTGCACTTTTTTGCCCGGCTCAAGGGCGTATCGCCAGACGCATGCGAAGCGATGCTCGCTCGCGTCGGCCTGGCGGACGCGGCGAAGCGCCCTGTGCGCGAGTATTCCAAGGGGATGCGGCAACGGCTCGGCTTCGCACAGGCGCTGCTGGGCCAGCCGCGCGTGCTGTTTCTCGACGAGCCAACCAACGGGCTCGATCCCGCCGCGATCCGCGACTTCTACGAAATCCTTCTGGGGCTGCGCACGCAAGGCGTGACGATCGTGCTGACGTCGCACATCCTGGCCGAGTTGCAGCAGCGCGCGGACCGCTTCGCGGTGATGGCAGGTGGGCGCATGCAGGCGGTCGGAAGCGTTGCGGCGCTGCGTGCGCAGCTTGGCCTGCCCGTCACCCTGGCGTTGCGGCTGGAGGCGGGCGCGAGGCCGACCGCCATCCGCCGCTTGCAGGCGGAGCCGGGGCTGGCGCTGGAGATCCAGGAGGGCGCGACCGAACAGGACCTGACGGTGCGCTGCGTGCCCCAGGCCAAGATGGCCGTGCTGGCGGCGCTGCAACCGCTGGGCCGCTGGCTCGACCTGCACATCCATGAGCCGTCGCTGGAAGATCTCTTCCTCGGGCTGGGGAGACAGGCATGATCGGCTTTGAGATTCGACAGGTGGCGACGCTGGCGGGCAAGGAATTCCGCGATCGCGTGCGCAATCGCTGGGTGCTCGCGGTAGCGCTGGTCTTTACGGTGTTCTCGGTGGCGATCAGCTATTTCGGTGGCGCGGAGCAGGGCACGCTGGGGCCGCGCTCGATCGAATTCGTGGTCACCAGCCAGGTCAGCCTGGTGATCTACCTCGTGCCGCTGATCGCGCTGCTGCTCGGCTTCGACGCCATCGTCGGCGAACGCGAACGGGGCTCGCTCGACCTGCTGCTCGCCTTGCCGCTGACGCGGGGCGAACTGCTGCTCGGCAAATACCTCGGACTGGCCGGTGCACTGGCGTGCTCGACCGTCGCGGGATTTGCGCTGATGGCAGGATTGCTGTACGAGCGCTTCGGATGGCAGGGCCTCTACCCGTATCTTGGCTTCGTGCTGAGCGCAGTCCTGCTCGGACTCGCATTCCTGAGTCTGGCGCTGTTGCTGTCCGTGCTCAGCCGTGACCGTACCCGTGCATCGGGCATGGCCATCGCGCTTTGGTTCTTCTTCGTGCTGGTATTTGACCTGTTGCTGCTCGGGCTGCTGGTCGCCAGCAGCGGCCAGCCCGGCGGTTCGGGTGGCTTTGCCGTGGGCCTGTTCAGTGGCGACTGGCTGGCCTGGCTGCTGTTGCTCAACCCGGCCGATATCTTCCGCATTCTCAATGTCTTTTCACTGGACCAGCTGCGCGGCCTCAGCGGCGTTGCCGGCATTGTCTCGCCATCTTTAGCCGACCCATGGCTGATGAGCGGGGCCATGCTGGCGTGGATTGCCGTGCCGCTGGTCCTTGCCGCCCGGAGGTTCCGTTAATGAAAACCATGCGCCGTCGCTTCTTGCTTGCCGCCGGTGGATTGACCGTCCTGGCCGCGTGCAGCAAGGTAAAGGAAGGGCCCGTGCAACCGGCTGAAATCGAGTCCGCCAGCACCTGCGACCTCGATGGCATGCTGCTGGCCGACTACCCAGGCCCCAAGGCCCAGATCTTCTATGCCGGCGATGCCAGGCCGCACTGGTTCTGCGACACGGTGGAGATGTTCCACACGCTGCTGAAACCCGAACAGGCGCGGCCGGTGCGCGCGGTGTTCGTGCAGGACATGGCGCTTGCGGAGTGGGAGAGTCCGCGCGGCCACTGGTTCGACGCCACCACTGGCGTGTACGTGTTCGGCAGCAAACGCCGCGGGCCGATGGGCCCGGCGATCGCGAGCTTCCGCGATGCTTCGGGCGCCCGCGCGTTCATGGATGGCTACGGCGGGAAGATGCTGGCTTATGCAGAGGTCACGACCGACATGGTCGATATCTGCGGCGGCGCATCGAACGACGGCCGGATGTAGCGCCGCAGGCGGCGCATACACCGGTCATCCATCAGGCGGGCGATATCAGTTGCCGCTGCCGCCTGCCAGGCGGCGGGCCTTGACGGCTTCGGCCAGCGTTTCCAGCACCTTGACCGAGTCGTCCCAGCCGATGCAGGCATCGGTCACAGACTGGCCATAGGTCAGGCTTTCCACCGGCGTGCCCTGGACGTGGTCCTGGCGGCCCCCGACCAGGTGCGATTCGACCATGACGCCGACGATGCGGTCGTCGCCGGCGGCGAGCTGGCGACCGATGTCCTCGCATACCGGGATCTGGTTCTCGTGCTTCTTGCTGCTGTTCGCGTGCGAAGCATCGATCATCAGGCGCGCGGCCAGGCCGGACTTGGCGATGGCGTCGCAGGCTTCCTGCACGCTGGCCGCATCGTAGTTCGGCGCCTTGCCGCCGCGCAGGATGATGTGGCAGTCCTCGTTGCCCGAGGTCGACACGATCGCCGAGTGGCCGCCCTTGGTCACCGACAGGAAATGGTGCGGCTGCGACGCGGCCTTGATCGCATCGACGGCAATCTTGACGTTGCCGTCGGTGCCGTTCTTGAACCCGACCGGGCACGACAGTCCCGACGCGAGTTCGCGGTGCACTTGCGATTCGGTCGTGCGCGCGCCGATCGCGCCCCAGCTGACCAGGTCGGCGATGTACTGCGGGCTGATCATGTCCAGGTACTCGGTGCCGGTCGGCACGCCCATCTCGCTGATGTTCAGCAACAACTCGCGCGCGGTGCGCAGGCCGTCGTTGATCTTGAAGCTGCCGTCCATGTACGGGTCGTTGATCAGGCCCTTCCAGCCGACCGTGGTGCGCGGCTTCTCGAAGTAGACGCGCATCACGACTTCCAGTTCGTTGGCGAAGCGCTCGCGCTGCGTCTTGAGTAGCTTCGCGTATTCGAGCGCGGCCTTGGTGTCGTGGATCGAGCACGGGCCGATGATGACGATCAGGCGGTCATCCATGCCGTGCAGGATGCGATGCATCGACTGGCGCGCGGCGTAGATCACGTCCGAAGCCTTTTCGGAGCAGGCGAACTCGCGGATCAGGTGCGCGGGCGGCAGCAGTTCCTTGAGTTCACGGATGCGCAGGTCGTCGGTGTTCTTCAGCATGATGAGTCCGGTCTTGTGAGGTCGTGGTAGTTGTCTGGGCGAAGCAGGGAAAAAAACAGGTATAAAAAAAGCCGCCAGTCTTGCTGGCGGCTTTTTCTTTTCGGTTCGGGGCGCTTACAGCCGTCCCTCCCTATCCGCCAGCGGTGTGGGTTCGCTAAAAAAGTAAAAGTAAAACTTAGCGGACATGGCGGAGAAGGGCAGGGCTGGGGTCAGCGTGAATTCGATTTTGTTTCGAAGCGCGGCTTTTATGCTGCGCTGCGTGACAGAGGGGCAGGAAATTGCGCGAACACCGTCAAAATTTCGGGTCGCGGCGATCACCTGCGCGACCGCGAAGCATCTTTATAGCGCCTTTTGCGAGGGTTGGCAAGTGCCGCGCCGGGCTTCGTGATGCCCTTGGCGCGGCCGCCACGCTCAGGCCGTGCCGCCCACCGTCATGTTTTCGATGCGCAGCGTCGGCTGGCCGACGCCCACCGGCACGCTCTGGCCTTCCTTGCCGCACACGCCGACGCCCGAGTCCAGTCGCATGTCGTTGCCGATCATGGTGACGTCCTTGAGCGATTCCGGGCCATTGCCGACCAGCGTGGCGCCCTTGACCGGATAGGTGATCTTGCCGTCCTCGATCATGTAGGCCTCGCTCGCCGAGAACACGAACTTGCCGTTGGTGATATCGACCTGGCCGCCGCCGAAGTTCACGGCATACAGGCCCTTCTTCACGCTGGCGATGATTTCCCGCGGGTCCTTGTCGCCATTGAGCATGTAGGTGTTGGTCATGCGCGGCATCGGCAGCGCGGCATAGCTTTCGCGGCGGGCGTTGCCGGTCACGGGCATCTTCATCAGGCGGGCGTTGAGCGTGTCCTGGATATAGCCGCGCAGGATGCCGTCCTCGATCAGCGTGGTGCACTGGGTCGGGTTGCCTTCGTCGTCCAGGTTGAGCGAGCCGCGGCGATTGGCCAGCGTGCCGTCATCGACCACGGTCACGCCCTTGGCGGCCACGCGTTCGCCCATGCGGCCGGCAAAGGCCGACGAGCCCTTGCGGTTGAAGTCACCCTCCAGGCCGTGGCCGACCGCTTCGTGCAGCAGCACGCCGGGCCAGCCCGGGCCGAGCACCACGGTCATTGCGCCGGCCGGGGCGGGGCGCGCCTCCAGGTTGACCAGCGCGGAGGACACGGCTTCGTCCACGTACTGCTGCAGCAGGGCATCGGTGAAATAGCCGTAGGCGTAGCGGCCGCCGCCACCGGACGAACCGATCTCGCGCCGGCCGTCCTGCTCGGCGATGACGGTGACCGACACCCGCACCAGCGGACGCACGTCCGCGGCCAGCACGCCGTCGCTGCGCGCCACCAGCACCACGTCGTATTCCCCGGCCAGTCCGGCCATGACCTGCACCACGCGCGGGTCCTTGGCGCGCGCCATGCGCTCGACGCGTTCGAGCAGCGCCACCTTCTCGGCGGCCGCCATCGAGTCGAGCGGGTCGTTCGGCGTGTACAGGTTGCGGCCCGTCTGCGAGGCCAGTTCGCTGGCCACCTTGACGCGCCCGCTGCCGGAACGGCCGATGGTGCGCGTGGCGGCGGCGGCCTGCGACAGGGCCGGCAGGCTGATGTCGTCGGAGTAGGCGAAGGCGGTCTTGTCGCCCGAAACGGCGCGCACGCCCACGCCCTGGTCGATGCTGAAGCTGCCCGACTTGACGATGCCTTCCTCGAGGCTCCACGCCTCGTTGCGGGTGTACTGGAAATACAGGTCGGCGTAGTCGACCTTGTGCGTGAAGATGTCGGCCAGCACGCGCTGCAGCCTGGCTTCGTCCAGGCCATACGGCGCCAGCAGCAGTTGCTGCGCGGTGGCAAGGTTGCGGATTCCGAGATCGCCGGCGTTCATGAACAGTCCTTTTCTTTCTTGCTGGGCGCCGGCATGGGGGGCGGCGCCGTGTATTCAGGTTGAGGCGGGGGCTTTCGCCAATGCTACAGCACCCGGTGTCGCAGTGCGGGCAGGTTCTGCCGGACTTCGGCGAGCCGCGCGGGGTCGATCACGCCGGCGACGACGCCTTCGCCCTCGGGCAGCACGGCCAGCAACTCGCCCCACGGATCGACCAGCATCGAATGGCCCCAGGTACGGCGGCCGTTCTCGTGCTTGCCACCCTGTGCGGCGGCGAGCACATAGCACTGGTTTTCGATGGCGCGGGCGCGCAGCAGGATTTCCCAGTGCGCCTGCCCCGTGGTGTAGGTGAAGGCGGCCGGCATCAGAATCAAGCTCGCGCCGTTGTCGCCTGCAAGGCCACGGTAGAGTTCGGGAAAGCGCAGGTCGTAGCACACCGACATTGCCACGCGTCCGCACGGCGCGTCGAAGCTGACCGGCGTGCTGCCGGCGAGAATGGTGCGCGATTCGTCATAGCTTTCGGTGCCCCGCGTAAAGCCGAACAAGTGGATCTTGTCGTAGCGGGCCACGCGCTCGCCGCGCGGATTGAATGCGAGCGAGGTGTTGTAGACGCGCGCGTCGTCGCCACACCACATCGGCAAGGTGC
This sequence comes from Cupriavidus sp. 21MJTG02-4, assembly GCF_057798975.1. NCBI lineage: Bacteria > Pseudomonadati > Pseudomonadota > Betaproteobacteria > Burkholderiales > Burkholderiaceae > Cupriavidus > Cupriavidus sp. 21MJTG02-4. The sequence goes on along the minus strand of NZ_JBYOJP010000008.1, from coordinate 288,427 downwards.
CTCCCACCAGCCAGACGCCATGGCGCCGCGCGGCATCGGCCAGGAATTGCTGCACCGGGCCGTCGCCGTCCTGTTCGCGGATGGCGATCTTGTCGGCTTCGCGCTCGCCCATCATGCAGAAGTACTCTGGCAGCAGCACGAGCCCGGCACCGCCGCGCGCGGCTTCGGCAATCAGCGTATCGGCGCGGGCCAGGTTGGCATCGACCGACGTGCCGGTCACGGTCTGGATGGCGGCAACACGAAACGGGGCAGGGGCTTGCATGGGATCGGTTCCTGGGAGCTGCGCACCGCTGCGACGCCGTTCAGCGTTCAGCGCGACAAGGCCGGTTCGGGGTTTTGGTATGTCGGGTGTTGCGCCTTATTGTCCCCCACTTTGCCGATCTGCGGGTCGGCCCAGCTGCCGGTGATGCGGTAGTGCTGCGTGAACGCCTTGGAGAACTCGTCGGCGAACAGCAATTGCGCTGCGAGCGTGCCGATGCCCAGCACCGGGTTGATAAAGGCGGCCGCCACCGACGTGGTGGTGGCGTTGATGCGCGGCACCACCTGGACGTCCAGTTCCTGGGTCTCGCGCAGCAGGTTGGCCGAGCCCGACATGCTCGCAATGATCTGCGGGCTCTTCAGCTCGAAGTCCCGGATCGATCCCACGCCGTTCTCGATCGTGCCGGACCCCGTAATGCGGTCGAACAGCAGCCCGCGCCCGGACAGCGTGCGGAAATCGAGCGTGGCAAAGCGCAGCAGGCCCTGCAGGCTCAGCACGCCGAGCAGGCGCGCAGCGCCGGGATCGACGCTCAGGATCTGTCCGTTCTCCAGGTCGAGCGAAAGCCGTCCGGCCAGCGTCGGGTAGTCGATCGACATGGGCGAGCCGCGCCATGCCACGCGTCCTTCCAGCTTGCCCTTGCCGTCGCGCAGCGTGTGCGGCAGGCCCAGGCGCTCCAGCGTGGCGCCGGCGTCGCGGATATCGATCGAGAACGTCAGTGCCGTGCGGCGCGGCGCGTTGGCCGGGTCACCGTCGCGCAGCCGGCGAGGCACGCGCCAGGTGCCGCTGCCGGTCAGCGTGGCGCCAGGTTGATCGATCAGCAGCCGTTCGAGTGTCCAGACCGGTTCATCGCCGTTCTTGCTGCTGCGGGCCACAACCTCGAGCTTGCCGAAATCATGCCCGCGCAGCACGAACTGCTCGGCCACCAGGTCGATGGACGGCAGCGTGTCGATGCTGCTGGCGATGGCGTCGACGACATTGTGTTCGTCGCTCGCGTCGGGCACGTTCAGGCGGCTCAGGCGCAGGCGCATGGCGCCGGAACCCGACGGGCCCTCGGCGCGCCACTGCATCTTGCCGGCGATCTGGCGCGAGTCCAGGTTCACGTCCCAGCCGCCGGCCTCGCGCATGGCCTCGATCGTGACGTCGTCGATGGTGCGGCCCGCGGCCTTGAGCGTGCGCATGCGCGCGTTGATGCGCTCGGGCAGGAACGCGGGCGGACTGGCGCGGCGGCTGCCGTCGCCCTGCATGCCGCCCAGGCTGGCGAGCGCGGCGCGCCAGCCATCGAAATCGAACTGGTCGAGCGTGGCCGCTGCCGTGACGCCGCCGGCGGGCAGCGGCGCCGCCTGCTGCAGGCCGATGCCGCCGGCCACCACCTCGGTGTCGCCGCCGTTGCGGTCGGGGCGCAGCAGGTAGCGGGCGTTGAGCGCACCGCCAAGCTGGACCACCATCTCGTCCAGCCCGGTGCGGCCGGGCGCAGGGCGCAGATCGAAACGCAACGGCATCTCCTGTGCGGCGGACTTGGCCAGCGGCGCGGGCAGGCTGATGGCCATGCCGTTCAGGTCGGAGCTGACCTGCACCTGCATCTGGCGTTCGCGCACGCCGAACACCGCGCTGTAGCCCGTGTTGCCTTCGAGCCTGGCCGCCAGCGCCGCGACGGCGGAGCCGGAGGCCGCTTCGCGCATGCCTGCCGCCGTGGCGTTGCCGTTGGCGGTGACGCGCACGGCACCGTCGGGCTGCGAGCCGCCGCCGAGGCGGACTTCGCCGCCGAGGAAGCGTGCTCGCATATTCAGGAGCTGGAAGCCGCGCTCATTGAAGGCGATGATGCCGCTGGCCCCGCCGAGTTGCGGGGTTTGCGCGTTGAGCACGACATCGTTGCCGGGGAAGCGGAAGGTGCCGTCGACGCGCGTGGCATTGGCGTTGGTCAGCGGCATGTCGAGCTTGAGCCTGAGTTCGCCGTTGCCCTGCGCGCGCGAGTTGTCCGCCACGTGCCCGGTCCACTCGCGCACCGGCGAGGCCGCCATGTAGTGCAGGAAGCCTTGCACCGCGCCACTGGCGCCGCCGTCGATTTCCAGGCGCCCGCGGTCGCTCAGATCGTCGATGCGGCCGTTGACATCCTGCAGCGTGACGCCGGCGATGCCCTGGACCGTGGCCCGCCGCGCCAGGAACGACATGCCGCCGCGCTCGAACAGCACCTGTCCGTCGATATCGGCAAAGGTCGGCCACAGCGGCGCGCCATCCGGGTTGGCCTCGTGTGCCGCGATCTGGTACTTGACTTGGCGGATCGGTACTTCCACGCGGAAGTCGCCGGCCTTCTCATGGGGAGCGTGGAACGGGAAATGCGTCAGGTCGCCCTTGAGCACGAAGCGCACGCCAGCCGCCTCGCCACCGGCCAACGCGCCGGCCAGGTAGTGGCGTGTCCCGGCGGGAATGCCCAGCGGCAGATAGCGCGGCACGCGTGCCACCTGCGCCCGGCCGAGTTCGCCGCTCAGGTCGGCGATGCCCGCTTCACTGTCGCCGCCTGTGCGCCAGGAGCCGCTCACGGTGCCGGCCGTGTCGGCATTGGCGAAGCGGATGTTCTCCACGTTCACCGTCATCTTGCCGTCCTGGCGGGACCAGTGCACGTCGCCGGCAATCTCGTCGAAGGGCAGGCGAGGCTCGTCGAACATGCCGGGCAGCACTAGCGCGGCGCTGGCGCCTTCGAAATGGACCGCGCCTTGCCGGTCGTCGAAACTGAACGTGCCCGACAGGTTGGCAAAGCCCGGCGTGCCCAGGTTGGGCTTGCCGTTGGCGCCGACCGCGGGTACCGCCGGCTGGCCGTTGACCGAGACGTTGCGCAGCGTGCCCTGCACGGCGTAGTGGGCCTTGCCCGGACGCCGTTCGAGCATGCCCGCGCGGTCGCGGTTCCAGGCCACGTTCAGGTTGTCGATATGGCCGGCCGGCTGCAGCGCGCGCAGCTGGCGCAGCACCGCGGTATCGACCGGCATCGACGTGGCCAGCGCACGCACGGTGTTCAGGTCTAACGTTGGGGCCTTCAGCGAGAACTTGCGCAGCTCGCCCTTGTTGTCCATGGCCCAGCCCAGCGTGACCTTGCGCATGCCTTCGCGCCACGCGTTGTCGTTGGCCGAAGGCGGTCCGGCCGCGGGCCGCGGTTGCCAGAGCAGGGTGTCGATGGTCAGCAGGTTGCTGCCGTCACGCTCGCTGCGATGCAGGAGGAAGGCCTGGGCATTGGCAAGCTGCAGCGCTTCGCTGGCGCCCGCAAGCTGCAGGTCGATGCCGCTGCCGCGCAGCCGTGCCTGGCTGCGCACAATGCGGCCGCCATGGAACTCCAGCGAGCCATCCGTGCTGAAGCTGCCGCCCGTCACGCGCTCGAACACGGTCAGGTAGCGCTGCACGACCGGAAGCTGCAGTTGCGTGATGTCCCAGCTTGCCTGCCCCGACCAATGGCGCCAGTTGCCGGAGCTGTGCAGGTAGTCGTGGCGCAGGCTGGCGCGCAGCACCAGCGGCCGCGGCGCCAGCGCCTCGGACTGCGCTTCCAGGCTGATCTCGTGGCGCTGGCCGCTGCGCCGCGCGTTGAAATGGATCTGGGCCACGTCCAGTTGCGGCAGGTGGCCCTTTTCGTCGAGCCAGCGCAGCTTGCCCTCGCGCAGGTCCAGGCTGCCCTGGGCCATCAGCCAGTCCAGGAAGCGGTTGTCGTCGGTGTTGCCGCCGGTGGTATCGACCGCCATGCCGGCAACCAGCAGCTTGCCCTCGGGCGTGCGGCGCACCAGCACATCGGTCTGCGATGCATTGAGCGTCTCGAACTGCAGGTTCATGCTGAACAGCGAGCGCCACGCGAGCTGGCCGTCCAGCGAGCCGGCCGAGAGCAGCGTGCGCTGCTCGGGGTCGACCACCTTCAGGCCGTGGGCACGGAAGGCGGGGTGCCAGCCATTCCAGTAGGTATCCAGCGAATCGATGGTCAGCTTGGCCGAGAGCGCCAGCGAGCCGCGGTCTTCCAGCCATTGCCGCGCCGCCGAGGCTTGCGGCCAGAGCACGAAGCGGATCATTAGGCCCGCCAACAGTGCCAGCGCAGCCAGGGCCAGCGCCAGCCGCAGCAGGGTGCGGCCCAGGCCGCGCCACACCGGATGGCGCACGGCCGCGCGCACCAACGCGGCGCAGCCGCGTGCAAACGCGCGCGCGCGCTGTGCCGGAGAGGCCGGCACAGCAATCGACGGGGAGGCAATGGAAGCGGCCAGGCTGGCGACGGCTTCCTGGCTACCCGCGCCCGCGTTGGGGGTGGAGCCGTCAGCGGGGTTTGGGGCGCGGCTGGACATGCGCAGATTATCCGACAATACTAGCCGCTCTCCAATCTGGCGCCCGGCCTTGGTATGTTGCAAGCACCTGACACGCGAAGGGTGCAGCGGGCGCGCCGCACCTGTTCACGCATTTCAAGCTACTGGAATGACTGCCTCTGATCCGACGAGTTCCGCCGTGGGCAATGCCGCTGAAATCCAACCCGGCCAGAATGACGCAGGCGCCACGCCCGGCCAGCCGCTGTGCGACATGGCTTGCGGCGCATTCGCCACTACCGCTGCCACCGGGCCGGAACCGGTCGATTTCGAGGGCCACGTATTGTACTCGGCCGCGAGTTCGCATTACGTGCGCCGCGTGCTGCTGGCCCGGCCGGAGCTGGCCGGCATCGTGGCGGCCTCCGCAACCGGGCCGCTGTCGCGGGCCTGGATGAGCGAGCGCCTGAAGGCGTTGCAGGAGCCGTCGGCCGACCTGGAAGAGTCCGTCAAGCGCGCGCTGCGGCGCCTGCGCGCCGAAGTCATGTGCGTGGCGATCGAGCGCGACCTGCGCGGCCAGGCGACGCTGGCCGAGGTCACGGGGGCCATGACCGATCTGGCCGAGCTTTGCATCCAGCATGGGCTGGCGATGCTCGGCGACGACCTGGCCGCCACCTTCGGCAGGCCGGTCGGCGAGCAAAGCGGCGAAGTGCAGGAACTGGTCGTGGTCGGCATGGGCAAGCTTGGCGGACGCGAACTCAATGTCTCGTCCGACATCGACCTGATCTTCCTGTATGACGAGGATGGCGAGACCCATGGCGGCTCGCGCAGCCTGTCCAACCATGAATACTTCATCCGGCTGGGCCGGCGCCTGATCAACCTGCTGGCCGACGTGACCGGCGACGGCTACGTGTTCCGCGTGGACATGCGCCTGCGGCCCAATGGCGACGCCGGTCCGCTGGCTTGCAGCCTGGGCATGCTGGAGGAGTACCTGGTGGTGCAGGGCCGCGAGTGGGAACGCTACGCGTGGATCAAGGGCAGGGTGGTGTCGGCGCTCGACACGGCGCACGCGCAGCGCACCGCGGACCTGCTGGCGCGCCTGACCACGCCCTTCGTGTTCCGGCGCTACCTGGACTATGGCGTGATCGCCGCGATCCGCTCGCTGCACGCGCAGATCCGCAGCGAAGCCGCCAAGCGCAGCGGCGGCCTGCCCGGGCATGGCGTCAACCAGCGCTCGTTCAATATCAAGCTCGGCCGCGGCGGCATCCGCGAGATCGAGTTCATGGCGCAGGTGTTCCAGCTCATCCGCGGCGGGCAGGACCCGGCGCTGCGCGTGCGGCCCACGCTCGAAGTGCTGAATGTTGCGGTCGACCGGGGCCTGCTGCCCGCAGCCCAGGCCGCGCAGCTGGCCGATGCCTACCGCTTCCTGCGCCAGCTCGAACACCGCCTGCAGTATCGCGACGACGCCCAGACCCACCACCTGCCGACCGCGTCCGACGAGCAGCTCGCCGTGGCGCAGATGATGGGCTGCGCCGACTGGCCGGAGTTGCTGGGCAAGCTGGCCGCGCTGCAGGAGCCGGTGGCGCAGCAGTTCGAGGCCACGTTCTCCGACCCCGACGCTTCGCCGTGCGAGGCCCTGTGGCCCGGCATCGTGCTGGAAGACCAGCAGGCGCGCAGTACGCAGGAGGCGCCGGACCAGAGCGGCCCGGATACCGAGGTGTCGCCGTGCCAGCGCCTGCAGGAAGCTGGCTATACCAATTGCCCGGGCCTGCTGGACCGGTTGCGCGCCATTGCCACGTCGCTGCGCTACCGTGCGCTGTCGGAATCGAGCCGCGTGCGCTTCGACCAGCTCCTGAACCGCGCGCTGGATCTTGCAGCCAGGCAGGAGGACGCGGACAGCACCATCACGCGCTTTATCGATTTCCTCGAGGCGATCAGCCGCCGTGCCTCGTACCTCTCGCTGCTGTCGGAATACCCGCAAGCCATGGACCGCGTCGCGCATACGCTGCACGCGTCGCGCTGGGCGGCCACGTACCTGACGCGCCATCCGCAACTGCTCGATGAACTGCTCGACAGCGATGCACTGGCCGGCGCCCCCGACTGGCCCGCGTTCCGCCGGCGCCTGTCCGAGCGCCTGCTCGACGCGGACGGGCAGATCGAGCAGCAGATGGATGTCCTGCGCCGCGAGCATCATGTCGAGACCTTCCGCATCCTGCTGCAGGACCTGCAGGGGTTGCTGACGGTCGAGCAGATCGCGGACCGTCTGTCCGACCTGGCCGACGCCATGCTGGAGGCCACGCTGGAAACGGTCTGGCGCCAGCTTGCCACGCGCCATTGCGAGACGCCGCGCTTCGCCGTGATCGCCTATGGCCGCCTGGGCGGCAAGGAACTGGGCTATGCCTCGGACCTGGACATCATCTTCCTGTATGAAGACGAGCACGAACGCGCGCCCGATGTGTACGCGGCCTATGCGCGGCGGCTCATCACCTGGCTGACCAGCCATACGGCGGCCGGCTCGCTGTTCGACGTCGACATGCGGCTGCGCCCGAACGGCGCGGCCGGCCTGCTCGTCACCAGCTTCGATGCGTTCCGCCGCTACCAGCTGCGCGAAGGCGATAACACCGCGTGGGTCTGGGAGCACCAGGCGCTCACGCGCGCGCGTTTCTGCGCGGGCGATGCATCGATCGGCGCGCGCTTTGAAGCGCTGCGCGACGAGATCCTGCGCCAGCCGCGCGACGCCGCCGCGCTGCGCGACGAGATCGTGCAGATGCGCGGCAAGGTGGCGGAAGGACATCCGAACCCGACGCCGCTGTTCGACCTCAAGCATGACCGCGGCGGCATGGTCGATATCGAATTCACCGTGCAATATCTGGTGCTGCTGCATAGCGGGACCCACCCGCAGCTCACGCGCAATGCCGGCAATATCGCGCTGCTGCGCGAAGCCGGCGAACTGGGTTTGATCGACGCCACGCTGGCGGTGCAGGTCGGCGACGCCTACCGCCAGTTCCGCGCGCTGCAGCACCAGCTGCGGCTGGACGGGCAGGACCAGGCTCGCGTGCCGGCCGCGCAGGTGGCGGAACTGAGCGCGCGCGTCACGGCGCTCTGGCAGGCCGTGTTCGGTGCCGTCTGATCCGGCCCGGCCCGGCGCAGCATGGCCGGGCATGCTGGCAGCCATCGCCGTGGTCTGGGGGCTGTCGGCACTGATGAGTTTCGTGCCATGGCTGCACGCGCACGGCCTCTACCTGCGCGACGCCGCGCGGGGCGGCGAGTGGTGGCGGCTCGTGACGGCCATGTGGGTACACCTGGACTGGCGCCACTGGCTTGCCGATGCCTGCGCGGCCGCGGGCCTGCTGCTGGTGGCCGGCCGTGCGGTGCGTGTACGTGAAGCCCTGCTGGTACTGGTGCTCTGCGGCATCGCGGTGCAGGTGGCGTTGCTGCGCGTGCCGGCGGTCGGCTGGTATGGCGGATTGTCCGGCGCACTGCACGGGCTGGCCTTGTGGGCGGCACTGAGCGTGATGCGCGTGCCGGGCTTGCCGCGGGCCGTAGGGGTGCTGTTGAGCCTTGGCGTGATCGCCAAGGTATGGTTGGAACAATCGTGGCTGGCGCCGGTGGTGTTCGATCCGTCCTGGGGCTTTGGCGTAGTCCGCGCCGCGCATGCGGCCGGCGCCGTGGCGGGCCTGGCATGCTGGCTGCTGCAGGACTGGTGGCGGGGCCGGCGCGCGCCAGCCCCGGATTGAGGCTGGCGGCGTTCAGCCGCGGCGCCGCAGCGAGAACGCCAGCAATCCGGCCACGCCAAGCAGGGCCGCCAGCCAGGGTGCCATCGCGCCGCCGCCACCGCCGCCCGACGATGGGGCCGGCGGTGCCGCGGTGGTGTTGGCCGCCGCGGTCAGCGCGCCAGCGGCATCGAGCAGGCCCGCGCCGCACACGCCCGGATTGGTCGTGCAGTAGGTGCCGGACGGATGCGGCCGCGCCGAACTCTTTAACGCGGCCGTGATCTGTGCCGGTGAAAGCGTCCCATTGACGGACAGCATCAGCGAGACCACGCCCGATACCATCGGCGCCGCGAAGCTGGTGCCCTGCGAGTTGATGGTCTTGTAGGCGCCGAGCGAGGTAGTGCCATCGTTCGAGAGCGTGCGGATCTGCGACACCGCCGTCGTGCACATGCCGTTCACGACCTTGGAGTTGCCGCAGCCGCCGCCAGGCGCGCTGATCGCGACCTGCGGCCCGACACTGGCAAAGCTTGAGTTCTCGCCGTCATTGACATGTGCGGTCACGGCAATCACGCCGCTGCAGTCGGCCGGTGCTTCCAGCGCCCCGCCGCTGTTGCCGGCAGCCACGACCACCGACACGCCGCGCCCGACCACATCGTTGATGGCCTGCTGCTCGATGCTGGTGCAGGTGCCGCCGCCGAGGCTGATATTGATCACGCGCGCGGGGTTCACGTTGTCCGGCACATTGGGGACGCTAATGCCGGCAGCCCAGCGCATGCCGTCCACCGTGTCGGAGAGCAGGGCGCCGCAGCGTCCGGCAACCCGTACCGGCAGGATGCGCGTGTTCCAGTCGACCCCGGCAATGCCCTGGCCATTGTTGGTCAGGGCGCCCAGCACGCTTGCCACGCGGGTGCCATGCCAGGAGTTGGACGTGGCCGTGGTGGTCGGTGTGGAGCTGCCCGGGCAGAGAAAGCCTGACGGCACATTATCGCCGGCGTCCGTGGGATCGCTGTCGCGGCCGTCGCCGTCATTGGAGACCGTGGTGCTGCTGATGAAATCGTAGCCGGCAACCAGCTTTGCGGCCAGATCAGGGTGGGGCAGGTAGCCGGTGTCGAGCACCGCGACCACGATGCCCGCGCTGCCGCGCGAGCGGTCCCACGCGCGCGGCAGGTTAGCGCCGCCGACGGCGGTGCCGGTGCCCATCATGTACGGCTGGGCCGAGGCGAATTCGGGATCGTTGGGAATCGTGTCGTGCAGGTGCAGCCAGCGGTCTGGCACGGCGTCGGCGACGCGCGGATCCTGGCGCAACGTGGCTGCCAATGCCTCCGGATCGGGGTGGCTGCCGTCGGCCGTGCCCACCAGGTCAGTATTGCCTGCCATGCTTCGCCGCACGGCGAGGTTGACGCCCGAGTGGCTGCGCAACTGCTGCAGACGGTCTTCTCCGGCCGGCGTGCCTTGCTTGGCATCGCCCATTGCGCCCGACGCACTCGGCGTGAGACTGGTATCACGCCAGCGTACGATGACATTACCGGTATAGGCGGGAGCCGCCTGAACGCCGTCGGCCGCCAGCGTGGCCGGGGCATGGATTGCCCAGCACAGCGCAACGAGCGCGGCGGCGGCCCATCGGAGGACAGCGGCGCGGCTGCGCCTGGAAACCTGGTGCGACAGGTGCGGCATGAACGCCTCCCGGTGCGCCCCGGGGCACATGGCGGCATGGCCGCCAGCGCCCGGGACAGTGCTATGTAGCGAATACGATCCGTTCGGATTCAGCAAGTTCGATGAAGGCTTGTCCCGGACAACGATGCTTCGGCCGCTCAGCTCGCCGGCATGTCGCGGCTGACTGGCATGGTGTGGTTTGGCTTGAGCATACGGTCAGGCTCGGCCGTGCCGATGCGCGGTACCGCACGCAACGTCGCCAGGGCCTGGTCCATGGTGGCATCCGGCGAGGCACTGATGGCCGTCACCAGCCACACGCCGCCGGACAGGGGCCGCTTGACCACGTAGCGGATCGGGCCTTCGATGGTGTCGAGCAGCTTGCCGGCTTCCTCGGAGACATTCACGTCGGGCGCCGTGAAGCGGACCATGATGTCGCCGACCACCCGATCCGCCGAAATCGCGCCGCGCGGAGGTTGCGATGCCTTGGGCTGGGCCTGGCAGCCGGTCAGCGCCAGCAGTGCCGCGATGGCGAACGCCCCGGCGGCGAACACCGGCACGAAGGCGCGCCGGCGACCGGCGGACGGCAGAGGGCGGGTCATGGTTTGCTCCTGTGAATACGTGAATAGGTGGCGACGGCGATTGCCAGCGGCCTCGGGCGCTGGCCGGTTCAGCCGGCGCTGCGCCGCGAGCGCCGGCCTTCCTTGCCGCCGCTCGCGCGCGCGCCTTGCGCGAGCATTTCCTCGGCGTGCTGGAGCGTGGTGGCGGTCACCGTCGCGCCGCCGAGCATGCGGGCGGTTTCCACCACGCGGCCGGCGGCGTCGAGCGCGCGGATGCGCGAGCGCGTGACCGACACGGACCCGTCGCCCGTGGTTTCCTTGCTGACCAGCAGATGCTGCCCGGCCTGCGCGGCTACCTGGGGCAGGTGCGTCACGCACAGGACCTGGCGCGCGCGCCCGAGTTCCTGGAGGCGCCGGCCGACCACTTCGGCCACCGCGCCGCCAATGCCGGTGTCGACTTCGTCGAAGATCAGCGTTGGCGTGGGCGATGCTTCGCTGGTGATGACCGAGATCGCCAGGCTGATGCGGGCCAGTTCGCCGCCGGAGGCGACGCGGGCCAGCGGCCGGGCGCTGACGCCGGCGTGGCCGGCGACCAGGAATTCGACCTGCTCCAGGCCATAGCTCTGGCCTTCCTCCAGTGGATTGAGTGCGGCAACGAAGCTGCCGCCCGCCATCGACAGGCCTTGCATGGCGTCGGTGACGGCGGTGGACAGGGCCTTGGCCGCTTCCTTGCGGGCCAGGCTCAGGTGCTGGGCCAGCGTCAGGTAGGCCGCCTTGGCGGCCGCCTCGCGCGCGAGCACCTTGTTGATGTCCTGCGCCGACTGCAGGTCGTCGAGCTGCTGGCGGCGCGCCAGCAGCTCATCGGCGAGCTGCTCGGGCGGCAGGCGGTACTTGCGCGCCGTGGCGTGCAGCGCCTGCATGCGGTCGCTGACGGCTTCGAGCCGTTCGGGGTCGAGTTCGAGGCGGTCGACATAGCGCATGAGCGAATGCGCGGCTTCCTCGGCCTGTACCTGGGCAGGCTCCAGCGCGGCGAGCACGTCGCGCAGGGCGGGGTCGACGTCGGCAAGCTGCTGCACGCGGTGCACGACGGCATTGAGCGCCGACAGGACCGAGCCGTCGGCTTCGGACAGGGCATCGAGCGCGGCGCGGCTGCCGTCGATCAGGCCCGCCGCGTGGGACAGGCGGTTGTACTCCGCCTGGATCTCTTCCCATTCACCGGGCTGCGGCGCGAGCTTGTCGAGTTCGCCGACCTGCCATTCGAGCCGCTCGCGTTCGAGCTGCATTTCGCGCGACTGGTGCTCGACCGCCTCGCGCTGGCGCACGCAGGCGCGCCACGCGCGCCAGGACTCGGCTACCGCGCCGGCCTGCTGGGTCAGCCCGGCATGGGCGTCGAACAGCAGGCGCTGGGCGTCGGGGCGCAGCAGCAGCTGGTGGGCATGCTGGCCATGGATATCGACCAGCTGGTCGCCGACCTCGCGCAACTGGGCCAGCGTCGCGGCGGCGCCGTTGATGAAGGCCTTGCTGCGGCCGCCGGCGTCGACCGTGCGCCGCAGCAGCACGGTACGCGTGCCGCCGTCGTCCTCGCCGCCCAGTTCACGCTCGTCGAGCCACGCGTCGAGGGCCGCGTGCGTCGAGAAGGTGGCGCTGATGCTGGCGCGCGTGGCGCCTTCGCGCACGATGCCGGCATCGGCGCGTTCGCCCAGCACCAGCGCCAGCGCGTCGATCAGGATCGATTTGCCGGCGCCGGTTTCGCCGGTGAAGACAGTGAAGCCGGACTGGAAATCGAGGTCGAGCGTATCGACGATGACGAAATCGCGGATGGACAGGCTGCGCAGCATCGTGGCGGTGAAAGGGTTGGGTCGGTGCGGACGGTTTGAGCCGGATAGAGCCGGATTCAGTCGCTCAGAGGCGGTTGTCCTCGGTCGGGTACTCGTGCCAGTGCAGCTTCTTGCGTAGCGTGGCGTAGTAGTTGTAGCCCACCGGGTGCAGCAGCTGGATGGTCTTTTTCGAGCGCCGCACGACGATGCGGTCGCCCGGCAGCAGCGACGTGAGCGACTGCATGTCGAAGTTGACGCTGGCGTCGCGCGCGGTCGCGACCTCGATGGTCACCTCGGCATCTTGCGGCAGCACGATGGGCCGGTTGGACAGCGAGTGCGGGGCGATCGGCACCAGCACCAGCCCTGACAGCGTCGGATGGAGGATAGGGCCGCCGGCGGACAGCGCATAGGCGGTCGAGCCGGTGGCGGTCGACACGATCAGGCCGTCCGAACGCTGGTTGTACATGAAGTTGCCGTCCACCGACACGGCCAGTTCGACCATGCCGGAAATGCCCGAACGGTTGACCACCACGTCGTTCAGGGCCAGCGCCGAGAAGATGCGGCTGTCGTCGCGCACGACGCTCGACTCCAGCAGCAGCCGGGTCTCGGCCTCGTAGCGGCCTTCGAGCATGTCCGGCAGCACCGTCTGCACGTCTTCGAGCGGGATATCGGTCATGAAGCCGAGCCGGCCGTGGTTGACGCCGATCAGCGGCACGTTGTGGCCGGCGAGCTGGCGGGCAAGCCCGAGCAGCGTGCCGTCGCCGCCCAGCACCACGGCGACGTCGGCCTCCCGGCCGATTTCCTCAGCAGTCAGTGCGGGATAGCCGGTCAGCCCCGTGGCCTGCGCGGTCTCGCGTTCGAACACCACATCCTGGCCATTGCGCAGGATGTAGGACGCGAGCTCCTCCAGCGGGCCTTCGATGCCGGCAGTCGAGTACCGGCCCACGAGGGCCACGGTCTTGAACGGGGTGCGCAAGGCGCTGGTTTTGGGGGGGGCAGACATGCGGGGATTAGACCATACCGCCGTGACCGTTGCCAGCATGGGGCGGACGCGCCATGTGGCGGGGGCCGCCCGGGCGCCCGAAGCGGTAAAACTTGCGTAAAATCGGGGCATCATGGATGAACGTTCGAAAACGCTGCTCAAGACCCTGATTGAGCGCTACATTGCCGAAGGGCAGCCGGTCGGCTCCCGGACCCTGTCCCGGTATTCCGGGTTGGACCTGTCGCCGGCCACCATCCGCAATGTGATGTCCGATCTGGAGGAAATGGGCTTTATCTCAAGCCCGCATACTTCCGCGGGACGGATCCCCACGCCGCGCGGGTATCGCCTGTTCGTCGATACCATGCTGACCGTCAAGCCGATCGAACGCGGCGGCATGGAAATGACGGAGCTGGCGGGCCAGATCCAGGGTCAGCTTGGCGGCCAGCAGCAGCTCGGCCCGCAGCGCGTGATCACGGCGGCCGCGCGGACCTTGTCCAATCTCTCGCACTTTGCCGGCGTGATCATGACACCGCGGCGCGCGCAGTCGTTCCGGCAGATCGAATTCATGCGGCTCTCGGACAAGCGCATCCTGCTGATCATCGTCAGCCCGGAGGGCGATGTGCAGAACCGGATCATCCAGACGGAACTGCCGTACACCCCCGCGCAGCTCATCGAAGCGGCGAACTTCTTCAACGCGCACTACGCGGGCATGAGCTTCGACGCCGTGCGCGACCACCTGCGCGTAGAACTGCGCGACCTGCGGCGCGACATGTCGCAACTGATGCAGGCGGCGGTCGAGGCAGGCAGCAGCGCCATGGAAGAAGAGGACGACCACGTCTACATCAGCGGCGAGCGCAAGCTGCTGGAGGTGGAAGACCTGTCGTCGAGCATGGACAAGCTGCGCCGGCTGTTCGACGTGTTCGAGCACAAGACCAGCCTGCTCCAGTTGCTTGATGTGTCCAGCCATGCGCAGGGCGTGCAGATTTTCATCGGTGGCGAAAGCCAGCTGGTGCCGCTCGAAGACATGGCCGTGATCACCGCGCCGTACGAGGTGGATGGCCAGATCGTCGGCACGCTGGGGGTGATCGGCCCGACCCGCATGGCCTATGAGCGGGTCATCCCGATTGTCGACATCACGGCACGGCTGCTGTCGAGCGCACTGAGCCAGAACTAGGGCCCGTCCAGCGGGTCACACAGTCTGCGTCCCCATTTCCACAGCCGGGCGGCATCCTGCCGCCCGGCCACATCGGAAGCGACATGACGTTTTCTCCCGAACCGGTCTATCAGCACGGCCAGGCGCCGCGCACGGCCATCCTGCTGGTCAACCTGGGCACGCCCGACGCACCGACCCCGAAGGCGGTGGGGCGCTACCTGAAGGAGTTCCTTTCCGATCCGCGCGTGGTCGAGATCCCGCGCCTGGTCTGGCTGCCGCTGCTGCATGGGGTGATCGTGCCCCTGCGCTCGCGCGCCTCGGCCCTCAAGTACGAGTCGATCTGGCTGCGCGAGGCGCATATGACCGGGTCGCCGCTGCTCGTATACAGCGAGCGCCAGGCGCATGCGCTGCAGCGCCTGCTCAACCAGCAGGGCTACGAGGTCACGGTCGCCTGCGCGATGCGCTATGGCAATCCGTCGGTCGAATCCGTGCTGGAGGCGTTGCGCCGCCAGGGCACGGAGCAGGTGCTGGTGTTGCCGATGTATCCGCAATACTCCGGCACCACCACGGCCACGGCGTTCGACGAGGTGTTCCGCGTGCTCGGCCTGTGGCGTAACCAGCCCGAGCTTCGCTTCGTGAAGCATTTCCATGACCATCCCGCCTATATTTCGGCGCTGCACCAGCAGGTTGGCGCGTACTGGGCGCAGCATGGCATGCCGGATTTCGCGCACGGCGACAAGCTGATCCTGTCCTTCCACGGCGTGCCGCGCCGGACGCTGGAACTGGGCGATCCCTATCATTGCGAATGCCTCAAGACGGGGCGACTCCTCGGTGATGCGCTGGGCCTGCAGCCGGGTCAATATCAAGTGACGTTCCAGTCTCGTTTTGGCAAAGCCGAATGGCTCCAGCCCTATACGGCGCCGACGCTGGCGGAACTGGGCAAGGTCGGTGCGGGCCGGGTCGATGTCTTCTGCCCGGGGTTTCCCGCCGACTGCATCGAGACGCTGGAAGAGATTGCTATGGAAGGCCAGACCGAGTTCATGGTGGCGGGCGGCAAGCAGTTCCACTTCATCCCATGCATGAACGATGCCCAGGCCTGGATCGCGGCGCTGGCGGAGATCGCCTTGCAGCACCTGCAGGGCTGGCCGCTGAACGTGCCGCATCCGCATGAACTGGAAGCGCGCCGCAGTCGCGCGCAGACCCGTGGAGCGGCAGCATGAACGTCAGTTTCGAGCCCGACGCGCGCCTGCGTATCGACAAATGGCTTTGGTGCGCACGCTTCTTCAAGACCCGCTCGCTTGCGGCAGAGGCCGTCGAGCGGGGCAAGGTCACGGTCAACGGCCAGCCATGCAAGAATTCCCGCGAAGTCCGGCCGGGCGACATGGTCGTGCTCGAAGCCCATCAGCAACGCTGGGAAGTGATGGTGAAGGGCATTGCGCAGGCGCGCGGCCCGGCGCCGGTGGCACAGACGCTCTATGCGGAAACCGAGGCCAGCCACGCCCGTCGTCAAACCGAAGCCGAGCAGCGGCGTTTCCAGCCGGAACCGTCGTCGCAGTTGCAGGGCCGTCCCACCAAAAAGGACCGGCGGCGCATTGATGATTTCAGGCGCTGAACGCGACAACGCGGCCGTTCCGGCAAGCGCCGGTACGGCCGCGTTGAAGGATCAACGTCAGGCAGCAGCGTGTTACGGATTGACGCCGATGTAGTGGACGAGGTAATGCTTGAACACGGCCTTGCCGCTGCCATACTCCGTATCGCGCGGGGTCAGGGCCCCGGACAGGCAGATGAAGACTGTCATGAATGACAGCGCGGCAAGCAGGCAGAGCGTCACGACGGGAAGCTTGTGCATGGCCAACCTTTCGGGAGAGGCACAAATGTGATCCAACTCCAGACCCCCGTTATTTTTGTCATTTTTCTTGATAAGAATGTTAGTGAGTGCAGTGCAACAAAGCAATAAGCGTTCAATTGCACAAGGGGGTCGTTTGTAACGGTGTGTTTCGGGGTCTCTTTGCAACCACCCTTGAAAAAAGTCGGGTTGCCACCAGATCAGCGGGACACACGCCGATTTACCCACCGCGGCCTGACCGGACGGCCGCGACAATGCATTGATACGGATCGACATGGAAGAACAGAAGCAGACGCCATCCACCCCGACGCCTGAGTCCGCCGCCGAAGCGGCCATCAACGCCGCGGCCGCCGCGCCGGAGACTGCCGCCGTGGACGATGTGGCGGCACAGCTTGCCGCGCTGGAAGCCAAGGCGCGCGAGCACTACGACATGTACTTGCGCTCCGTGGCGGAAAGCGAGAACATCCGCCGCCGGGCGCAGGAGGACGTGTCCAAGGCGCACAAGTTCGCCATCGAGAATTTCGCCGACAACCTGCTGCCCGTGATGGACAGCCTGCAGGCCGCGCTGGCGGACGGTTCGGGCGATATCGCCAAGCTGCGCGAGGGCGTCGAACTGACCGCGCGCCAGCTGGCCGCTGCCTTCGAGCGCGGCAAGATCGTGGAACTGAACCCGGTGGGCGACAAGTTCGACCCGCACCGCCACCAGGCTATCTCGATGGTGCCGTCCGAGCAGGACGCCAACACCGTCGTGACGGTGCTGCAACGCGGCTATATGATCGCCGACCGCGTGCTCCGCCCGGCGCTGGTAACGGTTTCGGCACCCAAGTAAGCACGGATCGCGGGTGCGGCTGAACGGTCGCTCCCGCCGACACCATCCTCGACGCCCCGGCGCCAGTCTGGCCCCGGGGCGTCTTGCCATTCACGGAGGCAAGCCATGAGCGACGCAGCACCCGGTACCACGCCATCATCCGCGGCGCACCTGGACCATCGCGCCTTTGACGCGTTCGGCATGCAAGCGGTGGACGAGGCCTCGATCGATACCGCCATCGCCGCGGCGGGCGACAAGCTGGTGTGCGTGTTCTTCTGGGGCGTGGACTGTTTCAACTGCGAAATGGCGAAGCAAGCCATGCTCTCCAACCCCGGGCCGCTCCGCGCCCTGGACCTGCACTGGCTGCATGCCAATGTCTATGCGCACCCGGAACTCGGCCGGCGTTTCGGCCTGCATGGCATTCCGGTCTTCATGTTCTTCCGGAACGGCAAGAAGCTTGGCCGCGCAACCGGCTGGCACGGCCATGGCCAGTTCGCCGCGGCGGTGGCCAACGCGCGCCTGAAGGCGGAAGGCAAGCCGCTCGCCGGCTAGCGCGACAGCGCGTAGCCCAGCCGGAACTGCCAGGGCACCTTCTGGTTGTAGTCGAGCAGGCTTTCGCCATAGCCGGCGAAGTAGCCGGCCATCAGGTATCCGGCGGTGCCCGGTATGAGCCGCGCCAGCGGATAGGTCACGCGCGCGTCGACGCTGCCGTACCAGCTGCGCGTGCCCTTGCGCACCGTGGCGGCAAACTCCCACGAATCGGCCTTGCCATAGGCCAGGTCCAGGTCCATGTAGCCGCGGTAATGCGCGATGTCGGGGTTGTCGTTCTTCTCCAGGTAGGCGTAGAGCTTGGGCGCGACGCGCCAGTGCCAGTTGTTCTGGTCGCCGAAATAGAACGTCGGCTTGAAGAAAACGGTATTGATGCTGCGCGATTCGTTGCCGTTGCGGCCGTTGGACTCGTGCTCCAGCCCGGTGGCCAGCGACAGCCGGCTGATGGCCGGGTTATGCACGCCCGTGTCGGACAGGTAGTAATAAAGGCTCGGCCGGTAGTTGGTGTCGCGGAACGGCTTGGAATCCTGCGACAGGTCCCACAACGAGAACTGCGTGTAGCCGAAGTAGAGGTTGTCGATCAAGCGCCGCGACGACGGATCCTTGCCTTCCAGGATGCGGTACTTGAAGCTGAGCTGAAATTTGGCATTGCCGCCGTCATGCGCGCCGGCGATGAAGTACATCGGGTCATTGAACGACAAGCGCGCGCTGTCACGCAGGTCGGCCGGGACCGGGGCTGGCTGCGCGGCCGAGGCGACGGGTACCACCGGCGCCGGCGTGTTGTCGGCGGGCCCGGCTTCATGTGCGGGCGCGGAGGCGGCGGCTGCCAGCGGCGTCGCGGCCGGCTGGCCGGACGTTGCCTGCTGGTTCAGCGTGACGAGCACCGGCGCGGCGTCGATGCCTGTGGCGTCCAGGCGAATCGTGCCGCGCAAGCCAGGCGGAAGGTCGGCGGCATAGCGGATGGTCCGGTTTTCGCCCTTGCGCAGGGAAACGATGGCAGGGCCCGGTTCCTCGCGCCGCAGCATGAGTTTCACCGGCGCCTGGAGATCGCCGGAGGCGGTGACTTCAATCGTGTCGGGTATTTGGTACCGGCGCGTTCCGGTCTCGGCGCTGATCAGCAGCGTCAGTGCGAGCGGCCGGGCACCGTCGATGACGCGGGGCGGCTGCAGCATCGAGACCGCGGCGTGGCCTGGCAGGGGCGAGGTGCAAGCCAGCAGCAGGCAAAACCATTTCCACTTCGCGCCGGCTCCATGGGCGCGCTTGCCCTGTGCGGGCTGAGACGTCTCGGGCATATCGGGGAAGCGCCGAGTCCGGCTGGACTTCGGCGCAGGCGGATGGCAATGCGGGCAAGCCTACCACGGTAGCCGCTGGCGGTTGTGACGAATTGTACGCAGGGCGCCGGCCCTGTCTTCTGGCGGCGCTGGCGTGGATCAGCGCGACGCGCGGCGCCGCACGTTTTCGACGTATTGCACACCGTCCGGCGGAAGGCCGGTCCGTTGTGCCTGCCATAGCATCTCGCCCAGGCATTCCATGACCTGGTGCTGGGCTTCGTGCGGCGAGTCCAGGCGCTGTGTCAGCGTTTCGTAGGCCTGGCGGATGCCCGGAGGCTGGTCGATGGAGACCTGCTCCGAAATCGACAGGTGCATGGCCAGGTGGAGGAACGGGTTGGTCTGGCCCTTTTCGGGCGTAAAGTCCTGCGCCAGCGCGCCTTCGGTATCGGTCAGCAGCGCCTGGTATTCCGGGTGCTCGCCGATCCAGTCGACGGCAATGGCTTCCAGCGGGGTCAGGACGCCGCCGGAAAGCTGCTTCTGCCAGGCATCGCAGAAGAACCGGCGGACTTCTTCACGGGAGGGATTGAACATGGTGGCGTCATTGTAAACGAGCACTTGCGGCCGTGCTGCCGGTGGCGCCGGCGCCATTAGAATGCGGGATTGGCCAATTGGGCCGCCGTCCGACGTTCTCCATGACCGTTTCCACGTCCGCTGTCTCCGAACGCGCCCGCGAAAAATTCGTGGGTGTGCTGCTGATCGCACTGTCCGCGAGTGCCTTCGGCGCGATGGCGATCTTCGCCCGGTTCGCCTACGAAGCAGGTGCCGATGTCTATGGCCTGCTGACCGTGCGCTTCACGCTGGCCGCCGTGGCGCTGGCGTTCGTGATGCGCGGGCGCGGCATCCGGCTGCCGTCGTGGCGGCGCGTGCTGGCGCTGGCGGCCATGGGCGGCATCGGCTATGTGGGCCAGTCGTTCTGCTTTTTCAGTGCACTCAACCATGCGCAAGCGAGCCTGGTGGCATTGCTGCTGTATCTGTATCCGCTCTTCGTCACGATCCTGGCGGCCATTTTCCTCAAGGAACGCCTGACGACCGCCGCGGTCATTGCGCTGGTGCTGTGCTCGGCGGGCACCGGGCTCACCGTTGGAGGCGGGGAGGGCAGTCCGCTGGGCATTGCGCTCGGACTGGCCGCTGCCGTGATCTATTCGGTCTACATCATTGTCGGCGCGCGCGTCACGGCAGGCGTCAATGCGATCGCCACCACTACGGTGATCTGCACCGCGGCGGCATTGGTCTACGGCTCGATCAGCGTGCTGCGCCTTGGCGCCGGCGTGCCACCGCAATTTCCCGCGACGGCGGGCGGGTGGCTGGCCATGCTCGGCATCGCGCTGCTGTCCACGGTGCTGGCCATCCTCACCTTCTTTGCCGGGCTCCAGCGGCTTGGCGCGGCGCAGGCGTCGATGCTGTCCACGCTGGAGCCCGTCGTCACGGTGGTGCTGGCCGCGGCGTTGCTTGGTGAACATATCAGTGGCGCGCAAGCGGTGGGCGGCGGCCTGATCCTTGCCGGCGTGCTGTGGCTGACCCGTCGTGCCAGCGCACCGCCGAAGATGCAAGAGAATTGAATTCCCTGATCAAAGCGGCTGCATTAGCGTAGCCGGGCGCTTGGGTACAATTCGCGTTCCTCTTTCACCCAATGTACAGGAACGAGCGCATGTCCCAGATTGATCAGGCAGCCCTGGCCCAGTTGTTCACCGAAGCCCGCACGCACAACGTGTGGCAGGATCGTCACGTGGATGACGCCGTGCTGCACCAGGTCTATGAAGCCATGAAGTTTGGCCCGACCGCGGCCAACACCTGCCCGGCGCGCATCGTTTTCGTCAAGAGCGCCGCCGAGAAGGCCCGCCTGGTCGAATGCATGTCCCCCGGCAACGTCGACAAGACCCGTTCCGCGCCCGTCACGGCCATCATCGCTTTCGACAAGGCCTTCCACGACCAGCTGCCCAAGCTGTTCCCGCATGCCGATGCCCGCTCGTGGTATGCCGGCAACGACGCCAAGATCGCCCGCGATGCGCTCATGAACAGCTCGCTGCAAGGCGGCTACTTCATCCTGGCCGCGCGCGCCATGGGCCTGGACTGCGGCCCGATGGGCGGCTTCGATGCCGACAAGATCAACGCCACGTTCTTCCCCGACGGCAAGTGGGAAGTCAACTTCCTGTGCAACCTGGGCTACGGCGAAAGCGACAAGCTGTTCCCGCGCCTGCCGCGCTTGTCGTTCGACGAAGCCTGCCGCGTGGTGTAAGACGGTACTCCCGCCGCCATGAAGAAGACCCGCTGCGGCGGGTCTTTTTAATTTGCGCGACGCTCAGCCGCGCGGGGCCTCGGTCTTGTCGCGGAACTCGCACAGAGGCTCGATCACGCAGTGCCAGCACTCGGGCTTGCGCGCCTTGCACACGTAGCGGCCATGCAGGATCAGCCAGTGGTGGGCATCGTGCAGGAACTCCCTGGGCACCACCTTGAGCAGCTTGTCCTCGACGATCTGCACGTTCTTGCCCGGGGCCAGCCCGGTCCGGTTGGCCACGCGGAAGATATGCGTGTCGACGGCGATGGTCGGCTCGCCGAACGCGGTGTTGAGCACCACGTTGGCGGTCTTGCGGCCCACGCCGGGCAGCGCCTCCAGTGCGGCGCGGTCCTGCGGCACCTTGCCGCCGTGCCGCTCGACCAGGATGCGGCAAGTCTCGATCACATGCTTCGCCTTGGTCTTGTAGAGGCCGATGGTCTTGATATACCCGATGAGTCCTTCCTCGCCGAGGTCGAGCATCTGCTGCGGGGTATGCGCCACCGGATACAGCCTGCGCGTGGCCTTGTTGACGCCGATATCCGTGGCCTGCGCCGACAGCAGCACGGCAATCAGCAGCTCGAACGGAGAACTGTATTCCAGCTCGGTGGCCGGAGCCGGGTTGACCTCGCGCAGGGTCTCGAACAGCGCACGGGACTTGGCTGCGTTCATGGTTTTGCTGGACTGGTGTTGTTGTCGTTGTCCGGGGCGATGTCCTTGCCGGGCCGGGCGGCGGCCTGCTGCTTCTGGCGCGCCCGTTCGATCGCCGCCTGGATGATGGCGCGCTTGCGTTCCTGCGCCGCGCGCTCGGTGTCCGACTGGGCAGCTTCGGCCTGCAATGCCTGCAGCTTGGCGGCGGCCTTGGCGGCGAGCCGGGCGTCGTTCTCCTCGCGCTCGCGCACCAGCCGCTGCTTGCGCGCGACGTAGCGTGCATGGGCGGCATCGGCCTGTTCCTGCGTCCAGGCGTCCCAGCTGGTGCGCTGGCCGGTGACGGGCACCATGTCGATGCAGTCGACCGGGCAGGGCGGCACGCAGAGGTCGCAACCGGTGCAGAGTTCCGGAATGATGGTGTGCATCTGCTTGGCGGCGCCGGCGATGGCGTCGACCGGGCAGGCCTGGATGCACAGCGTGCAGCCGATGCACAGGCTTTCGTCGATGCGCGCCACGGCGCGAGGCTGCTCGACGCCGCGTTCGGGGTCGAGCGGCAGCGGCTCGGTGCCGAGCAGCGCGGACAGGCGGCGGATTCCCTCCGCGCCGCCGGGCGGGCAGCGGTTGCTGGCGGCTTCGCCGCTGGCCATGGCTTCGGCGTACGGACGGCAACCGTTGAAGCCGCACTTGGTGCACTGGGTTTGCGGCAGCAGCGCCTCGAGGCGGTCTGCGAGGGTGTGGGAGGAACTCACGACAACGGCAAGAATGGCGGGAAGGGGAAACGTTCGCGGCGACGGCGGGCTGCCGGCGGAATCGCGCGCCGGCCTCTGCGGGCCATGCGCCGCACGGATTATCCCCGATTTCGCGATCGGGCAAAACCGGCCATCATGCGCGACGGCCAGCCGGCCAGAAGCGTGCGTGGCTGTGCCATAATCCGCGCAAACATCGACCCTTACCCCATGTCAAACGAGACCAGAACCAAACGGGACCCAGAGGGCACGCGCCGCCGCATCCTGGCGGCGGCCACGGAGGAATTTGCCAAGGGCGGCCTGGCCGGCGCCCGCGTCGACCAGATCGCGCGCCGCGCCGAGACCAACGAGCGCATGCTGTATTACTACTACGGCAGCAAGGAAGGGCTCTTCCTTGCCGTGCTGGAGAAGCAGTACGCGGAGTTCAGGGCTGCCGAGGAGCAGCTGCACATCACGGACGAAGACCCGGTTGCAGCAGTCCGCACGCTGGCCCGCTTCGTCTGGGACTGGTACTACCAGCACCCCGAGTTCATCCGGCTCGTCAACAGCGAAAACCTGCATGAGGCGCGCCACCTGAAGAAGTCGGCGCACCTGCATCAACTCGTCAATCCGATCGTCAACGTGCTGGCGGACATCATCCGTCGCGGCCAGCAGCAGGGGCTGTTCCGCGACAACGTCGATGTCCCGCAGTTCTACCTGACCATCTCGGCGCTGGGCTATTACGTGCTGTCGAACTGCTACACGATCAGCGCGGTGATCGGCCGTGACGTGGCGTCGCAGGACGAGCACGAGCGGTTTGCCGAGCTGCACACGGAGATGCTGCTGAGCTACCTGCGGCGCTGACTCCGCCGCGGGCCTTCAAATGAATAACGCCCGCAACCGCGGGCGTTATTGCATGGCAGCGTACCGGTTACCGGTACTTGCGGATGAAGTCGCGCAACTGCGGATAGATCTCATCGCGCCAGCGGCGGCCGGAGAAAATCCCGTAGTGGCCGCACTTGGTGGCGGACAGGTGATGCTTGTCCGCGTCCGCGATGCCCGCACACAGATCATGCGCCGCGGCAGTCTGGCCGGCGCCCGAGATGTCGTCGAGCTCGCCTTCCACGGTCAGCAGCGCGGTGCCCTTGATGTCCTGCGGGCGCACCGGATCGCCGTCGATGGCCCAGGTGCCGTTGGCCAGCCTGAATTCCTGGAAGACTTCGCGGATCGTGTCGAGGTAGTACTCGGCCGCCATGTCGAGCACGGCGTTGTACTCGTCGTAGAAGCGCACGTGCGCTTCCGCGTCGTCGGCATCACCCTGGAGCAGGCTCAGGTAATAGTCATAGTGCGACGACAGGTGACGGTCCGGATTCATCGCCACGAAGCCGGCATGCTGCAGGAAGCCGGGATAGACGCGGCGGCCATGGCCCGGGTAGTTGGCCGGAACGGTGTAGATGACATTGTTCTCGAACCACTCGTACGACTTGTTGGTCGCCAGCGAATTGACCGCGGTCGGGCTCTTGCGGGCATCGATGGGGCCACCCATCATCGTCATGGTCCGTGGCGTCTTCTCGCCGGCCGAGGCCATCAGCGAGATCGCCGCCAGCACGGGTACCGTCGGCTGGCACACCGAAATGACGTGCAGCTTGTCCGCGCCGATGTGACGGATGAACTCCTGGATGTAATGGATATAGTCCGACAGGTGGAAAGGACCATGTTCGGCCGGCACCATGCGGGCATCGATCCAATCGGTCACATAGACCTTGTGGTCCTGCAGCAAAGTGCGCACGGTATCGCGCAGCAGCGTGGCATGGTGGCCCGACAATGGCGCGGCCACGAGGACCACGGGCTCGTCCTTCAGCAGCTTGATGGTGTCCGGATCGTCGGCATAGCGCTTGAAGCGGACCAGCTTGCAGAACGGCTTTTCCAGGATGGTCTGCTCGACGATCGGGATATCGCGGCCATTCGAGCGTACCGACCTGATGTCAAACGCGGGCTTCTCGTATTCCTTGCCGAGCCGGTACAGGAGCTCATATCCGGCTGCCAGGCGGGGTGCGCCGGGAACCAGGGACAACGGGCTGAGGGGATTGGTGAAAGTCTTGGCGGTCGCCTGTGCCCACGCGGTCAGCGGGTGCAGCATCGAACGCTGGAACTCATGCAGTTGGTAGAGCATGGCGGTATGGCCTGGTAATACGTCTTTCTGGAGGGGCACTATCGTGGACTTGCGTGCTGATTATGCACGCAACCAAACGATCGTGCTGTGCAGCATATACCCTAAGGTACGGCGGCAATGGGAAAAGACAATAGCCCAAAGGCCTTAATTCCGCATGACAAAACGGCATGACAAAAGAAAAAGGCAGCCGTAGCTGCCTTTCGTTGTTGCACGCAACGTGCCAGGACTGTCGGCATGCCAACAGTACCCGACATTGAGGCCTTTACAGCACTGCGGCGATCGCGTCGACCACGGCGTCGATATTACGGCTGTTCAGCGCGGCCACGCAGATGCGGCCGGTGCCGACGGCGTAGATGCCGTGCTCGTTGCGCAGGCGGTCCACTTGTGCCGAGTTCAGGCCCGAGTACGAGAACATGCCGCGCTGCGACTTCACGAACGAGAAGTCGGTCTTCACGCCCTTGGCGGCCAGCTTGTCGACCAGTGCGTGGCGCATCAGCTTGATGCGGTCGCGCATTTCGGCCAGCTCCTGTTCCCACATGGCGCGCAGTTCCGGGCTGTTCAGCACGGTGGCGACCACGGTGCCGCCGTGCGTCGGCGGGTTCGAGTAGTTGGTGCGGATCACGCGCTTGACTTGCGACAGCACGCGCTGGGCTTCGTCCTTGCCGGTGGTGACGATCGACAGCGCGCCGACCCGTTCGCCATACAGCGAGAAGCTCTTCGAGAACGAGCTCGACACGAAGAAGGGCAGGCCGCTGTCAGCGAACAGGCGCACGGCAGCGCCGTCCGGGTCGATACCATCGGCAAAGCCCTGGTAGGCCATGTCCAGGAACGGGATCAGGTTGCGTTCCTTGATCACCGCGACCACTTCCTTCCACTGCTCGGCCGACAGGTCGACGCCGGTCGGGTTGTGGCAGCAGGCGTGCAGCACGATGATGGTGTTGGCCGGGTACGACTTCAGCGATTCCAGCATGCCGGCGAAGTTCAGGCCGTGGCTGGGAGCGTCGTAGTAGGCATAGTTCACCACTTCGAAGCCGGCCGATTCGAACAGCGCGCGGTGGTTTTCCCAGCTGGGGTCGCTGATGGCGACCTTGGAGGCCGGATACAGGCGCTTCAGGAAGTCGGCGCCGATCTTCAGTGCGCCGGTGCCGCCCAGTGCCTGTGCCGTCACAACGCGGCCTTCGGTGATCAGTGGCGATTCCTTGCCGAACAGCAGCGACTGCACGGCCTGGTCATAGGCGGCGATGCCTTCGATCGGCAGGTAGCCGCGCGGCGTGGCGGTCGTTAGGCGCGCCTTTTCCGCTTCCTGCACGGCACGCAGCAGGGGAATCTTCCCTTCGTCGGTGAAGTACACGCCAACGCCCAGGTTCACCTTGGTGGCGCGGGTATCAGCATTGAAGGCTTCGTTCAGGCCCAGGATCGGGTCGCGCGGGGCCATCTCGACGGCAGAAAACAAACTCATTTGGACTCTCGTGGTCGGCAATGTAAGAAAACGGGAAGGCGTAGAATGCTTCGGACTGCGCTGGGGGGCGTGCGGCAGACCTGCTTGCTGGCGTTGACGGCTTGAAGCGGGCTGTGCAACCCCAAGATTCTAGCGTATCCGCCCCCTTTTCTCAGGTTTTTCCCCTAGCCGCCTATGTCAAACCTTGCCGAAGTCGCGCCGGCCCTGGACGAAGACAAAATCGTTACTTTTCCGGGCTCGCCGTTCCAGCTCTACCAGCCGTTCCCGCCGGCCGGCGACCAGCCCGAGGCGATCCGGCAACTGGTGGAGGGGGTTGACGATGGCCTGTCGTTCCAGACGCTGCTCGGGGTGACGGGCTCGGGCAAGACCTACACCATGGCCAACGTGATCGCCCGCATGGGGCGTCCGGCCATCGTGTTTGCGCCCAACAAGACGCTCGCGGCACAGCTGTATTCCGAGTTCCGCGAGTTCTTCCCGCGCAACGCCGTCGAGTACTTCGTCAGCTACTACGACTACTACCAGCCCGAGGCCTACGTCCCGCAGCGCGACCTGTTCATCGAGAAGGATTCGTCGATCAACGAGCACATCGAACAGATGCGCCTGTCGGCCACCAAGAGCCTGCTGGAACGCCGCGACACGGTGATCGTCGCGACGGTGTCGGCCATCTACGGTATCGGCAACCCGAGCGAATACCACCAGATGATCCTGACGCTGCGCGCCGGCGACAAGGTCAGCCAGCGCGATGTCATCGCCCGGCTGATCGCCATGCAATACACGCGCAACGAGACCGATTTCCAGCGCGGCACGTTTCGCGTGCGCGGCGACACCATCGACATCTTCCCGGCCGAACACGCCGAGATGGCGGTCCGGCTGGAGATGTTCGACGACGAAGTCGAGTCGCTGCAGTTCTTCGACCCGCTGACCGGCCGCGTGCGCCAGAAGATCCCGCGCTTCACGGTCTATCCGTCCAGCCACTATGTGACGCCGCGCGAAACCGTGCTGCGCGCGATCGAAGATATCAAGGCCGAGTTGCGCGAGCGGCTCGAGTTCTTCCAGAAGGAAGGCAAGCTGGTCGAGGCCCAGCGGCTGGAGCAGCGCACGCGCTTCGACCTGGAGATGCTGTCCGAGCTGGGCTTCTGCAAAGGCATCGAGAACTACTCGCGCCACCTGTCGGGCGCGAAGCCCGGCGACCCGCCGCCGACGCTGGTCGACTACCTGCCGCCGGACGCGCTGATGTTCCTCGATGAATCCCACGTGCTGATCGGCCAGCTCAACGGCATGTACAACGGCGACCGCGCGCGCAAGACCACGCTGGTCGAGTACGGCTTCCGGCTGCCCTCGGCGCTGGACAACCGGCCGCTCAAGTTTGGCGAGTTCGAGCGCAAGATGCGGCAGGTGATGTTCGTTTCCGCCACGCCGGCCCAGTTCGAGCAAGAGCATGCGGGGCAGGTGGTGGAGCAGGTGGTGCGCCCGACCGGGCTGGTCGACCCGACCATCATCGTGCGTCCGGCCGGGACGCAGGTGGATGACCTGCTGTCCGAGATCCGCCTGCGCGTGGAAGCCGGCGAGCGCGTGCTGGTGACCACGCTGACCAAGCGCATGGCCGAGCAGCTGACCGAGTTCATGTCGGAAAACGGCGTCAAGGTGCGTTACCTGCACTCGGACATCGACACCGTGGAGCGCGTGGAAATCATCCGCGACCTGCGCCTTGGCACCTTCGACGTGCTGGTGGGCATCAACCTGCTGCGCGAAGGGCTGGATATCCCGGAGGTGTCGCTGGTGGCCATCCTCGACGCGGACAAGGAAGGTTTCCTGCGCGCCGAGCGTTCGCTGATCCAGACTATTGGCCGCGCCGCGCGAAACGTGAACGGCACGGCGATCCTGTACGCCGATCGCATGACGGATTCGATGCGGCGCGCCATCGATGAAACGGAGCGCCGCCGCGCCAAGCAGATGGCCTTCAACGAGGCCAACGGCATTACGCCGCGCGGCGTGGTCAAGCGGATCAAGGACATCATCGACGGCGTCTACGATGCCGGCGAAGTCAAGGCCGAACTGCAGGCGGCGCAGGAGCGCGCCCGCTACGAGGACATGAGCGAGAAGCAGGTTTCCAAGGAGATCAAGCGCCTTGAAAAGCTCATGATGGATCACGCCAGGAATCTCGAATTCGAAAAGGCGGCGCAGGTGCGGGACCAGCTCGCCAAGCTCAAGGCGCAGCTGTTCGGCGCCAGCGGCGACGAGGCGCTGCAGCCGCCGGTGTAGCGCTTTCGCGGCGCGACAGGGCTGCGTGCTGGCCTATAGTGAAAAGCGTCTTGCCAGATCAGGAGATGAGCCATGGTCAAGCTAGCGCTGTGGGTGCCGCTCGAAGCCGTGCCCGGGAAGGAAGCCGAAGTGGAGCAGTTCCTGAAAGACGGCTTGCCGGTGGTCGGGCAGGAGGCTGGCACCACGGCCTGGTTCGCGCTGCGGCTGGGGCCATCGCGGTTTGGCATCTTCGATGCCTTTCCCGACGAGGCTTCGCGCGATGCGCATCTGGCCGGCAAGGTGGCGGCAGCGCTGATCGCCAGGGCGCCGGAACTGTTCGTTGGTGCGCCCCCGATTCAGAAGATCGAAGTCCTGGCAGCCAAGCTGCCGTGAACGCGCTGGAGTCCGACATGGAACGGCAGTTCGAATATGGTGGCTATACGGTGGTCGCGAGCGCGGTTCCGGAAGCGGGTGGCGGCTTTGCCGCGCAGCTGAGGATTGCCGATGCCTTCGGCGAACCTTCGGGCCCGACTTTCGAGGCGCTGGCCGGCAAGGCGCCGACGCCCGAAGCCGCGGTCGCCATGGCCGAGGCCGCCGCCATGCGCGCCATCGACGCCGGCGAGGTCAACTAGCCCTGCGCGACGCAGCCCGCCGGCACGCCCATCATTCCTGGAGACCGTTATGGCCGAAATCGGCGAATGGAAGAAGAAGGTCTACGAAACCCATGAAGTGCAGGTCCAGGTACGGCTGCGCTCGCAAAGCGAGTGGGAATACACCGTCCGCGCCTGTCGTGCCGGCTGCAATATCCGCGCCGCGTCAACGCTGGTCGAAAAATCCCTGATCACCGACCACTACAAGTCTGCCGAAGCCGCGGAAATCGCCGGCTTTGCGCACGGAGAGCGGCTGGCCAAACGGCTCTAGCGGCCTGCCGCTGGCCGGTGGCGCTAAAATCGCGCCCTTCGCAGTCAAGGCCTCCATGTGGTACGACGAGCCGGTGCTTTGCGCCGGCTGGTGCTGCGTGCGCGGCGCTTCGCCCATTCCGAGGCAGAAAGCCATGAAGAAATTCGCCATCCTGATGTGCTGCATGGGCAATATCTGCCGTTCGCCCACGGCGGAAGGCGTCTTGCGCGCCAAACTCGCGGCGGCAGGGCTTGCGGACCTGGTCGAACTCGATTCGGCCGGCACCCATGAGTACCACTTGGGCCGCGCGCCGGACCCGCGAACCCAGCGCCACGCGCAGCGGCGCGGCTATGACCTGTCGGCGCTGCGGGCCCGCAAGGTCGGCTTGCCGGACTTCTCGCGTTTCGACCTGGTGCTGGCCATGGACCAGGACAATCTCGAACGCCTGTCAGCCTTGTGCCCGCAGGCCGATGCGCAGCAATTGCGGCTGCTGATGAGCTTTGCCACCCATCACGACGCGCACGAGGTGCCCGACCCGTACTACGGCGAGGGCGACGGCTTCGAGCGCGTGCTCGACTACGTGGAAGATGCCTGCGATGGCATCGTCGACATGCTGCGCCAGCGTCTGCGCGACGCACCCGCTTGAGCCGTTGCGCCATCCCCTGTGAGAATTCATGCTTCGAACCCTGTTCCGGAAATGGCGCGAGTCGCGCAATGCCAGCCTTCAACTCGACGCCATCCTGACGGCGGCGGATCCTGATGCGCCGCTGGCGGACCGCAACCGATGGCTGATCGAACTGGGCTTCTGGATCCGTCGCGACGGCATGGCAGGCGTGGAGGTCGATGGCGGCGAAGGCCCCGCGCGCGGCACCGGCAGCTTTCGCGAACATGTGCGCATGCGCTACCTGCTGCAGGTGCTCGAGCGGCATGCCAGCTGGGCCGAACGGTTTGGTGCCACGGTGCGCAGCATCGTGCGCGACAACGATCCCACGGCACTGTTCTGCGACACGGGTGTGGCTTCCCACCCGGGCTTCGTCAGCGAGATGGTTCACCGCCTGCAGGCGCGCTTCCTGCCACCGCCGCCCAACCGCAGCGATATGGCGGCGCTGTTCGCGCTGCTGTTTGTCGGGCAGCACGATGCCGATTGGGTCGAAGCCCTGGATGACGAACTGCTCGCCAGACTGGCGCGCGTGCTGCGCGCGGACCCGGCTGACGACAAGCACCCCGCAGCCGGTGCGCAGGCGATGGCCCGCTACTGGGCAGCGCTCGAGCACATGCTGTTCACCAGCATCGCCGTGCTGGTCAGCCAGGTTCGTGCCACCGGCCTGAGCCAGTCGGTGCGCTCGCGGCTGCGCGGCAGGGTGGAAGACACGCCGTTCTACCCGCTCGACAGCGCCATCCAGGCATTGTGCGAGCCTGGACTGACCCATGCGGACGAGGCCTTCGGCCAGCGCCTCAATTATTTCCGTGGGCTGCTGGACGGTTGCCACGCCGCCGCGCTCCAGGTCTATGCGGATCTGGAAGAGAACGGGGTTTCGGTCGAGGTCGTGTTCCAGATCGAGCGCATGAAGGTCCAGCTCGCACGTATCGAGTTGCTTCTCGCGGCATGGGTCGAGCCGTGGCGTCCGGGCATGCATGCGCACCTGGTGGCGGAACTGATCCGCTCCACGCAGGCACGCCGCAGCGTGTCCGACCTAGCCGGCGCGTCATTCGCGCAACTGGCGCGCCGCGTGGTGGAGCGCTCGGCCGAGACCGGCGAGCACTACATCACGCGCGATCGCAAGGAATATGGCGACCTCATGCGCGCGGCGGCCGGGGGCGGGCTGATCACCGTTGCCACCGTGTACCTGAAGTTCCTGATCTACGGCCTGCACCTGGACAAGTTCATCGAAGGGCTGCTCGCCTCGCTCAATTACGCGGGCAGCTTTCTTGTCATCCACTTCGCGCATTTCACGCTGGCCACGAAGCAGCCTGCCATGACCGGGCCCGCGCTGGCACACCGGCTCGATGCAGCCGGGCGGCCGGAAGGGCGCAAGATATTCGTCGACGATACGATCGCGATGATCCGGTCCAATGCGGCCGCGATCTTCGGCAATCTGGCGGTGGTGTTTCCCGTCGCGCTGGCGATCCAGTGGCTGGCCAACAAGATCCTCGGCGCCAACCTGATTACGCCGGCAAAGGCCATTGCCACCATCGAATCGTTCTCGATCCTGGGGCCGACCCCCATTTATGCGGTTTTCACCGGCGTGCTGCTGTGGCTGTCGAGCCTGATCGCGGGTTGGGCCGACAACTGGTTCGCGCTGCACAAGGTGCACGACGTCATGGCCTATCATCGCCGCCTGCGCTATGTGCTGGGCGAGCGCGGAGCGCAGCGGTTCGCGGATTTCTGGAAGCGCAATATGTCAGGCATCAGCGCCAATGTGTCGCTGGGTTTGCTGCTGGGTCTGGGCCCGGAAATCCTGAGCTTCTTCGGCCCCCATATGGAAGTGCGTCACGTGACGCTTTCAACGGGATCCGTGGGCACCGCGCTCGGCGTGTTGGGCCTCGATGCCCTGCGGCTGCCGGCTCTATGGCTCGCGGTGGCGGGCATTGCGCTGATGGGCGTGCTGAACGTGGCGGTGAGCTTCGCGCTGGCCTTCAATATGGCGCTGCGTTCGCGCCACCTGAAGCGGGTGGATCGGGCCGACCTCAGCGCGGCCGTGCGGCGCCGCATCCTGAAGAACCCGATGTCGCTGATCGTGCCGCCCCGGACGGCAGGCGCAGAGCCGGTTCCCGGAAGCCGCGGGGCATGATGCGGTGCCGTAGGGTAGTTGACTGAATTAGTCGGGTACCTTTATACTTGACGGAAACGATCAAGTATTAGCCCTGCATCATGAGACTGACCACCAAAGGCCGCTTTGCGGTCACTGCGATGATCGACCTGGCCATGCGCCAGGACCAGGGACCCGTCACGCTCGCGGGCATCAGCCAGCGGCAGAAGATCTCGCTGTCCTACCTGGAACAGCTGTTCGGCAAACTGCGCCGGCATGAGATCGTTGAAAGTGTACGCGGCCCCGGCGGTGGTTACAGCCTCGCGCGCAAGGCCGAAGACGTCACCGTGGCGGACATCATCATCGCCGTGGACGAGCCGCTCGATGCCACCCAGTGCGGTGGAAAGGGCAATTGTAACGGAGATGACGGCTCCGGGCGTTGCATGACCCATGAACTGTGGGCGACGCTGAACCAGAAGATGGTCGAATACCTCGACTCCGTCTCCCTCAAGAACCTCGTGGACCAGCAGCGCGCCAAGCAGCCGGCTGTCCTGCATGACATGCGCGAAGACGCCGCCGTGCAGCAGGCGGCACCCGCCGCGCGCGGCAAGCCGGACAAGGCGGCAGAGAAGCCGGTCCGCGCCCGGGTGGTGAATTCGGTTTTCAGCCTGGCGCAGTCCTGAAGCGCCCGGCAGGCAAGCAGCGAAACGAAAGATCAGCGGTCCCCCTGAATAGAAGGCAGTCATAACGATGAGCACCCCACATTTCCCCATCTACATGGATTACTCGGCCACGACACCGGTGGACCCGCGCGTGGCGGACAAGATGATTCCGTACCTGCGCGAGCAGTTCGGCAATCCCGCGTCGCGCAGCCACGCCTATGGCTGGGATGCGGAGCGTGCGGTGGAAGAGGCGCGTGAACAGGTGGCCGCGCTGGTCGGCGCCGATCCGCGTGAAATCGTGTGGACCTCCGGGGCGACCGAGTCCAACAACCTGGCGATCAAGGGCGCCGCGAATTTCTATTCGGGCAAGGGCAAGCATCTCATCACGGTGAAGACCGAGCACAAGGCCGTGCTCGACACCACGCGTGAACTGGAGCGCCAGGGCTTCGAGGTCACCTACCTCGACGTGAAGGACGACGGCCTGGTCGACATCGAAGTGTTCAAGCAGGCGCTGCGCCCGGACACGATCCTGGTGTCGGTGATGCTGGTGAACAACGAGATCGGCGTGATCCAGGACGTCGAGCAGATCGGCGCGATCTGCCGCGAGAAGGGCATCATCTTCCATTGCGACGCCGCGCAGGCGACCGGCAAGGTGCAGATCGACCTGAGCACGCTGAAGTGCGACCTGATGTCGTTCTCGGCCCACAAGACCTACGGCCCGAAGGGCATCGGCGCGCTGTACGTGCGCCGCAAGCCGCGCGTGCGCATCGAAGCGCAGATGCACGGCGGCGGCCATGAGCGCGGCATGCGCTCGGGCACGCTGGCCACGCACCAGATCGTCGGCATGGGCGAAGCCTTCCGCATCGCCCGCGAAGAAATGGCGACCGAGAACGAGCGCATCCGCATGCTGCGCGACCGCCTGTGGAACGGCCTGAAGGGGATGGAAGAGGTCTACCTGAACGGCAGCCTCGAACACCGCGTGCCGCACAACCTGAACGTCAGCTTCAACTTCGTCGAAGGCGAGTCGCTGATCATGGCGATCAAGGAAATTGCCGTGTCGTCGGGTTCGGCCTGCACCTCGGCCTCGCTCGAGCCCTCGTACGTGCTGCGCGCGCTGGGCCGCAACGACGAACTCGCGCACAGCTCGATCCGCTTCACGGTGGGCCGCTTCACCACCGAGCAGGAAATCGACTTCACCGTCGAACTGCTCAAGAACAAGATCGGCAAGCTGCGCGACCTGTCGCCGCTGTGGGAAATGTTCAAGGACGGCGTCGACCTGAATTCGATCCAGTGGGCCGCGCACTGAGCGCCGCCCGCCAGCACGACCCCATAAAAGATTAAGCACGAGGTAAGCAAAATGTCATACAGCACCAAGGTTCTTGACCACTATGAAAACCCCCGCAACGTCGGTTCCTTCGATAAGGGCGATGACACCGTGGGTACCGGCATGGTCGGCGCTCCGGCTTGCGGCGACGTGATGAAGCTCCAGATCAAGGTGAACGAATCGGGCGTGATCGAAGACGCGAAGTTCAAGACCTATGGCTGCGGCTCGGCCATTGCCTCGTCCTCGCTCGTGACCGAGTGGGTCAAGGGCAAGACCGTCGACCAGGCGCTGGAGATCAAGAACACGCAGATCGCCGAGGAACTGGCGCTGCCGCCGGTGAAGATCCACTGCTCGATCCTGGCCGAGGACGCGATCAAGGCCGCCGTCGACGACTACAAGAAGAAGCACCCGGGCGCCGACCAGAAGGCCGCCTGAGTGGCTTGAGTTCCGAACGTAGAAGGATGACGCAACGATGATCACGATGACCGAGAAGGCCGCCAGGCACGTGGCCCGTTACCTGGAACGCCGCGGCAAGGGCGTGGGCCTGCGCCTTGGCGTGAAGACCACGGGCTGCTCGGGCCTGGCCTACAAGCTCGAGTACGTGGACGAGCTGCACCCTGAAGACCAGGTGTTCGAGACGCATGGCCTCAAGATCATTGTCGACGCCAAGAGCCTGCCGTACATCGACGGCACCGAACTCGACTACGCGCGCGAGGGGTTGAACGAAGGTTTCCGCTTCAACAACCCGAACGTGAAGGACGAGTGCGGCTGCGGCGAGTCCTTCACGGTCTGAGCGCCGGCGCGGACGGGACCGGATGGAACGCTGCATCGTCGGCTTCCACCGGGACGAGGAAGGCGACTGGGTCGCCGAACTCGATTGTGGGCACGGGCAGCACATGCGCCACAACCCGCCCTGGCAACTGCGGCCGTGGACGGCCACAGAGCAGGGCAGGGCGGCCCGGCTTGGCGCAACGGTGAACTGCCTGAAATGCGATCGCAATGAGCCGCCCGCCGATTGGGCGCGGGCACCTGAACAGGGCCGCACGCGCGGCGGTTGACGTGAATGCACAAGGGGGCGGCGCGACCGCTCCTTTTTGTTGGGGAAGCTGTTGAAAGACGATTTTTTTGCGCTGTTCGGCTTGCCGGTGCAGTTCGGCGTGGATGAGGCGGCGCTGGATGCCGCATACCGGACTGTGCAGTCGCAGGCGCATCCGGACCGCTTCGCCAACGCCGGCGAGGCCGAGCGGCGCGTGGCGATGCAGTGGGCCGCGCATGCCAACGAGGCCTACCGCACGCTGCGCCAGCCGCTCAAGCGCGCGATCTACCTGCTGGGGCTGCGCGGCGTGGACGTGCAGGCGGAGAACAACACCGCCATGTCGCCCGCGTTCCTGATGCAGCAGATGGAATGGCGCGAGGACTTGCAGGACGCCGTCGAGTCCCGTGGTATCGAACGCCTGGATGGCCTGCTGCGCGCGCTGCGCCAGGAAAAGCGCGAACGGCACGCGGCGCTTGGCGCGCTGCTGGACGCAGGCGACAACGAGGCCGCGGGTGCGGCGGTACGGCAGCTGATGTTCATCGAGAAGATCGAACACGATACCAGCGAAGCGATCGACCGGCTGGAAGAGTAGTCCCGGCACGTTTGGCGGGGCCATGTGACAATGGCGCCCGTCGCGAAAGCCGCCTGCGCGGCGCTCACCCTCGCGCACGAGAAAGCGAAGAAACATCATGGCACTGCTCCAGATTTCCGAACCCGGCATGTCGCCGGCGCCCCATCAACGCCGGCTGGCCGTTGGCATCGACCTTGGCACCACCAACTCGCTGGTGGCGGCGGTGCGCAACAGCATCCCCGAAGTCCTGGCCGACGATCGCGGCCGCGCGCTGCTGCCCTCGGTGGTGCGCTACCTGGCGGACCGCACGACGCATATCGGCTACCGCGCTCAGGACGAAGCGGTACGCGACCCCAAGAACACCATCGTCTCGGTCAAGCGCTTCATGGGACGCGGCCTGAAGGACGTGGCCCACAACGAGCACAGCCCCTACGATTTCGTTGATGCGCCCGGCATGGTGCAGATCAAGACCGTCGCCGGCGTGAAGAGCCCCGTGGAAGTCTCGGCCGAGATCCTGGCGACGCTGCGCCAGCGCGCCGAGGATTCGCTCGGCGACGACCTGGTCGGCGCCGTCATCACCGTGCCGGCCTACTTCGATGAAGCGCAGCGCCAGGCCACCAAGGACGCCGCGCGCCTGGCCGGCCTGGAAGTGCTGCGCCTGCTGAACGAGCCCACCGCGGCGGCGATCGCCTACGGCCTGGACAACGCGTCCGAGGGCATCTACGCGGTCTATGACCTCGGCGGCGGCACCTTCGATATCTCGATCCTGAAGCTGACCAAGGGCGTATTCGAAGTCCTGTCGACCGGCGGCGATTCCGCGCTGGGCGGCGACGATTTCGACCAGCGCCTGCTGTGCTGGATCGTCGAGCAGGCCGGCCTGCAGCCACTGTCGGCGCAGGACACCCGCCTGCTGATGGTGCGCGCGCGCGCGGCCAAGGAAGCGCTGTCGGAGAGCGACAGCACGGTGATCGACGCTGTGCTCGATTCCGGCGAGATCGTGCACCTGGCGCTGACCGACGAGGTCTTCAACACCATTACCGCGCACCTCGTGCAGAAGACGCTGGTGCCGGTGCGCAAGTCGCTGCGCGATGCGGGCGTGGCGCCGGACGAGGTCCAGGGCGTCGTATTGGTTGGCGGTGCCACGCGCATGCCGGCCATCCGCAAGGCGGTGGGCGATTTCTTTGGCCAGCCGCCGCTGACCAATCTCGATCCGGACCGTGTCGTCGCGCTCGGCGCCGCCATGCAGGCCAACCTGCTGGCGGGCAATCATGCGCCCGGCGAAGACTGGCTGCTGCTGGATGTGATCCCGCTGTCGCTCGGCGTGGAAACCATGGGCGGCCTGGTGGAGAAGATCATTCCGCGCAACAGCACCATCCCCGTGGCGCGGGCGCAGGAGTTCACCACCTTCAAGGACGGCCAGACCGCCATGGCGATCCACGTGCTGCAGGGCGAGCGCGAGCTGGCCAGCGACTGCCGTTCGCTGGCGCGCTTCGAGCTGCGCGGCATCCCGCCGATGGTGGCCGGTGCGGCGCGCATCCGCGTGACCTACCAGGTCGACGCTGACGGGCTGCTGTCGGTCACCGCGCGTGAAACGCATTCGGGCGTGGAGTCGTCGGTGACCGTGAAGCCGTCGTATGGCCTGGCCGATGACGACATTGCGCGCATGCTGCAGGAAGGCTTCCGCGAAGCGGAGCACGACATGAAGAGCCGCGCGCTGGCCGAGGAACGCGTCGAGGCCGACCGCCTGGTCGAAGCCACCACGCGCGCGCTGCAGACCGACGGCGACCTGCTGTCGGCCGACGAACGTACCGCGGTCGAGGCGCTGATTGCCTCGGTGCGCGACATTGCCACCGGCGAGGATCACCACGCCATCAAGGCCGCGGTCGAGACACTGTCGCGCGGCACCGACGAATTCGCCGCCCGCCGCATGGACCGCTCGATCAAGAGCGCGCTGGCCGGGCGCAAGGTGCAGGAACTCGGCTGATCACCGGCCCTCGCATCTGCCAAGCATCAATACCAGGACACGACATGCCACAGATCATCGTTTTGCCCCACGCCGAATACTGCCCGGAAGGGGCGGTGATCGAAGCCGAGACCGGCACCAGCGTCTGCGACGCGCTGCTGGCCAACGACATCGACATCGAGCACGCCTGCGAGAAGTCGTGCGCGTGCACGACCTGCCACGTGATCGTGCGCGAGGGCTTCGACTCGCTCGACGAGGCCGAGGAGAAGGAAGAAGACCTGCTCGACAAGGCCTGGGGCCTGGAGCCTAACTCGCGCCTGTCATGCCAGGCCATCGTCGCCGACGAGGACCTGACCGTCGAGATCCCGAAGTACACCATCAACCACGCGAAGGAAGGCCACTGAGGCCCGGAGAACCCCATGAAGTGGACCGACACCTACGATATCGCCGCGGCCCTGTATGACAAGTTTCCCGACGTGGATCCGGTAACGATCCGCTTCACGGATCTGCGCAAACGGGTGCTGGAACTGGACGGCTTCAGCGACCTGCCCGAGCGCTCGGGCGAGAAGATCCTCGAAGCGATCCAGGCGGCGTGGATCGAGGAAGCCAACTGAGCTGCTTCGGCGGCCGTTCCATCGCCCTTAGAAGCGATACCCGACGCCCGCCACCATGATGTCGGCGTCGCGGTCGTAGCCCGTCATGACGCGATTCCATGACAGCCGGCCAAGCCAGTGCTCGCTGAGCCGGTAGCTGGCCGATAGCGTCAGCAGCCCGGCCCAGCGGGAAGGCGAACTGTCCGCACCTGGCCCGCGGACCTGCAGCGTGGTCGCGTAGTACGGCCCAGCGCCGATGCCCAGTGTCAGCCGGTCCCCAAAGAATCCGCCGCTCAGCCACGCTTGCGCCGCCACGCCGCGGCGCTGAACTTGCTCGGAACTCCCCTCCGCCAGATAGCTGAGCGTGCCTTCGATGCCGCGCCAGAAGCCGTGCCGATACTCCACGGCCGCGGCGAATTCCGTTTCCGAAGCAAAGCTGTTGACGATGCTGCCGCCCAGGAAGACCGTCAGCTCATCGCCAGTCAGGGCGCCGGTGCGCGTGCCCGCGACAAATGGGCCGTCGCGCCGGCCGTGGTCGAGTTGGTAGCCCACGCCCAGCAGCACCGTGTTCGAGTTGAAGCTCGACCAGGTTTGCGCGCGGTTGTATCGCGCCTGCACCATCCAGGGGCCGCCGCTCACATACCAGGTGGCCGCGGCACTGGCCAGTAGCCCGACGCCGTGATGGTTGCTGTAGCTGCCGTCCGGCTGTTCATCGGCCGTGTCGGAATATAGGTAAGGGCCGGCACCGACCGACACCGCGAACTGGCGGCCCGGCGTCAGCCAGCGCCACCACAGCTGAGCAGCATGTCCGTCGCGATGGTGGCCGCTGACGTGTCCTTCGTTCAGGTAGGTGTAGCTTGCATACCAGCGGTCTGTGAGGTTCTGCTGGTAGCTGTAGGCGTAGACACCGCTGCGGTCGTCGTCGCTGTGGATCGGCGGGTTGGTGTGCACACCGCCCATCAGCAGGAGTTCCTGCCCATGCGCCGCATGCTGGAGCATGGCCAGCAGAAGGCCGCCAGCCAGGGGCGTGACGTGTTGCCAGATCCGGGAAGTCCTGCGGTTGGCGCATTGCATTGGGTGGTTCCGATGAGCCGGGGGATGCTCAAGAAGCATAGCAAAGCGCCGAAATGGTTGCCGTGCAGCCGCAAGCGCTCTTTGTTACGGAATATTCCGCACGGTAGCCAGCCCGCGGCGCCTAGCTGCCTGTCGAGGCATAGTGGCGCACGCCGGCGCGCCATGCGCAGAAGGCTGCGGCCAGGAAGGCGAACCCGGCCAGCGGCGATACCAGCCCCACCCATCCAGGCGCGCCGAGCGGGTCGGCCTTGCCCAATATGGCGAGCACCGGGTAGTAGGCGACGCCGGCCAGGGGCACGGCGAAGGTCAGCACGTACCGGAACCATCGCGCATACAAGGCCATCGGATACTGGGCGGCCTCGACGCCGCCGTAGGTCAGCATATTGGCGACCTCCAGGCTTTCGATCGTCCAGAACGACAGCGTGCCTTGCAGCACCAGGATGCCAAGAAACAGCGCAACCCCGCCCGCCAGGGCGAACAGCGCCATGGCAATCGAGGGCGGCGTCCACGCGATCTCCGCCTGCACCGTGGCGAAAGCCAGGACCAGCAGTCCCTGCAGCAGGCGTCCCAGGCGACTGATGCGCACGTCGTGCCCCATCAGCTGCAGCGCCAGCGGGCGGGGGCGCAATAACAGGCGGTCGAATTCGCCGGTGCGCAACAAGGTCGTGCCCAGTATGTCGAATCCGCGCCCGAGCGCATCGGCAATGGCGAACATGCAGTTCACGAGCCCGTAGAACAATGCCACTTCGCCGATCTTCCAGCCCTGGACGTTGCCGAAGCGGTGAAACAGCGCCCAGATCGCAATCACTTCGATGCTCGTCCCCAGGAACTGCCCCACGGTCAGCATCAGCGCCGAGCCGGGATAGCGCGCCTGGCCGCTCAGCGAGGCCGTCATCAGGCGGGCGAACAATGCCAGCGAGCCCATGCGCCTCATCCGCCTTGCACCTCGAGCTTGCGCATCGTACGGCCCATGGCCGCCTGGCCGGCAGTGATCAGCAATACAATCCACAGGCATTGCAGGCCCAGCGCGGCGAGCATCCGCGTGCCGCCGAGCTGGCCGAAGTAGATGCGCGCCGGAATATCCATCACGCCTGCCAGCGGCTGCACCAGTAAGACGGTCTGCCAGGCGTCCGGGAGCAGCGCCAGTGGCAGCAAGTTGCCCGAAAAGACGATGACCACCGGTCCCATCAATACATTGATACCGCGTTCGTTGAGCGCCGCCGCGGCAGCGATGTTGAGCAGCATGACCAGCGATGTGGACAGCAGCAACGCGAACAGCGCCGAGGCGATGAAGCCCATGCCGGCAGCGAAACCCGCAGGCGGTTGCCAGGCCCAGGCACCGAGCCCGATCACGGGCATCACCACGCCCGCGAAGGCGAACATCAGGACCACGCGTGGCAGCACCCGCGCCGCGGTCCAGCCAGCCGAGCGGGCGAACCACAGCGCGTAGGCATTGACGGG
This sequence comes from Cupriavidus sp. 21MJTG02-4, assembly GCF_057798975.1. Classification (NCBI taxonomy): domain Bacteria; kingdom Pseudomonadati; phylum Pseudomonadota; class Betaproteobacteria; order Burkholderiales; family Burkholderiaceae; genus Cupriavidus; species Cupriavidus sp. 21MJTG02-4. The sequence goes on along the minus strand of NZ_JBYOJP010000008.1, from coordinate 247,645 downwards.
CCGCAGCCGGTCGTAGGCGACGGCGCCGGTGCGCACGGCCAGCGCCACCTCGGGATCTCCCATCCACGGCAGCAGCGCGAACAGGCCCTGTGCGAGCCAGATATAGGTGATCGCCTGCGCGAGCGACAGCGGCGCGCCGTGCGCGGTGGCACTGCCGTAGAACGCCGCCAGCACCATGACCTTGATGCCTCCCCACCAGCACTGGGTGCCGAAGCCCGCATACGCCGCCGCGCGGTACTGCAGCATCTGCAAGAAGCGGGACCGCAGCGCGGCAAGGTAGGGGCGTGCAAGTTCGCGCGGCGCCATCATCGGCTAGGCCTCCGCGGCGCCATGCATTGCGTAGAAGCGCGCGATCACGGCTTCGATGGTCATGCCTTCGTCCTCGGCGTCCTCGGGCAAGCCGTCATCGAGCCGGCGTGCGGCGAGCACCTGCTCGCGCAGTGCCTCGACGCCGCAGTCGGCCAGTACGCGGCCGTGGCCGATCACGATCACGCGCCGGGCCAGTGCCTCGATGTCGTGCATGTCGTGCGTGGTCAGCAGCACGGTGGTGCCGCGTTCGCGGTTCATGCGCCGGATAAAGTCGCGCACCGCGAGCTTGGAGGGCGCATCGAGCCCGATGGTCGGCTCGTCGAGAAACAGGATGTCGGGCTCGTGCAGCAAGGCCGCCGCGATCTCGGCGCGCATGCGCTGGCCCAGCGACAACTGGCGCACGGGCTGGCCGAGCAGGCGCTCCAGGTGCAGCAGCGCCACCAGTTCATCCCTTGTGCGCGCGAAACGCACCGGGTCGACGCGATAGATATCGCGCAGCAGCGCGAAGCCGTCGCCGACCGGCAGATCCCACCAGAGCTGCGTGCGCTGGCCGAACACCACGCCGATACGCGCCACATGCCGTTCGCGGTCGTCGAACGGAACGCGTCCGTTGACTTCGACATGGCCGCCGTCGGGGCGCAGGATGCCTGAGAGGATCTTGATGGTGGTCGACTTGCCCGCGCCGTTCGGGCCGATGAAGCCAAGCAACTCCCCGCGCTCCAGCGCGAACGAGACGCCAGCCAGCGCTTCGACGGTGCGATAGCGGGGGCGGACCAGCGCGCGCAGCGCGCCGAGCACGCCCGGGTCGCGTTCGTGGATGCGATAGGTCTTGCGCAGTTGACTGACGACGATCTGGGGCATGGCCGCGGCGCGGGAAGGGCGGGGGATTATACATGGGGTGAATTGGGCGGCACCCTGATGGACTGTTCCGCACGCTAAAGAAAAACCCCGCCAAAGAGGCGGGGCTTCACAGATCAGCACAGCATCGGTCCGACGGTCTCAGTCTTCCCGCCGCAGGTGCGGGAACAGGATGACGTCGCGGATGTTCGGGCTGTCGGTCAGCAGCATCACCAGGCGGTCGATGCCGATGCCGCACCCGCCCGTCGGGGGCATGCCGTATTCCAGCGCACGGATGTAGTCGGCGTCGTAGTACATCGCCTCTTCATCGCCGGCATCCTTCTGCTCGACCTGCTTGCGGAAGCGGTCGGCCTGGTCTTCGGCATCGTTCAACTCGGAGAAGCCGTTGGCAATCTCGCGGCCGGTGATGAACAGCTCGAACCGCTCCGTGATGCCCGGCACCGTGTCCGAGGCGCGCGCCAGCGGCGACACTTCCACCGGGTAGTCGATGATGAAGGTCGGTTCCCACAGCTGGCTTTCGGCGGTTTCCTCGAACAGCACCAGTTGCAGCGTGCCGATGCCGGCGTTGAGGAACTGCGGCGCGCTGGTGTTGACGCCGAACTTCTTCAGTTCGGTGCGCAGGAACTCGATATCGGCCAGTTGCGCGTCGGTGTATTGCGGGGCGAACTTCTGGATGGCCTGGCAGATGGTCAGGCGATGGAACGGCTTCGACAGGTCGAGTTCGCGGCCCTGGTAGTTCAGCACCGCAGTGCCGCTGGCGTCGATGGCGGCCTGGCGGATGAGGTTCTCGGTGAAGTCCATCAGCCAGCGGTAATCCGTGTAGGCCGCGTAGAACTCCATCATGGTGAACTCGGGGTTGTGGCGCGGGCTCACCCCTTCGTTGCGGAAGTTGCGGTTGATCTCGAACACGCGCTCGAAGCCGCCGACGATCAGGCGCTTCAGGTACAGCTCGGGCGCGATGCGCAGGAACATCTGCATGTCCAGCGCATTGTGGTGCGTGATGAAAGGCTTGGCCGCGGCGCCGCCCGGGATCGGGTGCAGCATCGGTGTTTCCACTTCCATGAAGCCGGCGTCGGCCATATGGCGGCGCAGCGACGACATCGCATTGGTGCGCGCACGGAAGGTATTGCGGGTCTCGGGCGAGACGATCAGGTCCACATAGCGCTGGCGGTACTTCATTTCCTGGTCGGCCAGGCCGTGGAACTTGTCCGGCAGCGGGCGCAGCGACTTGGACAGCAGGCGCAGTTCCTGCACCTGCACCGACAGCTCGCCCTTGTTGGTGCGGAACAGCACGCCGCGCGCGCTGATGATGTCGCCGAGGTCCCAGTGCTTGAAGGCGGCGTAGACGTCTTCGCCGACCTTGTCGCGCGTGATGTAGAACTGGATCTGGCCGCTGCCGTCCTGCACGGTGGCGAAGCTGGCCTTGCCCATCACGCGCTTGAGCATCATGCGGCCGGCGATGGCCACTTCGACCGGCGCGGCTTCCAGCGCGGGCTGGTCGGTCTCGCCGTACTGGGTGTGCAGCGCGGCGGCCTGGTGCGTCGGACGGAAATCGTTCGGGAAGGCCACGCCTTGCTCGCGCAGGGCCGCCAGTTTCTCGCGCCGCTCCGCGATGATCTTGTTTTCGTCGGCGGCCGGTGCTTCTGCGGTCGGGGCGCCCTGGGCGCGGGTGGGTTCGGTCATGATGTCTTGTCGGGTCGCGCGCGGCGTGCCGCGCGCGGATTCAGTATGGCTTCAGTAATTACGCAGGTCGTCCAGCTCGGTGCTGCCGAAGTCCGGGCGATGCAGGTAAGCAAGGATGCGGCCGGCGGTGTCTTCGGCGGAGGCAAGCTGCTGGGTCGCCTTCAGGTCGCGGAAGCGCTGCACCTGGGCAAAGTCGGCATTGCGGATGGTGTCCTGCATGCCGGTGTCGACCACGCCGGGCGCGAGCGCCACGGCACGAACCGTGCGCGGTGCCGCGGTGCCTGCGTACTCGGCATTGACCGAGCGGATGAACATGTCGAGCCCGGCCTTGCCGGCGCAATACGCGCTCCAGCCTTCGACCGGGCGGCGTGCCGCGCCGGACGAGATGGCGAGCACCTTGCGCGGGCAGTCGAACTTCTCGGTGCGTTCCAGGAACGCGCCGGTCATGATCATCGGCGAGGCCAGGTTGGTCAGCAGGTGCGGCAGCAGGGTGTTTTCCTGCAGCCGCGACACGGGGCCGATCGGCTCGACCACGCCGGCATTGAGGATCAGCGTGGCGCTGGCCGGCGGGTCCTGGCTCTCCAGCACGCTGGACAGCCAGCCGGCGGCCGACGCAGGCTGCGACAGGTCCTGCAGGTGCCAGGCCACCGGCACGCCGCTCATGGTGGCAACGCGCTCGAGTTCCAGGTTGCGGCTGCGCGCCACGCATACCAGGCGGTTGCCCGGCACGAGCAGCGCATTGGTCAGTGCCGCACCGAGCCCGCGCGAGGCGCCGGTGATGATGTAGAGGTGGTCTGCTTCGCTCATGGTGCCCCGTTCGGAGCGCCGCCCGCGGCGGGCGGTGCATGGTTGGCGGATGCGGTCCGGCGCCATGCCCGCGCGGCGGGCATGGCAGCGGCCTTACAGTCCCTGCTTGAGGCTGGCCTCGATGAACGGGTCCAGGTCGCCATCCAGCACCTTCTGGGTGTTGGACATTTCCACGTTGGTGCGCAGATCCTTGATGCGGCTCTGGTCCAGCACGTAGGAGCGGATCTGGTGGCCCCAGCCCACGTCGGTCTTGCCGGCTTCGAGCTTGTCGGCCTCGGCCTGGCGCTTGCGCATCTCGTGCTCGTACAGGCGCGACTTCAGCATCGACATGGCCTCGGCACGGTTGCGGTGCTGCGAACGATCGTTCTGGCACTGCACCACGATGCCGGTCGGGATGTGCGTGATCCGCACGGCCGAATCGGTCTTGTTGATGTGCTGGCCGCCGGCACCCGACGCGCGATAGGTATCCACGCGCAGGTCGGCCGGATTGACCTCGACCTCGAACGAGTCGTCGACTTCCGGATACACGAACACCGACGAGAACGAGGTGTGGCGCCCGCCCGACGAATCGAACGGCGACTTGCGCACCAGGCGGTGCACGCCGGTTTCCGTGCGCAGGTAGCCAAAGGCGTATTCGCCCTCGATCTTGATGGTCGCGCTCTTGATGCCGGCCACGTCGCCTTCGGACTCTTCGAGCACCTCCGCCTTGAAGCCCTTGCGCTCGCAGTACTTCAGGTACTGGCGCAGCAGCATCGACGCCCAGTCGCACGCTTCGGTGCCGCCGGCGCCGGCCTGGATGTCGATAAAGGCGTTGGCCTGGTCCATCTCGCCCGCGAACATGCGGCGGAATTCCATGCCGGCCACGATTTCCTCGAAACCCTTGACGTCGGTCTCAATCGATTCCAACGTTTCGTCGTCGCCTTCTTCCCTGGCGAGTTCGAACAGCTCATCGGCACCGGTCAGGTCGTCCGTGAGCTTGCCGAGGACGCTTACGACGCCCTCGATGGCTTTCTTTTCCTTGCCGAGATCCTGGGCGCGCTTGGGGTTGTTCCAGACGTCCGGGTCTTCCAGCAAGCCGTTGACTTCTTCCAGTCTTCCTACTTTGACATCGTAGTCAAAGATACCCCCGTAGATCTTCCGTCCGGGAACGGAGATCGGAGATGGCACCGGAGATGGCGTTGAGGCGTTCTGCTTCCATGATGATCCTGCGCTTCGAAAACCTCGAATTATAGCGGAATCGGGGCGTATTCCGGTGCCGCGAGGGGCGCTGGCAGCCCTTCGCGCCGCGAACGGAAGCCCCTGCCGATGGTCTACCCGGCGGGCCGTGCAGCGCGGGCGGCGATAATAGAGCCGCTCCAGGCTTCGCTAGCCGCCCCCCGAAGACCAACTCAACAGGGACGAATGACGCCAACAAGACACGAAAACACCGGCCGACGCCGGATGCTCGGATGGATGATCGCTGCGGCTTGCGCCGCGCTGGCCGCCGGTTGCGGCACGATGTCCTCGGAACCCGCGCCCGAAGGCTTTTACCGCGTAGAGAGCGGCGACACGCTGTATTCCATCGCCCGCAAGCAGCGCCGCAATGTGCGGGACCTGGTGCGCTGGAACAATTTGCCCAGCGCCGACCGCATCGAAGTCGGCCAGCTGATCCGCGTCAAGCCGCCGGGATCCGGCACGACCGCTTCGTCTTCGGGCGGCATGCCACCGCAAACTGTGACGGATACGCCGCGCGCGGACAGCGGCGGCCAGTCCAGGGCACCTGTCAGCGCCATCCGGCTGCAATGGCCGTCCGACGGCAAGGTCACGTCACGCTTCTCGCCGCCCGCCAGCAAGGGACTGACCATCGCGGTGCCGCCCGGCGGCACCGTGAAGGCTGCGGCATCGGGCTGGGCCATCCACGTCGGCAACCTGCGCGGCTACGGCATGCTGGTGATCGTCAAGCACAACGACGACTGGCTGACCGTGTACGGCAATCTCGACAAGCCGCTGGTCAGCGAAGGCGCGCGCGTCACCGCGGGCCAGGACGTCGGCAGCATGGGCGGCAGTGGCAGCGAGCTGCACTTCGAGGTGCGGGGCAACGGCAAGCCGGTCGATCCGGCCAACTACCTGCCGGCGCGCGGCTAGCGCGGCGCAGGTTACTGCGCGTGCTCGATCACGAGCTGTACGCGCGTGGTGCCGTTGAAGGTGTTGTTGTCGAGCCGGTAAGCGACCTGCGCGCTGGCGCCGAGCTCGTCGGCGTGGTTGAACCAGATCGCGTCGAAGCGCTGCCGGCCGCGGCCGAGCTGCAGCTTGAGGTGCTTGCCCTTGAGCACGCTCTGGCGCAGCACCTCGAACTCGCCGCAGAAGGTCGGGGCCGGAAAGCCCTGGCCCCAGACCTGCTGTTCGAGCAGCGTGACGAATTCCGGGCTGAAGCACTGTTCCTCGATATCGCCGTCGGTCTCGATCACGCGCGCGAGCTGGTCGTCCGTCAGCCATTCGCGGCCAACTGCCTCGAAGGCGTCCTGGAACTCGGCAAAGCGCTCGGCGCGCACGGTCAGGCCGGCCGCCATGGCGTGGCCGCCGAACTTGATCATCAGGCCCGGGCAGCGCTTGGAGACCAGGTCGAGCGCATCGCGCAGGTGGAAGCCGGGGATCGAGCGGCCCGAGCCCTTGACCGTGGCCTCGTCGCCAGGCGCGAAGGTGATGGTCGGGCGATGGAACCTGTCCTTCAGCCGCGACGCGACGATGCCGATCACGCCCTGGTGCCAGGTGTCATTGAATACGCTCACGGTAAAGCGTGCCGACGGATCGAGGCCGGCCAGCGGCTGCTCCAGGATCTGCAGGGCTTCCTGCTGCATCCCGGCTTCGATGTCGCGCCGCTCGCGGTTCATGCTGTCGAGTTCCTGGGCGATCTCCCAGGCGCGGTTGGCATCGTCGGTCAGCAGGCATTCGATGCCGAGCGACATGTCGGCCAGTCGGCCAGCGGCATTCAGCCTCGGCCCAACGCCAAAGCCGAGGTCGAAGGTGTTGGCCCGCATGGCTTCGCGGCCCGCGGCACGGAACAGCGCCGCCACGCCCGGCTGCATGCGGCCGGCGCGCATCCGCTTCAGGCCCTGTGCGACCAAAATGCGATTGTTGGCGTCGAGCTTGACCACGTCGGCAACCGTGCCCAGCGCCACCAGATCCAGCAGCGTTTGCAGCGGCGGCTGGCTTTGCTGCGTGTAGACCCCGCGCTTGCGCAGTTCGGCGCGCAGTGCCAGCAGCACGTAGAACATCACGCCCACGCCGGCCAGGTTCTTGCTGGGGAATTCACAACCCGGCTGGTTCGGGTTGACGATGACCGCCGCGTCGGGCAGCTCCGCGCCCGGGAGATGGTGATCGGTCACCACTACGTCGATGCCCAGCGCGTTGGCGGCGGCCACGCCGTCGACGCTGGCAATGCCGTTGTCGACCGTCACGATCACGTCGGGCTGCTGCTTCGCGGCCAGTGCCACGATCTCCGGCGTCAGCCCATAGCCGTACTCGAAGCGGTTGGGAACGATGAATTCCACGCGCGCGCCGAGCATGCGCAGCCCGCGCACGCCGACCGCGCAGGCCGTTGCGCCATCGCAGTCATAGTCGGCCACGATCAGCAGGCGCTTTTGCGCCGCAATGGCGTCGGCCAGGTATTCGGCCGCATGGCCGATGCCCTTCATGGCCGTTGGCGGCAACAGTTCCGGCAGTTCGGTAGAGAGTTCGGAAGCCTGGGCCACGCCGCGCGCGGACAGGATGCGGGCCAGGGTCGGGTGCAGGCCGGCGGCCGCCAGGGTGCTGGCATGCTCGGTGGAGTAGGGGCGGATGGCAATCCGGGTCATGGGCGGTCTGCTTTTTCTTTGTTCGGGGGTCAGGCGGTGAAGGCGAGGTCGGACAGCAGGGCGCGCCAGTCACCGCGCTGGCCCATGCCGCGCCAGAATTTGCGCAGGTCGGCCCGGCGCACGGTGAATTCGGCGAAGTGGTTCTCGCCGCCAAGCACCAGCGTGATGGCCTCGATGCTGCCGTCGCCAAGCGCCTGCAAAGCCGGGGCGAACCAATCGGCGTCGAGCGCGTGCATGCGTTCGATCCACAGGCCCCAGTCTTCGGCGATATGCGCCTCGGTGGCGCTGTCCAGCATCGCCATGACTGCGCCGTCGGCCTGCACGCCGACAAGTCCGGCAGGGACGGCTGCGATACGGCTGTTGCCGGCGAGCCCGAGGCCGGCCAGGAACGGGTCGCTGGCCAGGATGGTGTCGGCCAGCCTGGGCACCGGCTGCATCGTGCCGCCGCCATACAGCCAGACGGAATTGATGGACAGTTCGCCGGCCGCCTCGCGTGCCTGGTTGACCGGATGGTCGAACCAGGTCATCTGGATCTCGTTCTGCAGCCGGCGCCAGTCGCGCGCGCGCGCGCCGTCCTGCAGCCAGATGTCGATATTGCGGCCGGTAGCGCGCAGCGGCGTGGTGGCGTCGAGCGGGCCAAACACGGCTTCCGGCAGGTACCAGCGTGCCGCGCAGGGCGCTTCAAGGGTGATGTCCGCTTCGCGCAGCAGCGGCTCGATGGCGGCGTGCAGCGACGCGGCTTCCGCGTCACGCACGCGCAACTGGTCGGGGTGCATCAGCACCAGATGGTCGCGGGCGGCATGGATATGCACCAGTTCCAGGCAGGTCCAGGCCTCGCTATCCGCCGGCGCGGCACCGCCACTGTCGGCAAGGCGCATATAGGGCGCCATCGGCACCCTGGCCGTGTCCAGTCCGGCCTTGCCGGCCAGCCAGCGCTCGTGCGGCAGGCTGCGCAGCCACGGGTCATCGTGCCGCTCGCGCTGGCCGAGCGTGGCCCGGGTCAGCAACTTTCCGAGCGCGGGCAACTCCAACTGCCGCAGCAGCGCGCCGGGCACGACATCGTCCGTGGCGTCGTCGCCGGCGCCGGGCGGGACGGAAAAGGGCACAATCAGGGTCAGGTGGCTCATCATGGTGGCGAGATTGTAAACTTCCGGCTGGCCGGCGCCAGCTCGAGTGTGGTGCAGGGCTCCCGGCTACCGGCAGTCTCCGGGCACAGGCGCCTTTCCGAAACAACAGGAACCCTCTTGAAATTTCCCTACGAGTGGCAGATTGGCTGGCGATATACCCGCGCAAGCAAGCGCGCCAGCCGCAATACGTTCATATCGTTCATCTCGATGATCTCGATGCTGGGCATCGCGCTCGGCGTCGCCGCGCTGATCGTGGTGCTGTCGGTCATGAACGGCTTCCAGAAGGAAGTGCGCGACCGCATGCTGTCGGTGCTGTCGCATATCGAGGTGATCGGCCCGTCGGCGCTGCCCGACTGGCAGCGCACCGCGGCCGAGGCCATGCAGAACAAGGAAGTCATCGGCGCCGCCCCCTATGTGGCGGCCCAGGCCATGCTGACGCGCGAAGACGCTGTGCGCGGCGTGCTGCTGCGCGGCGTGGATCCGGCCGAGGAGCCGAAGGTGTCGGACATCGGCAAACAGTTCAAGGCTGGCCATATGGAAAGCCTGCAGCCTGGCGAGTTCGGCATCGCGCTGGGCAACGAACTGGCCAATGCCATGGGTGTGCAGGTCGGCGACAAGATCACGCTGCTGGCCCCGCAGGGCACCATCACGCCGGCCGGCGTGTTGCCCAGGCTGAAGCAGTTCACCGTGGTGGGCGTGTTCTCGTCGGGCCATTTCGAATTCGACAGCGCGCTGGCGCTGGTGAACATCCGCGACGCCGAGACCCTGTTCCGCATGAGCGGCCCGACCGGCGTGCGCCTGAAGCTGGTGGACATGCAGCGGGCCCCGCAGGTGGCCAATGAGCTGGCCGGCACGCTGTCCGGCGAGCTCTACCTGCGCGACTGGTCCAAGCAGAACCGCAACTGGTTTGCCGCGGTGCAGACCGAGAAGCGCATGATGTTCATCATCCTGACGCTGATCATCGCCGTGGCCGCGTTCAACCTGGTCTCGACGCTGGTGATGACGGTGACCGACAAGCAGGCGGACATCGCCATCCTGCGCACCATGGGCGCGCAGCCGGGATCGATCATGAAGATCTTCATTGTGCAGGGTGTCGCCATCGGCTTTATCGGCACCTTGCTGGGCGTGGCCGGCGGGACGCTGATCGCCACCAATATCGACGTGATCGTGCCTTTCATCGAGCGGCTGCTGCACGTGCAGTTCCTGCCGCGCGACATCTATTTCATCAGCGAACTGCCTTCCGACCCGCGTGTGAACGATATCGCCACCATCGGCATCATTTCCTTCGTGCTGGCCACGCTGGCCACGCTCTACCCAAGCTGGCGCGCCGCCCGCGTCAATCCGGCGGAGGCGCTGCGTTATGAGTGAAGCCATGCTGCAATCGCATTCCTCCCCCGTGACCGCGCAGGCGCGCACGGGCACGCCGGTGCTGATGGGCGAAGGCCTGTTCAAGCGTTTCCAGCAGGGCGGACTCGACGTCGAAGTCCTCAAGGGCGTGGACGTGCGCGTGGACGCCGGCGAGAAGGTGGCCATCGTCGGCGCCTCGGGCTCGGGAAAGAGCACGCTGTTGCATGTGCTGGGCGGATTGGACAATCCCGACGCGGGCCGCGTGGCGCTGCACGGCAAGCCCTTCACGGCGCTGCGCGAGCGCGAGCGCAATGTCGTGCGCAACCGCTCGCTCGGCTTCGTCTACCAGTTCCACCACCTGCTGCCGGAATTCACCGCGCTGGACAACGTGGGCATGCCGATGCGCATCCGTGGCCTGGACCAGTCCGCGGCGCGCGACGCGGCGCAGAACATGCTCGATCGTGTTGGCCTGGGCGGCCGAGCGAAGCATCGCCCCGGCGAGCTTTCCGGCGGCGAACGCCAGCGCGTGGCGATTGCGCGCGCGCTGGTCGGGCAGCCGGCCTGCGTGCTGGCCGACGAGCCGACCGGCAACCTGGACGACCACACCGCGGGCGGCGTGTACGACCTGATGCTGGAACTGTCGCGCACGCTGGGCACGAGCTTCGTCATCGTCACGCACGACCTGGACCTTGCCAGCCGCTGCGACCGCGTGCTGCGCCTGCGCGACGGGCACCTGCACCAGGAGCGCTGACGCGTCCGGCCGCGGGCGCAAAGCTCAGCGCACGCGGTTCCCGTAGCGGATCGTGCGGAGCTGGCCTTCGGTGAACAGCAGGATGGTCATGAACTGGCCGTAGCCGGGGTTGTAGGTCCACTCCTCGACGTTCTCGCAGGCCGGGCTGATGACGCTGCCGTCCTGCGCGGCGGCCCGGGCAGCCGCGTTCGGCAGGGGTTTGCAGAACGCATCGCGGTAGACCGGTTCGCCGCAGTTCTGCAGGATCTCGGCCTTGCCGGCGCCGTTCTGGACCAGGTAGCCGCCGCAGCGCATCGACTGGGCGCTGGCGGGTGCGGCGCAGAGCAGGACGGCGGCGGTGATGATGCTGCCCGTCAGGTGGATTGCCTTCATGCAAGCTCCTTGGATAGGCCGGTTGCGCGCAAGCGCGCTCAACATCACATCGGCCGATCCGGAAATGTACGAAAATTGCGGAATCCGCGCTACCCCCGCCGGCGGAACCCCTTCAGGAATTTGATGCCATGTGGATCGACACCCATTGCCATCTCGATGCCAGCGAATTCGACCGTGATCGCGGGCAGGTGGCCGACGCCGCCGCGGCCGCGGGCGTGACCGGCATCGTGGTGCCGGCCGTGGCGGTGTCGAACTTTGACGCGGTGCGCACGCTGGCGCAGCGGGACTCGCGCTGCGTCTATGCGCTCGGAATTCATCCGCTGTGCTCGCCCGGTGCGGCGCAGGCGGATGTGGAGACACTGCGCCGTGAGGTTGCGGCATCGATCGGCGATCCGCGCTTCGTCGGCATCGGCGAGATCGGCCTCGACTTCTTTGTCGCGGGCCTGGATGCCGATCACCAGACGTGGCTGTACATCGAGCAGCTGAAGATTGCGCGTGATTTCGATCTGCCGGTGCTGCTGCACGTGCGCAAGTCGCAGGACCAGGTCGGCGCGCAACTGCGCAAGCTTGGCGTGCGGCAGGGCATTGCCCATGCCTTCAACGGCAGCCACGAGCAGGCGCGCCGCTTTATCGACCAGGGACTCCGGCTCGGCGTTGGCGGCAACGTGACCTTCAGCCGCGCGCGGCAGATCCGCCGGCTGGCCGCCGAGTTGCCGCTCGACGCGCTGGTGCTGGAAACCGATGCGCCGGACATCGCGCCCGCATGGCTGTCCGATGACCAGTTCGGCGAGCAGCACAAGGCTCGCAACACGCCCGCCGAAGTGGCTGGCGTCGCCGGCGTGCTGGGCGAACTGCGCGGGCTGGAACCCGCTGCACTGGCGCAGGCCATGTGGCGCAACTCGGTGGCGGCTCTGCCGCGCCTGGCTGCGTTTGCTGACGCGATGGCGCCCTGCAACGCGGCCGACAACAACTCCTGACTCGCAGACAAGCTTTTCCCGGCAACGCGGCGGTACAACGAAGACCTTCTGACTTGCCGGGAAAGCTTCGTGCGCCTGATCCTGCTGGGTTTCGTGGCTGGCTGCTGGGCCTTGCAGCGGCAGGGTGCCTTGCCGGCGGCCGGCATGCTGGCCGTGGCGGCGATTTTGCTGGCTGTCCTGAGTGCGATCGTGGTAGCGCGGCTCCGGCGCCGCCCCGCAAACTGGCTAGCGCGCGGGGCAGCGGTGCTGCTGGGGTTTGCCGTGGGCTTTTGCTGGTCCGCGTGGCGTGCGCAGTGGCGCATGGGCGACTGGTTGACGACCGAGCACGAGGCGCGCGACATCGAGGTGTCAGGCGTGGTGTCCGGTTTGCCTGCCGAACTCGCGCCAGGCGCACGCTTTGCCTTCACGATCGAAGCTGCGCCACGCGGCGAACGCGTGCCGGACCGCGTCATCCTGAACTGGCGCGAGGCGCCCCCGAACTACGGCCGGGCCAGCGCTATCTGTTCACGGTGCGGTTGCGCCGTCCGCGCGGGTTGGCCAATCCTTACGGCTTCGACTACGCGTACTGGCTGCTCGCGCAAGGCTATGGCGCGACGGGATACGTGCGCAACGTGCGCAAGGGTCCGCAGGACGCGGCCCATGAGCGGCTGGCGTGGCGCATCGAGGCGCAACGTGCGTCGCTGCGCGACCGCATCCGTGCCGCGCTGCCGCCGCACGCGCGCTTCGCGCCGGTCCTGGTGGCACTGGTCGTCGGCGATCAGCGTGGTATCGACAGCGACGACTGGCTGCTGTTCAACCGCACCGGCACGGGTCACCTGATCAGCATTTCCGGATTGCATATCACCATGATCGCCGGCATGGCCGCGGGGCTGATGCACTGGGCGTGGCGCCACTCCTTTGGCCTGGGCCGCCGCTTGCGCAGGCCGCTGCCGTTGCGGTGCCCGGCGCGGCAGGCGGGGCTCGTGGCGGCGGTGCTGGCGGGATTGGGCTACGGGCTGATTGCCGGTCTGCAGATCCCCGCACTGCGCACCGTGGCCATGCTGTCGATTGCCGCGCTTGCCGCCTGGGGCGCGCGTACGCCGCCGGCATCGGTGGTGCTGGCGTGGGCCGCGTTCGTCGCGCTGTGGCTGGACCCGTGGGCGGTGCTGCAGCCGGGCTTCTGGCTGTCATTCGGCGCGGTCGGCGTGATCTTCCTGGCGGCGGCACATCGCGAAACGCCGGCGAGCGGCTTCTGGTCGCGCGTGCATGCCTCGCTGGCCAGCGCCGCCCGCACGCAATGGGCCGTCACGCTTGGGCTGGTGCCGCTTACGCTGCTGCTGTTCCGGCAGTTTTCCGTCATTTCCCCACTGGCCAATGCCGCCGCCATTCCAGTGGTCAGCCTGCTGGTCACGCCGCTGGCGCTGCTGGGCGCGGTGATGCCGCCCTTCCTGGCCGGGCCGCTGCTGGCGATTGCGCATCAGGCGCTGGCATGGCTGGCGGTGCTGCTGCGGTGGCTGGCCTCGCTCGAATGGGCGGTCTGGGAAACCGCGCAGGCCGGCGTGCTGGAGACCGCTTTGGCTGTTGCGGGCACCTTCGCGCTGCTGGCGCCGGCGGCGTTCGGTCTGCGCATACGGCTGCATGGGCTGCTGTTGAGTCTTCCCATGGTGCTTGCACGCGGCGATGCCATTGCGCCAGGAGAATTCCGCGCGGTGATGCTTGACGTGGGGCAGGGCACTTCCGTACTGGTGCGCACGCGCACGCATGCCTTGCTGTATGACGCCGGGCCAGCCTATGCCTCGGGCGGCAGTGCGGGGACGCACGTGATCCTGCCCTACCTGCGCGCGGCTGGAGTACGCAAGCTCGACCATCTGATGGTCAGCCACGAGGATATCGATCACGCAGGCGGCGCGCGGCACGTCATGGAAGCGGTGACGGTCGATGCGAGATCAACGGCCGCCCCGGCGGGACACGTGCTGCTTGGCGAGGCCGAATGGACGCCGTGCCACGCGGGCCAGCGCTGGGAATGGGATGGCGTGCAGTTCACGGTGTTGCATCCGGCCGTCGAGCAGTCGCGCGATGCGGTGGTGGGCAGCAATGCGCGCAGCTGCGTGCTGCGGGTGGGCAATGGCCGCAGCAGCCTGTTGCTGACCGGTGATATCGGACGCGCAGAAGAACGCGAGCTAGCCGAGCGGCTGTCCGCGGAGTTGCTGCGTGCCGATGTCCTGGTCGTGCCGCACCACGGCAGTGGCACATCGTCGGGTCCGGCGTGGCTGGCGGCGGTCAGGCCCGCTGCGGCGGTGTTCCAGCTTGGCTATCGCAATCGCTATCAGCATCCGCGTGGCGAGGTGTGGGCGCGTTATGGCGATGCGGGCATCCAGCGCTACCGCACCGACGAAACCGGCGCGGTCACCATGGACACGCATGGCGAAGGCTATTCGCTGGCCGCGTTCCGCCAGGTGGAGCGTCGCTACTGGCGCGACGCCCCGGAGGCGCCGCGATAGCCAGGGGATGTCAGTGGGCGGTGCGAGAGCGAGACCGCGCGGCTGTCTTGCGGCTGGCCGGTGGCGATGGCGCATCCGCTTCCTGCGGCGCCCGGGCGGGTCCCGCGCCGCCGATGCGGCGCTCGCGCAGATGGGCCTTGGCGCGCTGCAGTCCCGCCGCGACAGTATCGGCACGCTCCAGCGCCACGCCGGCCGCGAGCACGTCGCCGAGCACGAGGTGGCAGATGCGCGACGTCATCGGCGTATAGACTTCGCTGTCCTCTTCCACGTCGGAAAACACGCAGACGTCGGCCAGCTTGGCCAGCGGCGAGCCGCTATGCGTCAGGGCCAGCACGCTTGCGCCGCTGGAACGGGCCAGCGTGGCGGCAGTCAGCATGTCCCACGTGCGGCCACTGTTCGAAACCAGTACGGCGACATCGCCGGGCCCGAGCAGGGCGGCCGACATGCTGAACACATGCGGATCGGAGTAAGCCGTGGTCGGCATGCCCAGGCGGAAAAACTTGTGCTGGATGTCGAGTGCGACGATGCCCGAGTTGCCGCAGCCATAGAACTCGATGCGGCGCGCGGTGGCAAGCAGGCGGATGCCGTGCTCGACCTGGTCCGCCGACAGCGCATTGCGCACGCTCATGAGCGTGGCAATGGTGCGGTCGAATACTTTGCCGGCAATGTCGGCGGGGCCGTCGTCCGGCTTCACGTCCTGGTGCACGAAAGGCGTGCCCCCGCCCACGTTTTGCGCGAACTGCAGCTTGAATTCACGGAATCCGTCATAGCCCAGCGCCGCGCAGAAGCGCGCGATGGTGGGTTGCGACACGCCGGCGCGCTCGGCCAGTTCCGGCATGGAAAGCCGGATCACGCTGGCGCCGTGGCGGGCGACATAGTCGGCCAGGCGGCGTTCGGACGGACGGAGCGTGTCGTAGACGGCAAGGATTCGGTCGCGCATGACGGTGGCGGAGCGTGGCTGGCAGGATCTGAATGTAGATATTCTACAGCGCCGTGGCTTTGCGGAGCCGAGGGGTTGCCGTGAAATTGCGCTAGGGATTTCCCGTATTCCGTGGATTCTGTGATGTTTGTGATCTCAAGGAGGCTGCTCGCGTGAATCTTGTATCGCTATAATGTAGAAAATCTACAGGCCAATAGGAACGTCCAGCCATGCCCCACGCCGTCCATGCCGAAATCCTTGCCGTGACCCGGCGCATCGCCGAGCGCAGCCGCGCCAGCCGGCAGGCCTACCTGGCGCGTTGCGAACGTGCGCAGGCGGAACTGGGTCCACTGCGCGGCATGTCGTGCGCCAACCTGGCGCACGGCTTTGCCGCGCTGCCGGCGCACGACAAGCTCAAGCTGCGCGTCGAACATGCGGCCAATCTCGGCATCGTGACGGCCTACAACGACATGCTGTCGGCGCACCAGCCATACGAGCGCTATCCCGGCGTGATCCGTGAAGCGGCACGCGCGGCCGGCGCCGTGGCGCAGGTGGCCGGCGGCGTGCCGGCGATGTGCGACGGCATCACGCAGGGCAACCCCGGCATGGAGCTGTCGCTGTTTTCGCGCGATGCCATTGCCATGAGCACGGCGGTGGCGCTGTCGCACAACACGTTCGACGCGGCGGTGATGCTGGGCGTTTGCGACAAGATCGTCCCGGGCCTGGTGATGGGGGCGCTGCAGTTCGGCCACCTGCCGGTCGTATTCGTGCCGGCCGGGCCGATGGCAAGCGGCCTGCCGAACAAGGAGAAGGCACGCGTGCGCCAGCTTTACGCCACCGGCCAGGTCGGCCGCGAAGCGCTGCTCGAAGCCGAGTGCGAGGCCTATCACGGCGCCGGCACCTGCACCTTCTACGGTACCGCCAACAGCAACCAGTTCCTGATGGAAATCATGGGCCTGCACCTGCCCGGCGCAGCCTTCGTCCACCCGGACAGCGGCCTGCGCGACGCGCTGACCGCGGCAGCGGCGCAGCGCGCGCTGGCCCTGTCGGCGCGGGGCGGCGAGTACCTGCCGATGGCGCGCATCGTCGACGAGCGAGCCATCGTCAACGCGATGGTCGGCCTGCTGGCCACCGGCGGTTCCACCAACCACACCATCCATCTCGTAGCCATGGCGCGCGCGGCGGGTGTGCTGATCGACTGGGACGACTTTGACCGCCTGTCCCGCATCACGCCGCTGCTGGCGCGCGTCTATCCGAACGGCTCGGCGGATGTGAACCACTTCCACGCCGCGGGCGGCGTGGGTTACGTGATTCGCCAGCTGCTGCAGGCCGGGCTGGTGCACGAGGACGTGCAGACCGTGGCCGGCCCTGGCCTGGCACGCTACACGCAGGAGCCCGTGCTGGTCGACGGCGTCCTGCAGTGGCGCGATGGCGCCAATACCAGCGGCGACGCCCAGGTGCTCGCCACCGCCGCCGAGCCGTTCTCCGACGAGGGTGGCCTGCGCCTGATGCAGGGCAACCTGGGCCGCGGCGTGATCAAGGTGTCCGCCGTGGCGCCCGAACACCGCGTGGTCGAGGCGCCGGCGCGCGTGTTCGATTCGCAGGAGGCCCTGCAAGCGGCCTTCGAAGCGGGCGAGTTGAACCGCGACGTGGTGGCGGTAGTGCGTTTCCAGGGGCCCAATGCCAACGGCATGCCAGAACTGCATCGCCTGACGCCCGTGCTTGGTGCGCTGCAGGATGCGGGGCACCGCGTGGCGCTGGTGACGGATGGCCGCATGTCCGGCGCCTCCGGCAAGGTCCCCGCGGTGATCCACATGGGCCCCGAGGCACTGGCCGGCGGACCGCTGGCGCGCGTGCGCGATGGCGACCTGGTGCGCATGGACGCCGTTGCCGGCACGCTTGCCTGGCTCGGTGATCCGGCCGAATTCGCGGCGCGCCCCGTCGCGCCAGCGCCGGCTGACGATTTCGCACGGTTCAGCATGGGCCGCGGCCTGTTCGGGCTGTTCCGGCGTCACGCGCGCATGGCGGAAGAGGGCGGCAGCGCACTAGACCTGTCCGAGGCCGACGCCATGCCGGCGGCCGCCGCGCCCGGAACTGCCACGGCGGCGCATTCCGTCGCACAATAGCCGGGCCAAGGCCCGTTTCATCCGATTGACTCGATTCCCCCGGCCGGTGCCAGCCGCCAGCCGGGCACCTGCGCGCCGCCTGCCGGCGCCAGGCTACCGACAAGGATGGGGCAAACCATCCGACACCATGATCGATGGAGCAGACATGATCTATATCCTGATGGGCGTTTCCGGCAGCGGCAAATCCACGGTTGGCGAAATGCTGGCGCAACGCCTGGGCTGCGCGTTCCATGACGCGGACGAATTCCACAGCGCCGCCAACAAGGCCAAGATGCACGCGGGCATCCCGCTTACCGACGAGGATCGCTGGCCCTGGCTGGCGGCCATGCGCGCGGCCATCGATGCCGCGCGGGCCGAGGGCCGGACCCACGTGTTCACCTGCTCCGCGCTGCGCCAGGTGTATCGCGACCGGCTGACGCCGCCGGATGGCGGCGTGACCTTCGTCTACATGAAGGGCGACGCGTCGGTGATCGGCTCGCGCCTGTCCGCGCGCACGGACCACTTCTTCAACCCGGCATTGCTGCAGAGCCAGCTCGATACCCTGGAAGAACCCGAAGGTGCGCTGGTACTCGATATCCGGCAAACGCCGGAGGCGCTGGTGCAGGCCATCCTCGAAGACGGCGAACGCCACCGCGCCACCGCCGCGCGCTGACCCACTCCTGCACGCGCGCCTGCGGTACCCCTGGCAGGCATCTTGCTTCACCCGTTTCCGTGCCGCGCCATCGCGGGGACTTGCGGCTTTCGCTGGCGCAAGTATGCTGAAAGGGCCAGTCACTCGACAGTCTGTAGAGCCAAAAAACAAGGGGCGGCGATTCCGGTGGGAGACCGGCAGGCCAGGCGACCAGGACGCCCCCCGATTTCACGGAGGGAAGGGTCATCATGGCGGCGCGCTTTTTCGACGAGATGCTGGATTGGCGGGATGACGAGCGCAATACCGTCATCCAGGCGGGGCAGGCACTGCCGGGTGGCCTGGTACGGCCGCACTACCGGCAATTCTCGGACTGGCTGGCGCGGCAGTCCGACAACACCATGGCCAACAAGCGGGCCGAGGCCGACCTGATCTTCCGGCGCGTCGGCATTACGTTCGCGGTCTACGGCGACAAGGATGAATCCAACAGCGGCACCGAGCGGACCATTCCGTTCGACGTGATCCCGCGCATCTTCCCGGCCAGCGAATGGGCGACCCTGGACAAGGGCCTGCGCCAGCGCGTGGCGGCGCTGAACCGCTTCATCCACGACATCTACCACGGGCAGGACATCATCCGCGCCGGCGTGATCCCGCCGGACCAGATCTACAACAACGCGCAGTACCGCCCCGAGATGCTGGGCCTGGATGTTCCGCACGACGTCTACGCGCACGTGGCCGGCATCGACGTCGTGCGGGCCGGCGAGGGCGAGTTCTACGTGCTGGAGGACAACCTGCGTGTACCGTCGGGCGTGTCGTACATGCTCGAAAACCGCAAGATGATGATGCGGTTATTTCCGGATCTCTTCGCACGCAACCGCGTCGCGCCGGTGGCCCACTATCCCGACCTGCTGCTCGACATGCTGCGCGGGGTTTCGCCGCAGGCCATCGCCGACCCCACCGTGGTGGTGCTGACACCGGGCATGTACAACTCGGCTTACTTCGAACACGCTTTCCTGGCGCAGCAGATGGGCGTGGAACTGGTCGAAGGCAGCGACCTCTTCGTCGAGGACGATCATCTCTACATGCGCACCACGCAGGGGCCGCAGCGCATCGACGTGATCTACCGCCGCGTGGACGACGATTTTCTCGATCCGCTGGTGTTCCGGCACGATTCCTCGCTAGGCGCTGCCGGGCTGCTGTCGGTCTACCGCGCGGGCAACGTGACCATCTGCAATGCCATCGGCACCGGTGTGGCCGACGACAAGTCGATCTACCCGTACGTGCCCGACATGATCCGCTTCTACCTGGGCGAAGAGGCCATCCTCAACAACGTGCCGACCTATATGTGCCGGCGCCCGGACGACCTGCAGTACGTGCTCGACAACATGGCGGAACTGGTGGTCAAGGAAACCCATGGCGCGGGCGGTTACGGCATGCTGGTCGGGCCGGCGGCCACGCGCGCGGAGATCGATACCTTCCGCGAGGTGGTGAAGTCGCGGCCAGAGCAGTACATCGCCCAGCCGACGCTGGCGTTGTCGACCTGCCCGACCTATGTCGAAGCGGGTATCGCGCCGCGCCATATCGACCTGCGTCCGTTCGTGCTGTCGGGGCGCGAGGTGCGCATGGTGCCGGGCGGGCTCACGCGCGTCGCGCTGCGCGAAGGATCGCTGGTGGTGAATTCCTCGCAGGGCGGGGGCACCAAGGACACCTGGGTGCTGGAGCGCTGAGTCCTCCGCCACCACGTCGCCACGCAGCCACGATCGAATAGCGAGGAGAATCCCATGCTGAGCCGCACCGCCGACCATCTTTTCTGGATGGCCCGCTATACCGAACGCGCGGAGAACACCGCGCGCATGCTGGACGTCAACTACCAGACCTCGCTGCTGCCGCAGTCCGCGGAAGTGGCGGAGCAGGGCTGGTGGGCCATGTTAGACATCTCGGAACTGACCCGTGCGTTCGACCACAAGTACGGGCTGCTGACGCGCGACGACGTGATCGATTTCATGGTGCGCGACATGACCAACCCGTCGTCGATCATGAGCTGCCTGCGCGCGGCACGTGAGAACGCGCGCGCGGTGCGCGGCTCGCTCACCACCGAGGTCTGGGAAACAGTCAACACCACCTGGCTCGATGTGCAGCGCATCATCGCGGACGGGGAGCTGCAGGAAGACCCGTCGCGTTTCTTCGAGTGGGTCAAGTTCCGCTCGCACCTGGCGCGCGGGGTGCAGTTCGGCACCATGCTGAAGGACGACGCCTTCCACTTCATGCGGCTCGGCACGTTCCTGGAGCGGGCCGACAACACCGCGCGGATCCTCGACGTGAAGTTCCAGGCGTCGGGCTCGGACGACACCGATTCCAATCGAGAGCAGAACGATTTCTACCACTGGGCCGCGGTGCTGCGCTCGGTGTCGGGCTTCGAGGTCTACCGCAAGGTCTACCGCGCGGTGATCACGCCGCAGCGCGTGGCCGAGCTGTTGATCCTGCGCCCGGACATGCCGCGTTCGCTGGTGTCGAGCATGGATGAGGTGGTGGCCATCCTTGCGGTGGTCTGCAACCAGCAATCGGGAGAGACCGAGCGCCAGGCTGGTAAACTCCATGCCGACCTGAAATATGCCCGCATCGACGACATTTTTGCTGTCGGGCTGCACGCTTTCCTGACCAGCTTCCTGGAGCGCATCGGCGATCTCGGCAACGGCATCAGCCGTGATTTCCTGGTGCCGCTGGCGGCCTAGTGCCGAGTACTCGGACGGATGCCGCGGAGAGCACCCATGTGCAGCAGTCGTCGCGGCGGCCTTCCGAACACCGTGAAATACAAGATTCATCACCAGACCGTCTATCACTACGCGGAACCGGTGCGGCGCAGCGTGCACGAATTGCGGCTCGCGCCGCGCTCGGGGCCGCTGCAGGCCGTGCAGGGCTGGGAACTCCAGGCACCTGGCAACCTTTCCGAGGCGCGCGATGGCTTCGGCAATATCGTCCATAACTTCACCGTCAAGGGCCCGGCCGACACCATCGCCATCACTGCGATCGGTGAAGTAGAGGTCACAACTGCGCACGGTGAAGTCGGGCGAGACGGGCATCATGCCTTCCGCGATGCGCCCGCTGCGGGCGAGGCGCGGGTCTCGCCGCTGTACTTCGTCGGCGGCACGCCGCTGACCGCCGCCCCGCCTGAGATGCAGGCATTCGCCGCGCCGTTCCTGGCATCCGGACACGAGGTGCCGGCGCTGCTGGCGCTGGCCGGCGGCATCGCCGATCACGTACGTTATGCAGCCAACACCACGCATGTTGGCACCTCCGCGGCCGAGGCGTTCCATCTTGGCAGCGGGGTTTGCCAGGACCAGGCGCAGGTAATGGTGGCCGCGTGCCGCGCGTTCGGCATTCCCGCGCGCTATGTAAGCGGATACTTCTACGATCCGGCGGCCACGGAACTGGCCAGCCACGCCTGGGCGGATGTCTGCCTGGATGCGGGGCAGGACCTGTGGTGCAGCATCGATGTGACGCACCGTTGTGTGACGGATCACCGGCACGTGCGGCTTGCGGTCGGACGTGACTACCAGTCTGCGGCACCGGTCCGTGGCATTCTCGAGGGCGGCGGCGGCGAGACCCTGCAGGTGAATATTGCCATCACGCCGCTGACGGACTGAAGGGGCGCGCGGCCCGCCGCACCGGTTCGAGGTCATATCGAGGCCGTGCCGGCCGGTGCGCCCCAAATTCGAGCACTGTCTCCAATCTGCCGGGACCGTCCCGCAGGGTGTCCGCCGGACGCTAGAATTCCCGCTGCCACCCGCACGGTTCTGTGAGAACCCGACAAGACCATGACTTATTGTGTTGCCATGCAACTCGACGCCGGCCTGGTGTTCCTTTCCGATTCGCGCACCAATGCCGGTGTCGATGCGATATCCACCGCGCGCAAGATGACGGTGTTCGAAGAGCCCGGCGACCGCGTGATGGTGCTGCTGACTGCAGGCAACCTGGCCATCAGCCAGTCGGTGCGCCAGTGCCTGGCCGAGGCGCGCGACGAGAAGCGCTCGCTGTGGACCGCGCGGGATATGTTCGAGGCCGCGTCCATCGTCGGCGATGCCGTGCGCCAGGTGCACAAGCGCGATGCCCATGCGTTGCGCGATGCCGGCATCGATTTCAACGTCAGCCTGATCTTTGGCGGCCAGATCGGCGGCGAGCGCGCGCGGCTGTTCAATGTCTACGCGGCCGGCAATTTCGTCGAGGCGATGCCCGAGAACTGCTATTTCCAGATCGGTGAAGCCAAGTACGGCAAGCCGATTATCGACCGTGTGGTGCACCCTTCGCTGCCGCTTGGCGAGGCGGCGAAGTGTGCGCTGATTTCGATGGATTCGACGCTGAAATCGAATATCTCGGTCGGCCTGCCGCTTGATCTGCTGGTCTACGAAGCTGACACGCTGCAGGTTACGCACTTCGTCAATATCGACGAGCGCAACGCGTATTTCCGTATGATCCGCGACACCTGGGGACATCGCCTGCGCCAGGTGTTCGGCGAGATCAGCGACCCCGAATGGGATGCCGAGCGCGAGGCCGATTTCCCGCTCGCCCGCACGGGCGAGGCGGACCGCTGGGGGCAACCCGTGCGCGCCATGCGAGAACGTTCGCGCACGCAGGACTAAGCGAGCGGGCGATGCGCGAGATCATTCATTTTTCCCATGCCAATGGCTTTCCGGTGCCGACGTACCGGAAGCTGTTCGCCGAGCTGGAAGCTGATTTCGAATTCCGCGCCGTGGAGCGCTACGGCCACCGGCCCGAGTACCCGGTGACGCGCGGCTGGCCGCACCTTGTCGAGGAGTTGCTCGATTCGCTGCAGCGCCAGTACCGCGAGCCGGTGTGGCTGGTGGGGCATTCGCTGGGCGGCTTCCTGTCGCTGATGGCTGCGCTGCGGCGCCCCGAATGGGTGCGCGGCGTGGTAATGCTCGATTCCCCGATCATCGCGGGCTGGCGCGCATCGCTGTTGAGGACCGCGCAGCTGCTGGGCATGGACGAGAAGCCGGGCCCGGCCGCGGTGACCAGGAACCGGCGCACGCATTGGCCGGATACCGAGGCGGTGTGGGAGCATTTCCGCGCCAAGCCGAATTTCGCGATCTGGGACCAGGACATGCTGCGCGACTATGCGCTGCATGGGACCGAGCCCACCGGCAAGGACGACGAGCGGCAACTGCGCTTCAACCGCGAGGTGGAATACTGGATCTACCGCACGCTGCCGACCAGCCTGGGCCGCAAGGTGGCGCGCGGCGCGCCGGTGCCGGTCGGATTCGTGGCCGGCACGCGTTCGCGCGAGGTGCGGCAATGCGGGCTTTCCGCTACGCGCAAGCTGGTCGGCGAGAATCTGCGCTTCATCGAGGGCGGCCATCTTTACCCGATGGAGCGGCCCCAGGAAACGGCGCAACTGATCCGCGAACTGATCGCCGGGATGCGGCGCGAAGGCCGCTGAGCCGGAAGCGGCACATGCGCCGCAGACGCGCTGCCGGCCCGCTGGTGTCACAATTTCCGGGCCTGCGGGGGGCGGGGTCTCATGTATAATCCCGATTTCCCCGGCAAGCTCGGTTTATGACCAAATTCGTCTTCGTCACCGGTGGCGTCGTCTCTTCTCTCGGCAAGGGCATCGCTGCTGCTTCGCTCGCGGCCATTCTCGAGTCGCGCGGCCTCAAAGTCACCCTCCTCAAGCTAGATCCCTACATCAACGTCGATCCCGGCACGATGAGCCCCTTCCAGCATGGCGAGGTGTTTGTCACGGAAGACGGTGCGGAAACCGACCTCGATCTCGGCCACTACGAGCGCTTCGTCTCGGCCAAGATGCGCAAGTCGAACAACTTCACCACGGGCCAGATCTACGAATCGGTGATCCGCAAGGAGCGCCGCGGCGAATACCTGGGCAAGACCGTGCAGGTGATCCCGCATATCACCAACGAGATCCAGGCCTTCATCGAGCGCGGCGCCGCTGCCTCGCACGACGGCAAGGCCGACGTGGCGCTGGTGGAAATCGGCGGCACCGTGGGTGACATCGAATCGCTGCCGTTCCTGGAAGCCGCGCGCCAGATGAGCCTGCGCATGGGCCGCAACCGCTGCGCGTTCGTGCACCTGACGCTGGTGCCGTTCATTGCCAGCGCCGGCGAGCTGAAGACCAAGCCGACCCAGCACTCGGTGCAGAAGCTGCGCGAAATCGGCATCTCGCCGACGGCGCTGCTGTGCCGCGCCGACCGCCCGATCCCGGACGACGAGCGCGCCAAGATTTCGCTGTTTGCCAACATCCCGCAGGACGCCGTGATTTCGGTGTGGGATGCCGACAGCATCTACAAGATCCCGCAGATGCTCAACGAGCAGGGCCTCGACCGCCTGATCTGCGAAGAGCTGCGCCTGGATCCGAAGCCGGCCGACCTGTCGATGTGGCAGAAGCTGGTGAACGCGCAGGAAAACCCGCAGCACGAGATCACCATCGGCATGGTCGGCAAGTACGTCGACCTGACCGAGTCGTACAAGTCGCTGATCGAAGCGCTGCGCCACGCCGGCATGCACACCGCCACGCGCGTGAACATCGAATACATCGATTCCGAGGAACTGGAATCGGGCCACCTGGAAGTGCTGGCCCCGCTGGACGCCATCCTGGTGCCGGGCGGCTTCGGCAAGCGCGGCACGGAAGGCAAGATCCGCGCGATCCAGTACGCCCGCGAGAACAAGGTGCCGTACCTGGGCATCTGCCTGGGCATGCAGCTGGCCGTGATCGAGTTTGCGCGCCACGTGGCGAATATGGCCGACGCCAACTCGACCGAGTTCAACCTGGAAACCGAACACCCGGTGGTCGCGCTGATCACTGAATGGGTCGACCGCGAAGGCAAGGTCGAACAGCGTTCGGCGGATTCCGACCTGGGCGGCACCATGCGCCTGGGCGCGCAGCGCGTGCCGGTGAACGAGGGAACCAAGGCGTCGTCGATCTATGGTGCCGAGGTCAACGAGCGTCACCGCCACCGCTACGAGGTCAACAACCACTACGTGCCGACGCTGGAAAACGCCGGCATGGTGATCTCCGCGCGCACCCCGACCGAGAACCTGCCCGAGATGATGGAACTGCCGGAGTCGATGCACCCGTGGTTCGTCGGCGTGCAGTTCCACCCGGAATTCACCTCCACGCCGCGTGACGGCCATCCGCTGTTCAAGGCCTACGTCGAAGCCGCGCTGGCCGGCCAGCAGCGCAAGGGCGCCTGAAGCCGGGCGCCGAGCAGGAGACTGTCATGAAACTCTGTGGATTCGAGGCTGGCCTCGACAAACCGTTCTTCCTGATCGCCGGCCCGTGCGTGATCGAGTCCGAGCAGATGGCGCTGGATACCGCCGGCGAGCTGAAGGCGATCACCGGCGAGCTGGGCATCCCGTTCATCTACAAGTCGTCGTTCGACAAGGCCAACCGTTCGTCGGGCAAGTCGTTCCGCGGCCTGGGGATGGAGAAAGGGCTGGAAATCCTGGCGACTGTGAAGCGCGAAATCGGCGTGCCGGTGCTGACCGACATCCACGAGATCGACGAGATCAAGCCGGTGGCGGCCGTGGTCGACGTGCTGCAGACGCCGGCTTTCCTGTGCCGCCAGACTGATTTCATCCGTGCCTGCGCCCAGAGCGGCAAGCCGGTGAACATCAAGAAGGGCCAGTTCCTGGCGCCGCACGACATGAAGAACGTGATCGACAAGGCCCGCGACGCTGCGCGCGAAGCCGGCCTGCCGGACGACGTCTTCATGGCCTGCGAGCGCGGCGTGTCCTTCGGCTACAACAACCTGGTCTCGGACATGCGTTCGCTCGCGATCATGCGCGAGACCGGTGCTCCCGTAGTATTCGACGCCACCCACTCGGTGCAGTTGCCGGGCGGGCAAGGCACGAGTTCCGGCGGCCAGCGCGAGTTCGTGCCTGTGCTGTCGCGTGCCGCCGTGGCCACCGGTATCGCCGGGCTGTTCATGGAGACGCACCCGGACCCGAGCAAGGCCATGTCCGATGGCCCGAACGCGGTGCCGCTGTCGCGCATGAAGGAACTGCTGGCCGTGCTCAGGGACCTCGACGCGCTGACCAAGCGCGCCGGCTTCCTCGAAGACAACTTCGGCTGGCCCGCCTGCGCCTGAGCAGGCCCCGGCTTGTCACCGCCGCTGGGCCGGCCGTGACAAGCCGTATCGAAAGACAATACAAAACATCCGGAGATACAGCATGGCCGCGGGCTATATCATCGCGTACGTCGACGTAACCGATCCCCAGCAGTACGAGGAATACAAGGTGCTCTCCAGCAAGGCCATGCAGATCCATGGCGCTGAAGTTGTGGTGCGCGGCGGCAAGGCCGAAAACCTTGAAGGGGAATGGGCGCCGACCCGCGTCGTCGTGCTGAAATTCCCGAGCACCGAAGCCGCCAGGGCCTTCCATGACGGCGAGGCCTACCGCGCTGCCCGCAAGGCGCGCGAGCACGCGGCGCGCATGAACATGATCGTGGTCGAGGGCGTGGCCTGAGCCGGCAAGCCCTTTTTGCGTTTTCAGGGCGCGTGACATCGCCCTGACACGAGCAGGACACAAGCAGGACACGAGCAGGACACAAGCAGGTTGCAGTAATCCGCAGCAGCAAGAATCAACAGTCAGAGAGGAATTCATGAGTGCAATCGTAGATATCATCGGTCGCGAGGTTCTCGACTCGCGTGGCAACCCCACCGTCGAGTGCGACGTGCTGCTGGAATCCGGCGTGATGGGCCGTGCGGCCGTGCCGTCGGGCGCATCGACCGGTTCGCGCGAAGCCATCGAACTGCGTGACGGCGACAAGGGCCGCTACTTGGGCAAGGGCGTGCTGAAGGCCGTCGAGCACATCAACACCGAGATCTCCGAAGCCATCATGGGCCTGGATGCTTCCGAGCAGGCCTTCCTGGACCGCACCCTGATCGATCTGGACGGCACCGAGAACAAGGGCCGCCTGGGCGCCAACGCCATGCTGGCCGTGTCGATGGCCGTTGCCAAGGCCGCCGCGGAAGAAGCCGGCCTGCCGCTGTACCGCTATTTCGGCGGTTCGGGCGCCATGCAGATGCCGGTGCCGATGATGAACATCGTCAACGGCGGCGCGCACGCCAACAACAGCCTGGATATCCAGGAATTCATGATCATGCCGGTGTCGGCGACCAGCTTCCGTGAAGCCCTGCGCTGCGGCGCCGAGGTCTTCCACGCGCTGAAGAAGATCCTGTCCGACAAGGGCATGTCCACTGCCGTGGGCGACGAGGGCGGCTTCGCCCCGAACTTCTCGTCGAACGAGGAGTGCCTGAACACCATCGTCCAGGCCGTCGAAAAGGCCGGCTACCGCATGGGCGAAGACGTGCTGCTGGCGCTGGATTGCGCCGCCAGCGAGTTCTACCACGAAGCCGAAGACGTCTACGTGCTGGAAGGCGAAGGCCTGAAGCTGTCGTCGAAGCAGTTCGCCGACTACCTGGCCAACCTGTGCGACAAGTTCCCGATCGTGTCGATCGAGGACGGCATGGCCGAAGGCGACTGGGACGGCTGGAAGACGCTGACCGACAAGCTGGGCAAGAGCGTCCAGCTGGTCGGTGACGACCTGTTCGTGACCAACACCAAGATCCTGAAGGAAGGCATCGAGAAGGGCATCGGCAACTCGATCCTCATCAAGATCAACCAGATCGGCACGCTGACCGAGACCTTCGCTGCCATCGAGATGGCCAAGCGCGCCGGCTACACCGCCGTGATCTCGCACCGTTCGGGCGAAACCGAAGACAGCACCATCGCCGACATCGCCGTGGGCACCAACGCCGGCCAGATCAAGACCGGTTCGCTGTCGCGTTCGGACCGTATCTCGAAGTACAACCAGCTGCTGCGCATCGAGGAAGACCTCGGCGATATCGCCAGCTACCCGGGCAAGAGCGCGTTCTACAACCTGCGCTGAACCCCGGCGGGCGCTTGATGCGCCCCTGACGGCGGCGGCACGGATTTACCCGTGCCGCCGCCGTTCTTTGTATCCGGATTTGTATCGAAATCTGGCTGCCATTGCCTTCCGGCCCGAGTTCGCACATCATTGTGCGGAAATTTCCGTCCGCCACGCCTCATGCGCCTGATTTCTTTGCTGTTGTTCGTACTGCTTCTGGCCATCCAGTATCCGCTCTGGCTCGGCAAGGGCGGCTGGCTGCGGGTCTGGGAACTCAACCGGCAGGTGCAGGAGCAGGCCACCCGGAACCAGACGCTGAAGCTGCGCAATGCCAAGCTGGAAGGGGAAGTGAAGGACCTGCAGGACGGCACCGGCGCCATCGAGGAGCGTGCCCGCTATGAACTGGGCATGGTGAAGGACGGCGAAGTGTTCGTGCAGTTCGTTGCGCCGGCGCCAAAGGTCAGCGCCACGCCGCCGCTGCCGCCCCCGCCGAATTCGACTGCCGCCACAGGCCGCCACTGAGCGCTTGCCAGTTGACCGCCCGCTTCGCCGGGCGGTTTAGCCATGTGTCCCGCGAGGATTACCACCCGTACGGGTAGCCGCCCCAGTAGCCGGGCGAGCTGATGCCCACGCCACCGCCCCAGTGGCCGCCGCCCCAGCCTCCATAGAAAAGATTCCAGCTTGTCGTCGGGTAGGCGTACGCGCGGTAGGCCGCCTCGGCGGCCTGCTGGCGGCCGATGGCCGCCTCCTGGTCGTGCAGGATCTGCTGGTTCAGGGCGTCGAGCTGCTGCATCTGTTCGACGCTGAGCGGGGCGCCGGAAGCCGCATCCGGGGCCAGGCGGGCAGTCGCGGGCGTGCCGTTGATATCGCGCGGCACCGGCGCGGCACAGCCGCCGGCCAGCAGCGCGGCAGCCAGCAACGCTGGCAGGACAGGCAGGGGGCAGGGAAAGCGGGTGGCGGGCATGGCGGCGAGGACTGGCGGGTCGGAACGTCGCGCCGGCTCGGTGGAGACGGCGCCATCGATAACAGCTTAGCTGTTGGACTTGCGCCTTGCAGGGTGGTTCGCAGCCGACATGCCCGCTGCAGGTCCGGCCCGGCGGGCCGGTTCCGGATCAATGATGGTGATGCGCGCCTTCACCGGCGCCGGTGGCGACATGCGACGGCGTGAACAGCTGGGCGCAGTCCACCGCATCGAATTCATAGCGCTGGCCGCAGAAATCGCAGTGGATTTCCACATTGCCGCGCTCGGCCACGATGCCGTCGATCTCTTCCTGTCCCAGCGATTGCAGCATGCCCGCCACCTTGGCGCGCGAGCACGAGCAGTGAAAGTGCGGGGTGAGCGGTTCGAACACGCGCAGGCCGGCCGCTTGCAGGTCTTCCCAGAACAGGCGGCGCAGCAGCGTGTCCGGCGTCTCGGCCAGCAGCTCGTCGGCCTTCAGCGTGTTGCCGAGCTGGCAGGCGCGGTCCCAGGTATCCAGGTCCTGCGCGCGGCCGTGCCCGGCCAGCGCGGAGCCGGTTTCGCCGACTTCCTGCGTGCCGCCGTACGACGGCAGCTTCTGCAGCAGCATGCCGGCCGCGGCATGGTCGTCGGCGGCCAGCCACAGGCGCGTGTCGAGCTGCTCGGAGGCCTGCATGTAGTGCTCCAGCACGGCGCTCATGCTGGCCAGCGGGCCATGGGCGTCCGCCAGCGGCACGATGCCCTGATACGGCTGCTGGCCCGGCAGCTTGTCCTTCGGGTCGAGCGTGATGGCAAAGCGGCCATGGCCGTGGACATTGACGAGATCGGTCAGCGTGGCGTCGTCGGCGATCTGCGCGCCTTCGGCGAGCTTGGCTGTGGCGCGCATCGACAGGTCGGACAGGCACTCCACCACCAGCATGCGCACCGGGCCATCGCCATGCAGCTGCATGACGAGCGCGCCGTTGAACTTGAGGTTGGCCGACAGCAGCGCGGCGGCAGCCATCATCTCGCCCAGCACGCGCCGCACGGGCGCGGGATAGGCGTGGCGGTTCAGCACTTCGCGCCAGGTGGCTTCCATGCGGACCAGTTCGCCGCGCACGGGGGCCGCGTCGAACAGGAACTTCTGCAGGGTGTCGGGGGTGGTCGTATCGGTCACAATAATCTGTCTGTCAATCGGTTGTAGCAGCCGCGGAGTGTGTCAGTCGATCCGCTTGAGCTGTTGCTTGTACATGGCCTGGCGCGTGGCGTAGGTCTCGGCATTGCGGTAGAGATTGGCCACGTCCTGGTCGGTCAGTTCGCGCACGACTTTGGCAGGCGCGCCAAGGATCAGCGAGCGGTCCGGGAATACCTTGCCTTCGGTCACCACGGCACCGGCGCCAACCAGGCATTCCTTGCCGATCACCGCGCGGTTCAGGATCACGGCCTGGATCCCGATCAGCGAGCCTTCGCCGACCGTGCAGCCGTGCAGCATGGCCTGGTGGCCGATGGAGACCTTGTCGCCCAGCGTCAGCGGGCAGCCCGGATCGACGTGCAGCACGGAGCCTTCCTGGATGTTGGTGTCCGCGCCGACCACGATCGGTTCGTTATCGCCCCGGATCACGACGCCCGGCCAGGCACTGGCGCGCGACTTCATGGTCACGTTGCCGATGATGGTGGCTTCGGGGGCCACGTAGGCGTCCTGGTCGATATTGGGAACGAGTTCGCCGAGCTGGTACAGCGCCATGGAGTCTCCTGCACGAAGGTAGTTATCTGGGGGTTGCCGCCGGCCTTTAAAGAGCCAGGGGAATGGCCGCGTCCGGCCTTGTGCCGGCACGCCGCTGAACGGCCGGGGGGGTGACCGGCGTGGCTCTACAATGGCGGCAGACCGGATTTTACGCCTATGCCAGAGATTTCACCCGCCGCCCGACTGCCTGATCCCGCACAAACGCTGCGCCAGCAGGCACTCGGCGTGCTTTGCCTGACCGATGCGCGCGACAAGGCCAATGCCGCCCGCGCGCTGTTCCGGGACTTCACTCAGGCCGATGTCGCCCGGCTTGGGGCGGAAGATCACATCGACGCCCACGCGACGCTCGGCATTCCGGGCCGCCCGCCACGACCCGAACTGGTGCCGCCGCAACAAGTCCAGCGCCGCCGCTCGCTGCATACCGACGAGGGGCGCGCCGCCATGATCCACGCGCTATGCCACATCGAATTCAATGCCATCAACCTGGCACTCGATGCGGTCTGGCGCTTTCCCGGCATGCCGGCCGACTATTACCGCGACTGGCTGCGCGTGGCCGACGAAGAGGCGCTGCATTTCACATTGCTGGCGGACCACCTCGGCACGCTGGGATTTGGCTACGGCGATTTCCCCGCCCACAACAGCCTGTGGGAGATGTGCGACCGCACCGCCGGCGACGTGCTGGCGCGCATGGCGCTGGTGCCGCGCACGCTCGAGGCACGCGGGCTCGATGCCTCGCCGCCGGTGCGCACCAAGCTGGCCGGGGTGGGCGACCACGCGGCCGCCGCCATCATCGACATCATCCTGCGCGATGAAGTGGGGCACGTGGCCATCGGCAACCATTGGTACCGATGGCTGTGCGCGCAGCGCGGGCTCGATCCCGTATCGACCTATGCCGCGCTGGCGCAGCAGCATCGCGCGCCAAAACTGCGCGGTCCGTTCAACCTCGATGCGCGCCGCGCCGCGGGTTTCGACGAGGATGAACTGGCGTGGCTGGAGGCCTCGGCGGGTTAGCCCTTGCCGGCCGCACGCTCCTGCTCCAGCAGCCTGAGCACCCGGCGCTGGACCTTCCCGGTAGTCGTCATCGGCAACTGGTCGATGAACTCGATCTTCTTGGGATACTCGTAAGGCGCGAGCTGGCCGCGCACGTGTTCCTGCAGCGCGGTCACCAGGGCCGCGTCGCTGTCGATCGAGCGCGCCACCGAAGGCGTCAGCACGATGAAGGCCTTGACCACGGCGCCGCGCTCGGTGTCCGGCGAAGGCACCACCGCGCAGTTCGACACGGCGGGATGCTTGAGCAGGCAGTTCTCGATCTCGCTCGGGCCGATGCGATAGCCGGACGACTTGAACACATCGTCGGCCCGGCCCTGGTACCAGAGGTAGCCGTCGGCATCGATGCGGGCCAGGTCGCCTGTGCGGCACCAGCGCAAGCCGTCGCGCTCGACATATCTCGCGGCCGTGGCCGCTTCATTCTTCCAGTAGCCAAGGAAAAAGACCGGATCGGCATGGCCGTGGAGGTCCGTGGTGCAGACCGCCACCTCGCCGTCCTCGCCGGGCGCGCACGGCCGGCCTTCGTCATCGATGACCTGTACGCGATGGCCGGGGTAGGGCCGGCCCATCGAACCTGGCCGCGCCGGCCAGCCCAGGCACGCGTCGTCATGCTGGGCCGTGCAGTTGCCGACGATGTAGTTGATCTCGGTCTGGCCGAACATCTCGTTGACGACCACGCCCATGGCGTCGCGGCACCAGCTGAAGACGGTTTCTCCAACGGCTTCGCCCGCGCTCATCAGCGCGCGCAACTTCAGCGTATAGCGCTGCCGCGGCTCCGGACAGGCCTTCATCATCTGCTTCAACGCAGTGGGAAACAGGAAGGTGTTGGTGACGCCGTAGCGTTCCAGCAGCTCGAACGCGCGCTCGGCCGAGAACCGGCCCTGGTAGCCCACGATCGGCTTGCCAAAGTACAGCGCCGGCATCAACGCATCCCAGAGTCCGCCGGTCCAGGCCCAATCGGCGGGACTCCAGAACACGTCGTCGCCCTGCGGATACCAGTTCTGCGAGCAGACAAAGCCGGGGAGGTTGCCGATCAGCGCCCGGTGCGGGATCAGCGCGCCTTTGGGCGGACCCGTCGTGCCGCTGGTGTAGATCAGCACGGCGGCTTCGTCGGCCTTGGTCTGCTCGGCGGTGAACGTCGGCAATTGCGCGGCCAGCAGGACGTCCCAGTCGTGGTCGCCGCGCCCGCGCGCCTCGCCAGCGGCGATCACGGTGGCGAGTGTCGGGCATTCCGGGCGCGCCGCGAGCACGTTGTCGATCGAGGTCTCGTCGGCGATCGCCACCACGGATTCGCTGTGGCCGAGGCGGTATGCCAGTGCCTCCGGCCCGAACAGCATCGACAGCGGCGTAGCGATGGCGCCGAGCTGGGAGATCGCCATGTAGGCGATGGCCGTCTCGATGCGCTGTGGCATCACGATGGCGACGCGGTCGCCGCGCTGCACGCCAAGGTCGCGCAATGCCGCGGAGAGCCGGTTGGCTTCCGCCTGGAGATGCGCAAAGCTGAACGCGTCGCGCCGCCCGTCTTCGTGCTCGGTATGGACCGCGATGCGGTCGGCGGTGGCCGGGTCGCGCGCCCAGCGTCCACAGCACGCTTCGGCCAGGTTGAAGTGCGCGGGCACCGCCCAGCGGAAGGTGTCGTAGAGCGCCTGATAGTCGTCGCGCCGGCTTGCCGGCAGGGCCGCTGCTGCCATGCTGCTGTCTCCTTGTCAGTCTCGTTATAATTCTGCGAACGATCGTTCGATTTTAAGCGGGCTTCCGCGCCGGCTCCCGGTTCCGGGCAAGGCTGGGAAAGTCCGCAACCAGGGGAGACAAATGACAATCAAGGAAACCTCGCGTTCTGAATTTATCACGTTGCGTGGGCTGCGCTGCCACGTGCGCGAGTGGGGAACACCGGGCGCCCCCAGGCTGTTCATGCTGCATGGCTGGATGGACGTGGCGGCATCGTTCCAGTTCCTGGTCGACTGCCTGGAGCGCGACTGGCACGTGATCGCGCCCGACTGGCGCGGCTTTGGCGACAGCGACTGGCCGACGCGCTATCCGGGCACGCATTCTTACTGGTTTGCCGACTACCTTGCCGACCTGGAAGCGCTGCTCGACCACTACCAGCCCGAAGGTCAGGTGGACCTGGTGGGGCACAGCATGGGCGCCAACGTGGCTTGCCTGTACGCCGGCATTCGGCCCGAGCGCGTGCGCCGGGTGGTCGATCTCGAAGGGTTTGGCATGACGCAGACGCGCCCGGAGCAGGCGCCGAAACGCTATGCGCGCTGGCTCGATGAACTGCGCGAACGGCCTGAGTTGCGCGCCTACGAAGATGTCGCCGGCGTGGCGGCGCGGCTGCAGAAGACCAATCCGCGCCTGCCGGACGATCGCGCCGCGTTCCTGGCCGAGCACTGGTCGCGCCGCAACGAAGCCGGACAATGGGAAATCCTCGGCGATCCCGCGCACAAGCTGGTGAATCCGGTGCTGTACCGGCTCGAGGAAATCATGGCGATCTGGGCGCAGGTGAGCGCCCCGGTGCTGCACGTGGAGGCCCGCGATTCGGAAACCCTGCGCCATATCGCGCACAAGCAGTCGCTTGAAGCGTTCCGCGAGCGTTTCCGCGCGTTCCGCGATTTCCGCGAGGCGGTGATCGATGATGCGGGCCACATGCTGCACCATGACCAGCCCGCCGCGGTGGCGGCGCTGATCGAGTCGTTCTGCACCTGAACGCGTAACCCTCAGGCGTGCGTGAGCTTTTCCTTGAGCGCGGCGTTGTTGCTGGTGTGCACGTGCACCAGCGACTTCTCGGGGAACGCGTAGTGATAGGCCTTGCGCAAGGCCAGCGCGGCCTCATGGAAGCCGGACAGGATCAGCTTCTGCTTGTTGGCGTAGTAGGCGATGTCGCCGGCGGCGAAGATGCCGCGCCGCGAGCTCTCATAGGTGGTGGTATCCACCAGGATGCGGCCGGCGCGCATGTCCATGTCCCACTGCGCGATCGGGCCGGGCTCGGAGACTAGTCCGTAGAGCGCCACCAGTTCGTCCACGGGCAGCGTCTGGACGCCGTCGCGGCTGCGCACCTCGATCTCCGTGAGCGCGGCATCGTTGCCTTCGCCCGTGGTCTTGAGGGTGCCAAGCATGCCGACGACGAAATCCATCTCGCCATCCGCCACGGCGGCGCGCATCTCGGCCACCGTGCCGTCGGCGGCGCGGAAGCCTTCGCGCCGGTGCAGCAGGGTGACGCGTGCCGCCACCTTGCGCAGCGCGAGCGCCCAATCGAGCGCGGAATCGCCGCCGCCTGCGACGACCACGCGCTTGCCTGCGAAGCGCGATACATCGCGCACCGCGTAGTGCACATGGCGGTCTTCCAGCGCTGGCGCCTCCGGCAGCGACACGCGCTGCGGCGCAAAGGCGCCGGCGCCGGCGCAGACCAGCACGGCGGCAACGTCGAAGCGTTTTCCGGCGTCGGTCGTCACGAGCAGGCGGGCATGGCCGTCGCCCTGAACGGGCATCACCTCGGCCACGCTTTCGGCGCGCTGGTTGAAGTGCATCGGGAAGGCAAAGGGCGCGCACTGCTCCAGCAGGCGATCCACCAGGTCCTGGGCCAGGCAGCCCGGCACGGCCGGGATATCGTAGATCGGCTTTTCGGGGTACAGCTCGGTGCATTGGCCGCCCGCGCGATCCAGGACGTCGATCAGTTCGCATTTCAGGCCGAGCACACCGGCCTGGAATGCGGCGAACAGGCCGACCGGGCCTGCGCCGACGATCAGCACGTCGGTGGTGATGGTGGTGTCGGCGGTGCCGGGCTGCGCAGTGGTGTTGTCGGTGGACATTGGCTTGGTGCGGCGGTGAATCCAAAACCCGACTATACCGCGCCACTGGCGCCACGCCGTCGACGCCAGCGTTGCTGGCAAGGGCTTTGCGTGGCGGGGATCGAGCCAGCCCGAACGCACATACGGGAGTAGAATAACGCCATGCCCGACCCCCATACACTCAACGCAGACCTGCACTGCCATTCCACCGTGTCCGATGGCACATTGCCGCCACGCGCCGTTGCCGAACGCGCGCATGCCGGCGGTGTGCGGTTGTGGTCGCTCACGGACCATGATGAGGTCGGCGGGCAGGCCGAGGCGCGTGCTGCGGCAGAGTCCCTGGGCATGCGCTACGTCCCGGGCGTCGAGATCTCCGTGACGTGGGCCGGGCAGACCGTGCATATCGTCGGCCTGCAGATCGACCCATTCTGTCCGGAGCTGATCGACGGCCTTGCCGACACGCGCTCTGGCCGTGCGCGGCGGGCCCGCGATATCGGCGACGCACTGGCGAAGATCGGCATCGAAGGTGCCTATCAGGGCGCGCTGAAGCATGTCGGCAATCCGGACCTGATCTCGCGCACGCATTTCGCCCGCTGGCTCGTGGACCAGGGCTACTGTGCCACGATCAGCGACGTCTTCAGCCAGTACCTGTCCGAAGGGCGGCCTGGCTACGTGGGGCACCGCTGGGCAAACCTGTCCGAGGCCGTTGGCTGGATCCGCGCGGCTGGCGGTATCGCCGTGATGGCCCACCCGGGCCGCTACAACTACACCGACACCCAGCACGACGCGCTGTTCGACGAGTTCACGGCGCTGGGCGGCGGCGCGGTCGAGGTGGTGACCGGCAGCCATACGCCGGACCAGTACCAGCGTTACGCCACGGTGGCCCGGCACTACGGCTTGCTGGCATCGCGCGGCTCGGACTTCCACGGCCCCGGGGAAGGGCGCGTGGAACTGGGTGCGCTGCCACCGTTGCCGTCCACGGTCACGCCGGTATGGCACGACTGGTAGCCGGCCCAGTCCGCCGGGCTGGCGCGGGCGCAGATGCCTGGCCGCCGGCCGCGAATCCTGTCCGAACACGCACCTGAGCCCGGCCATGTCACAGTACTTCGAGATCCACCCGCTTAACCCGCAGCCGCGACTCATCAAGCAGGCCGTGCAGATCATCCGCCAGGGTGGCCTGATCGCGTTGCCGACCGATTCCAGCTATGCGCTGGGCTGCCAGCTTGACGACAAGGCAGCCGTGGAGCGACTGCGCCGGCTGCGCGGCATCGACGACAAGCACCACCTCACGCTGATGTGCAGCGACCTGTCCGAGCTGGGCAGCTTTGCGCGCGTCGACAACCGGCAGTACCGCTGGATCAAGGGCGCCACGCCAGGGCCGTACGTCTTCATCCTCGAGGCGACCAAGGAGGTGCCGCGCCGGCTGTCGCACCCGGCCCGCAAGACCATCGGCGTGCGCGTGCCCGATCACGCCATTCCGCTCGCGCTGCTTGCCGAAGCCGGCGAACCGCTGCTGACGGCGACGCTGCAGTTGCCTGGCGACGACGAGCCGCTGAACGATCCGTCGGAGATCCGGACCCGCCTCGAAAAAATGGTTGACCTCGTCGTCGACGGTGGACCGGCGCCGGCCCAGCCCACAACGGTGATCGACCTGACCAGCGGGGAGCCGGAGCTGGTGCGCGCAGGCAGGGGCGATATCGCACGGTTCGGACTCTGAATTCCCGCCGCCGAGTGATCTGCCAGTCAGCCCGCCCGGTACAATAAGCCCCATGGATTCTTCCCTTATTCAGACCTTTGCGGTCTACGCCCTGCCGGTGCTCTTCGCGATCACGCTGCATGAGGCGTCGCACGGCTACGTGGCCAAGCACTTCGGCGATACCACGGCCTATGCGCTGGGCCGCGTCAGCCTGAACCCGGCGCGGCACATCGATCCGATCGGCACCATTGCCGTGCCGTTGCTGCTGTACCTGCTGACCAACGGACAGTTCGTGTTCGGCTATGCCAAGCCAGTACCGGTCGACTTCGGCCGGCTGCGCAATCCGCGCTGGCACGGCATGTGGGTGGCGCTGGCCGGGCCGGCCAGCAATGTGGTGCAGGCCTTCCTGTGGGCGCTGATCGCGATCGGGCTGGCGTGGGCGCATGTGTCCGAGCCGTTCGTCAGTGAAATGGCGCGCGCCGGCGTGCTGGTCAACCTGGTGGTGGCCGCATTCAACCTGTTCCCGATTCCGCCGCTGGATGGTGGCCGCGTGCTGACCGCGCTGCTGCCGCCGCGCGTGGCCTACTCGGTGTCGCGCATCGAGCCGTACGGCATTTTCGTCGTCATGGCCCTGGTGGCGGCCGGCGTGATCACCTCGGTCTGGATGCGGCCGGTGATCAACCTGCTCAGCTCGGTAGTGGAGCTGATGCTGCGGCCGATCATCATGCTGCTGCAGTAGGAGCGCGGTCCATGTTCGCTCATGCGCCGACCGGCGCTCCGTCAGAATGGGTCACGCGCTGGGCCCATCTCGTGCACCCGGCCGGCCGGGTGCTCGACCTTGCCTGCGGCAGTGGCCGGCATGCGCGCTGGTTTGCCGGACGCGGCCATGCCGTGGTCGGTGTCGATCGCGATGTCGAAGCCGTTGCGGCGCTTCCTGCGTCTGTTGCCGGCCGCGTGGAAGACCTCGAACAGGGCGCCTGGCCGCTCGCCGACGAGGCACCGTTCGATGCGGTCGTCGTCACCAATTACCTGCACCGCCCGTTATGGCCCGCTCTTGTCGATGCGCTGGCGCCCGGCGGCGTGCTGCTGTACGAAACCTTTGCCAGCGGCAATGAGACCGTCGGCAAGCCTTCACGGCCCGATTTCCTGCTCCGACCCGGCGAATTGCTTGAAGTGGCCCGCACGCACGGGCTGCGTGTGATCGGCTATGAGGATGGCTTTCTTGAAGTGCCCAAAACAGCGTTTGTGCAACGCCTGTGTGCCGTGCGCGAGGTGCCGGAAACGGCGGCTGGCAGTGCCCCGGCACGCTACCGGCTGCCGGCATGAAGTGACGCCTCGCCGGTCCGCGAGAATGCGGCTTCACACGTTGATACGCTTGATGTAACCGCTTGTCGGAACATCGGTCGGAGCGGCCGGCGGTTCCGGTACAATCCTGTTATTCGCATCCCGAATTCCCTAACGTTATGACACAGATTACCGGCAGCATTGTTGCCATCGTCACCCCGATGCATGAGGACGGCAGCCTGGACTATCCGGCACTGCGGGCCCTCGTCGACTGGCACGTGGCCGAGGGCACCGATGCCATCGTGATCGTTGGCACCACCGGCGAATCGCCCACCGTCACGGTGGACGAGCACTGCGAGCTGATTCGCGTGGCGGTGGAGCAGGCTGGCAAGCGGATTCCCATCATCGCCGGTACCGGCGGCAACTCGACCAATGAAGCCATCGAACTGACGGCTTTCGCCAAGAAGGTCGGTGCCGATGCCTCGCTGCAGGTCGTGCCGTACTACAACAAGCCGACCCAGGAAGGCATGTACCGGCATTTCCGCACCATCGCCGAGGCGGTCGATCTGCCCGTGATGCTGTACAACGTGCCGGGCCGCACGGTTGCGGACATGAACAACGACACCATCCTGCGCCTGGCGCAGGTGCCTGGCATCGTTGGGGTGAAGGAAGCGACCGGCAACATCGATCGCGCCGCGCAGCTGATCAAGGACGCGCCCGAAGGCTTTGCGATCTATAGCGGCGACGATCCGACCGCCGTGGCGCTGATCCTGCTGGGCGGCCAGGGCAATATCTCGGTCACGGCCAATGTGGCGCCGCGCAAGATGCACGAGATGTGCGCGGCCGCGCTCAAGGGCGACGTCATCACCGCGCGCCGCCTGCACATGGAGCTGATCGAGCTGAACAAGGCCATGTTCATCGAGGCCAACCCGATCCCGGTCAAGTGGGCCCTGCAGCAGATGGGCAAGATGGAAGGCGGCATCCGCCTCCCGCTCACGCCGCTGTCCGAGTCCAACCACGAGACCGTGCGCAAGGCACTGGCCGCCACCGGCCTGCTGCGCTGATTTCCGGCGCACCCGTGCCGCTCTATCAATTAGGATTGCGTGTCAATGAAACTCAAGCTTAACCGCCGTGGCGCGATGCAAATCCGCCGCGCCGCACTGGTTGTGCCTGTGCTTGCCGCAGGCGTTATCACGGGCTGCAGCAGCATTAACGATGCCATGCAGCCGGACAAGATCGACTACAAGTCGTCGGCCTCCAAGCGGACCCCGTCGCTCGATATCCCGCCGGACCTGACCAAGCTGGACGGCGATCGCCGCTACTCGGTGCCCGACCAGAACGGCACGTCGACGCTGTCGAACTACAGCCAGTCGACCAAGACCCGCGAAGCCTCGCCGACCGAAAATGTCCTGCCTTCGGCGCAGGGCGTGCGCATGGAGCGTGATGGCAACCAGCGCTGGCTGGTGATCAGCAACGGCATGCGTGCCGATCAGCTGTGGCAATCGCTGCGTGGCTTCTGGCAGGAAAGCGGTTTCCTGCTGGTCCAGGATTCGCCTGAGACCGGCATCATGGAAACCGACTGGGCGGAAAACCGCGCCAAGATTCCGCAGGACATCATCCGCAATACCATCGGCAAGGTGTTCGACGGCCTGTACTCGACGTCGGAGCGCGACAAGTTCCGCACGCGCGTCGAGCGCGCGCAGAACGGCACGCTCGAAGTCTTCATCAGCCATCGCGGCGCGCAGGAGCAGCTGACCGGTGTCGACAAGTCGACCACGGTCTGGACGCCGCGTCCGGCTGATCCGGAGCTGGAAGCCGAATTCCTCTCGCGCCTGGCACAACGCCTGGGCGTGCAGAAGGAGCAGGCCGACCAGATGGCCAAAAACCCGACGCCGGCTGGCAACGGCGCGGCGGCCGGTGCCGCAGCGGCAGCTACCGGCGCCGCGGCAACCGCGGGCGATACGTCCTCGGCCACAGGCAAGTCCTACCTGGCGCAAGTCAACGGCGCTCCGGCGCTGCAGTTGCCCGAGCCGTTCGACCGCGCCTGGCGCTCGGTCGGCCTGTCGCTTGATCGCGTGAACTTCACCGTGGAAGACCGCGACCGCGCGCAAGGCCTGTACTACGTGCGCTATGTCGATCCGCGGACCAGCGTCGACAGCCGTGGCTTCTTCTCGAAGCTGTTCACCAAGCCGGATGATCCGAAGACCGCCAAGAAGTACCGCGTGGCGCTCAAGGGCACCGGGTCGGGCACGCTCGTCACGGTCCTCAACGAAGCTGGCCAGCCGGAAAACGGCGAAGTCGGCAAGCGCATCCTCTCGCTGCTCGACGAGCAACTCCACTGATCGTTGGCGTGCAGAGAAATCGAACGGGCCGCCCGGCCCGGTTTGCACGGCATGCAATGAGACAGGCGCAAGCATGATGCGCTTTGCCTTTCTTGGCAGCGGCAGCGAGGGCAACTCGCTGCTGGTCGAATCCCGCGAAGGAACCACCACCACCCGCATCCTGCTGGACTGCGGCTTCGGCATCCGCGAGACCGCTAGGCGCCTGGAGCGCCTGGGCGTCACGCCGGATCAGCTCGACGCCGTGCTGGTGACGCACGAGCACGGCGATCATGTCGGCTCCGCCTATGCCTTCGCGGCGCGTCATGGCCTGACCGTACACACCAGCCACGGCACATGGCTGGCGACCTGCCATTTGCGGGGCGCCAACGCGGCCGACGTGCGCGTCTGTGCTGCCGATCATGTCTTCAGCGTCGGAAGCCTGCAGGTGTTGCCGTACACCGTGCCACACGATGCGCGCGAGCCCTTGCAGTTCGTGCTCTCCAACGGGGATGCGCGTCTGGGCGTGCTGACCGATATCGGCATGGAGACGCCTTATGTGACGGCGCGCTTGTCGGGCGTCGATTCGCTGGTGCTCGAATGCAACCACGACCGCGAGCTGCTGCGCAACTCGGTCTACCCGGCTTCACTGAAGCGGCGCATTGGCGGCGACTTCGGTCATCTGGCGAACGAGGTGGCCGCCAGCATTCTTGCGCAGGTGGTCCATGGCGGACTGAACCGCGTAGTCGCGGCGCATCTCAGCAAGCAGAACAACACGGTGGAGCTGGCCAGGGCCGCATTGG
The DNA here is from genome assembly GCF_057798975.1 of Cupriavidus sp. 21MJTG02-4. NCBI lineage: Bacteria > Pseudomonadati > Pseudomonadota > Betaproteobacteria > Burkholderiales > Burkholderiaceae > Cupriavidus > Cupriavidus sp. 21MJTG02-4. The sequence goes on along the minus strand of NZ_JBYOJP010000008.1, from coordinate 205,910 downwards.
CATCGGCACTCGGCGCCTTGCCGGCGGATGTACTGGTGGCGGACCAGGATTTCGGGCTGGACTGGCAATCAGTCCGCGGATGAGGTGAGGGTGATGCGTTGAGGGTGCCGCTGCGAGCGGCGCAGAAACGAAAAAACCGACCCGAAGGTCGGTTTTTTCGTTGGTACGAACCAATTACTGCTTGGCAGCCGGGGCCGAAGCGTCAGCGGCCGGAGCCGAGGCTTCAGCAGCCGGAGCCGAAGCTTCAGCAGCCGGAGCAGCCGGGGCTTCAGCAGCCGGAGCCGAAGCTTCAGCGGCGGGAGCAGCAGCAGCCGGAGCAGCGGTGTCAGCGGCCGGAGCGGCGGCTTCTTCCTTCTTGCCGCAAGCGGCGAGAGCAACAGCGGCCAGCAGCGATGCGATCAGGAGAGACTTCTTCATTGTTCGTCCTTTAACTTGTAATAACCAAAAAAACAGGCGATGAATAATTACCGGTAATTATCGCTCTTGAACTGCAAAATAGAGGCTCTCCCGGTGCCGACAAATGCAGTGGTACACAGTACTAGCCAGCCGACGATTATATCCGCGTTTTCCCGGCTTGTGTAGCGTCGAAATTTACGGAATTGCAATGTTACGCATTATTACAGTGCGGCCGGTGACAACTGCAACCAGCCCTCCAGCGTCCAATGATGGAACGTGTCGAGCAGGTCCGGCAGTTCTGCGCATGCCTTGATTTCCGCAGCGGTGAGTTGCCGATAATCGGCCAACTTGTGCAACCAACGTGTCAGATCGGGCGGAGGCTCATAAGCTTCGCCGTTCAGGAAGAAGTGCGTACCGTCATAGAGCGCAATCGAGCCAGGGGCCAACACGACCCCGTGCGTGCGCGCGAGTTTCGCGTACTGGCGCATCGGGATATCGGGCACTTCCGCGAACTCGACCGTCGGCTTGGGTTCGGACAGGTAGGTGCCGATGAATTCCGACACCATCGCGCTGTTCCATTGCAGGGCCTTCAGACGCTGCGCGACAGCCTTTGCCATGCCTGCGGGCAATTGGGCGGGATGCTTTGCCGCGCGTTCGCCGGCGTCCGCATAGCGGCCGCCCAGGTCTTCGTTGTCTTCCACCGTTTCGGAAAGCCACGCCAGGAAATGCCCTGCGAGTTCGCGATAGGCGGGGGCGCGGAAGCCGATCGAGCAGGTCATGCATTCGCCCTCGGCAATGCCATCGTGGGCGTACTGTGGTGGCAGGTACAGCATGTCGCCAGGTTCCAGCACCCATTCCTCTTCGGCGCTGAAGTCGGCCAGGATTTTCAGCGGCAGGTTCGGCAGCAGGTCAAGCTTGGTCTGCGACGAGATGCGCCAGCGGCGCCGGCCCGAAACCTGCAAGAGGAACACGTCGTAGGAGTCAAAGTGGGGGCCCACGCCGCCGCCGTCGGTGGCGTAGCTGATCATCAGGTCGTCCAGCCGGGCATCCGGCACGAAGCGGAACTGGCCCATCAAGTCCGCCGCGGCCGTGTCGTGGAGGTTGACACCCTGCACCAGCAGGGTCCACTGTTTCGCCTTGAGGGACGGCAGGTTTTCGGCGGCAAAAGGGCCTTGTTCGAGCTTCCATCTGTTGCGAAAGTGCGTCACCAGGCGCGATTCGACTTCGGTCCGGTCGGCCAGTGACAAAAGCGCTTCGCGCGACACAGGCGGCACGATTCCAGGGAACGCCTGTCGAATCAGAAGCGGTTTGCGTTGCCAGATATCACGCATGAATGCAGCGGGCGTCATGCCACCGAGAAGGCCGAGCGGTGCATCTGGATCGACGGGGCCAGGTGGCAGGGCGTGCGCGTATAATGCGGAATCGTTCATGGAGTCAAGAATTGAAAATCGCTAAGAACACGGTGGTGTCCGTGATGTACAAGCTGTCGGATGCGCAAGGCAATCTGATCGAGGAATCGGATGAGGCCATGGTCTATTTGCACGGCGGCTATGATGGCACGTTCCCCAAGATCGAGGAAGCACTCGACGGCCACGACAGTGGCTTCGAAACCCAGTTGCAGCTGGAACCCGAAGACGCGTTCGGCGACTATGACGCCGACCTCGTCAAGGTCGAGCCGCGCGACCGTTTCCCCGAGCCGCTCGAAGTCGGCATGCAGTTCGAAGGCATGCCCGAAGATGGCGATGAAGAAGACTCGGTCATCTACACCGTGACCGACGTGGCCGAAGACAAGGTGGTGCTCGACGGCAACCATCCGCTGGCCGGCATGGCGCTGCGTTTCTGGCTGAAGGTGTCGGAAGTGCGCGAAGCCACGGCCGAGGAAGTCGAACACGGTCACGCGCACGGCGCCTCGGGTGTCGAGGTGGTCGACGAAGATGACGACGATACGCCGCACACGCTGCACTGACGCTTCGCCGTCCTGATCTCAGTAAAAGAGCCGGATATTCCGGCTCTTTTGCGTTTCAGCGGCTACCACTAGTTGCTGACGCCGTCCTTCAGCACCACGGTGAATGGCGACGATGCCTGGGGCGTCACGATCAGTTCGGTCCATTGTGCCGCCGAGCCAGGCGGCAATGCGACACGCGTGAAGTTCGGTATTGGCTTGCCTGCCGCGTCGCGCAGCGGCTTGTCGATGTGGAAGCCATTGCTGCCGGCATGGACGAGCAGGACCGGTCCGCGATAGCGCGCGGCGAGTTCGCGCAATTGCCGCTTGAACTCCAGGTAGCCGTCGCGCGGGCGGCGGCGCATGAAGCCGTCCAGCAGCGTCGGCTTGCCGCGCTTTTCCCAGCCGTTGCCGAACTGCGGATCGGCATGCGCGATGATGACGATGCCGGCCATGCCGCGCTGCTGTGCGAGCGAGAACGCGCGTGCGAGCCACTGGTGGTTGGCTTCGCGCCGGTCCTCGAATTCGCCGTTGCGCCCGCCTTCGCTGCGATAGTGGTTGTTGTCGCCGGGAAGGTTCAACGCAACCAGCAGGACGTTGTCGATGCTGAGCCGCGCGTTCTCGCGGAAACTGCGGAACATTGCCTGGTCCGACTGCCGCACCACGGCGCGTGGATGCTTGCCGAGCGTGGCATCTTCCGGGAAGAACAGTTCGCGCAGGCGGTTGAGCCGTTCCACGGCATCGAAGTTGCCATTGACCGGCTGGTGGCATTCCGCCCAGTCGGTTTCGCCCGGTACATACACCAGCGGCAGCGGCGACTGGTCGAGCAGGTGTTGCCTGGCCTGCAGCACCGAATCGCCGCAAGACTCCGTGTCGCCCTTGATGCCGCCCGCGTGGACCACCAGGTCGAGCTTGCGCTCGGCCAGCAGGTCGAGCAGGGCGGTGACGCGCTCTTCGGCGGCCGGCCATTGCGGCAGGTCCGACAGCAATGCGATGCGGATGGTTGCGGGCGGGGGCGCGGGCCTGGCCGCGCGGCGCGCCGGTTGCGCGGCGGACACCGACATCGCCGCCAGCAAAGGCAGCAGGGCGGCAAGCACGAAAGGCCGGCCGCGAGGCCGGCTGCCCGAAGCGTTCATGCGGCGTCGACAGCCTCGTCCGCCAGCAGCTTGAGCCGGTAGAGCGCGTCCAGGGCAGCCCGTGGCGTTAGGCTGTCCGGATCGAGGTCTGCGAGGGCGTCCAGCACGGCGGCGTGCTCCGGTGCCAGCGTGCCAGCGCGCACTGCGCTTGCAGCCTCGGCGTAGTCGTCCTCATCGTCGAGATCCGGGGTCGGCGGCGGCGCAAACAGGTCCAGTTGCGGCGTGGGCGTAGCCTCGGCAGATTGCTGCTCGAGCCATGCCAGGTGCTTGCGCGCCGCGCGGATCACGGGCTGGGGCACGCCGGCGAGTTGAGCGACCTGCAGGCCGTAGCTCTGGCTGGCCGGGCCGTCTTGCACCGCATGCAGGAAGACGATGCCGTCGCCATGTTCCACGGCCGAGAGATGCACGTTGGCCGCCTGCGGAAATTCCTGCGGCAGCTGCGTGAGCTCGAAATAGTGGGTGGCAAACAGCGTGTGGCTGCGGTTGTGCGACAGCAGGTGGCGGGCGATGGCCCATGCCAGCGCGAGTCCGTCGAAGGTCGAGGTGCCGCGGCCGATCTCGTCCATCAGCACCAGGCTGGCAGGCGTGGCGTGGTGCAGGATGCCCGCCGCCTCGGTCATTTCGACCATGAACGTGGAGCGTCCGCCGGCCAGGTCGTCCGCCGCGCCGATCCGCGTGAAGATCCGGTCCACGGGGCCGATCACGGCACGCCGCGCCGGCACGTAGGCACCCACGCAGGCGAGCAGTACGATCAGCGCGGTCTGGCGCATGAAGGTCGACTTGCCGCCCATGTTCGGACCGGTGATCAGCAGGAGCTTGCGCGCCTCGTTGAGCTGGCAGTCGTTGGCGATAAAGGGTACTGATTCCGCGGCAAGCTGGCTTTCCACCACCGGGTGGCGGCCTTGCACGATGTCGATCACGTTCTCGGCAACCCGCTCTGGGCAGGACCAGTCCAGCGTCTGGGCGCGCTCGGCCAGCGCCGCGAGCACGTCAAGGCGCGCCAGCGCGCCGGCCACGCGCTGCAGTTCGCCGATATGCGGCAGCAGCGCCTGGAGCAGGCGGTCATAGAGCAGTTTTTCGCGTGCCAGCGCACGGTCCTGGGCCGATAGCGCCTTGTCCTCGAAGGCTTTCAGTTCGGGCGTGATGTAGCGCTCGGCATTCTTCAGCGTCTGCCGGCGGCGGTAGTCGTCCGGCACCTTGTCGGCCTGGCCGTTGGTGACTTCGATGTAGAAGCCGTGCACGCGGTTGTATTCCACGCGCAGGTTGGCGATGCCCGTGCGCGTACGTTCGCGCGCTTCCAGGTCCACCAGGAACTGGCCGCAGTTTTCCGAGATATCGCGCAACTCGTCCAGTTCGGCGTCGTAGCCGCGCGCGATCACGCCGCCGTCGCGGATGACCGTGGCAGGCTCCTCTGTGACAGCGGCGACGAGCAGGTCCAGGCAGGCCTGGGGCACGCCAAGTTCGGCCAGCGTCAGCGACAGCAGCGAGCTGTCGGGCTCGACGGGGAGGCAGGCACTCACGTGGGGCAGCGCGCGCAGCGTATCGCGCAGCGACGACAGGTCGCGCGGGCGCGCGTTCAGCAGCGCCAGGCGCGAAGTGATGCGCTCCACGTCGGCCAGCTTGCGCAGTCCGCTGCGCAGGTCCTCGATACCGTGGTCGATCAGCCCGCCGATGGCCTGCTGGCGCGCGCGCGGCAGTGCAGGGTCGCGCAGCGGATGATGCAGCCAATGGCGCAGGGCGCGGCTGCCCATGGTGGTGGCGCAGGTGTCGAGCAGCGAGAACAGCGTGGGCGATTCACCGCCGCGCAGGGTCTCGGTCAACTCCAGGTTGCGGCGCGTGGCGGAGTCCAGTCCGACGAACTCCGATTCGCGCTCGACCTTGATTTCGCGGACATGGCGCAGCGACTGGCCTTGGGTGGTGGCCGCATAGTTCAAAAGCGCGCCTGCCGCGCCGATCGCGGCGCCAAGGCCGGCGCAGCCGAACGGTTCCAGGCTGGCCACGCCAAGCTGCTCCAGCAGGCGGCGCGTGGCGGCATCCTGGTCGAAGTGCCACTCCGGCAGGCGCGTGCGTGCGCACGCAACGACCGGCAGTTCGATACCGTCCGCATAGAGCAGTTCGGCGGGGCGGATGCGTTCGAGTTCGCGCGCCAGCTGTGCCACCTCGCATTCCATCAGCCGCAATTCGCCGCTCGCCAGGTTGAGCCAGGCCAGGCCCGTCTTGCTGACGCCGCGCCGCGTGGTCTGCTGGTGCACGGCCATCAGGAAGGTATCGATCTTGTCCGGCAGCAGCGCGGCATCGGTCAGCGTGCCGGGCGTGACGATGCGCACCACCTTGCGCTCCACCGGCCCCTTGCTCGTGGCCGGATCGCCGATCTGCTCGCAGATGGCCACGGATTCGCCGAGCTTGACCAGCTTGGCGAGGTACTGGTCCGCCGAGTGGAACGGAATACCGGCCATGCGGATCGGCACCCCGTTGGAACTGCCTCGCGCGGTCAGCGTGATGTCGAGCAGTCGCGCGGCCTTTTCGGCGTCGTCGTGGAACAGCTCATAAAAATCGCCCATCCGGTAGAAGAGGAGGGTATCCGGATGGTCCGCCTTGATGCGTAAATATTGTTGCATCATGGGGGTGTGCTTCTCCGCAAGGGGTTTTGCAACTTCCTGATTCAATTCGATTTTCTCCTGCATTCCCTTGTCTGGCATGGCCGCGGGGCAACGCGGGCAACGCCTGGCCTACGGCGTTGCGGGTCGTTGCCGTCTCTTCGTCGGCATGGGGTTCCGCGGCGTGCGGATGCGGCCCGAATTGCGTTCGGGCGGCCAAAGCAGGGAGTTTACCGCAGGCGGGCTTGTGGCCGCATGGGGCGAGGTCGGGAAATCGCGGTGAGGCCCGGCATGGCAACCGCTATGCCGGGCGCGGCCATGGAAGCCGGTGCCGTCAAGGGCGCCGCGACCGTATCAGCGGAACACCAGCACGGGGACCGCACTGTGCGTCAGTACCTTCTGTGTCTCGCTGCCGAGCAGCAGGCCGGCAATGCCGCTGCGTCCATGCGAGGCCATGAAGATGACGTCGCAGCCGAGATCCTCCGCACTGTTGATGATCCCGCGGAACGGTGCGGCCGCCGTGGAGACGTGGCCGGTGCACGGCACGCCGGCCAGTGCTGCCGCGGCCTCGATGCGCGACAGTTCCTGCCTGGCAGCCGCTTCCACGCGTTGCTTGAATACGTCCCGCTTTTCGTGGCTGGAATCGGTCGACAGGACGTAGGGATATTCTTCCACGCACATATAGGGCGTCAGCCGGGCGCCGGTCGCGCGTGCGAACTCGATGGCGGCGGAAACGGCCTTGTGCGACAGATCAGAGCCATCAACCGGGAGCAGAACGTGCTTGAACATGGATTGCCTTTTTTATGACGGAAGAGTGAGAGGGATGGAGATCAGTTTGCGATCGCGCGTCCGACGATCAGCGGGTCGGCCTGTCCGATCGCGGTGGTGTCGCGGTTGGCATAGGGAAAGCGCGACAGGATGAATCGCAACGCGTTCAGCCGCGCGCGCTTCTTGCAATCGGAACGGATCACGGTCCACGGTGCGTCGGCCGTGTCCGTGTGGGCGAACATCGCTTCCTTGGCGCGGGTGTAGGCTTCCCACTTGTCGAGCGAAGCGATGTCGACCGGGCTGAGCTTCCATTGCTTGAGCGGATGGATTTCGCGCTCCTTGAAGCGTCGCCGCTGCTCTTGCCGGCTGACGGAGAACCAGAACTTGAACAGGTGGATGCCGCTGCGGACCAGGTGGCGCTCGAATTCGGGCGCCTGCTGCAGGAAGTCCTGGTACTGCTGCGGCGTGCAGAAGCCCATCACATGCTCGACGCCGGCGCGGTTGTACCAGGAGCGGTCGAACAGCACGATTTCGCCGGCCGAGGGCAGGTGCTGCACATAGCGCTGGAAGTACCACTGGCCGAGCTCCGACTCGGTGGGCTTCTCGAGCGCCACCACGCGCGCGCCGCGCGGATTCATGTGTTCCATGAAGCGTTTGATGGTGCCGCCCTTGCCGGCCGCGTCGCGGCCTTCGAATACGATCACCACGCGCTGGCCAGTCTCGCGCACCCAGGCCTGCAGCTTCAGAAGTTCCACCTGCAGGCGGTACTTCTGCTTCTCGTAATTGCGGCGCGACATCAGGTTCTGGTATGGATAGGCGCCTTCGCGCCAGCCGGCCGACAGTTCTTCGTCGGGGTGCCGCTTCCTGCCGGCTTGCCAGGCGCCCGGGTCGCCTTCGAGGATCAGGCTGCGCAACTGTCCGGCCTCGTCCGGCGACAGGCCATCCATCAGCGTGCGGATGGCGTCGAGCACGCCGTCGTTGTCCTGCCGGGTCATGACGTCCTGCAGGGTGCTGGCCGCGAGCTGGACGGCCGCGTCGACAGCATCGTTCACTTCATTGCGTTCGGCCGAGCGGGCAGTATTGGTGGGCAGCACGTCGCCGCGAGCAGCGGCGCGAACCGTGCCGGGCGAGGCGTCGTCGTGGAGGGGGGCTGCCATGTCAGGCTTGCGCCTTGCGCAGGATGGCGTAGAGCTGGTCCTTGAGCTGGAGTTTTTCCTTCTTGAGGCGTTCGATCTCCAGCGGCGTGCCGCGCACGATGCCGGCTTCCATGTTGCTGATTTCGTGGTCCAGCTGATTGTGCAGGTTGAACAGCCGTGCGAAATGGGCGTCCTGCGTCTTCAGAAAGGAAATCTGGTCGCGATACTCGGGAAACATATGGGGCCTCCTCAAACAGGTGCATCGAATCACCTATTCTGAGTAAGCCCCGGTGCGGTGGTCTTGATCTGGATCATCGTGGCCCTGACGTCGCCGGCAGGGCCCAAAAACAAGAACGCCCGCCGGGGTTGGCGGGCGTCTGTCGCGCAAACGAAAAGGGTCAGATCGTCGCGGGCTTGGCGTTGTCCAGCGAGTATGGGGACAGCAGGCGGACCATCTGGGCAAACGCCTTCGGGTTGCCGGCCAGCACTTCGCCTTGTTCCATCTGGCGCGCTTCGCCGGCATAGTTGCCGACCAGGCCGCCCGATTCCGAGATCAGCAGCATGCCGGCGGCCATGTCCCACGGCTTCAGGCCGCTTTCGAAGAAGCCATCCAGGCGGCCGCAGGCCACGTAGGCCAGGTCCAGCGCGGCGGCACCCGGGCGGCGCAAGCCGGCACAGCTGCGCGTCATCAGCGAGAAGATTTCCAGGTATTGTTCCACGCCTTCCATGTCGCGGAACGGGAAGCCGGTGCCGATCAGGCAGTCGGCCAGCTTGTCGCGGCGCGTCACGCGGATGCGGCGGTTATTCAGGAATGCACCGGCGCCCTTGGAGGCTGTGAACAGCTCGTCGCGGGTCGGGTCATAGACCACCGCCTGCGACGGTACGCCGCGATGCAGCTGGGCAATCGACACCGCGTACTGCGGGAAACCATGGATGAAGTTGGTGGTGCCGTCGAGCGGATCGATGACCCAGGTGTACTCGTGGTTGTCTTCGCCCTCGGCCCAGGACTGCCCGGACTCTTCCGCTAGAATGGCGTGTTCGGGGTAGGCCGTGCGGATGATCTCGATGATGGCCGCTTCGGCAGCCTTGTCGACCTCGGTCACGAAATCGTTGTGTTGCTTGCGCGAGACGCGCACCAGATCGACGTCGATCGACGCGCGGTTGATGATGGAACCCGCCTTGCGGGCCGCCTTGATGGCGATATTGAGCATCGGATGCATGAATCTCTCCAGGCCGACCGGAACCCGCGGCAGCGCGAACGAATACGCGCGCCGAGCCCGGCAGCTGACAACACAACGAATTGTAGAAGAACGTGGGGCGTCGCCATATGTGCTGCAAGCGTCTCGCGAGCAAGCAAAATATCGGCGCCGCGCCGAAGAAGAAGCTGAATTGTATATGAACCCGGCAAACGAGACGAGCCAGGCCGTCGGAACGGCCGCACCGAGCACGACCGCGGACGCCATGTTCGCCCGCGTGCGCTTTGTACTGGTGGAGACCAGCCACCCGGGCAATGTGGGCTCGGTGGCGCGCGCCATCAAGACCATGGGCTTTGGCAACCTGGTGCTGGTTTCACCACGCGAGCCGGCCGTGCGCGAACATCCCGACGCGGTGGCCATGGCCAGCGGCGCCGATGACGTGCTGGCCGGCGCGGTGATCGTCGACAGCATCGAGGCCGCACTGGCCGGTGCCACGCAGACCGTGGCCATGACCGCGCGACAGCGCGAGTTCGGCCCGCCGCGCGTGCTGCCCCGTGATGCCGCTGCGCGCGGCGCCGCCGCACTGTCGATGCGTGCCGAAGACGAGATCGCGTTCGTTTTCGGCAACGAGCGCTATGGCCTGCCCAATGAAGTCGTCGAGCGCTGCGCGGCGGTGACGCATATCCCGGCCAATCCGGCCTATACCTCGCTTAACCTGGCCCAGGCCGTGCAGCTGGTCGCATACGAGATGCGCCTGGCGTTGCTGGATCGCGCACCGGGCGCGCCGGACGACAGTGGCAATATCGGCTATGCTGGTGAGCCCGCCACGGCGGAGCAGGTCGAATCGATGTTCGGACACCTGCAGCAGGGGCTGGAAGCGATCGGCTTCCTCGATCCCGGCAATCCGCGCAAGCTGATGTCGCGCCTGCGTCGTCTGCTGGCCCGTGCGGGGCTGGAGCGCGAGGAAGTGAATATCGTGCGCGGCATCGCCAAGCACATGCTGGTGGCGGTGCGAAGTGGTAACGGTATCAGCAAGCCAGAACAACCCGGGCCGGCAGCACCGACCCGCCAAGAGGAACACTGAACAGTGGCGCACAACCCGGCCAAAGTCCCGCATTTCCCCGCAGTGATGCGCCATGGCGCGCGCTGTCTGGGGGCCGGCCGCGCACACCTGTCCGGGCGATGTTGAACACGCGTCGAAGCCAATGACCCTGACGGCATCGGGGCAGTAAATCTCTTACACTCCCTGATCCCGTTTTCACCGGCCAATGACCATGCCGGCGACCGAGCCCGCGGCAGATGCCGTTGTGGCTGGCGCACGGCGCGGCAACACGACACGACCAAGATGTTCTCTCGCCTGAAGGAAGATATCGACACCATCATGCTGCGCGATCCCGCCGCGCGCAGCCGCCTGGAAGTCCTGACTTGCTATCCCGGCTTGCACGCCGTGGTGTTCCACCGCTTCGCCCACGCCTGCTGGCATGCCGGGTTCCATTGGCTGGGACGCTGGATTTCGCACTGGTCGCGCTTTCTCACCGGCATCGAGATTCACCCCGCAGTGAAGCTCGGCCGGCGCGTCTTCATCGACCACGGCATGGGCGTGGTGATCGGCGAAACCGCGGAGATCGGCGACGACTGCACGATCTACCAGGGCGTGACCCTGGGTGGCACGTCGTTGTACAAGGGACAGAAGCGCCATCCGACGCTGGGCGCCAATGTCGTGGTGAGCGCCGGTGCCAAGGTGCTCGGCGGCTTCGAGGTTGGCGATGGCGCGCGCGTCGGTTCCAATGCTGTCGTGCTCAAGCCCGTGCCGCCCGGCGCGACTGCCGTGGGTGTGCCGGCCCGCATCATCCTGGCCGATGCGCCGTCGTCGCAGCAAGGCGCGAAGCAGGAGTTCTCCGCGTATGGCATCACGCCCAATGCGGATGATCCGGTCTCGCTCGCGCTCAAGGGGCTGATCGACAATGCGGCCAAACAGAACGATCGCATCGAGGCCGTGCTGGCCGCGCTGGATCGCCTCGGCGAGCATCTCGAGAACACGCCGAACGACCGCTTCGACGCGAGCGAACTGCGCAGGCTGATGAAGTAAGCGAGGAATCGGGAAAACAAAGAGGGGCAGCCTGGGCTGCCCCTTATGCCGTCTGCGGCAGCAGATGAAAGCCGCCGTCGTCCAGTTGCAGCACCGCGGCGCGCGGGTGGCTGCCATCGAGATCCCAGTCGGTCAGCACCCAGCGCACGCCCGAGACGTCCTGGTGCCGCGCGGGGCGGTGCGTGTGGCCATGCACGAGCAGCCGTGCGTTGCAGGCTTCCAGCAGTGCCGTGACCGCGGCCGGCGTCGCATCGCCGTACACGACCTGGGTCGGCAGGCCCTGCTGGAGCTGGCGCAGGCGTCCGGCCTCGCTGTCGGCGCGCAGGCGCCGCGCCACGGCCAGCCGTGCCGACTGCGGCAGGGCCAGGAACAGGCGCTGCACCCAGGGCTTGCGGGTCCAGCGTCGAAAGCGGTTGTAGCGCTCGTCATCGGTGCACAGCATGTCGCCGTGGCTCAGCACGACGCGCTGGCCGGCGCAGAGAATGACGGACGGGTCGGGCAGCAAGGTGACGCCCGCGGCGTCGGCAAAGCGCTTGCCCAGCAGGAAGTCGCGGTTGCCGTGCATCAGGTAGACCGGCACGCCGCGCCCGGCCAGCGTGCGCAGCGCCATCGCCACGTGTGTGGCAAACGGCGTGCTGGTCTCTTCGTCACCGACCCAGAACTCGAAGAAGTCGCCCAGGATAAACAGGGTGCGAGCCTCCCGGGCGGCCCGCTCCAGCACGCGCTCGAACGCGGCCAGCGTGCGGGGCATGCCCGGCGTCAGGTGCAGGTCGGAAATGAACCACGCCGGTGCCTGTACCTCGAGGGGACCGGCCACCGGCGTGGTGGGGATTGCGGTCATGCGTGCGGCCTGAAGGGGTGGGTTGCCGGCAGGAGAGGTTGCATGAAGCCGCAATCGTGAGGCATGGTGCGCGTGCTTACTCGACGATCACGGCCTTTTCGATCACGACGTCTTCCAGCGGCACGTCCTGGTGGAAGCCCGAGCTGCCGGTGCGCACGCCCTTGATCTGCTCGACCACGTCGGTGCCGTCAACGACCTTGCCGAACACGGCATAGCCGAAGCCCTGCGGCGTCGGCGAGCTGAAGTTCAGGAAGTCGTTGTCGACCACGTTGATGAAGAACTGGGCGGTGGCGGAGTGGGGCGCATTGGTGCGTGCCATGGCCACGGTGTACTTGTCGTTCTTCAGGCCGTTGCCGGCTTCGTTCTCGATCGGCGCGTCGGTGCCCTTTTGCTTCATGCCGGGTTCGAAGCCGCCGCCCTGGATCATGAAGTTCTTGATCACGCGGTGGAAGACGGTGTTGTCATAGTGGCCCTTGCGGACATACGACAGGAAGTTCTCGACCGACTTCGGAGCCTTCTCGGCGTCGAGTTCGATAGTGATGACACCCTGGTTGGTGTGAAGCTGGACCTTGGACATGGGCTTTCCTCTGTACGGTAGTGTTTATTGGATGACGCTGGCCGATTCGATCACGATGGGCGTGGCCGGCACATTGCGCATGGGGCCGTAGGCCGTGGTCGGCGCGTTCTTGATCTTCTCGATCGTATCCATGCCGTCCACCACCTTGCCGAATACTGCGTAGCCGTTGCCGTCCGGCTGCGGGTAGTCGAGATTCGGATTATCCACCACATTGACGAAGAACTGGGCCGTGGCCGAGTTCGGGTCGCCGGTGCGTGCCATGGCCACCGTGCCGGCCTTGTTCTTCAGCCCGTTCTGGGCTTCCAGCGGGATCGGCGCGCGCGTGGGCTTCTGCTTCATTTCGCGGTCAAAGCCGCCGCCCTGCACCATGAAACCGTTGATCACGCGGTGGAAGATGGTGCCGGTGTAGAAGCCGCTCTTCACGTATTCCATGAAGTTGGCGACGGTCTTGGGCGCCGCGTCGGGATAGACCTCGACGGTGAACTTGCCCTGGCTGGTGACGAACTGCACACGTTCGGCCTTCTGCCCCTGCTGCGCCATCGACGGCAGGGCGGACAGGGCCAGTGCGGCGGCGCTCAGGCCGGCCAGGAGGATGCGGCGGGAACGGATCATGACGGCGGCTCCGGTAGTCTTGAGAATTGCGCCGGGCGTTGGCGTCCCGGCGACGGAACAGAAAGTGGACGGTGGCGGTATCAGCGAGCGGCCGGAGCGCTCGCGGGCGCGTGGATCACGGCCGGGGACGCCGGGCTTGTCGCATTTCCGGCCGGCCGCAACTGACGCAGCGCCGTGCCGGCGCGCGTGTCGCCGGGGTTGCGGCGCAGGGCCTCGGCATAGGCCTGTTCGGCCAGGCGGCGGTAGACGTCGCCCAGGTTGGTATAGCCGATCGCAAAAGCCGGTTTGACTTCGGTGGCGAGCAGCAACTCCGCTTCCGCGCGCTTCAGGTCGCCGCGCTTCGCATAGAGCAGCGCCAGGTTGTTGTGCGGCTCGGGCAGTTCGGGGAAGTCCTGCGCCATTTCGGCGAAGGCCTGGATCGCCTCGTCCTCGCGGCCGGACTGCGCCATGGCCCAGGCACGCTCGAACCGGGCCTGCGCATTGCGCGGGTTGGCGGCCAGCACGCGGTCGTAGCCGGAAATGGCTTCGTCGTAGCGCTTGCTGGCGGCGGCGCGTTCGGCCTTGTCCATGCCCGGATCGGCCGAGCGCGGGCCCGATGGCGGCGCGGTAGGGGCGGCCAGCGACAGCGGGCCGTTCTGCGCATTGGCGTTCCCTGCCAGCGCGGCAAGGACAGCCAGTGCGGTCATGGCGCGGCGCGCTGGGGCGAGGCGCTCGGTGGGCAGGGTCAGGCTCATTGAAGGAGGGTCCGTTATACTCCGCGGCATTCTAGCAAAGCGGCACCGCTCGCACGAAGCACGTGCATGGGGGCGCACCGGGGCGGCGCCGGCGGCTCGGCTCGCAGTGCGTGGCGGCATGACGCTTCCGGTAAGATACGGGGCTCCGGTGTCTGCGCGTGCACCATCGCGCCGGCCCCGATTACGCAGTCCAGGGGCCGGACGACAGCGTGCCGGCAGGCACCTCACATCACACTCATTGCTTCATGCAGCTTCTGAACATCTACAACACGCTCGCGCGTGAGAAACAGCCATTCGTGCCCATCGAACCCGGCAAGGTCCGCATGTATGTCTGCGGCATGACCGTGTACGACTACTGTCACGTCGGCCACGCGCGCGTGATGGTGGTGTTCGACATGGTGCACCGCTGGCTGCGCACCGCGGGCTACGAGGTGACTTTCGTCCAGAACATCACGGATATCGACGACAAGATCATCCGTCGCGCGGCCGAGAATGGCGAGACGATCGGCCAGCTGACGACGCGTTTTATCCAGTACATGCACGAGGATGCCGACGCACTGGGCATTGTCCGCCCGGACCATGAGCCGCGCGCGACCGACTACGTGCCGCAGATGCTCGACCTGATCGGCAAGCTCGAAGCGAAAGGCCTTGCCTATCAGGCGGCCGATGGCGACGTGAACTATTCGGTGCGCAAGTTCGATGGCTACGGCAAGCTGTCCGGCAAGTCGCTGGAAGACCTGCGCGCCGGCGAGCGCGTGACGGCCAACGATGCCAAGCAGGATCCGCTCGACTTCGTGCTGTGGAAATCGGCCAAGGCCACTGAGCCGCCCGAGAGCAAGTGGGACTCGCGGTGGGGCATGGGCCGCCCGGGCTGGCATATCGAATGCTCGGCCATGGCCTGCACGCTGCTGGGCGAGCATTTCGATATCCACGGCGGCGGCGCCGACCTGCAGTTCCCGCACCACGAGAACGAGATCGCCCAGTCCGAAGGCGCGAGCGGCAAGCCATTCGTCAACGTGTGGATGCACAACGGCTTCGTGCGCGTGAATGACGAGAAGATGTCGAAATCGCTCGGCAACTTCTTCACCATCCGCGAGGTGCTGAAAGAGTACGACCCGGAAGTCGTGCGTTTCTTCATCCTGCGTGCCCACTACCGCAGCCCGCTGAACTACAGCGATGCCCATCTGGACGACGCCCGCCACGCGCTGACCCGCCTTTACACGGCGCTCAAGGACACCCAGCCCGGCGGCTATGCCGTGGACTGGGACGAGCCGCACGCGAAGCGCTTTGCCGAAGCCATGGGCGACGACTTCAACACGCCGATCGCCGTGTCGGTGCTGTTCGACCTGGCCAGCGAGATCAACCGGACCGGCTCTTCCGTGGCGGCCCGCCAGCTCAAGGGGCTGGCCGGCACGCTTGGTCTGCTCGAGCGCGACCCGCACACCTTCCTGCAGCGCGGCAATCAGGCCGACGGCCCCGCGCCCGACGAAATCGACGCACTGATCGCTGCGCGCAAGGCCGCCAAGGCCGGACGCGACTTCGCCGAAGCCGACCGCATCCGCGCGGAACTGCTCGCCGGGGGTATCGTGCTGGAAGACAAGCCGGGCGGTGCGACCGAATGGAGGCGTGCTTGAACGCTGCCGCGCGCAAGCCCGCCACGCCGGCCAGGACCGCCACTTCGCGTGCCGCCAAAGGCAGCACGAAGGATGGCAAGGTCGTGCTGCCGGAGGCGGAGGCGTTGCCGTTGCCGGTCGAGACCGTCGTCGATGCCGTGCGCCCGGCGTACTGGGATGAGGCCTGTGCCGACCTGATGAAACGCGACCGCATCCTGCGCAAGATGATCCCGACGTACGGCCCGGCACACCTGGTGTCGCGCGGCGATCCGTTCATCACGCTGGCGCGCTCGGTGGTAGGTCAGCAGATCTCCGTCAAGGCGGCGCAATCGGTCTGGGAGCGGCTGGTCGCCGCCTGTCCGAAGCTGACGCCGGCGCAGTTCCTGCGCGCCGGGCCGGAAAAGCTGGCCGCATGCGGGCTGTCGCGTCGCAAGGCCGAATACATTACCGACCTGGCGGACCACTTCAAGGCTGGCCGCGTCCACGTGAGTGAATGGGCGGTGATGGACGACGAAGCCGTCATTGCAGAGTTGACGCAGATTCGCGGCATCGGCCGCTGGACGTCCGAGATGTTCCTGATGTTCAATCTGATGCGGCCCAACGTGCTGCCCCTCGATGACGTTGGCCTGATCAACGCCATCTCGGCCAATTACTTCAGCGGCGAGCCCGTGACCCGTAGCGAGGCGCGTGAAGTCGCGGCAAACTGGGAACCCTGGCGGACGGTGGCGACCTGGTACATGTGGCGTAGTCTCGACCCGTTGCCGGTGACGTATTAGGCATAGCTGTAAGAAAAAGTAGCTGCAGGTGCAGTAAAGGCTATCTGCCCGGTGCAAAGATAGCGACCAAATTCCGGTAGAATGCGCCCCTTCACAGACAGGTACGTGTGATTTTATGAAAACCACCTTCCTGGATTTTGAGCAGCCCATTGCCGAACTCGAGGCAAAGATCGAAGAACTGCGCTTTGTGCAGGACGATTCGGCTGTCGATATTTCCGAAGAGATTTCGCGGCTGGCCGGCAAGAGCCAGCAGCTCACCAAGGACATCTACGCCAACCTGACTCCATGGCAGGTTGCGCAGATCGCCCGCCATCCGCAGCGCCCGTACACGCTCGACTACGTGCGTGAGATCTTCACCGACTTCCACGAGCTGCATGGCGACCGCACCTTTGCCGACGATCTTTCCATCGTCGGTGGCCTGGCCCGCTTCAATGGCCAGGCGTGCATGGTCATCGGCCACCAGAAGGGCCGTGACACGAAAGAGCGCGCGCTGCGCAATTTCGGCATGCCCAAGCCTGAGGGTTATCGCAAGGCCAAGCGCCTGATGGAACTGGCCGACAAGTTCGGCCTGCCGATTTTCACGTTCGTGGACACGCCGGGCGCGTTCCCGGGCATTGACGCGGAAGAGCGCGGCCAGTCCGAAGCGATCGGCCATAATCTCTACGTCATGGCGGGCCTGAAGGTGCCCCTGATCGCCACGATCATCGGCGAAGGCGGTTCGGGCGGTGCGCTGGCCATTGCCGTCGGCGATGTCGTGCAGATGCTGCAGTTCGCGACCTACGCGGTGATCTCGCCGGAAGGCTGCGCCTCGATCCTGTGGAAGACGGCAGAGAAGGCGCCGGAAGCCGCGGAAGCCCTGGGCCTGACCGCCCACCGCCTGAAGGCGCTGGGCCTGATCGACAAGATCGTCAGCGAGCCGCTGGGCGGCGCGCACCGCGATGTCAAGGGCATGGCTGCCATGCTCAAGCGTTCGCTGGCCGAATCGCTGCGCCAGTTCCAGGGCGTGAGCGTAAAGGAGCTGCAAGCGCGTCGCTACGAACGCCTGCTCGCCTATGGCAAGTTCAAGGAAACCGGCGTCCAGGACTGACCTGTCCGACCGCCTGACCGACAAGGTCGCACAGGCCCTCCAGGCCAGTGCGGCCTTTGTTGTTTCTGGTGGCGCGGCGTCCGGTCCTGCCGAAATGGTGGTGGCCGTGGCGTTGTCGGGCGGCCGCGATTCGGTGGCGCTGCTCCATGCCACGCAGGCCGCGGTGTCCGAATGGAGCCTCCCGGCCCGTGTGGTGGCCTTGCACGTGCATCACGGCCTGCAGTCGCAGGCGGACGACTGGGATAACTTCTGCGCGCAGCTGTGCGCGAACTGGCAACTGGGTTATTTCGTTCGGCGTGTCTCGGTACAGGCCGGCACGGGCGAGGGCATCGAGGCCGCCGCGCGCCGCGCGCGCTACCAGGCGCTCGGCGAGATGTGCCGCGCCAGCGGTGCGGGGCGGCTGCTGTTTGCCCACCATCTTGACGACCAGGCCGAGACCGTACTACTCCGGCTGTTTCGCGGTGCGGGGGTGGCGGGTATGGCCGGCATGCCCGCCATGCGGCGACTGGACGAAGACGCTGACATCGTATTGCTGCGGCCATGGCTGGACGCGCCGCGCGCCGACATCGACGGCTATTGTGCCGCGCACGAACTGGCGTGGATCGACGATCCATCCAACGACAGCACGCGCTATGCGCGCAACGCGCTGCGCGCGCAATTGCCGCAGCTGGAGCAGGCCTTCCCCGGCCTGTGCGCAAACGTCGCGCAGGCCGCGGTCCATTTTGCACAGGCTGCCAGCATGCTCGAAGACCTGGCGGGCGCCGCGCTGGCGCGCCTGGTGTTGCCAGGGCGCGATGTTGACACGCTGGCCGAGCTGGACCTGCAAGGCCTGCGCGCCTTGCCCGCTTCCCATGCCGATGTCGTGCTGCGTCTCTGGCTGCGCGATCTCGGCACCCGTGCGCCGTCGACCGCTAGGCTGGCCGCCATGCGCGGGCAGCTGCTCGACCATGGTGGCGGCGAGCCGGCCATTGCGCATGATGGCCTGGTGCTGCGCAGGTTCCAGGGCAGGGTCCTGGCCTGCAGGCCCGAGCCCGAGACGCCGCCCGAGCCGCAGGCGTTCTCATGGTGCGGCGAGGCGCGCATCGTGGTGCCGGCCTGGCGCGGCGAACTGCATTTCACGCGCGACGATACCTTCGGCGTGCCCGAAGCCGTGCTGAGGCAGCCCCTGCGGCTCGCCGCGCGCCATGGCGGCGAGCGCATTGTGCTTCGACCCGGTGGTCCCGCGCGTGCGCTCAAGCAGGCCTACCAGGAGGCTGGCGTGCCACGCTGGCGACGGAGCTGGCTGCCGCTGCTGTGGGCCGGCGACGTGCTGGTCATGGCTGGGGGCCTTGGCATGCATCGCCGCTGGGGCGAAGCGCCGCACGCGCCGCGCTGGCGTGTCGAGTGGGTGCAGTCGGCCGTCGGCGGAGGCAGAGAGCAGGCCGAAGCTGGCCGCACACATCACTTTCCTTCCTGAGCCCGCGCCGTTTCGCCTTGCCTGATGCGCTCGGTTCGTGTATTTTCGAGAGCTTTGCACAATCGCTGGCGTCGACAAGAAGATGGCTCTCATCGTTCACAAATACGGCGGCACTTCGATGGGTTCCACGGAACGCATCAAGAATGTCGCCAAGCGCGTTGCCAAGTGGCACCGCGCCGGTCACCGCGTAGTCGTGGTGCCTTCGGCCATGTCGGGCGAAACCAATCGCCTGCTTGGACTCGCCAAGGAGATTTCGGTCGAGCCGAATCCGCGTGAGCTGGACATGCTCGCCTCGACTGGCGAGCAGGCCAGCGTCGCGCTGCTGGCCATTGCGCTGCACGGCGAGAACATCGACGCGGTCAGTTACACGGGCTGGCAGGTGCCGGTGAAGACCGATTCGTCGCACACCAAGGCGCGCATCGAATCCATCGACGACGAGCGCATCCTCGGCGACCTGGATGCCGGCCGCGTGGTGGTGATCACCGGTTTCCAGGGGATCGACGACAACGGCAACATCACGACGCTGGGCCGTGGCGGCTCGGACACCTCGGCCGTGGCCATTGCTGCCGCCATCGAGGCTGACGAATGCCTGATCTACACCGACGTGGATGGCGTGTACACGACCGATCCGCGCGTGGTCGAAGACGCCCGCCGCCTGGACAAGATCACCTTCGAGGAAATGCTGGAAATGGCCAGCCTGGGCTCCAAGGTGCTGCAGATCCGCTCGGTGGAGTTCGCAGGCAAGTACCGCGTGAAGACCCGCGTGCTGTCGTCGCTGACCGACCCGCTCATGCCGCTCGAGAACGAAATCAACTCGGGCACGCTGATCACTTTTGAGGAAGATTCCAACATGGAAGCCGCAGTCATCTCCGGCATCGCGTTTGCCCGCGATGAAGCCAAGATCACCGTCCTGGGCGTGCCGGACAAGCCGGGCATCGCGTACCAGATCCTGGGTCCGGTCGCCGACGCCAATATCGACGTCGACATGATCATCCAGAACCAGTCGGTGGACGGCAAGACCGACTTCACCTTCACCGTGCCGCGCGGCGATTACCAGCGCACGCTGACGCTGCTGACGGACAGCGTCAAGCCGCACGTTGGCGCGGCCAGCGTTTCGGGCGACCCCAAGGTGTCGAAGGTCTCGGTGGTCGGCGTGGGCATGCGCTCGCACGTCGGCGTCGCCAGCAAGATGTTCCGCACGCTGTCGGAAGAGGGCATCAACATCCAGATGATCTCCACCTCGGAAATCAAGATCTCGGTGCTGATCGACGAGAAGTACATGGAACTCGCCGTGCGCGCGCTGCACAAGGCATTCGAACTGGAACAAGCCTGATCCGTTCGTTAGTTTTTTCTGGCGACACCGAAATTTTTTGTGTTGAGTTATCGATTTTTCGTTGACCAATCACGAAGGCATCGCTAGAATTTGCGCTTCGTTGTTCGGCTCCCTCGGACAACGCAAGTTTGGGAGACGTGGCCGAGAGGTCGAAGGCACTCCCCTGCTAAGGGAGCATCTGGGCCAAAACCTGGATCGAGGGTTCGAATCCCTCCGTCTCCGCCAGCAATCCAAGCCCGGCAAGGGTTTGCAGGCGGTACCCGGGAAATTCCTACAGAATTTCCCACAAAAACGGTCCCTCGAGGGGGGCCGTTTTCCTTTTCTGCGGCGGCTTTTTGGTTCCTTCATCTCAAGCCGGCGCCCCAGCGTGCGGACCATGGCGAGCACGCGGGCAGGGCACGGCATACTGACCAGCTCACCTGCAGCCGACAGGCCCCAGCTTCGCCCCTGCATGTGTGCTGCACACACCCATGTAGCGCTACAGCGAGAGCGCGCCCGACCGCGCGGCGCGCCACCCCGACGCCGAAGCCGCCCCCCGGGGGTGGCCCGATCTGCTGCAAATTTTTTCTATCGGATGGCCGATTAATTTCCGCATGGACGCGTGTCGGCGAACAGGTCACTTATTGCGACACCCAAAGAGGCTTGGCCCCTCGCTATGGAATTCATGCATCCAGCGGGAAAGCGAAGCCCTAAGAAGCCCCTTACCAGACTTGAATAAGGTGAAGCCCGAGGAGAAGGCTTGGATACTGCGCTCATGTCCGTCAAGATTGGGCCCGAGCCTGACCGTGAGCTGCGTTACTCGCGCGCTTTACGCTGTAAACGCTGGTATTCCTAGCATGGAAAACCTGACCCAGGAGCAACGTGCTTGGATTGCAGAAAGCTGCCCCGCCAGATTAGGGCCGAGCCTTTACCGCGCGTGTCTATTGCGTGAAATCCCGGCAGCGACTGCGCAGAATTAACCGCAGCACTTGCGGATTCCAGACGGGCTACGATCTGTCTGCACACCGCAGTGCCGACACCTGGGCGTCCGCGCTATGCCAAGCTGGCACGTTTTCCCATCACCCTCACAGAAGAGGCCGCTATGACAGAGCCAGTCGAATCCGATCCGCGCGAACTGAGCGACGCCGAGCTGCTGCGCCGGCTGCGCTTCTGGCGCGGCGAAGGCAAGGGCGCCGTGAGCGCCGGTGCGCTGGCCAGCGGCTATGAGGCCGAGTTGAAGCGGCGCGAGCAGGAGCGGCAGGCGGGGGCGGCGGCTGGGAGGCGAGATAAGTAGGGCGCTGGTGAGGGGGCGTGTAAGCCCGACGCGGTGGCGGGCGGCCAGCAATTTGCTGAGCCATCGGCCTCGCCGGACCATTAAGAGACTCGGGAGGCCATCGTTATCTCCGGCAACGGCAAACGTGGCTACGTCGAGCGACGTGCGGGACAAGCATGGTCCCCCACGGGAGCGGGGCAGGCGCAAACCGGCATTCCGCCATGATCCTGCGAGATTAGGCTTTAGAATCTGACCCTCACAGCGCTGAATGCTTGGAGTGGTCAAAAAAATGAATAAGAAAGCCCTTTCAGAGCGGGACATTTGCAGCAAGTACATCACGCCGGCGCTGACACAAGCCGGGTGGGACCTGCACACGCAATTGCGCGAGGAAGTGAGCCTCACCAGCGGGCGGGTCGTGGTGCGTGGCAAGAAGGCTAAGCGCGACGAGGACACCATCGCCCGTGCCGACTATGTCTTGTCCTTCAAGCCCGGCCTGCCACTGGCCGTCGTGGAGGCCAAGGACAACAACCACGGCGTGCGCGCCGGCATGCAGCAGGCCCTGCGCTACGCCGAGATGCTGGACATGCCGTTCGCGTTCTCGAGCAATGGCGATGGCTTTGTCTGGCACGACCGCACGGGCCAGGACGGCGTGATCGAGCGCGAGCTGACGCTGGCGGAGTTTCCCTCCCCCGCCGTCCTATGGCAGCGCTATTTGGCCTGGAAGGGCATCGCGCCCGAGGCCGAGCCGGTCTACGCGCAGGACTACTATCCGGGTAAGGAGGCGCGCTACTACCAGCTCAACGCGGTCAACCGTGCCGTGGAGGCGGTGACCAAGGGCCAGTCGCGCATCCTGCTGGTGATGGCCACCGGCACCGGCAAGACCTTCACCGCGTTCCAGATCATCTGGCGCCTGTGGAAGGCGCGGGCGGCCAAGCGCATCCTGTTCCTGGCGGACCGCAATATCCTGGTCGACCAGACCAAGACCAACGACTTCAAACCGTTTGCCGGGGCGATGACCAAGATCGAGAACCGCACGGTCGAAAAATCCTACGAGATCTACCTGTCGCTCTACCAGGCCGTCACCGGGACCGACGAGGCCCAGAACATCTACCGCCAGTTCAGCCGGGATTTCTTTGACCTGGTGGTGATCGACGAATGTCACCGCGGCAGCGCCGCCGAGGACTCGGCCTGGCGCGAGATCCTCGACTACTTCAGCTCGGCGATCCACCTGGGACTGACCGCCACGCCGAAGGAAACCGAGGAGGTGTCGAACATCACCTATTTCGGCGAGCCGGTCTATACCTATTCGCTGCGCCAGGGCATCGACGACGGCTTTCTCGCGCCCTACAAGGTGATCCGCGTGGATCTCGACAAGGACCTGGGCTGGCGCCCACCGGTCGGCACCGTCGACAAGCACGGCCAGGTGGTCGAGGACCGCATCTACAACCAGTCGGACATGAACCGCACGCTGGTGCTGACCCAGCGCGACGTGGCGGTCGCGGCGCGCATCACCGAATTCCTGCGCGCCACCGACCGCATGGCCAAGACCATCGTGTTCTGCGAGGACATCGATCACGCCGCACGTATGCGCCAGGCGCTGATCAACGCCAATCCGGACCTGGCGAGCGCCAACCCGAAGTACGTGATGCAGATCACCGGCGATAACGCCGAAGGCAAGCTCGAGCTCGATAACTTCATCAATCCGCGCAAGGCCTATCCGGTCATCGCGACCACCTCGCGCCTGATGACCACCGGGGTCGACGCCAAGACCTGCAAGCTGGTGGTGCTCGACCGCACCATCAAGTCGATGGCCGAGTTCAAGCAGATCATCGGCCGCGGCACGCGCATCGACGAGGAGCACGACAAGCTCTGGTTCACCATCCTGGATTTCAAGCAGGCCACGGCCCTGTTCGCCGACCCGGCCTTCGATGGCGACCCGGTCGTGGTGTATGATCCCGCGCCCGACGAGCCGGTGCTGCCACCCGATGAGGAGCCAGAGGGCGAGGACACCGGGGAAGGCGGCACGGCCCAGCCTGGCGGCCCCCTCGGCGGGACCGAGGAGCCGCCCGGTCCGGGACGCACCCGCTACGTGCTGGATCACGTGCCGGTGCGCGTCGCGCACGAGCAGGTCCAGTACCTGGGCCCGGACGGCAAGCTGATCACGGAGTCACTGCGCGATTTCACTCGCATCCAATTGAACAAGCGCTATGCCTCGCTCGACGGCTTCCTGCAGGTCTGGCATGCGGCGGAGCGCAAGGAAGCGATCCTGGCCGAACTGGAAAAACAGGGCGTGCTGTTCGAGGAGCTGGCCGAGCTGGCCGGCAAGGAGCTCGACCCCTTTGACCTGATCTGCCACATCGCCTTCGACCAGCCGCCGCTGACGCGGCGCGAGCGCGCCGAGCGCGTCAAGAAGCGCAACGTCTTCGGCCGGTACGGCGAGACCGCCCGGCGCGTGCTGCAGGCGCTGCTCGACAAGTATGCGGATGCGGGCATCACCAATATCGAGCACATCGAGGTACTGAAGCTGGCGCCGCTCAATGAATTCGGCTCGCCGGTCGAGATCATCACCGCCTTTGGCGGCAAGGCGAACTACCAGGCCGCGCTCCACGAGTTGGAACGCGCCCTCTATCAATAACGACTTCTCCCCATGACCATCCGCTCCACCTTCATCAAGTCCGTGCAGGACATCCTGCGCCAGGACGCCGGCGTCGATGGCGACGCCCAGCGCATCTCGCAACTGAGCTGGCTGCTGTTCCTCAAGATCTTCGATGACCAGGAAACCGAGCTCGAGCTGCTGCGCGACGAATTCAAGTCGCCGCTGCCGGAGCGGCTGCGCTGGCGCACCTGGGCGGCCGATCCCGAGGGCATCACTGGCGAGGAACTGCTGGAATTCGTCAACGGCGATCTGTTCCCCGCGATCAAGGGGCTCAATGCGGACCCGAAGCGCAACCCGCGTGGCTTCGTCGCGCGCGAGGTGTTCAGCGACGCCTACAACTACATGAAGTCGGGCCAGTTGCTGCGCCAGGTGATCAACAAGATCAATGAGATCGACTTCAACAACCGCGCCGAGCGGCACCTGTTCAATGACCTCTACGAAAAGATCCTGAAGGATCTGCAGAGTGCCGGCAACGCAGGGGAGTTCTACACGCCGCGCGCGGTCACCCAGTTCATGGTCGACCAGGTCAACCCGCGGCTGGGCGAGCGCGTGCTGGACCCGGCCTGCGGCACCGGCGGTTTTCTCGCCTGCGCGATCGAGCACCTGAAGCCGCAGCGCCAGCGCGCCGACGACGACATCGTGCTGCAGAATGCCATCACCGGGGTCGAGAAGAAGCAGTTGCCGCACCTGCTGTGCGTGACCAACATGATGCTGCATGGCATCGAGGTGCCGTCGCAGATCCGGCACGACAATACGCTGGCGCGGCCGCTGATCGACTATGGCGCGCGCGACCTGGTCGACGTGATCCTGACCAATCCGCCGTTCGGCGGGACCGAGGAAGCCGGCATCGAGGCCAACTTCCCGGCCGACGTGCGCACCAAGGAAACCGCGGACCTGTTCCTGGTGCTAATGATCGAGCTGCTCAAGCACCACGGCCGCGCGGCGGTGGTACTGCCCGACGGCACGCTGTTTGGCGAGGGCGTGAAGAGCCGCATCAAGGAAAAGCTCCTCACCGAGTGCAACCTGCACACCATCGTGCGGCTGCCGAATGGCGTGTTCGCGCCCTACACCGGCATCAAGACGAACCTGCTGTTCTTCACCAAGGGCACGCCGACGCGCGAGGTCTGGTACTACGAGCATCCCTACCCGGCCGGCTACAAGAGCTACTCGAAGACCAAGCCGATCCGCATCGAGGAGTTCGCGCCGGAGAAGGCCTGGTGGGGCCGCGAGGCGGATGGCTTTGCCAGCCGGGTCGAGAACGAGTTCGCGTGGAAGGTCGGCATCGAAACATTCAAGGCCAACGGCTTCAACCTCGACCAGAAGAACCCGCACCAGGGTGAGGCAATCAGCCACGACCCGGACGAACTGCTCGCCCAGTACCAGCGGCTGACTGCCGAGGCGCACGCGTTGCGCGACCAGCTCAAGGGCATCCTTGCGCAAGCACTGGAGGGCCAGGCATGAAGCTGAGTGAAGGCTTTGAGATGCTGGCCACGGCGCCAGATGGCATAGCGCGTTTGCGTGAACTGATTTTTTCACTCGCCGTGCGAGGCAATCTCGTGCCGCAGGACCGGCGCGATGAGCCTGCGAGCGCGTTGCTAGCACGGATTCTAGAAAACAGGGAGCGACTGATCGGTGAAGGCAAGCTCAAGCGAGATAAGCCACTGCCTGCCGTCAGCGACGAGGAAAAGCCGTTTGCATTGCCCAAAGGATGGCAGTGGGCGAGATTTGGCGATGTGGTGCAGATCACGAGTGGTGTGACGCTCGGGAGGAAGACGCCGTTGAAGGAGCCAGTGTCCTTGCCCTATCTTCGGGTTGCAAACGTGCAGCGCAGGCAGCTAGCGCTATCGGAAATGAAAGATGTGATCATTGACAGGATGGAGATCGAGCGCTTCCGCCTGTTTCGGCATGACCTGCTGATCACAGAAGGCGGTGACTGGGACAAGGTCGGCCGAACTTGCCTTTGGCGCGACGAGATTGAGTTGTGCCTTCACCAGAATCATATTTTTAAGGCGAGAGGTATTGATGACGAGTGGGATCCTGAGTGGGCGGAGCTGTTTCTCAACTCTGCTGACGCTCGGGCCTATTTCTCTTCAGCAGCCAAACAGACGACAAATCTTGCTTCGATCAATATGTCGGAACTGAAGCGTTGTGTATTTCCAGTTCCCCCAATCGCGGAACAGTCTCGCATCGTCGCCAAAGTCGGCGAAATGATGCTTCTGTGCGACGCGCTGGAAGCCCGTGGCCACCTGGAGGAGGAGCAGCACGCGCGTTTGACTAAGACCCTGTTCGACGCACTGGCCACGAGCGAGTCGCCGCATGCCCTCGCGGAAAACTGGGCCCGCGTCGCCGCGAACTTCGACCTGCTGCTCGACCGCCCGGAAGCCGTCGACGCCCTCGAGCAGACGATGCTGCAGCTTGCAGTACGCGGGCTAATGGTGCCGCAAGACAAGAGCGACGAACCGGTTAGTGCATTGCTGGGACGAATAGCGGACAAGAAGGCAGAGCTAGCAACGCGTGAAGGGCTGCGAACGACTGCGCAAGCAGACGTACCGGAGGCCGAAAGATACTTGGGCGAGATCCCTGGCTGGGAATACTGCCGCCTAGGCAATCTCGCGAGGTTTATCGACTACAGAGGGAAGACTCCGCGGAAGACTGAGGCCGGCATCCCGTTGATCACCGCGAAGAACGTTCGTTTTGGATATATCAGTCGGGAGCCTCGGGAGTTCATTTCCGAAAACGACTATGAGACCTGGATGACCCGTGGGTTTCCGCGGGTCGGTGATCTGCTTTTTACTACCGAGGCTCCGCTTGGCAACATCGCGACTGTCGATATTGAGCATCGGTTCGCCCTAGCACAGCGCGTCATTTGCTTCCAACTGCATGAGGTAGCAACCGGACCGTATGTGCAACTGGCAATGATGTCTGCACCAGTACAAGCGCTGCTCCTCGCTGCGGCTTCAGGGATGACGGCAACGGGCATCAAGGCGTCACGCCTGAAGGAAATCCCTCTTGCCATCCCTCCTCTTGCAGAACAGCAGCGCATTGTCGCGCGCGTGGCAGAGCTGCGCCAACTCTGTGCCGACCTGCGCTCGCGCCTGACGGCTCGGCAAACCTGCCAGGCTCACTTCGCCGCGGCGCTGGCCGAACAGACGGCGGCGGCCGGGCAGGATGCGGGCAGCCTAGCCCTGGCGGCCTGAGCGCGGCGGGCGCCGGGCCTCTGCCCGGCCGTCCCGCAATGCTCCCCATTGGATCCGGCCACGCTCAGCGTTCGCCAATCGAACCAGCGTGGGGCCGGCCGGCAAAGTCGCGATAAAAGCGGTTATCGCGTTAATTAGACCGGCTTCTCTTCACGCATCTTTCGTCGAGGCGGACCATCGTCACGTAGCATTCGACAACCGAAACTGGCCGCGAAGAGCCGGTGGCCGGCGTCAGGGGCAGTGTCGAATCTTTTGGGTTGTCCCTCAGCGTCATGTCGGACGTTTTTTTCGGGATGCGGATTCAACCGGTCGATGCATCGCATTCCAGTTCGTGCCTTGTTCGGCCTCGAGACCAATGGCAGTTGCATACTATTGTATGCTGCAGTCAAAATTCCAATCAAAGTCCATACTTCTCTCTGAACTCGCGATAGCGACGGTCCAAAGCATCTCCGTTGGGCATCTCGGATGGATAGTGAGGCTGTCTGAGATCCTTTCCCTCGTAGGGCTTGTATTCGGACTGAAGCAAGGTGGGGGCAAGTCTCACTCGTAGCTTTGCATCGACTGCAAGCAGCCCCAAATCGAATAGGGTGTGTACGTCCGCACGCAAGAGTAACCCATTTGTGACGTTGTAATTTGGCTCCTCAGCATGCGGTCGAATGTGTGCTGCTTCCAATAGGTCTACCACCTTGCATCCTGTGACAGCACAAGTACGGCCGTAAGCAGCCAACAACCGCTCTCGAAACTGGGCTTGCCCGCGTCTTACCTTGATCGCGCGGTGCTGCACATCATCTGGTGGTCCGGTCTCACCGTCCACTGTCGCAGCACTTTCATCGGCAAATCCTTCCGGCTTAATTCCGCGTACCAGTACGGCTTTACCCGCGTCGCTATACTCGTGCACGTACCACTTGACGGGGTCCAGCGAGCGATATTGAACGTGAGAGGATCCCTCACCTAATTCCTCTCGATCACGCCGGTCCCCTCGGGTCAAGATCACGGAGACTGGCATGCCCCGCGTATAGGAAGCGTTCAGGGCATCGTCGAAGGCTCGCGCGCGCATCGCCTGCGTCAAGGCACGACTCTTTCGAGCGTCATTATTGGCTGGATTTCGCCCATCGGCTTGCAAGCGTTCAGCGAGTTCACGGAGGTTTTCTTCGAAGAAGACACGCTCGTGCTTGGCTCGCAAAGTGTCATGCCAAATGCACAGTGCATATCCCTCTCGGAAAGAACCGAAGGACCAGTTGTAGCAGAAATTTGGATTGGCTTTTACGCGTGCTACAGGCTGGCCGTCGGCCTTGGTGAACCAGTCGACTGTCGAGATTCCTGCACGCTCCAAGAGATCAAAAATCGCTTCTCGTTCTCGCGGTAAAAGGCCGTCAAGAATAGAGTCTCTGGGTGCGTCTGTATTGGCCAGATTGACCTCCCCCGTCCGAGGGCCGAACACATCGATAGCTCGTAGCGCGTCGACAACTTGCCTATGCAGCGTCCAGAGCCAAACAGACTGCGCCGGCTTCGTCGGCGTTGCGAGCACATATGTGAAAGTGGGCTCCCCGCTGTTTCCAATTGGAGGCGTAAAGCGCAATTGCTCACAAAGTGCGCGGCCAAGCTTGCCATATTGCAGATTGGCCGCCGAGTGGCTTTCATATGCTCCCGCCTTTGCAAGATCCCCTGCAGAGATAGTCTGGTTAGCTGCAAACAAATGCGCTTTCAGCATTCTGAGGTGACTATCCGGAGCATTGGACAACACCTTTTCGAGCGCGGCCTTGTATTCTTCGAAAGTGGGGAGTTGCATTGAGTCTTCCCGTCAAATTGGTGCTCAGCTTCTTCTACAGAAGATCGCTGATCTCCGGCTATTCTCTTATGCGATATGGCGAAGCTGTCTGGTCGTCACTGAAATGCCGCAAGTCCTTATGGCGCCTCCACATTGCCACTGGGAAGTCCTACTCCGGCAGCCTGAAATCCGACTCGATAGCCACCGACTCTCAGGCCGTTCACAAGGCTCATCCCTAAGAAGCTGACGCTACGATGCCCTTGGCCATCGCCGGGTTCGATCACCGGCAACAGTCGAAAGCCGTCAGAAGACGCAACACCAA
Source organism: Cupriavidus sp. 21MJTG02-4 (assembly GCF_057798975.1). NCBI lineage: Bacteria > Pseudomonadati > Pseudomonadota > Betaproteobacteria > Burkholderiales > Burkholderiaceae > Cupriavidus > Cupriavidus sp. 21MJTG02-4. Next base: position 176,426 of record NZ_JBYOJP010000008.1, on the reverse strand, counting down.
TCTGCACATGCCCTCCAACATCTTGCTGAACACCGCCTTGCACTAGCGCAGCTAGAGTAGTCAATACGCCGGGATCCGGGTGCGTGTCAGCTAGTTCTGAGTGCAGTTGAAGGAAAGCCTTCTCACCACTTCCAATAAGATGGAAACGACCCGGCCCGAGTAGTAGCTCGCCCAAGACCATACGCAGGGTCCCGTCGATCTTGTTTGGGACGGCCGCAAACGCTCTGTATGTTCTGGCGACGGAACAGTAGCCGAAAATTAGGGCCTCGAACACGACATCACGGTTCTGACGGCTCGACATGTCGCGGATTGTATTTTCCCCGATGGAGCGAGCAAGCTCGGCGATCGCCTCCACGGCAACGGGATGTGGGCCATCCGACTCCGCCAGCAAATTTTGAGTGCACGCGGCTAGCAAGGCGTGAGAACTGACGGCGGCCAGAGTCGACCCAGCGAAGGCGAAGCCAAGGCTGTGCCGATAATTGACTTCGAACTTGGCCCCCCTTATTTGTCTGTGACCCTGGACAGGAATCGGGAGGATCTTCGGCGCAGCATCCAGCAATGTTGAGTCGGCGCTGGTGACTCTTGTGTCGGAGCCACACCAAAGCTCCCCATAGCGTTCTCGGTACCAAAGGGCAACGATTGTCATGATGTCTCCCCTGATCTTCATAATCGGAACATAGTACCGCGGCTGAAAACAGCGCCGCACATGCGTTGTTAGGCAGTGTTCGACCAACCGTACCGGGGCGGTTAGGCGCCCTTGCGGGGTAGCGGTGAGCCCGGGGTCAGTTCTGCTACCAGAGACGGATTTGTCCACAGCCAAGGGCCATGCCATTTGCCGCGGCGCATGGCACGCTGAACGTGCCCCCGATGCTCTGCAGGACTTCGCGCGATTTTTCTCTGGTGACGCCGTCTATTGCAAGTCTCGCAAGCGGCCACAATATTGCGCCGGGACTCTGCGCCACCGTCTGAGCGTGCTTTAAGATGTTCCGCTGTGCATTTGAACGGCATGGCTTGGCCGCGCGACAGTCCGTACATTTGGATGAAAGATTCTGCGGAGTTTTCCCACATCGGGCAGCGGCAATAGAAGCATCGGCCGGACTGGGAACGGAAGGCACGAGCGCGAAATCGCGCTATAGATGAAGACATGAGCGGGCTCCTGAACAGGAAGATTTCGGAAAAATCGAAACCCGCTCGCCCTCAGGGCATACACGGGAACCAGCCGACTCGATCGGACTGGCACCACATCAGCCTGTTACAGGTCTGACAATCCAAGTCTAGCGCCTTGCCAAGGTCTTCCGCAAGCTTTTCAGGCATAGATGACCCGTGTGTATGGATTTTTCCTCCAGGTTCATTGCCGCCCTGCGAGGCAACTGAGAGTCGCGGAATGATCCAAAGCGGAAATGGTCCGCACGGGAAAGCAGGCACTCGACGTTGGAGATGGCCGGGAGGTGGAAAGCAAGCGAAGACCGTCAGTGTCAATCAACCCGTTAGACATCAGGATCATTGCTCATCCTTTGATTTGCCGGCAGCATGCCGTTCATTTCAAGGCAGTCGTAGATTGGCTCGACTGAGAGTACCGCCATAAACCCAGTTTCGGTAGGTCCATAGTCACGCACAAGCGCATCAGTAACCAGCCCCAAAAGCGCGGTACCGGATTTCTCGTTCAGCTCGTTGTACGCAACCAGCACTGGGCCGCCGCTGAATCCACCGCGGGCCATCGTCGAGACGAGAAAATGAACGAACTTCCGGTCTCGCAGCGTTACCAATGCATTGATTTCCCCCAGACTTGCTATGAGAACTGGTTCGCTCGTAAATGGGACTGGGGGGTAGCCTAGGACTAACGTCCGGTGCAAGAGGAGATCGTACTGGCCTAGGTAGTCGTCGAAGTGGCCGCCCAATGGAATGCAGTCGGCCGGAGCGTAGTCAAGACGGAGACAAGCGACGTCTACCGTCGGGTCGGGGTGGTAGGCCGGGCCTTCAAGAATTCGGATGTCGCCTGGCCTATCCAAACCTCTCCGGCCGATGTCTTGGATCAACTCCATTGACACAGAAAGATCGTGAAAATCGACGCTGACAATATGTCGACCTTCTATCACGTGACGAGCGGTGACATAGACTCCCTCACCAATATGAAAGCAGGTGCCAATCCCTCGATTACCTTGCGGGTCCACTGTATCGATGAAGCCCACGCATTTTGAGTATGTGGCGAACTGAGTTCTCGCCCAGTAGCGGAAAGTGTCTAAGGTTGGCTTAGGGGATGGAACCGTCATTTCTGACACATGATGTTTGAGGTAACGGCCGCCAGAGGGCAGAAGGAACCCGCAAGCGTGGCTTGCGGGGAGTTCAAAAATGCGGACGCCAGGAGGCCAGATGAGATGACCCTTTCCGGTGTAAATTAAATCGCCGGTTGTGGCCGACCTCGGTCAACTGGGGAGGGAGCGGTCGTCGTCGCTTTCCGACCCGAAACGGTCCGTGGTATTTCTCTTGATTGGACATTCAAGTGCTAGGGGTCAGGCTCACCGAATCTGCGTGAAGCCTACTTTTTGTCCCACTGCAACAGAGTGCTCAGCTTCGTGCCGGGAGGAATCTTAGGCACCTCTTTCCTCTCCATGGTCTCCTTGAGCGGTAGTGCTTGTATGAAGAAGGCTTCCAGTTGCCTGTTCAGATCGCGGATCCATATCTCGCTATCTTGCTTATCTAGAAAGTCAATTAATTTATCGTTGAGCGGGTCTGCTTGGAAGTGAAATGTTGCGTTACGGAACCTGCGCAGCAGATCCACGTACTCGGCCTTCGCCAAAACTTTTTCGAGAGGTTCAAACTTATGTCCAAGCTCCCTGTAGCCTTCGACGACCACATACAGCAACGAATACCAGACCTGCATACGGCAAACCATCGAAGCATGCTCACCGAAAGCCACGTACTCGATGCCGAACTTCTTGATTTCCCGCTCTTCTTGCTCAGGTGTAGTCGTTTTCTGCTGTAGGACAACGCGCACGGCGTCAGCTACGATCCAATGCCGGTGAAGGGCCGCGAGCTTCACGATATTTTCATTACTCATTTTTTTCTGTTGACGTGGTCGGAACTAAACTGGATACGAATAGCGCGTCTCAGTGGGGGTCTTCATGAGGTTTCCCCACAGTCCCCAAATTGACTGATCTGGTGCCAACGCGCCAAATATCCAAAGCTCGGCGATGTTGAGGTCGGGCACAACCAACTGGGCGGGATCGAACGAGGTATGTCGGTTAAGGTGGATGGCTACTACGAGGTCTTCGGAGTCGACGTATTTCGTCAATGCGTCAACCGTGGCTTGCACGGATGCCTTCGGATTTAGATTGGCTGGCACCACTTCCTTGATTTGGACAGGGGCTAGATGTTGCGTGTCGCCCTCGAGCCAGGAGGCGACAAAATCATAGTCTTGCGACTCCCCCCGGCCGACAAAGACCGTCTGGCCGAGTCGCTGAGACATCCCATGACAGAAAATTGCAGCCTCACGGATTTCCCTAAACTCTTTCAGGCCGTTGGTTCGTAGTGCCTTTATCTTCTCGGGAGTGTTCGACGTTGCGATCTGCAGTTCAACTTTCCGGAGGCTTCTCAACAGAGGTGCAGGATCTCGATATTCAAGCTTTTGAGCAAAACGCAACCATGCGCGATCCATTTCAGAGCCCCAGAAATAAGTTAAGTGCGCTCGCGAGCCTGTACGTTCGACGATTGTCCACGATCTGAGGGTTCGTGTCGAATGACTGAAACTGGCGGAGGTAAGGGGGGCTCAAGCGTGCGTGAAGTGGTACGCGGCCGTGTGCAGTCGCTCAATTTGTGCGGGCGCTTGGCACCCAAATGGCGGAGTCCGGTTTGCATGAGCGTTCACAGTGGTTCACCAGCGTTTGGTGGCGATCGGCATCGTTCAGGTGCTTCATGTTCGGAGGGCGCATCAGATGACCACGGGAAATTTCGACAGTGTCTTTGGCCAAGCCGATGGCCGTGATGAATCGCCCCCGTTTTGGGTGCTGGGAAAACTCGCGCAGGCACTTGCTCCGCGTTGTGGCGCACGCAACCGGTTGGGCGAGCCTTGCGGCAAACCGGCACAGACTGGCGGAGAGTTCTGCTACTGGCACACCAACTCGACGAGCCTGCGCGAGGCAAGGTCGCGCCGCAAGGCCGTGAACCCGAAGCAGGCGCACGCCAAGGTGATGCGGACTCTCTGGCGCACTGACCCCTGGACGCCTGGCTTTACCTGCCGCCTTGAGCCCGAAGCGCTTGAACGGCTGGTTTGGTGGCTCGACGGACACGGCCTGCACTATGACTGGCTGGCACCGATGACGCAGGACTGGCTGGCGTGGAAATTCGTCAACCTCGTGCGCCGCAAGTGCCTGCATGAGGCCGAGGGCGATGCTGTCATTGTCGAGCTTCGCAAGCGCGATGCCCATGTTCCTGACCCGCCTGCCGATGGGTCGGCCGTAGACATGACGGCCGACAGCGACGCGTGCGCCTGGCGCCCGTCGCTCATCCTGCATGGAGCGTGGGTTGAGCCGCAGCCTGGGCGCCGGAAGGTCGTCAAGCCGGTAGGGGAGGCAGGTGCGCCCGGAACGAAGCGGCGGCCCCGGCAAATGGGTAAATCGGGTACCTGGGCGCCTTCTGTTGGCCCGGCTACCCTGACGTCGCTGGAGCAGCGGGAAATTGCCCATGCGCGCGAGCGCGATCTGCTGGCGGCCCTGATGGACGGGGCGCCCGTGGGCACGAAGGAAGTCGAGCGGGCAAAGGCGCGGATCGAGGCGGCACGCCGGGCGTTGCTGCGGACGTAAGGCAGTGAATGGAGCGGAGTGGGCGCCGAGGTAGTCGCGGCTAGCCTGAACGGCGGCGCCTGCCAGTGTAGGCGCTCCGCCAGCAGGTGCCTGCTTAAGCGAATGCGCGATCTGGACACAGACGCAGAACTGGCACCCGCGACAATAATTCCCGCATAGCCGGCTTCAAGCTCACCCCTTATAGGGGGGTGAAGCTTTTGAAGCTTTGTGACATTAAGCGCACTATGCTTGCACTGAAGCAGGCCAGTAAAGTCCGTCCTTCTCGTGAGCGAGCCCTTCGGCCAGCAATCTCTCCACCGAACGGCGCAGTGTCTGCACAATCTTTTTACGTTCAGCAGGGTCCAGTGTTCCCTGCGGGCGGAGGTATTCTTCACGCCAGGTGTCCATGCCCACGCCTCGCGGGCGCGAGTGGGCGGGGGCGTCATTGTGGACCATTTTTCCCGCTTTCTCCACGGCGTCATTCAATGCACGCAAGACGGCTTTATCTGGAGGGGAAATCCTCTTTCGCCTGCCCCCCAGAATGGCGTGCCGCCCTTCATCCACGATTGCAGCCGATTCCAAGAGACGCCCTTGCGCGTCTTGGCCCATCACGATCTTTTCCAGCCGGAATGCGCGCGATTCGCCCGTCTCCCCGTCTCGCAGCTTGGTGACCTTGTAGCTGTGATATCCCGTTGCCTCTTCCATTTTTACCAGCACTGCGACGTCCACCGCCCCTTCAAGTGAGCTGTGTCCGCGCAGACCCTTCGAGGCGTCCTTGCCAGTGTGGTGGAGCAGGATGACCGTGAGACCTTGCGCCCGGAGCTTGTCGCAGTGACCGATTACGGCATTCATGTCTTCGGCGGCGTTGTCGTTGAGGCCGCCCCATACGCGCGCCAGCGTGTCAAACACGACGACAGCGTTGGTGATGCAATACCGCTCTTTCAGATCTTTGACCATCGCTTCGATCAGCGCGTGTGCAGCCGGGAAATTGCCACGCATATCGATCGGCTTCCTCGTCACAGCAATCGGCAGCATGGCCAAGTCCAGCCCCAGCTTCTTTGCGCCCGCCCGAAAACGCCGTCGCACGCCGCGACTGTTTTCGTTGGCTACATAGACGATTCCGACGCCGGCCGCGACCTCATGGCCAAACCACTCCAGCCCGGCAGCGATGTGCAGCCCAGCATCGACGCTCAAAAAGGTCTTGGCGGCACCGGGGGCACCATATACGGTAGCCAAGTCTCCTTGGTCAATGAGTCCCCGTACGAGCCACTGTCCCTCCGGCGGCTCGTCTGGCTCGTCGGCCAGAATGACGAAGTTTGGGGCCGCCGTCACTGTACTGCTCCCAGTCGTGGCACCGGGAAAAGGCGCCACTGGCTGGAATACGGTAGCCGGGTCGGGGTTTGGGACTGGGATCCGGTAGCTTGTGCGGGTGCCGCTGTCGAAAACGCGAGGGCGCCCGACACCGTCCAGGTCGATGAATGCCGCCATCGATTTCGAATCGCGGAACGGTGCCTGGATGCGCATTCGCTTTGCGCCGGCGTCGTACCAGTTTCGCACGGTTGTGGTGTCGCCGGTCCCGGGATCGATCGGCGTGTCCCAGGTCAACGTCTTGTCGTCGTGCGCTACAAGCTGTCCGTTGTTGTCCCGGTGCAGTTGAACGGTCGAGTTGGCATTGAGCCTGGCAACCTCGGCATCCGTGAGGCCGGCAATCTTGTCAAGGTCGAGCGCCGGCCCCGTATGTACCTGAATATCGGCCGGAGCTAGAGACAGTCCTGCGCCAACATTCGGTGCGCCTTCGAATACCGGCCGCCCGGGCGAGAGAACGCTCGGGTCGATAATCGTGGCGTCGCGCGTGCCAATCTGCTCGCCGCTGTTGCGAGACTGCATCGGCTTGCCCCAGGCTATGCCGGCAAGGTTTGCCTTGTGCAAGAGCTCCCGGCCGATTTTGTCGAGCCGAGCCAGGTCGCCGGTCAGCCGGATGAACGTGTGGCCATTGCCAGCCTTCACCGGGGTGCCGTCAGGCTTGATTACGCGTGCCGAAGAAGAGGGCGCGTGAACGCGCTCGCAGGCTATCGCCCCCGGCAGTAGGTGCTGATCTACCAGTGCCAGCCAGTTTGCGTATGGCAGATGCGCGTGATCGAACCGTTCGGGTGTATGCGCGTCGACGTCTCGATCCAACAGCACCCACTGGCACGGCAGGAAATTCTCTTTCATCCGGGCGATGAACTTCCCGCCGTTGATGGTGCGCACGCCGACCAGCTTCGGGCGGTCTGCCTTGTCCACTCCGAGCTTTTCGGCAAGCAAGTCCATCGTGACGATCCGGAAAGTTTCGCCCGGCGCCATTCCCTTCACGGCGCCGAGGATGATGCAGGCATTGGGCAGCTTGCTGACCCGCACGAGGACGTCAGCCAGAGCGCTGGCGTCGGGCACGTGTAGCATGCGGGCGGTGGCGACAGAGATGGTGGCTTGAGTCTGCTTGGTTACAGTCCCATCCGCGGCCAGCGTGAAGAATTTGCCGCAAGGCTCGTCGGCAACGAAGACCGTGATGCACTCCGACAGCGGAGCATCAGGACTTGCCGTCGCGGACGAGAGGCCTGGCCAGTCGCCCGGCCTTACGATAACTCCGCCGGCTGCCGTCATCACGTGCGACCAGGCCGTTTCCAGCGACATGACTTTGCTCAACAGTTCCTCGCTGGCCAGCGCCGTGCTGGTTTTCATTGCTACCAACTGTGCTGGTGAGCGGCATAGGTGCTTGGCGAGGAAGGCGTCTGGGATACCTTGATCGACAGCGAGTTGCTGCACGCCTGTGATGAGGTCGCCTTCGGCGGTCGGGTTCGCCTGCGGAGCGCTACCGGCCGTGTTCGCGTCAGGGCCGGGTACCGGCTGAGCTGCGTCGGCGCTATTGCCGGGGGATTCGGCAACCGGTTTCGCTGTATCAGTTTCCCGGGGCGGAGGCGCCGCCCGCCTGCACGCTGTCTTTCGGCCGGCTTGCTTTGGGTGGCCGGCCTTGAGCTCTGCTCGCACATGCGTGCTGCTGACGGTGGCCGTGGCGGCCGGCGCATCGGGTTCGGCGCCGAGTGCCTGCATGGTGGTCTGTGCGTGGCGGCCGAGCCATTCGTCGATGGGTGGCAGACGAGCGTGCAGTTCGGCCGCTGCCAACAGTGGACGGTGGTCATTGAGCAAGGGGGCTGCGATATGACAGCCGAGTAGGCGCTGAACGTCCTGCTGGCTGGCGCGTGCGTTGATCAAGAGTTGAGCCAAGGCGCAGACGGTAAGATCCGCCGGGATGTGGCGAGGGCGGAAATGGGCGGGCCAGTTTGCCGCGTACCACCCGTCCTGCGCAGGCCAATACTGGCGCATTTTCTCGCTGAGCAGCGGCATGGTGCTATTCACCAGCGCCCGAGCGGACTGGCAACCGAGAAGCCGCTGTACTTCCAGCGGTGAGGTGCCAGCGGCCACGAGCAGCCGCGCGAAATCTCCGATCGTGGTATCGGGTGGGATGTGGTTCGGGACAAAGTCGGCGGCGGTGTTCATTGCCCGGCCTCCGCTTCGGTGTCAGCGCGCCTCGTACCGCGCGCGGGCATAATGACATTGCACATTGTTTTGTCCTCTGGGGCGCGCGACCGCCGCGCCCTTGACGCCTGCCACTCAACGGCCGGCGTTTTTCTTTTATGGGCGGCAGCCGACGCTGGCTGTTTCGGCTTCAACTGGCAACACGTCGCCTTCCTGCACATCCTCCGCAACGCCCCAACCGTGCAACGGGTTCAGGCGAGCGTCGGGGAGTGAAGCTACCGGGCAGGGCCTGCCATTTGCGTCGGGCAGGATGATCGTTTCCGTCAGCCACCACACCGGAACACACTGCGCATAGCGGGGGTCAAGCCTGACAACGCGAACGACGCGGCCGAGCAGGGGCGTGAAATCGACCCAGGACGACATGCCATTCGAATATGGATTCCACCCACCACCGGTAATATTCGTGACAACAGCGAGATCTCCTGCGTGGCAGCGCAATTCCCACTTCGGGCACGGCATCGTCGGATTGTCGAGACAGCGCCCGGCGCATTGGATGAGCTGCTTTTGGCGCGAACGGGCACAAGCGCGCCTCTGTCCGGATTTGGACATAATGGTCTCCTTGGGTTGGATTCTGCGGCTCCGCGTGTCGGGGCCGTTTGATTTGGCGCGATGCGTCAGGTGGTCACGTCAGCGGGCACGCGAGCTCATGAACGCCGCGTTGCCATTTCTGCAATCGCCGCCTCCACGTCCTCACGCAACCATCCGACAGCGTGGCTGCCGATTGAGAATGGCGGCGGCAGCAGGCCTTCTCTGATCAGCTTTCGGACGGTGTTCGGACTGCCTAGGCCAAACTCGCGCTGCATCTGCTTGAACCGCACAATCCGGGTGGGATATGTCATGGGCTGCTCCTGCTCAAACTCGTGCAGGTCAGCGTAGTGCGCGTCAGGCTGGAATTCCGGATTCTTAATTCAACCCGAATTTCGTATTTTTCATTCGGATCGCGGGAGAAATTCGTCTTTGCGTTCAGAGTAGTCTGTCAGCGTTCAGGGTAGTCTGTCAGCGTTCAGAGGCGGCTTGCCGCCTGCTTGTTGCGGCGCACGCATAGTTGGACCGGCGCTGCTGACTCAGCGCCTAGACGAAGCCGAGAAATTTGGGGAGGGTCTTGAAGGCGTAGTACAGGCGTTCGCGCGAGGGGCGCACGGAGTCTGGCAACGAAGCGACGGCCGCGCAGGCGAAGTCCAGCACCGCACCCGTGTAGTGCAGCGACCGGGAGCCATCGGGCAGCAGATCATCTTGCTTATGCCCGACCTTTGGCTGCCTGCCAGTTACCTCGCGCCATACGGTGGACAGCCGGGCAATCAGCCGGAAAAGGTCAGGATTGACCGGTCGGCCGCGCCGCTTGATGGGTGGAGCGTGTTCCTGCTGTGCCTTGTGCAACATGGCAAGCGCCCTGGCTACTTGGGCCCGGCATTCAGCAATTTTCTTCGTGTCCCCGGCCTCCACGGAGGCGACATAATTAAGGAACGGCTCGATGTGCTTGCGGTCGGCCTCGCGGGCCATGTCGTCCAGCCAGGCGTTCTGTTCCACTGCTCGCTGGAGCTCGACCGTTCGCTGGATTACGCGGTAGGTGTTCACCGCCGAGACGGTGTTGGGATGCGCCAGCGCAGCAGCCAGCTCTTGTTCGCTAACCTGCTCTCGCTTGCTCACGCTGCGCTCTCCGCGCTTCCCCGAATCGGCGTCACGGTCGCCGCCTCGGGCACCTGCGCGCAGTAGGCCGCCCAGTCGGTCATCAGCGCCTTGCGGCGCTCCAGCAGGTCGCCACGGCGGTATGCCGCCTCCACGGCGTTGCCGACTGTATGGGCCAGCGCCATTTCGCAGACGATGTTCGGGTAGTTGGTCGTCTCGGCAGCCCAGTCGCGGAACGTCGAGCGAAAGCCATGCTGCGTCACGTCGTAGCCCATGCGCTCGATCACGGCGTTCAGCGTGGCGTCGGACATGGGCCGGCCTGCGCGCAGCGTGCTCTCGAACACCAGCGTGTCAGGCTCGCCAGGTCCTAGGCTGCGCAGCAGCGCCACCGCCGGCTCCGACAGCGGCACGCGGTGCGCGCGCTTCGCTTTCATCCGCTCGCCAGGGATCGTCCAGACAGCGGCCTGCAAGTCGATTTCCCCCCAGGTGGCGAGTCGGATTTCGCTGCTACGCGAGGCACACAGAACGCCGAATTCGAGCGCACGAGCACCCATGCCTTCGGCCTGTCGCAACTCGGCCATGAAAGCGCCCATATCGCGGAAGTCGAGCGCGGCATGGTGCTCTACCTTCCGAACTTTCCTCGGTGAGGGCAGCAGTGCGGATAGATGGCCGCGCCACGTGGCCGGGTTTGGCCCGTTGACCAGCCCGCGCGCGGCCGCATAGGCCAGAACGGACTCGACGCGCCCACGCACACGGGAGGCCGTTTCGGGTTTGTCGTTCCAGATGCCTTTTGAGTTGGGATCGTCGGGTTGCTGGCGGGTCAGCACCGTCAGGATGTGCTCGGTGTTGATCGCTGCCACATCCAGCGCGCCGATGATCGGGCTGGCGTAGGTGTTCAGCGTGGCCGTCCACTGGGCGATGTGCTTGCGATTCGACCAGCCGGATGACTTTGCCTCGATGAATGCCTGCGCCACCTTGTCGAAGATGCGGGTATCGGCCTCAGCGGCGGCGACGCGCCGGGCCGCCTTGTCGGCCGCGCGATGCTCCAGCGGGTCGATGCCCTGATTCAGCAGCTCCTGCGCGGCGTCACGGGCCTTGCGTGCGCCGGCCAGCGAGACCTTCGGGTAGGCACCGAGCCCCAGCCAGCGGGCCTTTCCGGTGGCGGGGGCGGTGTAGCGCATCGTCCAGTACTTGCCCGGCTCACCGCCCGATTTCGCCGCCTTCACGTCGAGCATGAGCCCGTCGCCCAACCCATACCGGCCCACGCCAGCCGCCTGTACCTGCTTGTCCGTGGTGATCGCCTTGCCAGCCATTTGCCCTCCTTCCTCAGATCCGTTCCTACAACGTTTCCTACAATACCGGAGTTTCTTCAGGATGGATCAGATCAATTCAAAATGGCTCAGAGTTTCCGCAATCCCTTGTTGTATAAGGGATACGCTGGGATGGCTTGAGGTGGCCTGAACTGGCTTGAGCCATATGTCGGCGGACTCCGTCTCCGCCAGCAATGGCGGCGAACCCCGGAAGATCGCGGTCTTCCGGGGTTTTGTTTTTTTCGGGCGGGGTTCGGGCGGTACCTATGCCGCGCAGGTGTTACGCCGTACCTGTGAGAACCCGAATGGCAACGAACATCCAGCTTCACGGCAGCGTCTACTACGCCAGACAGGCGAAGCAGGCCTCCGCCTCGCTGGTGCTCTCGTCCATCCTTCTGCCGGGCCTTGGCCTTGCCGCAAGCAGCCTTGGCTTCGGCGCCATCACCGCGTTTGTCTCGCTTCTTTACATGCGCAACGGCTGGGGGGCTGGCTGGCAGGCGTTCACGGCATTTGCCGTGGCCCTCATCCTGATGCGTGCGCTGTTTGGCCATCTGCCGGACAAGCTGGGCGGCCCCAAGGTCGCCATGGTGAGCATCCTCATCGAAGGCGCTGGCCAACTGCTGCTCTGGATGGCGTCCTCGGCCACGGTCGCGCTCCTCGGCGCTGCGCTTACGGGCCTCGGCTATTCGCTCGTCTATCCGGCGTTCGGCACGGAGGTCGTGCGCAAGGCGCCGCCGGAAAGCAAGGGTTTGGCTATGGGAAGCTACACCGCCTGCCTCGATCTCACGCTCGGCGTTGGCAGCCCGCTCCTCGGCGTCGTCGGCGGCCACGCCGGCCTGCCGAGCGTGTTCCTCGTTAGCGCCGGTGCCGCTGTGGTCGGCGCAGGCATCGCGCTCTGGATGACCGCACGAACTGCACCCGTCCGCTGACGCAACCTTTTACAGCATCGGGCATCTCCTCAGCGGTACATCCCATCCGTACGACACACCGGCACACTCCTTGCTGCCTCTGCTGTCAATGTCCAACAGCGGAGACACCCGTGACTTCGAAGGAAGACCGCAAGCATGAAAAGCGCGGTGCGGCCGCGCATGACAAAGCGGGCGTGCGCACGGACCGGAAAGCCGACGAGATACGCAGCCGCAGCGCCGATCCGGGGCAGAGCAGCTATGGCGGGTTTCGGAACGAGGACCCGCGCAGGCAGCACCAGGCCAACGCGGAGTCGCCTCGCAAGCGCCAGCGCTGAACGCAGCGTGACGTCCACCCAACCCGGAGAAACAGGTATGGAACACCAACAGCGACGCGCAGGTCCGAAGGGCTATGTACGCCCGGACGAGCGCATTCACGATGATGTCTGTGGCCGCCTGGCCTATTCCGACCGGCTCGACGTACGTGACGTCGAGGTGGCCGTGAATGCGGGCGTCGTGGCGCTCAGCGGGACCGTGCAGGACCGCTGGCAGAAGTACTGCATCGAAGAGATTGCGGACAACGTACTCGGTGTCACGAATGTCGAAAATCGCATCCGTGTGGCTCGCCCTGACGATCCCTATGCCCGGGCGACAGCACAGGGCCTGGCCGGACAGTTGGGCAAAGCCGGCCAAACGGCGAGCCAGAACGTAGCCGGCGCCGGGCACGTGGGCGGCGTGAGCAGCAGCGGTAGCGCCACCGGGTCTTCGGCCAGCAGCTATGCCGGCGGCCTGGAAACCGGACAGGGAAACGCGGGCGGCGGCGCCGATTCATTTGGCGGCACGACATCGCCCGGCAGGGGCGCTCCGGACGCCGGCACGCCGCGCTGACGCCTTGCAATACTTGCAGCGTTTCGCGTCAAAGCTGCAATCACGCATGCCCTGCGCCACATGGCGCTGCGCCGGCACATCAACCGGCGCGATGGCGTGCGCCTTGCAGGTCTTCTCCACGCGGTCCGGTATCCGGTGTCCGGGCCAACGAACGGAGAGAACTCATGAAGACAATCTGGATCCTTGTTGCGGATGAGGGGATTGCAAGGGTGCTTGCCTCGCAAGGCGGCACCACGCCATTGGAAGACGTCGAGAAAATCACGGACGCCGCAGCGCACGCGCACAATGCCGACCTGCGGCACGATGCCTATGGACGCCGGACACAGGCCAGCATGCAAGGCGACGCGGGCCATCCGGGCGCACACGCGGGGCGCGTCGCAACCGTCACGTCATCCGCGGGCGAGGACGAAATCCACCTGGAAGCGCAACTGTTTGCGCGCCGGGTGGCGAAGATGCTTGAAGACGCCCGCAACAAGCAGCGCTTCGACGAACTGGTCGTCATCGCGCCGCCGCGCTTTCTTGGCTTGCTGCGCAAGGCCCTGCCGCAATCGGTCTGCAACGTGGTGACGCACGAACTCGACAAGGACTATCGGCAACTCGGCAACAACGACCTGCAGCAACGGCTTGCCGATGACGGCATCGTGCCGGCACGGCGCGATCCGCGCATCGAGATGGGCAAGGGGCCGGGCAACGAGATTGGCAGCTTGCCGACACGCTAGGACGTGTCCGGAGCTGACTGGCCTCATGCCCGCTTGACGCCCTTGTCGAGCAGCAAGGCCGTATTGACCAGGGCGATATGCGACAGCGCCTGCGGAAAATTTCCGGCCATGCGGCGCGTGGCCGGATCGTATTCCTCCGACAGCAGGCCGACGTCGTTGCGCAGCAACAGAAGCCGCTCGAACAGTTCGCAAGCCTCCTCGCGGCGCCCGGCCGCGGCATAGGCGTCCGCAAGCCAGAAGCTGCAGGCGAGGAAGGTCGGTTCGTCGCCGGGCAGGCCGTCCTCCGTGCGGGATGGCAGGTATCGGCGCACCAGCCCGTGGACGAGCAATTCTTCTTCGACGGCCTTGATGGTGCCCAGCATGCGCGGGTCCTTGCCGTCGATGAAACCAACGATCGGCAGCAAGAGCAGGCTGGCGTCGGTCGTGCTGCCGCCGTAGACCTGCGCGAAGCAGTTGCGCTTGCTGTTGAAGCCGTTGGCCAGCACGTCGTCACGGATAGCGTCGCGCACCTTGCGCCAGCGCGATGCGCAGGACGGCGATTCATGCATTTCCACGGTCTTGATGGCCCGATCCAGCGCCACCCAGGCCATGACCTTCGAAAAGGTGAACGGCTGCCGTCCGCCGCGTACTTCCCAGATGCCCTCGTCCGGATGCTGCCAGATGGCGGCCAGGTGGTTGACCAGCGACCGCTGCAATGCCCATGAGTCCGGGTCGCGCGGCAGGCCGCCCAGGCGCGCCTGGTACAGCGCATCCATGACTTCGCCGTAGACGTCGAGCTGGAGCTGGGTCGCGGCAAGGTTGCCCACGCGTACCGGCCTGGCGCCCTTGTATCCGGGCAGCCAGTCCAGCTCCCATTCCCACAGGCGCCGCTCTCCGCCGACGCCATACATGATCTGGGCCTGCTCGGGACTGCCGGCGACCGCGCGCGTGAGCCAGGCGCGCCAGGCCTGGGCTTCGTCGTAGTAGCCGGCGGCCATGAGCGCCAGCAGGGTGCGGGTCGCGTCGCGCAGCCAGCAGTAGCGGTAGTCCCAGTTGCGTACGCCGCCCGGTGCTTCGGGCAGGGATGTGGTCGGCGCGGCGACCAGCCCGCCGGTGGGCCGGTAGGTCAGGGCCTTGAGGGTCACCAGCGAACGCCTGACCGGCCCGCGCCAGTCGCCGCCGGCCTGGCAGCGGCCGGACCATTCGCGCCACCAGCGCTCCGTGCGTTCGAGTTCCTGCAGGGCATCGACCGGGGCCGGCGCGGCAAGGTGCGAAGGGCTGTAGGTCAGCACGAATGGCTTCATCTCGCCGGCCTCGATCGTGAACTCGCAAGTCGTGGCGAGATCCTTTCCGCGCAGCGGCTCGGGCGATCGCACCACGGCCATGTCGGGGCCCGCCACGGCGCGGATGCCGTTGCCTTCTTCGAGCCGGGTGACCCATGGCACCGTCGCGCCGTAATCGAAGCGCAGCGTCAGGTCCATCTTCATGTCGAGCTTGCCGCTACGCCCGCAGACGATCCGGACAAGATCCGAACGCTCGCCGGTGTTCGGTGCGCCCTGGCGGATCGGCATGAAGTCGATCACGGTGGCGACGCCGTCCGGATGGACAAAGACGGTTTCGAGCACCAGGCTGCCGGGCCGGTAGTGGCGCCGGCTCCTGCCGCCGTGACCGGCCGGCGCGATGCGCCAGCGTCCGTGATCGCGCGTGCCCAGCAGGGCGGCCAGGCAGGCGGCGGAGTCGAAGCGCGGCAGGCACAGCCAGTCGATGCTGCCATCACGGCAGACGAGTGCAGCCGTTTCGCAATCGCCGATCAGTGCGTAGTCCTCGATCAAGGCAGCCACGGCAGTCCCGAATCTTGTCGGTGCGAAGCATGGCCTGGCCAATGCGCTGGCCTGGCCGCATACCTTGTTGGAGGTTCGCGCGATGTCATGGTTCCGGCACCTTGCGAGGGTGGCCCGGACCACGCCCGCAAACTGGCGAGATCATGCGCATTGCGTTACATTGCGCGCCCCAGAGTGCGGCGTCCCCGCCTTCACGAGCCAGGCCGCTACAATTCGTTATGAACTCCGTTTCCGAAACTGTGCAAGACACCAAGCCGACGACCTATATCGTCGATGCCGTGGACGAGGCTCTGGGCCTGCTGATGCTGGTCGCCGAGCACCCGTCGCTGGGCGTCACCGAGCTGGCGCGCCGCGCCGATCTGACCAAGGCGCGCGCGTTCCGGCTGCTGAGCACGCTGGAGCACCGCGGCATGATCGCGCGCGAGGCGCCGGCGGCGGTCTACAAGCTGAGCTACAACGCCTTGCTGGTCGGCAATGCCGCGCGCGAGCAGCTCGACCTGATCAAGCTGGTGGCGCCGAGCCTGGCCGCGCTGGGCGCTGCCTGCGGCGAAAACGTGATCGTGCGCGTGCGCGACGGACTGGAATCGGTCTGCGTGGCGCGCCACGAGTCCTCGCAATCGGTGCGCGTGCATACCGAGGTCGGCAACCGGCGTCCGTTGCATGTGGGCGCATCGGGCAAGCTGCTGCTCGCTTTCGGCGGCGAGACGCTGGTCAACGCGGTGCTGGCCACGTCGCCGCAGCGCTTTACCGACAAGACCATCGTCGATCCGCAAGCGCTGCGCGACGAACTGGCCAGCATCCGAGCCGCGGGCTATGCGGTCTCGCTGGGCGAGCGCGAGGCCGATGCCGTGTCGGCGGCCGCGCCGTTGCGCGACCATACCGGCGCCACGGTGGCCTCGCTGAGCATTGCCAGCCCGGCCAGCCGTACCACGCAGGAAGTGCTGGACCGCCACGTGGCCATGGTCGTCGAACAGGCGGCCGCGTTGTCGCGCTCGCTCGGCCACACGGGCGCCTGAGCCTGATACTCCGGCCGCCAGGCCACCGGGTTGCCGCGTCCGCGGCAACTTCTTTCCCCGCGTCCCCCCGAAATTTCCCTTCCGAGCCGGCAACGGATCGCCGCAGGCGTGCCGTCACGCCTTGTGGCTGATTTGCGCCGTGACAACGCGGCCGTCGCTTCTTGTTCCTTCGCATGACGGGAGCGGGTAAACCCTGCTTACCCGTGACACCGCTTTGTCTTATTCTTCGATACACAGTATCACTCAACGAAACAATGTTTCAGCCAACGAAAACTACCCCTGCAAGAGGCCGCCATCCGGCGGCCGCGCTCATTCTTGCCGCCGTGCTGGCACTGGCCGGCACCGGCGCGGCGCGCGCGGCGGACCTGCGCATCGGCTACAAGGCTGAAATCAGCGCGGCCGACCCGCATGTGCTCGACGCCGCGGGGCGCAATCTCTGGGGACACGTCTACGAGACGCTGGTCGGCCTCGACAATGACCTGCGCCCCGTGGCGCAACTCGCTACCGGCTGGCGCCAGGTCGACCCGCGCACGTGGGAATTCCAGCTGCGCGCCGGCGTGCGCTTCACCGATGGCCAGCCGTTCACGGCCGAAGACGCCCGGTACTCGATCGAGCGCGCGCGCCACCTTGCCGGCGCACGGACCTTCCGCACCTACCTGAAATCGATTGCCGAGGTGCAGGTGACCGGGCCGCTGACCTTGCGCGTGGTGACGCGCACGCCGAACCCGGTGCTGCCGCAGAACGTGGGACTGGTGGCCATGCTGCCGCGCTCGCTCGGCGACAAGGTCAAGGAGGCCGACTTTGCGGCGGGCCGCGCGGCCATCGGCACCGGGCCGTACCGCTTCATCTCGTGGGAGCACGGCCAGCAGCTGACCTTCGCGCGCAACCCGACGTACTGGGGGGCACCGGAACCGTGGAACCACGTGGTGTTCCAGTTCATCGCCAAGGAACCCGCGCGCGCGTCGGCGCTGCTGTCGGGGCTGGTGGACGTGATCGACGCCTCGTCGGCGAACATTGCCGATGCCTTCGCCCGCACCGAAGGGCGCATCCGCACGGTATCGGCCACGTCGTACATGCTGAACTACCTGCAGCTCGACCAGGCGCGGCAGGTGTCGCGGTACGTGAGCGACAACGAAGGGCGCCCGCTGGCCACCAATCCGCTGCGCGACGTGAAAGTGCGCGAGGCCATCAGCGTGGCGATCGACCGCGACCTGATCGCCGGGCGCGTCACCAAGGGCGATTCCGTGCCCGCCGGCCAGCTTGTGCCGCAAGGCTTCTTCGGCTTTGCGCGTGCCGTGTCCCCGCCGCAGGGGGACGCCGCGCAGGCGCGCAGGCTGCTGGCGCAAGCCGGCTATCCGGCAGGCTTCCGCCTGACCTTGCATTGCCCCAATGACCGCTACCTGAACGATGCCAAGACCTGCGAGGCCATCGGCCAGATGCTGACCCGCGCGGGCATCCGGACCGAGGTGCGCACGCTGCCCTATTCGGTGTACATCACGCGCGCCACCTCGGGCGGGGAGGGCGGCAAGCCGGAGTTCAGCGCGTTCATGCTCGGCATCGGCGCGGTCAGCGGCGATTCGCTCGAACCGCTCGTGGCCGCCGCGCATTCGCAGGACAAGAAGGCCGGACTGGGCGCCAACAACCGCAGCGGCTACGCCAATCGCTCGGTCGATGCGCTGGTCGACGAGGCCATGCGCACCATGGAGCCGCCGGCGCGTGAACAAGTGCAGCGCCAGGCTGCCATCACCCTGGCCGAAGACGTCGGCGTGGTGCCGCTGCACCACCTGCGCGCCACATGGGCCTACCGCAACGGGCTGCTGGTGAAGCCGCGCAGCGACGGTTTTACCTACGCCACCAATATTCGACCGGCCGCACGTCCCTGACGCGCGTCGGCTATTCCCATTCCGGAAGCCACCATGCTGGAAACCCTACTCAAACGGCTGCTGCAGAGCATTGTGGTGCTCTGGATCATGTCGGTCCTGACCTTCTGCGCCGTGAACCTGATCGGCGACCCGGTGCACCTGCTGGTGAGCCCGACGGCCACCGAGCAAGAGATTGCCGAAGCGCGCCATTCGCTCGGGCTCGACCAGCCGGTCCAGCAGCAATACCTGCATTTCGTGCAGGGCGCGCTGCGCGGCGATCTCGGCGACTCCTTCATCTACAACCGGCCCGCCATCGAACTGATCGTCAGCCGCGTGCCGGCGACGCTGGAACTGGCGGTGACCGCGCTGCTGCTGTCGCTGGCGATCGGCATCCCGATGGGGATCTTCGCGGGGCTCAAGCCCGATAGCCGCCTGTCGCGCCTGTTGATGGCGTGTTCGCTCGGCGGCGTGATCATGCCCACGTTCTGGATCGGCATGATCGGCATCCTGGTGTTCTCGGTGAACCTGGGCTGGCTGCCGTCGGGCGGCCGCGGGCCGGTCACCACGGTGCTCGGCATGCCGCTGTCCGTGACGAACTGGGAGGGCATACGCTTCCTGCTGCTGCCGGCGCTGACGCTGTCGCTGTTCAAGATCTCGCTGGTGGCGCGCCTGACCGAGGCCGGCACGCGCGAGGTGGCCGGGCAGGAGTACATCAAGTTCGCGCGCGCCAAGGGCGTGGGCGGCGCGCGGCTGGTGCTGCGCCACGTGGTGCCCAATGTGCTGATTCCGATCGTGACCGTGGTGGGGCTTGAATTCGGCCACCTGATCGCGTTTTCGGTGGTGACGGAATCCGTGTTCTCGTGGCCCGGCATGGGCAAGCTCATCATCGACTCGGTGCTCGCGCTGGACCGCCCGGTCGTGGTGGCCTACCTGCTGGTCACGCTGGTGCTGTTTGTGGTGCTCAACCTGATCGTCGACCTGCTGTACGTGGTGCTCGATCCGCGTCTGCGACACAAGGCGGCCTGAATTTTTCCGTCTTTCATCCTGAACCTGACTTTCGCCAAGTTTCCCGATGTCCCTTCCCGTTACCGAACCGCGCGCCACGGCTGCACCGCTGGCATCAGCGCCCCCAGAGGGCACGGCGCCGCCGAGCCGGCCGCGACGTCCGTCGTTCCTCGCACGTTTCGCGCGCAATCGCGTGGCGGCGGCAGCGCTGGCGCTCTTGCTCGTGCTCATGCTGGTCGCCGTATTCGCGGGCGTGATCAGCCCGCAGGATCCCTACGACCTGGCCACGGTGTCCGTGATCGATTCCGAACTGCCGCCCGGCGCGGTTGGCTATGACGCCCAGATGCACTACTGGCTCGGCACCGATGGCGCCGGACGCGACCTCGTCAGCGCGATCTTCTACGGCATCCGCATCAGCGTTGCCGTCGGCGTGATCAGCGCCGTGGTGGCGCTGCTGGTCGGCGCCGCCATCGGGCTGGTCGCCGCCTACTGCGGTGGCGCGGTCGATGCGGTGATCATGCGCATCGTCGACCTGCAGCTCAGCTTGCCGGCGATTCTTGTCGCGCTGATCCTGCTGGCGGTGCTGGGGCAGGGCGTGGACAAGACGCTGATGGCGCTGGTGATCGTGCAGTGGGCCTACTTCGCGCGTACGGTGCGCGGGTCGGCGCAGGTGGAGCGGCGCAAGGACTATGTCGAAGCCGCGCTGGGCCAGGGCCTGCCCGCGTGGCGCGTGATGTTCCGGCACATCCTGCCCAACTGCATGGCGCCGCTGGTGGTCACCGCCACGCTGCAGATCGCGCACGCCATCACGCTGGAGGCCACCATGAGCTTCCTCGGCATCGGCCTGCCGCGCACGCAGCCGTCGCTGGGCATGCTGATTGCCAACGGCTTCGAGTACATGCTGTCGAACAAATACTGGATCAGCATCTTCCCGGGCGTGGCCCTGGTGCTGCTGATCGGCGCCATCAACCTGGTGGGCGACCGGCTGCGCCGCGTGCTCAACCCGCGCAACGAGGGCTGAGGAGAGAACCATGGCACTGCTGGAAGTAAATGGCCTGACGACGCGCTTCGCACTGGAGCACGGCGCGGTCACCGCCGTCGACAATGTTTCCTTCTCGCTCGATGCGGGCGAGATCCTCGGCATCGTGGGCGAGTCCGGATCGGGCAAGTCGGTGACGGCGTTTTCGCTGATGAACTTGCTCGACCCGCCGGGCCGGGTGACCGGTGGGGAAGTCCGCTTCAAGGGACAGGACCTGCGCAGGTGTACGCCGCGCCAGTGGCAGGCGCTGCGTGGCGACCGTATCGCGATGGTGTTCCAGGACCCGATGATGTCGCTCAACCCCGTCATGCGGATTGGCGCGCAGCTGATCGAGACGGTGCGCGTGCATCATCGCTGCACGCACAGGGAAGCGCATGAACGCGCTGTCGATGCGCTGAAGAAGGTCGGCATTCCCGCGCCGCAGGAGCGCATGCAGGCCTATCCGCATGAACTGTCGGGCGGCATGCGCCAGCGCGTGGCCATTGCCAATGCGCTGGTCAACCAGCCCGACCTGATCATCGCCGACGAGCCCACCACCGCGCTCGACGTGACCATCCAGGCGCAGATCCTGTTCGAGATGAAGCAGCTCGTGCGCGAGACCGGCGCGGCCGTAATCTGGATCAGCCATGACCTGGCCGTGGTCAAGGACCTGGTCGACCGCGTCTGCGTGATGTACGCCGGCCGCGTGGTCGAGCAGGGGCCGGTTGCGGACGTCATCCGCCAGCCGATGCATCCCTATACGCGCGGGCTGCTCGATTCGCTGCCCGCGCACGACACGCGCGGGCGCACCTTGCGGGCGATCCCTGGTGCGGCGCCGGCGTTGTCGGCCTTGCCGCCGGGCTGCGCGTTCGCGCCGCGCTGCGCGCGAGCCAGCGACCGTTGCGCGCAGGCGCCACTGGAAGTTTCCGTGCGCGGCCGGTTGCTGCGTTGTATTCACCCACTGGAGGCGGCATGACTGTCCTGCTCGAAGCACGCCATCTGCAGAAGCAGTTCGCCCCGAAGCCGGGCCTGCTTGACCGCATGGTCCGCAAACCGCGCACGCGTCAGGCGGTGCATGCCGTCAATGATGTTTCGCTGCAAGTCCGCAAAGGCGAAGTGCTGGGCGTGGTGGGCGAATCCGGCTGCGGCAAATCCACGCTGGGCCGCATGCTTGCTGGCCTGCTTGCCCCCAGTAGCGGCGACGTGCTGTGGGAAGGCGAACGTGCCGATACAGCCGCCGCGTCGTATCACCTTGCGGTGCAGATGGTGTTCCAGAACCCATATGCGTCGCTCAATCCGCGCCTGCGCATCGGTCAGACGATTACGGAAGGCGCGCTGCATCACGGTCTGATCGGGCGTGCGCAGGTTGCGGAGTTCGCGCGCGAGATGCTCGCGATGGTCGGTCTTGATGCCTCCTATGCCGAACGCTATCCGCATGAATTCTCCGGCGGCCAGCGCCAGCGCGTGGCCATTGCACGCGCACTGGCGTTGCAGCCGCGCCTGGTGGTCTGCGACGAGGCCGTGTCCGCGCTCGACGTCTCGGTGCAGGCGCAGGTCATCAACCTGTTCATGGACCTGCGCCGGCAACAGGACCTGACTTACGTCTTCATCAGCCACAACCTCGCGGTGGTGGAGCATATGTCGGACCGCGTGGTCATCATGTACCTGGGCCGCGTGGTCGAGATGGGCGATGCGCGCGCGATCTTCGCCGAGCCCAGCCATCCCTACACGCGCGCATTGCTGGCCGATGCGCCACGGCTCGACGGCAGTTCCGCGAGCCACCAGCCGATCCAGGGCGAACTGCCGAGTCCATTGGCGCCGCCATCCGGCTGCGCGTTCCATCCGCGCTGCCCGCATGCGAGCGCGCGTTGCGCGGCCGAGGTGCCGCTGTTGCGCGATATCGGTGGCGGCCGCCTGTCGGCGTGCCACCTCAATGAAACAGGCCAGATCACGGCGGCCTGATCGCGCGCCGCCAGAGGCGGCGCTTTACCACGGGATAGCCGCATGGCATCCGCTCCGGTCCACGGCGCGGAGGGCGGCGCTCGCACTTTTTTCGCACGGGCGCATGGCGGCGGGTTGTTTCGCAGAGGAGAAGGAGAACAGCATGAAGTCATTCAGTCTTATCGGGCGAGCGTGCATGGGCGGCGCGCTGCTCGCGGCGTCGGCCGGCGCGCAGGCCAGCCTGACGCTCTATGGCCGCCTCGACACGGATATCGAGTACCAGCGTGGCCCGCGCGGCAATGCCGGGCAGATGGTGGACAACGCGTCGCGCTGGGGCATGCGCGGCAACGAGGACCTTGGAGGCTCGCTGCGTGCGGATTTCGGATTGGAGCAGGGCTTCCAGGCCGACAACGGCGTCGCCACCAATCCGCAGTTCCGCAATGCCTTTGTGGGCTTGAGCGGCGCCTTCGGTGCCTTTGCGCTGGGCCGGCTGGACTCCGCAACCTCGGTCGGCTCCCCGATCTATTCGCAGATCACGCAGAACGTGGATTTCGTCATCCACGATGCCGGCGCCACGGCCATCGGCACCAAGGTGCTGAACGCGCGCAACCGCGTGTCGAACGCGCTGGGCTACGTGACGCCGGACTTCGGCGGCTTCTCGCTGCGCGCCCGGGTCAACCTGGCCGGGCCGGATCCTGCCACGCCCAATGTCAATTCGCCGGTGAAGGCGGAGGATGACTTCCGGCAGTACGACACCGGACTGAACTATGCCTCGGGCAACTTCTCGGCAGGCCTCGGCTATTCACGCGATGCCAAGACCGGTGGGCTCGTCGCGAACGACTTCCGCGACAAGATCCAGGCCACGGCCGCGTATGACTTCAAGGTTGTCAACGTGTACGGCGTGTACGGGCGCGACCGCTATGTCGGCACGGCCAGCACCCGCACCGACGTGCGCTACTGGCTGGCGGGCCTGACCGTCCCCTATGGGCCGCACAGCCTGACGGTCAACTACATGGAACGCGACGTGCAGAACAGCACCAGCGGCAAGCTGCGCAAGGCACAGGCCGGTTATGGCTACCGGCTCAGCAAGCGCACGCTGCCCTATGTCTTCGTCGACTACGAGGACGGCAACAGCCGCAAATCGGGCGATACCGTGATCACCTACGGCATCGGCATCCAGCACAAGTTCTGACCCGCCGCGCACCGCGCCCCCAATTTCGTTTCCGCCCGCCTGTTCCATGTCCGACCCTTACACCCTCATCGAACCTGCCGTCACGGCTTTGCCTCTGGTGGTGGATTCTCCCCACAGTGGCCTTCATCACGACGAAATCCTGCCGATGTCGGCCACGCCAGAAGAGTTGCTGAGCGGCTGGGACGCCTATGTCGACGAACTGTTCGGCCATGCGCCGCAGGTGGGCGGCACGCTGCTGCACGCGCGTTTTCCGCGCTGGCTGGTCGATGCCAACCGTGCGCGCGATGATATCGATCCGGATCTGCTGGAAGGGCGCTTGCCGTATCCGCTGCGGCCAAGCGACAAGGCGCGGCGCGGCATGGGCGTGTTGCGTCGGCTGGCGCTGCCGGGCGTGCCGGTCTATGCGTGCAAGCTGCCGGCGAGTTTCGCGGAACAACTGCTGCAGCGGTACTACGATCCCTATCACGCTGCCGTGTCCGGCCTGATCGACGCGCAGCACGCGCGCTTCGGCGCGGTCTGGCATATCGATTGCCATTCGATGAAGTCGCGCGGCAATGCGATGAATATCGACAACGGCAACATGCGGCCCGACTTTGTGGTGAGCAACCGCGATGGCGAGACCTGCTCGGCGGCGTTCATCGAGGTCGTGGCGGGCAGCCTGCGCCAGCTGGGCTACACGGTGTCGGTCAACTGGCCTTACAAAGGGGCGGAACTGATCCAGGCTTACTCCGATCCTGCGCGCGGGCGGCACAGCCTGCAGGTCGAGGTGAACCGCGCGCTCTATCTGGATGAGGACCGCTTTGCGCGCAACGCGGGGTTTGCGACGCTGCGCGGACACCTCGACCAGATGCTGGAAGCCGTGGCGGCGTATGTGCGCGCGGAGGTGGCCGCGCTCAGATGACCTTGGCGGGGTTCATCAGGCCCTGCGGGTCCAGGGCCTGCTTGATCGCGCGCATCATGGCCAGTTCCACCTCGCTCTTGTAGAGACGGTTCTCGTCGCGCTTGAGCTGGCCCAGGCCATGCTCGGCGGAGATCGAGCCGCCATGCGAATGCACGCTGTCATGGACGACGCGGTTGACGGCGTCCTGGTTGACCAGGAACGCGTCATGGTCCACGCCGGCCGGCGGCGACACGTTGTAGTGCAGGTTGCCGTCGCCGAGATGGCCGAACGTCACCATGCGCGCGCCCGGGAACGACACCTGCAGCAGCGCGTCGGTGGTCTCGATGAAATCGGCCACGCGCGACACGGGCACCGCAATGTCGTGCTTGATGTTCTTGCCTTCCTCTACCTGCGCAAGCGGAATGTGCTCGCGCAGGTTCCAGAAATCGCGCGACTGCTGCACGGATTCCGCCACCGCGGCGTCGATGACCACGCCGGCGTCGAAGGCGACCTGCATCAGCTTTTCGAAGATGGCGCGCGCATGGTCTTCACCTTCGCTGTCGGACAGTTCCATCAGCACGAGTTGCGGATGCACCTCCGCAAACGGATAGCGCAGCTGCGGGAAATGCGTGGTGACGAGTTGCATGCTCAATGCCGACATCAGTTCGAAGCCGGTCAGCATGGCCCCTGCATGCGACTGCGCGATGGCCAGCAGTGCAAGCGCCGCGCGCGGGCTTGCCACGGCCGCCAGCGCGGTGACGCTGGCGCGCGGCAGCGGGAACAGCTTCATGACCGCGGCCGTGATGATGCCGAGCGTGCCTTCCGCGCCGATGAACAGGTCGCGCAGGTCGTAGCCGGTGTTGTCCTTGCGCAGTCCGCGCAGGCCGTGCCAGATCTCGCCCTTGGGTGTTACGACTTCGAGCCCCAGGCATAGCTCGCGCGTATTGCCATAGCGCAGCACCGCGGTGCCACCCGCATTCGTGGACAGGTTGCCGCCGATGGTGCAGCTGCCTTCGGCCGCCAGGCTCAGCGGAAACAGCCGGCCGTGTTCATGCGCCACGTCCTGCAGGTGTTGCAGCACCACGCCGGCGTCGACGGTGATGGTGTTGTTGAGCGGGTCGACTTGCCGCACGCGGTTCAGCCGCTGCAGCGACATCACCACGCAATCCGAAGTGGCCGGCGTTGCGCCGCCGCACAGGCCGGTATTGCCGCCCTGCGGCACCACGGCGATCTGGTGCGCATGGCAGGCATGGACGGCGGCCGCCACTTCCTCGGTATTGCCCGGGCGCAGCACGGCGATAGCCTCGCCGGTGTAGCGCTTGCGCCAGTCCGTCAGATAGGGCGCCTTGTCGGCGGCGTCGGTCAGCACATGCTGGGGGCCGAGTGCCGCACGGCAGAGATCGAGGAAGGAGTCGTGGTGCGAAGCGGGCATGTCGGGTCCTGGAATGCGGCTACTTGCCGGATGAGGCGGTCTTCGCCGCCTTGGCGCGGCGCTTGTACGGGCGCAGATAAAGGATGGTGCTGAAGAAATACAGCAGGGTCAGAGCCACCTCGACCCAGGCCAGCGTCGAAGACGGCGCGCGGTCGCTGGTGGCTCGCACGATGCCTTCGGTGAAGAACAGCAGGATCAGCATCGACGACCACTGCAGGGTGTAGCGGTTGCGCGTCAGCACGCCGCGCAGCGGCAGCAGCAGCGGCAGGAACTTGATGACGAGCCATGACCCGCCGGGACGCAGCGGTGCCAGGAACCATTCCCACGCGATGCAAAGCACCATCAGTGCGATCAGGCTGCCCACGCTCAGGCGGTACAGCGTGGCGTTGTGCAAGGCGCTGTCGCTGTGGTTGCCGTCGGCCGGCGCGGCGCTCATGCGCGGTCTCCCGCCAGGCGCAGCGCGGCTTCTGCCAGCCGCTTGCCCATGGCGATGGCCAGGGCGGCTTCGTCGTCGGTGACCGGGCCGCGGTTGTCGCCGTGCGCGTGGTGGCTCGGGCCGTAGGGCGTGCCGCCGGCCGTGGTCGTCATCAGCGCCTTCTCGGAATAGGGCAGGCCCATGATCAGCATGCCGTGGTGGAGCAGGGGCAGCATCATCGACAGCAGCGTGGTTTCCTGGCCGCCATGCAGGCTGCCGGTAGCCGTGAACACGCACGCCGGCTTGCCGGTGAGCGCGCCCGACAGCCACTGGGCGACCGTGCCGTCGAGGAAGTACTTCATCGGCGCGGCCATATTGCCGAAGCGCGTGGGGCTGCCCAGCGCCAGGCCGGCGCACTCCTCCAGGTCGCGCAGTTCGGCATAGGGCGGTCCGTCGGCCGGGATATCGGGCGCGGTGGCCTCGCATACCGTGGAGACCGGCGGCACCGTGCGCAGGCGCGCCTGGGCGCCGGGGACTCGGTCGATGCCGGTGGCAATCAGTTCTGCCAGCTTGCGGGTGCTGCCGTGGCGGCTGTAATACAGGACGAGGATGTCGGTCATGAGGCGAGATGGCGGCCCGTGCCTGCGATGGGCGGCATGAGGTCCGGAACAGTCGGGCCCGGCAATGGGGCCGGAACAATCCGCGTATTATAGTTGTGCCCCCGCCACCTCAGCGGCCCCCGACCGATCGCCACATCCCATCACAGGAGTCCCCCGCAGCATGTATGGAACCCGCCTTGCCCGCCTGCGCAGGGAATGGAATCTGCAGAAACTGCGCGCCCTCTCGCGCTATGCGCTGCGCCGCGCGGGAGAGGGCCGCCTGCCCCAGGTTGCCGCCAGCCTGACCTTCACCACCTTCCTGTCGGTCGTGCCGGTGCTGACGGTGGCGTTCGCGCTGCTGGCAGCGTTCCCGGTGTTCCGGGAGTTCCGCGCGGATATCGAGGCCTTCCTGTTCCAGAACCTGATTCCGGGCAACGTCAGCGAATCGATCTCGCGCTACCTCGGCCAGTTTTCCAAGAGCGCGCGCGGCCTGACGGCGATGGGCCTGGGCGGGCTGATGCTGACGTCGGTGCTGACCATGCTGACGGTGGAGGACGCCCTCAACGGGATCTGGCGCGTCAAGCAGCGCCGGCCGCTGGCGCAGCGCGTGCTGGTGTTCTGGGCCGTGCTGACGTTCGGTCCGGTGCTGATCGGTGCCAGCCTGTCGATCAGTTCCTACCTGATCTCGGTCTCGGCGGGCTATGTCGGCAATATGCCGATTGGGCTCGGGCTGCTCGTGAGCGCGACGCCGGTCGTGCTGTCGGCCCTGGCGTTCGCTTTTCTCTATACCGCGGTGCCGAACGCGTATGTCGAATGGCGCGACGCGATTGCCGCGGGTCTTGTGGCGGCCATCGCGTTCGAATTCGCCAAGCGCGGCTTCGGGTATTTCATCACGCATATCCCGACCTACACGGCGGTCTACGGGACCTTCGCGGCGCTGCCGATCTTCCTGCTGTGGATCTACCTGAGCTGGCTGGTGACACTGCTGGGCGCCACCATCGCCGCGAACCTGCCCGTCGTACGGCAAGGGCACTGGCGCCGGCGCACGTTTGCCGGCAGCGAGTTCTTCGATGCATTGGGCGTGCTGCTGCTGCTGTACAAGGCACGCGAGGAGGTGCCGCGCAGCGTCGGGGAGCTGGACCTGGGTCGCAAGCTTCGTGTCGAGGCCGACTACCTTGCCGTGCTGCTCGGCAAGCTCAAGGCCATGCACCTGATCGGCAAGCTGCAGCAGGATCGCGGACAGGCGCACTGGGCGCTGCTATGCGACCCGTCGCAGGTGACGCTGCGGACGTTGTACGACCGGCTGGTGCTCAACCTGCCGCGCTTGCCGCGCACGGCGCTGGCGCAGCAACTGCAAGGAGCGGAATCGCTGAAATCGATCCTGATCAATCCGCAGCTCGATCAGCCGCTGGAGGTCGTGTTCAGGGAGCAGGGCGCTGCCGATCCCACGGCGGCCGAGTCGGCCGAACCGTCGAGGCCGGCGCTGGAGATGGTGCCGCCCGGGCGACACGGATAAGCCAGGGCTGACGGTTCAGAACGGAATCCGCCCGCGCAGGATATCCGCATACATGACCCAGTCTCCCATCAGGCTGTAGAGCGGATGGCGAAAGGTGGCGGGCCGGTTCTTCTCGAAGCCGAAATGTCCGACCCAGGCAAACGCATAGCCTGACACCACCGCACCCAACAGCCACCATGCATTGCCGGTGATGACGATCATCAGCAGGCAAAGCAATGCTACGGTCGAGCCGGCGAAATGCAGCCGCCGGCAGGTTCGATCGCGGTGTTCGCTCAGGTAGTAGGGATAGAAAGCCGCGAAACTTTCGAATTCGCGCGCGTGGGCCCGGGCCATGGCTGTCTCCGAATGTTGTTCTGGCGAGCCTGTGTCGCTGTGAGCTCCCAGAATACTTGAGAATTTCAACTCAAAGGTCGAATACTCACTGAAGCCGCGAAGCCCGCGGATGCCGTGCCTCATCTCGGATTGCCCGCCTGCCGTCAGGCCATTTCACTGACGGCTTCGCCAGCCAGCGCGGCCTCTGCCTCGTCGGTCACCGTGCCTTGCGCTATCTCGCTGTCGGCTTCGGAAGCCAGGTCGCCCAGACCGATGGCGACCGTGATATTCGGCGTCCAGTTCTTGCGGTCGGTGCTGGCCTCGGCAAACGTGGTCACCGTTGCGGTATAGCCCTGCGCCCTGAGGTCGTCGGCCAGCCGTTGCGCGCGCGCTTCCAGCGCTGCTTGCGGATTGTCTTCGTTGATGTCAAGGACCAGGCTGGTCTCGAATTCTTCCTTGCCCCGCTGGATTGCCGTTTGCATTGCCTTGAGTTGCTTGTTGGCAAGTGCGACGAGCTTGCTGTACCTGGATTCTTCCTGGCTGGCGCGCAGTGCCTTGGCGGCGTTGATGATTTCGGTGCGGTCCACGAACATGATTGCCTTTCGAGCTGGGGAAGGGAAAGCGCGCAGCACGGGCTTGACTTCAGGAGCCAGCTTTCCCGGATGCGACGACAACTGTATAAATATACAGTGTTCGCCCGCGAATCGGCAAGGATTCATTGAAGTTGTTTCCTGCATCCCATCGCGCTCATCGAGCTTTGCGCGCCTTGGAAGGGCCTGCGGGAAGGCAGGCCATGTCACGGTCAGATGTGTGCGCGTGGCCGGTAGTCGATCAGGCTTGAGAACAGCGCGATCAGTGCAGCCATGACGACGAAGAACATCAGCGCCAGGAAATACGAGCCCGACCACTGCACGATCACGCCGATCAGGATCGGCACCACCACGCCGGCCATGTTGCCGCAGAAGTTCATCGCACCGCCCAGAACACCCGCGCGCTCAGGGCCGCCGATGATGGCCGGCAGGCTCCAGTACATGCCGCAGAAGCGCAGGAAGAACATCGCCACGCACAGCAGCACCACGGCCGTGCCGGCGTCGGAGAGGTAGGCCACAGTCAGGATGCAGCCTGCCGCGATTAGCGCCGGTACGCCGAACATCGTGCGCATGACCATGTTGGGTGAGGCACCGGTGGCCTTCCAACGGTCACCGATGGTGCCGCCGATCAGTTCACCCACGAAGCCCGCCATGAAAATCAGGAACGTAGCGCCGCCCGTGGTGGTGATGCTGAAGTTGAACGCTTTGTGCAGGTAGCTGGGCATCCAGGTCAGCAAGCCATAGAACACCGAGAGAATGCAGGCGTAGCCGCTGAACATGGCAAGTACCGAGCGATCCTTCACCAGTTCGCGCAGGGGCACGCGCTCGGCGGCAGCGCTGGGGCGCGCATTACCGCTGGTGATGTGCTCGAGTTCCGCCGCGTTGACCGCCGGGTGCTCCGACGGGTGGTTGCGGATATAGCGCCACGCCACCACGCCCGCCAGCATGGTGCCAAGGCCAGCAATGATGAACGCGATGCGCCACGAACCGAGCCAGGCGATCAGGCCGGAGATCAGGATGGCGCCCAGCGCGCTGCCCAGCGCCGCGCCGCCGTCGATCAACACCGCGCCGCGGTTGCGCTCATGCGGCGTCAGCCACAGGCCGATCAGCTTGGCGCCGGCCGGGAAGATAGGCGACTCGGAGATCCCAAGCCCCATGCGCGTGAGCATCAGCACGATCCAGTTGTGGGACACCGCGCCCAGCGCCTGGCATGCGCCCCACGCCACCGTGGCCACGGCGATGATGCCGCGTGCGCGATACCGGTCCAGCAGCAGGCCAACGGGAATCTGCGCCAGCGCGTACGACCAGAAGAACGCGCTCAGCATCAGGCCTTCGAGCGCCGGCGACAGGTTGAATTCCGGCCCGATCATGGGCAGCGCGACCGACAGCGAGGCACGGTCGATGTAGTTGATGGCCGTGAGCAGCAGCATGATCACGAAGATGCGCCAGCGCACGGTGGTAGGCCGCGCCGCCCCGCTGAGCGCGGGCGACGACAGGGCAGGGGAGTCTAAGGAAGGCATGGTGGTCTCCGCGTCGTTGTGGTTGTGCAGGGCGAACGGGTCGTCCCAGGGGGCGACTGTAGGGCTGCCCGCAGGTCTTGCCTAATGACGCTTCGTGATTACGTGATAACCAACCGGATCGGGGCGAATCGTCGGGATGGGGCGCATAAGCGGCCGTTATCGGTCAATCCAGTTTTTTCATTACCGGAATCGGCTGGGGGCTTTGTACTGTTCAGGCCGGAGACATCGAACGGAGAACTGCCCCATGAACGCATTCCAATATTTCTTTCCGACCACCCTGAAGTTCGGCAATGGCCTTGCCAACCAGGCGGGCGCGCTACTCAAGCCGCTGTTCAGCGGCCGGCTGCTGGTGGTGACCGACGAAGGCCTGCTCAAGAGCGGCGTGCTGGAGGGGTTCTTCGCCTCCCTGAAAGCTGCGGATCTCGGTTACGACGTGTTCTCGGGCGTCGAGGCCAACCCCAGCACGACGGTGCTCGAGCGCGCGCTGAACTTCCTGAAAGACCACGGCTGCACGGCGGTGATCGGCGTCGGCGGTGGCAGCAGCATCGACACCGCCAAGGGCGTGGCTGCCATGGCCACCAACGACGGCACCATCCTCGACTACGAGGGCTACGACAAGATTCCCCACGCGCCGTTGCCGATCTTCGCCATCCCGACCACGTCGGGCACGGGCAGCGAATGCACCGCATCGACCGTCTTCACGAACAAGGAGACGCTGTTCAAGACCGTGATCGTCAGCCCGAAGATCTTCCCGCAACTGGCGATTCTCGATGCCGAACTGACGTTGAAGCTGCCTGCGCCCATCACCGCAGCCACCGGCATGGATGCACTCACCCACGCGATCGAATCTTACGTATCGAAGCAGGCCAATCCAGTCAGCCAGTCGCTGGCGCTTGGCGCGGTGCGCTTGATCGGGCGCAGCTTGCGCAAGGCATTCTACGTGGGCGCCGATGTGGCGGCCCGCGAGGACATGCTGCTCGGTTCGTTCCTGGCCGGCGTGGCGTTCTCGCAGTCGAAGCTGGGCAACGTGCATGCGATCTCGCACACGATGGGCGGCGTATTCAACATCCCTCACGGCATCGCCAATGCGGCGCTGCTGCCGTATGTAGTGGCGTTCAATGTGCCTGCCTGCCCCGAGCGTTTCCGCGACATCGCGGAGGCATTGGGTGTTGATGTGGCGGGCCTCGATGCGGGCGCCGCCGCCCGCCATCTGGTGGGCGCGATCGTCGAACTCAACAGCGCGCTGGCCATTCCTTCCAATATCCGCGAACTCGGCGTCGACCTGGATCACCTGCCGCAGATGGTGGCCGACTCGATGCGCAGCGGCAATGTGCTGGTCAACCCGCGCCTGACTACCGCGCGCGACGTGGAGGCCATCATCGTTGCCGCGCACGCCGGCAAGCTGTGATCCAGCGACAACCGTACGCTATCTCAACCAGGAATCACCATGTACTACGAAATGCGGACCTATACGGTCCAGATCGGCAAGATGAAGGAATACCTGCAGCACTTCGAAAAGGAAGGCCTGCCGGTGATCTCCCGCTACGCGACGCTCGTCGGCTGGTGGTACACCGAAATCGGTGAGCTGAACCAGGTCGTGCACATCTGGGCGTACGAAAGCCTGGATGACCGCATCGCGCGGCGCACGGCGTTGTATGAGGATCGCGACTGGCTCGAGAAGTTCGTCCCCGTGGCCTTTCCGATGCTGGAAAAGATGGAGTCCAAGCTGTTGAGGCCGGCCGCGTTCTCGCCGATCAGGTGAAGTGTTCCTGCAGCGCCTCGGCCAGCAGCCGCGCGCCTGGAGAGAGGTGCGCGCCGGCGCGGGTCACCACGCCGTAGGGCTCGTCAAGGGGCGGGATCGTGACGGGCAGGCGGGCCAGCAGGCCGAACTGCTCGCCAAACGCCGCCACCTCGCGCGGAATCACCGCCACCAGCTCGGGGTTCTCCTGCAGCATGGTCAGCATCGCGAACGTCGATGCGGTTTCGATCGGGTACCGCGGCACGTCGACGCCGGCATCCGCCAGTGCGCGTTCAAGTGCGAACCGCATCGGCGTGTTGACCGGATACGCAACCCACGGCGCATCGGCCAGATCGCGCAGCGCGAGCGTCTTCCGACGGGCGAGGGCATGGGTGCGCGCAGCCACCACGGCCAGCGGTTCGGGCTCGAGCGGCACGTAGTCGTAAGCCTCCGGGCGCCGGCTGCTGCCGCTGCGGCACACGGCGAGGTCAAGGCGCCCCTCGTCGATCAGCGCCAGCAGGCTGGCACTGGTGCTTTCAACGATCTCGACGGAAAGATGCGGCTGGCGAGCGCGCACGTCAGTCAACGCGCGAGTCAGCAGCGGCACTGCGCCCATGATGACACCGACGGCAAGATGGCCCCCGTGCCCCTGCGTGATGGCCGAGACTTCGGCATGCAGGTGTTCCAGGTCGCTGTAGATCAAGCGGGCATAGCGGGTGACGCAGCGCCCGAGGTCATTGGCGACGAGCCCTTTCGGCTGCCGTTCGAACAGCGGCATGCCGAGGATGTCTTCGATCTCGCGCAGCACCTTGGTGGCGCCCGGTTGCGAGATTGCGATTTCCTCGGCGGCCTTGTGCAGCGAGCCGTGGTTTTCGAGCGCGATCAGCAGCCTTAACTGCTTGAGGCGCAGGCGCGATGCGATGTTGGCGAGGGAAGGGACAGCCAGCGGCTTCATGGTGACGATGGAACCAAAGCCGCGACTATAGCTTTTTTGTGACATTGTTCATATTGAGGGAGACCACTGTGTCCATCGATGTATCGGGGTACCAGTTCATTGGCGGCGAGCGCCGCGCCGCCGGCACGACCGTGCTGCACAGCGTGGACGCCACCAGCGGCGAGCTGTTGCCGCACCGTTTTATCGAAGCGACGCCGGACGAGGTAGACGCCGCCGCGAATGCTGCCGCTCGCGCCTATCCTGCATTCCGCGCAACGTCGCCGGCGGCGCGGGCAGCGTTTCTTGACGCCATTGCCGCCGAGATCGACGCGCTCGATGACACGTTCATCGAGATCGTCTGCAAGGAGACCGCGCTGCCGCCTGCGCGCATTCGCGGCGAGCGCGCGCGTACCAGCAACCAGATGCGGTTGTTTGCAACCGTGCTGCGGCGCGGCGATTTCCTCGGCGCGCGGATCGAACTGGCGCAACCCCAGCGCACGCCGCTGCCCCGGCCCGACCTGCGCCAGTACCGGATCGGCATCGGTCCGGTAGCCGTGTTCGGCGCCAGCAATTTCCCGCTAGCGTTTTCGACCGCCGGCGGCGATACCGCATCGGCGCTGGCAGCGGGTTGTCCGGTCGTCTTCAAGGCGCACCCGGGGCACATGGCCACCGCGGAAGCGGTGGCCGAGGCCATCGAGCGTGCCGCCCGCACGACCGGCATGCCCGCTGGCGTGTTCAACATGATCTTCGGTGACCGAGTTGGCGGACGCCTCGTCAAGCATCCCGCGATTCGCGCGGTCGGGTTTACCGGCTCGCTGCGCGGTGGGCGTGCGCTGTGCGACATGGCGGCGGCGCGACCGCAGCCGATTCCCGTGTTCGCGGAGATGAGCAGCGTCAACCCGGTGGTGCTGATGCCCCATGCACTGGCGCAGCGTGGTGAAACCATCGCTCAGGAATTGGCGGCATCAGTTGCGTTGGGGGCAGGGCAGTTCTGCACGAATCCGGGTCTGTTGCTGGGGGTGAAATCGCCGGCCTTCGATGCGTTCCTGGCAGGGCTCTGCGCACGCATCAACGAGCAACCGGCGCAGACGATGCTCAACGCGGCGGGGCTGCATCACTATGGCGAAGGCGTGGCCGCGCTGTCACGGCACCCCCGCATCACGCAGCTTGCGGGCGCACCGCAAGCGGGAAAACAGGCGCAGGCGCAGGTTTGGCGCGCCGATGCGTCGCTGCTGACCGACGGCGATCCGATCCTCCAGCATGAGATATTCGGCCCGGTGACCGTGGTTGTGGAACTCGACGACGAAGCGCATTTGCTGTCGGCCCTGGCCGCGCTGCAAGGCCAGTTGACCGCGACGCTGATTGCCGACCCGGCTGACCTCGAAGTGGCCGCGCCGATCGTTGCGGTCCTGGAGGAGCGCGTCGGGCGATTGCTGATCAACGGTTATCCGACCGGCGTTGAGGTGTGCGACGCGATGGTGCACGGCGGCCCGTATCCGGCCACTTCCGATGCGCGTGGTACTTCGGTCGGCACACTGGCGATCGACCGCTTCCTGCGCCCGGTCTGCTATCAGAATGTGGCCGATGCGCTGTTGCCGGAAGCGCTGCGGGATGCCAACCCGCTGGGTATTCATCGGCTGGTGGAGGGCGTCTTCACGCGCGATGCGGTGAAAGCCATTCGGTGAGTAGTGTGGAATGGGAGAGCGGCATCGACCGCACCTCACGCCTCGCGCGTTGAAGTCGGGCCAGTTTGACCCGGCAGGCGTGAGCGATGAAGACGCTTCATGCCTGTTCGAGCGCATCTGTCGCGATCGACTGACGGCCCTGCAGACGACGCTGACTGGCGTGGCGCGATGAAAGGACTGCTGCTGCTCCCGATCATCGTCGCGCTCCTGCTCGGCACGCTTGCGAAGCATGCGAAGGCGGATGCAGGTGTCTTGCTCCGAGGGCAACTCGGTCGACTGCAGCGCCCGTGGCCGGGGCCTGCCGATAGCGGCCGCCTCCAGCCATGCGGCCAAGGTACAACCCAGTGGCTGCTCGGCCAGTATGGCCGACAGCGCGTGTCGGTAGTCCGGCGTCGCTTAGTCGGCACCCACCGCATTCACTCGCTCCGGGAAAACCATTATTTGACTGGCTGTCAAAAATTCCGTACCTTTAATTGTGTGTATGTCAATTAATGCGGTGCCGTAGCGCATGCCCCCATGCCAGCCGCGCGAGGACAGCACGTCGCAGGCCTCTTCTGGCCGCGATCGAAGACAAATTACGGAGGAGCAATGAAACGAAGCCTGGCCATCGCCGGTGCGCTGCTAGCGACCGGCGCGACCGCGCACGCCCAATCGTCTGTCACGCTGTACGGCGTTGCAGACGCGGGGATCGAATATCTGAATCACGTACCGAACGCCGCCAAGCAGTCGTCGAGCCTCATGCGCATGACGTCCGGGAACATCGCTGGCAGCCGTTGGGGCCTGCGTGGCGTGGAGGACCTGGGTGGTGGGATGAAGGGCGTGTTCCTGCTTGAAGGCGGCATGGTGCTCGATTCCGGCATGGCCGCACAAGGCGGGAGATTGTTTGGCCGTCGCGCCTATGTCGGCCTGGACACACCGTACGGGCAGGTCACGATGGGACGTCACCACAATCTGACGTTCGACCTGATCATCGGCTTCGATCCGATGTACTTCGCACCCAAATATTCGTCGTACTCGCATGACACCTGGCTGGCAGGACGTACCGACAACGCGGTGAAGTACACCGGCAAGTTCGGTGCGCTGACGGCTTCGGCCCTCTACAGCTTCGGCGTGGACTCGACGATTGCGAATGGCAGCGAAGTCCCAGGCAACAGCCGCGTGGGCAGGGAAATGAGCGCGGGCTTTTCCTACGACATGGGGAAGTTCCGCTTTGCCGGTGTCTACGATCAGCTCAATGGCACCTCCGCCGCAACGGCGGGGCGGACCGAGCGGCGTTACGTGGCATCGGCAGCGGCTGACTTCGGGCCGGTGTCGGCCTACTTTGGCTATCGGCGGCTGGTCAGCCAGATCCTGACCTCGATGACCCGTACGGACCTGTTCTGGACTGGCGCCACCTACAACTTCAAGCAAGCGCTTGCGCTGACTGGGGCCGTGTACAAGACCAACGACCGTACATCGGCAAAGGATCCGATGTCGTTGGTGGTGTCTGCCGACTACCGGTTTTCGAAGCGCACCGACGCCTATCTGACGGCGTCATATACCTTGAACAAGGGCGGTTCCGCGCTGGGCGCGAACGGGTATGACGGCTCCGTGATTGCGGGTTCAAACCAGTTTGGCGCCGTGATCGGGATGCGCCACACCTTCTGATGCCCTACCCGTGGCTCCGTTCCCCATCTCACGGCCGAAATGATGGGGCTCGGTCCTGGCCTTCCTTTGGAGCACACATGCGTGACATTCTTTCCCGGGCAAAAGCTGGCCCGATTAATGGCGTTCGCCTGCTTTGTGCGGGGGCATGCGCGGCGCTCGCCGTCCTGGCTTCGGCGTCCCATGCAGAGCCGGTCGGGCAGCCGCCCCGGCCCTCGTTGGCGCAGTCCGTCCCCAGCCTCGTGCTGCTGGGAACGGCAGGCGGTCGGACCTCGTGGCGAGGTTCCGAGTCTGCCGGGATCGCCTCCGCGGTGGTGGTCAATGGCCAGGCCTACCTTGTCGATTTCGGCGCGGGCTGGCTGCGGCGTTACTTCCAGGCGGGATTGGGCTCACCGCCACCAGGACGAGGCCTTGAGACATTGCGAGCGGCGTTCATCACCCATATGCACGCGGACCACATCGTCGACTATCCGTCGCTCGTCCTGTTTGGTGCGTCGGACGGTTTAGCCGAACGGCGTCAGACACTCAAGGTGATCGGGCCTGGCTCACGCGGTAAAGTGCCGCCTGCGAGCGGGGGCACGGTCGGGCTGGCGGACATCGTGGCGCCCGAGCAGCCAATGCCTGGCACCGTTGCCATGACCGAAGCGCTATACCGCGCCTTCGCGGCGGACATCAACGACAACATCCTGGATAGCCGCAAGCCGAATCCTCATAGCCGCGTGGATGTCATGGATATCACGTTGCCCGCCGGCCTTGATGTGGATCCTGATCGCGATCCCGCGCCGACGATGGCACCGTTCGAGATCTACCGGGACGAGAACGTCAGGGTGACGGCAACACTGGTCAACCATGCCCCCGTCTATCCGGCATTCGCGTATCGGTTCGACACCTCGAATGGGTCCGTTGTCTTCTCTGGCGATACCAGCCCCAACCGGAATCTGATTCGGTTGGCGCAAGGCGCTGATGTGCTGGTGCATGAGGTGATCGACACCGCCTGGGTGGATGCCCTGTACCCGAAGCCAAGGAGCCCGGCGCAGGAAGCCAAGGCGCACCATCTTGTGCATGCGCATACCGCTGCATCGGATGTCGGAGCCGTCGCCGAAGCAGCCCACGTCAAGACCCTCGTCCTGTCGCATCTGGCCCCCGCCGACAGTGATCCTCGCCGTTGGACAGCAGCCAGCCATGGCTTCTCGGGGAAGGTGATCGTTGGTCGCGATCTCCAGTGGATTCCTCTTGTGGCCCCTGCGCCGGTATCGAAGGCGCGCGCGGCTACTACCCCTAGATTGGACGGATTCGCAGCGGCATCCCAACGTCGGAAGTCGGACCAAACGCTGCCATTGGCAACGGATGGCCTTCTGTCTCTTAATGGCCGATTCCCGCCGCCCGAGACTGCCGACACGACTGTGGGTTGCCTTGCGCAAGCCGTGATTTGCCGAAAGCCCCGCACTTCGCAGTGATCCCAGTCGACCAGGTTAGCCAAGCCGAGATAAGCGTTGCGGTGGACTCAGGCATCATGGGGAGATTGACGGTCAGGTACCCGTCTCCTCCGGCCATCGCCAGCGATTCGGTGTTGTGTGAAGGCGCGCATCGAGGGAGGCGTAGCTAGCACGGTGGCAAGCGGCACGGGCGGCACGGGTGGCACGAGCGGTGCTGCCGACAGGTAGAATCGCTGCCATCGTCCTGCCGCCGCGGGCCGGCGCTGCCGGCGCGGCTCCTCAGTCATGCAGCCGCAATCTTCCGCACTCGTTGGCAATCACCCATCCATCGTTGCCCTGCGCGAGCTGGTGTTGCGCGTGGCGCGCAGCCAGGCGCGCACCGTACTGGTCTATGGCGAAACCGGGACCGGCAAGAGCCTGGTGGCCCGAATGCTCCACGAGCAATCGCAACGCGCCGCCGGCAATTTCATCGATATCAATTGTGCGGCGATTCCCGCCCAGTTGCTCGAATCGGAGCTGTTCGGCCACGAACGCGGCGCGTTCACCGGGGCCGTGATCAAGAAAGAGGGACTGATCGAGGCGGCCAACGGCGGCACCGTGTTTCTCGACGAAGTGCGTGAACTGGACCCGGTCATGCAGTCGAAGATCCTGACACTGCTGGACTCCCGGCGCTTCAGGCGGGTAGGCGCGGTCAAGCCGATCAGCGTCGATGTGCGCTTCATCGCGGCCACGAACCGGATACTGCTCGGGGAAGTCAATGCCGGGCATTTTCGCGAAGACCTGTATTACCGGTTGCAGGTCATCGCCATCAATATCCCGCCGCTGCGGGAACGCGGCGACGATGTCTTCATGCTGGCTCACGCGGCGCTGGAACGGTACAACCGCCAGTACGGCAGCGCCATGCGCCATTTCGATCCGGAGGTGGCACGCATTTTCCGCAGCTACCGTTGGCCCGGCAACGTCCGCGAGCTCGAGAACCTGCTGGAGCGGATCTGCCTGCTGGAAGCGGGCGATACGGTGCAGCCCGGGCATCTGCCCGCGCGCATCCTCCGGGAAGTATCGGCGTCTCACCGTAACTCGCCTGCACAGAAGTCTGATACCGGGTCCGACGCGGCGCCCGAGTTGTGCGGTGCCGATGGGCAGGGAGACAGCGGCCTCGATTACCACGGCGCCACCGCCCGATTCCAGACTGAGCTCGTGCGTACGGCCCTGCGTGACTCCCACGGCAATATCGGCATGGCCGCGGCCAGGCTGGGTCTGACACGTCATGCGCTGCGTCACCAGATGCTCAAGTTGCACATCCCGGATGTGTGAATCTCGCGCGGTCCGCGCGGGAACGTTGCGTGATTCTCACGCGGCAGCATAGGGTGTCAATGCTATCTCATTGAAAACAAAACAAAAAAATCCCAGTGCTCACCTGGCACGGGTTTCGCTGAATGTGTCGTGTCCGAGGCAGGGTGCCTGCGGACATTTCGGAGACCTGACACATGCAGTCCTTGAAGATCATCTGCCCCAACGGCCATCTCGGCTTTGCGCCGCTGCGCACGGCCAGCTTTGAGCTTGGCGTGGAGGCCGGGCCCGACTATATCGCCGCGGATTCGGGCAGTGACGACGTGGGCCCGGTGCCGCTGGGCTCGGACACATCGACCAGCCCCGAAACGTGGCAGCGCCACGACCTGGAGCAGATGCTTCTGGCATCGCGCCGGCTTGGCGTGCCGATGATCATCGGCTCGGCGGGAGATACCGGCAGCAACAGTCGTGTGGACCTGTACGTGCGGATCATCCAGGAACTGGCGCACCGGCACGGCCTCAAGCGTTTCAAGCTGGGCTATTTCTATTCGGAGGTCGACAAGGCGCAGTTGAAGGCGCGTCTCGATGATGGCGACGTCATCGCCGGGCTGGATGGCTTTGCCAATCTGACGCGGGACGAGCTCGACGCCACCGACCGCATCGTGGCCATGGCGGGCGTGCATCCCTATGTCGAGCTGCTCCGGCGGGGGGCCGAAGTCATCATCGGCGGACGCAGCTCGGACGCCGCGGTCTTTGCCGCGCCGGCGCTTCACCACGGTTTTTCGGCAGACCATGCGTACTACCTGGGCAAGGTACTGGAATGCGCGTCGTTCTGCGCCGAGCCCTATGGCGGGAAGGAAACAGTCATGGGCACGATCTCGCAAGATGATGTGCGCGTGACCGCCATGCATCCTGAGCAGCGCTGCACCGTTGCGTCCGTGGCGGGCCACGCGATGTATGAGCGCTCGAACCCCTACGACGAGTTCGTGGCGGGCGGCCGGCTGGACATGCGCGACTGTCGCTACGAGCAGATCGACCCGCGCACCACGCGCATCACGGGGTCGCGTTTCCATGCTGCAGACGAGGTGCGTGTGAAGCTGGAGGGGGCGGGCAAGGTCGGTGAACGATACGTCGGCCTGTGTGGCGTGCGCGACCCGTACACCATTGCCAACATCGATCGCGTCATCGCCTGGGCGCGTGAGCAGGTGCGTCTGCGGTTTGGCGACGAAGGCTACGAACTG
Source organism: Cupriavidus sp. 21MJTG02-4 (assembly GCF_057798975.1). Taxonomy (NCBI): domain Bacteria; kingdom Pseudomonadati; phylum Pseudomonadota; class Betaproteobacteria; order Burkholderiales; family Burkholderiaceae; genus Cupriavidus; species Cupriavidus sp. 21MJTG02-4. The sequence continues at coordinate 135,541 of NZ_JBYOJP010000008.1, read as the reverse complement.
CACTACAACGTCTATGGCCGCGATGGCGTGATGGGCGCGCTCGAGCCGTTGCGTGACCAGCCCGGTCACGAGCTTGGGGTGCTGGTGCAGGCTGTGGCGCCCACGCGCGAGATGGCCGAGGAGGTGGCAATGATCGGCCTGCGCCAGATGTTCTATGCGCGCCTGCCCGACGTGAAGGGCACGGCGGGCTCCGTATCGTTCCCGCTGGACGAGGTACTGCACGCTAGCCCCGCCTACCGCTGGACGCTGAACCACACCATCGCCGTGCATGATCCGCTGGCGCTGTTTCCCACCCACATCGTCGACGCAGGCGTCTGACGCACGCATAACCGGAACCCCGACATGTCCACGCAGAAACTCCATGAGCTGGCCAAGACGATCCGCAGCAAGAACGCCGGCGTCAACAAGATCACCTTTGACATCATCTTTCGCGAACCTGCCCAGTATGCGCGGGTGAAGCGCGCGCGCGTGATCACGCGCGAGTCGATGGCCGCGCTGTATCGCATTCCGATGGAGCGGATTTCCGACTTCGTCGAATACGATCCGGCGCTTGCCATCAAGTTCACGATCTATCGCGAACGCCCCAGCGGTAGTGCGGGCGACGGCGACATCTTCGGCGCCCAGCAGTACGCGCCGCTGCTGGATCTGGACGTTCCGGGCTGACGCGCGGCCCATCCGTCCGGATGGCAACGTCATCCATTCTTGTGTTCCCCATGACTCGATGATTCGGAGGTGCCGCCATGTGCTGGTATCGAACAACGTGCTCCCAAAAACCCGGCAGCCGGACCAATGCGGCCGGCGCCGCGCCCGGTATTGTCCATCGCGCCGTACGTGCGGCGATGCTGGCGGCCTCGCTGCTGGCGGGCCAGTCCGGCGCGGTGCGGGCCCAGTCTTCCACGCCCGCGCCGCCGGGCGCCGTGCCGCCGATGGTGCGGCTGGTGGTGCCGTTTTCGGCCGGCGCCAGCAACGACGTGATCGCACGCGGACTTGCGCCTGGGTTGGCCAGGAGACTTGGCACGACGGTGATCGTGGAAAACCGGCCGGGCGCAGCGGGTGCGCTGGGGGCCAATTTCGTGGCCAAATCTCCGCATGACGGCTCGGTGCTGCTGCTGACCTCGTCCACGCTGCTGACGGCGGCGGCGACACAGCCAAGCTCGCCGTACGACCCACTCACTGCCTTTGCTCCGGTAGCGATGGTGGCCGATGGTCCGATGCTGCTGGCCGTGTCGGCGGCAATGCCGGCGCGCACACCGGCCGAGCTGCTGGCCGCTGCGCGTGCCAAGCCGGGCGGCATCACGTATGGGTCCGCCGGCGTGGGATCGCTCGGACAGCTTGCCACCGAGTTGATGTGCGCATCGTCGGGCGTCACCATGATGCACGTGCCCTACAAGGGCGCATCCGGCGCCCTCGTGGACCTGGCGGCGGGGCAGATTGACGTGATGATCTCCAACTACAGTTCGCTGGCTATGCTGATCAAGTCCGGAAAGGTACGTCCGCTTGCCGTGACTTCGCGCGAGCGCAATCCGGCCTTTCCGGACCTGCCGGCGCTTGCTGCATCGGTTCCTGGTTATGCCGCCGATATCTGGGTCGGGGTGCTGGCACCGGCCGGCACCCCCGCGCCGCTGGTCGAGCGCCTCAATCGCGAGATCGCGGCGGTGGCGGCTTCCGATGACCTGAAGGCAACGCTGGCTCAGGACGGAGCCAAGCCTTCGAGCGCCAGTGCGGCGGCGTTTGGCGAACGGATGAAGCGGGATCTGGCGCTGTGGAAGCGCATTGCGACCGAGCGCAGGATCGTGGCGGAATAGGCCGCAGTGGCCAGCAACTGATGCTATGGGCGAGCCGCCGCCGGGTGGTGCTCAAGACGTCGAGGGCCGAAAATCCCGGCTAGCCGAGGGGCGGAGCCGACCCTGAGCGGCCGTACGAAATGTGCAGAGCGGTTGCCCATGGCCGGACTCCGACACCGGCAGGCCCGAGCGTGGTCGTGTAAGCTTTCGCCTGCGTGACGCTGCCCCTGGAATCGAGCGCGCGGCCGACGCGGCACCCACTTGACGAAAACCACCAGCCGCCCGAAGGGCGGCCCGCCCCAACCATGAATAGCAGACAACGCCGCACGGCATGCCGCGCGAGCCTGTACAAGCCCGGCACCAGTTGGGTGTTTCGCGGCAAGCGCCTGACCGTTACCCGCGTCGTGAGCCCGACCGAGGTGCGCGTGGAATGGCCAGACGGGGCCCGCACGTACGTCTCCACCAGAGTGCTTGACGTAAGCGGCCAGCGCGCGTAACGGATTCAGGCGACTATCCCAAGGGCTGCCCTGGCCGAACGCGGTCGGCAGCTCTTCCGCCGTGGCCAGGATGCTATTTTTCAATACATCACGCTCCGCTTGCTCGGCCGTGTCATGGGAGCCGCCTTCGACTTCGATCACTCGCAGGGGGCCACTTTGACCCAGGCTGTACGCCACGCACCATTACCTGGACAAGCATCCCCGCATCAACCGCAAGGAAGGCGTGGTGCAGCACGCCATCGTCAGCTACGTGGACGACCTAGCCTTCAGCAGGAAACTGCTGACAGCGGAATCCGGCGAGTTGGGGTTCATCGCATAGCCCGGCCGACCAGGATTTGATGTGGTGCCAGACGTCAATTTGACGGGGCATGCGTCCAGCCGGGGCGGCTCCCATACTCCTCAAAAAGTTGGAGCATAGTGGTCTTTACCTTCACCACAGCGTTGCTGATGAGTCCCGATTCCTTCCAGCACAGGGATAGTTCCCGCGCGAACAAGTTGTGGTCGACCCTGGCAATCTTCAGTTTTCGTTGTTCGATCTCAAGGTAGGCCGCCGACCACGGCAGGATGGTGACACCAAGCCGTTCCAGCACTGCAGCGAACAGCAGCGCTGTCGAGCTCGCTTCGAACAAAACGTTCCATTCGACGCCTTCTTCGCGCAGTGCCCATTCGACGCGCCTGCGGATTGTATTGGGCGCGCTTGGCATGACGAGCGGCATTTGTGCAAGCCGCGATAGCGACACCACCTCGGCTTCCAGTGGAAACTCCGGCCACGCCACAAGGTAAAGCTCCTCGGTGAGCAGTGGCTGGACGACCGTCGATCGGCTCCTGTCCGCATCGGCCATGACGGCCAGTGCCACGCGCCCGCTGTCCACCAATTGCGGGAGATCGGCGGTGGGCGCCTCGATCAGTTCCAGCGTGATGCCGGGATGGCGATCCCGGATTCGGCGGGCCAGTGGTATTGCCATCAATCGCGCCGTGCTCGACGGCATGGCGACCGATACGCGGCCTGCGGGCTCTTCGGCATCCTGCCGCAGTAGTTCGCGCGTCCGGTCGGCTTCCATCAGCAGGCCAAGCGCGTGCCGGTAGAGCGTGCGCCCGGCCGGGGTCGGCATCACTCCGTGGACGCTGCGTGTGAGCAGTTGCATGCCGAGATCGCGTTCGAGGGCGCGCATCTGCTGGCTCACTGCGGGTTGCGCGATATGCAGCGCTTCGCTGGCGCGTGTGACGTTCCCAAGTTCAACCACCTTGGCGAAGTACCGAAGCTGCCGGAGATCCATTCTTCACCATAAGCTCAGTGTATGCCGCGATAACAATATCATATTTTTTTAATATGAAACGGCTTCGTACACTACGTCTCCAGATGGTCGGCGATGGCGCGATGTCCCAGCGAATATGACGCCAGGCCTTTTGGCAAGGCAGCCGGCGTGCCGCCAATTCCAAGGGCGCCACCGCGGCTATCGCAAGTAGGGGCGACAGATCCCGCCTGTACGCCATTTGTCCATTACACCGCGGGCGGAGACTTCTGCATGCAAGCGTTAGACAAGATCAGGATCGTCGACTTCAGCCGGGCTTTGTCCGGCCCGTTTTGCGCGATGGTGCTGGCTGACCTCGGGGCCGACGTCATAAAGGTTGAGGCAGGCCCCAAGGGCGATATGAGCCGGACATGGGGACCGTTCGACCGTGGTGTCAGCACATACTATCTGTCCTGCAACCGCAACAAGCGCAGCGTCTGCCTCGATTTCCGGCACCCCCTCGTGCACGAGGCGCTGCTGAAACTTGTCGACGGCGCCGATGTTGTGATCGAGAACTTCAAGCCGGGCACGATGGAGAGCATGGGGCTTGGTTTCGACGTCCTGAGCGCGCGCAACCCGCGCCTGATCATGGGAAGCATCAGTGCCTTCGGTCCGTCCGGCCCCTTGAGCGGCTCGCCCGGATTCGATCAGATTGCACAGGGCTATTCCGGGCTCATGAGCCTGACAGGCTTCCCCGATGGGGAGCCAACCAGGACCGGCACCGCTATTGGTGATCTGAGCTCGGGCATGTGGCTCGCCATGGCGATCCTCGGCGCCCTCTACGAGCGCGAGCGTACCGGGCGTGGCCAGCGCGTCGGGACATCATTGTTCGAAAGCCTGGTTTCATTGCTGAGCGTCCACGGACAGCGCTACCTGAGCCTGCGCGAGGTGCCGAATCGGACTGGCAACCAGCATGCCGTGATCGCTCCCTACGGCGTTTTCGAGACGGCTGATGGCCCCTTGAATCTGGCACCAATCACCACTGATATGTGGGTTCGCCTGTGTCAGCTACTGGATCTGCTTGCTTTGCCGGAGGATCCGCGATTCCTGACGAATGAGCTACGTGCCCGCAATCGGATCGAACTCAAAGCCATTCTCGAAGCACGCCTGAAGACCCGCGGCAAGCGCGAATGGACCGAGCTTCTCGTTGCCGCGGGCATACCTGCCGGGCCGATCCATTCGCCGGCCGAAGTGTTCCAAGATCCGCAACTCGATAGTTGCGGACTGGTCGAGGGGGTCGATCATCCTTTGCTGGGCAATCTGTTGCAAGTAGTGACGCCGATTTCCACATACGCGCGGGACACGACTGTGGCGCACCGCATGACCCGCAGGCCGCCGCCAGACCTTGGCGAACACACGCTGGAAATCTTGCGGGAAGCAGGTGTCGCGTCGATCCATGCGCTCTTGACTCAAAAAGCAGCGTTCCAGGCGTGACCGGTTTCGTAATGGTCGGCACGCCAATCTGCATACACGCCATGGTCGGCTGATCCGCCCTGTCTGCCGGCGAGACGGCAGACCGACCCGAGCGATCGTCGCCCCACGCCCGGCGATCCCTCGCATAACCCTTGAAATCAAACTTCCGACTGCTTGAGAGAAACCCCGACATGGACCCGCACGCCCCATATCTCACCACGGATGGCGCCATTGCCACCATTGCCCTGCGTCGACCGGAGGTGGCTAACCGCATTAGCCCGGCCGACCTTCAAGTCCTGCGCGACCACATTGCCAGGGTCAACGACATGGAAAAAGTGCTGGTGCTCCGTCTGACCAGTACCGGAAAGTACTTTTGCAGCGGGTACGACATTGGTGCGCTTGCGGGCAGCTCCGGCGAAGGCGCTCTGGACTTCGGCGAGGTCATGGACGCCGTGGAGGCCTGCCGACCCGTCACCATCGCCGCGGTAAACGGCGGGGTGTACGGCGGGGCCACCGATCTTTGCCTTGCCTGCGATTTCCGTGTCGGCGTGCCCGGATGCGAGATGTTCATGCCGGCGGTTCGCCTGGGGTTGCACTTTTATCAGGGGGGTATGGAGCGCTACATATCGCGGTTGGGGCTCGACCATGCCAAGCGGCTGTTCCTGACCGCAGACCGACTCGATGCCGAGGCGATGCTCCATATCGGCTTTCTCACCGAGATTGTTCCTGAGCAAACACTGAATGCACGCGTCGACGCCTTGTCGTTACAGCTTGCCGGCATGGCACCGATCGCACTGCTCGGCATGAAAAAGCACCTCAACGACATTGCGCGCGGCACGCCAGATCTACTCGCGTTGGAGAGCGATCTGCGTCGATCGCAGTTGTCGTCGGATTTGCAGGAAGGCGCCGCGGCGTGGAAGGAGAAGCGGCGGCCGGTGTTCAAGGGAAGGTAGAAATAACACAACTGAGGAGACCATATTCATGAAAGCAACTTGGACATTCCTGATCTTGCTAGGCATCAGCGCGCTGCCACACGCGGCCCACGGCAGCGCTCAAGATCTCTATCCGGCCAAGCCAATCCGGCTCGTGGTCGGATTCCCCGCCGGCGGGGGCGCTGACAATACCGCGCGTCTCTATGGCAACGCGCTGGCGCGCGAGCTCGGCCAACCGGTCATCATTGACAACAAGCCTGGTGCAGGAACCACCATCGCGGCGGACATGGTCGCCAAGGCGCCTGCTGACGGATACACGCTTTACCTTGGAACCGCCAGCGTCATGGGTAGCGACAAGGTCCTCTTCAGGAACATCAAGTACCAGCCAAAGGACTTCGCACCGATCACGCGGCTGGTCGCGGCGCCGATGATACTTGTGGTCAACAAGAGTACAGGCATCAAGAGCGTAGCCGAGCTTGTTGCTCGGGCCAGGGCACAGCCGGGAAAGCTAAACTACTCGTCCTCCGGAAACGGTGTTTTCACACACGTGGCGGGCCTCTATTTTTCGAGACGGGCTGGCGTCCAAATGACACATGTCGCTTACAAGGGCGGTGCGCAGTCCGCCCAGGCCGTTGCCGCTGGCGATGTGGAGCTGACGTTTGGCACTGCACCTTCGGTCAGGCCGATGATCGACGCTGGCAAGGTGGTGGCGATCGCGGTGACGTCTGCTGCCAGCTCGCCCGCGAATCCTCAACTACCGACTATCGCGCAGGGCGGACTCCAGGGATATGACATGTCTGCCTGGTACGGGCTGTTCGCGCCGGCGGCCACGCCGCCAGAAGTCATCCAGAAGTTATTCGCCGCTAGCCGCAAGGTAATGAGCGACGCAGGCCTGCGGAAGAAATTCATCAACCAGGGCGACGAAGTTTCCGTATCGGAATCGCCGGCCGAATTTCAGCGATTCGCCGAACGCGAGGGCAAGCTGGCAGCAGATTTGCTGGTTGCTAATGGTGCGAAAGTAGACTAGTCCGAAGCGACCGCAAACGACATTCTGCCGGGCACGGGCCGTCAGTAGTTGTGTGTAGAGAGGTGCGCGCTAAAGGTCCGAAACTGCCGGGCAGGGCCGAGCGGTCCTGCTCGACCGGTCCGCGTAGGGCTGTAGCCGCCAGAAATGGCTACCTGCCATTGATGACCTGATGACCAGTGGACCGTTTCGTCTTGGCGGCGGCTTTGCTAATGGCGAGTCAGCGGATCCTCGAACCCGTGGCTGACCATGTCGATAAATGTGATTGCCACGCCGACTATTTCGTCTGCCGCGGAACGGTAGGGAAAGATCTTGCGCAGAAAGCAGTGGCCGTGGTCATCGCGTATGACAGCTTCGAGCGGCTCGCTGGCGTGAAGCACCCGCTCGATGTCCTTGTAGAAGGCCTCGTCGTGGAAGATGGGGACGAGGTCGGCGATACTCCGGCCCATATCGCCGGACCTAAGCGGAAACACGTCTCGCATTGAAGGTGTAAACCACCGAAGTTTCAGATCCGGATCGAGGAACACGGTCATTATCCCGGCGGACAGCAGGACGTGATTTTGCATGGCCAACTGGTCGATATTTTCCTGCAATTGCTTGTTCGAGCCATCGAGATCTTCGTTGCTCCGGGCGAGCTGTTCGTTAGATGCTTTGAGCTCCTCGTTGAGCGCCAGCAATTCTTCATGTGACGCGTCCATTTCTTCGCGGGAAATCCGGGCTTGGTCTTTCCAATCGACGCTCTCGGCAATGCCAAGGTCGCCTTGCAGGAGGGAGGAGTTGTCTGCGCCGAGCGCATCAGAATCATCCTGCTGCCGTATGAATGACACTAGCATACGGTCCCACGCGTCACTGCTGGATGTTTGCAGAGGCGTAAGTCGTATGCTGATCGAATCCGTCACTGGGTCGGCGGCTGGCAAGGGCGTAAGGATCAGTGATCGCTGTTCGTCGAGCGCCTGCCGGATGCCATGCCGAAGGCGTGCTGTCCATTGCAGCGGGACCAAATCGGCCACATTGAGTGAAGGTTCTCCCGCAGGCAGGCCAAGGATCCCGCTTGTTTGGCCGTATGTACGCAGGACATTGCCTTTTTCGTCTGTCAGCACCGATGGAATGCCAAATCGTTCATACGCGACGCGAAGTGCAGCCGCGGACCGCACCTCTACGTTATCAGCCGATCGCAGTTTTGCCGGCAGCTTCGTGACCACGGGACCAGCCTTGCGGTAGATATTCCATTTTCTAGAAAATGGCTCAAAGCCCTCCCCATCGAGAGGGTAGGCCTCGCTCCGGCCGAGAAAAAGGAAACTGCCTTCGCGCAGCGAGCCGTGAAAAATAGAAGCCAAGTCCTTTACCGTCTCGCGCGTCAGGTAAATGAAGAGGTTGCGACAAGTGACAAGATCGAGCCCGGCAAAAGGTGGATCAGAAATTAAATCCTGCGGAACGAATACGAGCTTTTCACGCAGGAATCGTTTGACGCGAAACGATCCATCGATTTCATAAAAATACCGGTTCCGCCGGGCATCCGAAACCCCACTCATGGACTCAGTGCGGAAAAATCCACGACTGGCCCTGGCCACCAACTCTGGTGCGGCATCGGTTGCGAATATCTGAAAGTCGGTTGTCTCACCTCTTTCATGCGAGATTTCGTCAAGAAGCATCGCAACTGAGTACGCCTCCTCGCCGGTCGAACACGCCGGCGTCCAGACTCGCAACGTACGCCGGCTCCCGGTTTCGGCAACGAGTGGTTTGAGCACGTCACGCAAGGCTTCCCATGCGGCAGCATCGCGAAAGAATTCCGTTACGTATATCGGAATATTGCGCGTCAGTGCGTCCAATTCGACCAGATCATCCTCAAGGAGCAAAGCATAGTCATGGAAGGACCAAACCTTACGCATATCCATCCGCTGCTGGACACGCCATAGCAACGGCGAAGGCTTGTAGCCGCCGAGGTCGAATCCGGCTCGTTGGCGAACCAGATCGATAATCCGGGCAAGCGCTTCGGACATTCCTTCGGCCGCATTGGCTGATGACATGGGGCGCACGTAATCAGGATCGACGCAGGCCATGAGCTGCTGGCCGATGGCCCGGCAGGGGAGGATGTGGTGGTGAATACCCCGTTGAATTACCGCGTTCGGCATACCGTCATGCAAGGCGGTGAGCGGATCCTGAACGATGACAACGCCGCCTGCCTGGCGGATCCGGATTGCGCCGGCGGTACCGTCCATGCCCGTGCCCGAGAGGATGACCGCGACTGATCGTGGCTCATTTCGCAGCGCCAGGCTTTCGAGGAACGAATCAATCGTATCAATGCCGGGGCGTCGGGAGCCGCCTTCAGCCGGTCTCGTTTGAAATTCGCCGTCTTCCAGCGTCAAAATGTGATCCGGCGACGGCACGTACACGCAGTTGGCTTCGGGTCGGACCCCGTCGTCTGCGGCTCTGACCGGCAAGCGCGTGCATCTCGCGATCAAGTCCGCTAGGCCGCTGGGCTGGCCGGCAGGCAGATGCTGCAGCACAACCAGTGCAAAGGGGACCGACGCAGGGAATCCCTCAAACAGCTTCTGCATGGCAGTGATGCCGCCGGCCGATGCTCCGACCGCGACGATTGGCACACCGGTGGCCAGTCCGTCCAACGTTTGCAACTCAGTCATGGCGGCTCCTGCAATACTGCTCGATGCCGCGGCGGTCAAGAAATCCGCCGCGAGTTCTCGCAATCGAGCCTTTATCCTCCCTAGGCCCCACTGCGGCGCGATGCCGAGGACAACCAGGCGTTTCCCTTGGTCCGCGTAGACGCCGTCGCAAACTGCGGATTCATCCGTCCAAAGTCACCGGCTCCGCGGTGTGAAGCGCCATGTGACCCCTCCTATGCTCGGGGCGGACCCGATCGAATGGACCACGGGCCAGCAGTTCTCGGCTTTTCACCAGGGCAATGTGAGACGATTCAATGCTATCGATTAAGCCCAGCAGCGTTGTCCGATAGCGCTCGAGCAGGTCCAGACTGAGTTGCAAAGTATTCTGCAGGTGGACCGCGCTGGCCGAAGGAAGTCCAACACTCTCGAGTTTTGCGGCCCGTGCCCGTTGCGCCTGATTAAGGCGGCACGCTATAGCGAGGGCTGCTCCGGCTGCGCGCGCCTCAATCACCACACGGTGTGATGGAGGGAACAGCGGCTCCGCATTAAGCACGTACGGCCGAGCTAACCATTCGACGTCATGCGTCGCGAGGTGATTCTCCGGGGGGGGGGGGGCCGAACATTGAAAGTCTCCTCAGGACACTATGTTCAAGAATCGGCTATTTGCAGCATAACGGTAGTCAGTGAGACGCTGATTTTCGCACGGCCGGTATCGTCAGGTTGGCAGCGCTACACAGGAATGCGCTTGGGGAATTCAAATGAATGTGCTGGAGATTTGGTGCACCGCGCTCGCCGCAACGGGCTTGGTGTTGCTCACGCGCGTCTATGCGATCCACCGGATACGCACGGCCTTCATCGAGGAGCCTGGTCTGAGGAAGATCCTGTACAGCCTGCCTAGCTATGAAACGATGGCGTCCGCGCCACGCCATTGGACGCGATGGACGATCGGCGCGTGGCGCGCATATGCGCTTCATGCGACCTCCGACGACCCAAAAGGCTGAGCGATACGGGGGCCGCGTGGTCAGCTTTCTGTGGAAAACAGCGACATCTCGTCGGACGTTAACGATGGCTTCATCCTGCGCTCCGATCCCGTCAACACTTCCACCAAGTCCTGCTTCGTTTTAGTCACAAACACAGTCATATGCCTACCCGGCCGCCAATCCGTAGGCTGCGGCTGGCCGACGCCGCGGCGCCGCACCTCCGAAAGGAGTGCGGCATTTTTCACCCTGGAAACATTTTTGGATAACGCTTGTAACTGGTTAATTTTTCGGACAAGTGTTTGCGAACTTTTTAAGTGCTGGCTGTATGGCATGCCACCAATGCTTGGAGAAATTCACGGCCTCTGCGTTAGCTCCGAAAGATCGCGACGCTATGATTCCTATCGCAAGAAGATCTCCGTTGCTCTCCCTGCATAAAAGCGGACCACCAGAATTCCCGGGGGTTGCTGGACACCGCAATATAAACTGCCATTCGCTGCTCAGATCCTTCTCCAAGGGGCAACGAGACTGCCACCACAGTTGATCAACGGATTTGCTTCCCGGATAGCCCGCAACTTCGAGAGCAGTACAAGTTAGCGCTTCCTCTACGGTGTACTGCCATGTAGCAATCGTTCCAACCTTTTTCCCTAGCGGGTCGTCCAGTTTTATCAATGCCCAATCATCGCTTATGGAGTTTCCTGATTCCCCAGCGTCTACTACGACGCCCGTAGACTGATAGGCGAAACTTTTATCATGCGATGGAGAATTTCCGACATAAAACGAAACCTGGACGCCAATAGCAGATCTCCCCGGTCTATCATCCGAGCCTGTAATCACATGCTTAGCAGTTACAACCAAGCAGTCGCTTGTTAGCCATCCTGTCCCTCGATTGAAGCCTGACTCTTTTAGGTTAGGAAGACGTACAATTCCGATCGGGTTATACTCCGGATGCTCACGTCTATCTATTGGCGTACGAGGGTCGGACCGTTTCAGAGATTTATCGGTGTAGCCAGGATTCGCTTTGAGTTCTTCTATCCTGGTGAGTTGCCGCTTTGTAGCGGCCTGCTCCGCAAATTCCTCGGCTTCCAGCTTCAAGACCTCAAGGGCACATTCTCGAGTCTTTTCAGTACAAAGTGTGCAGGTTCTCGGCCGACGTGCCCGAGAACAGATTTCTTGATAGTCTTCGTTGGATGCGCGCGCCATATCTAGAATATTTTTGGCCGCGTCTGCATCTCGCTCGAGCCAATTTGCTTGGCACGCATCATCTTTTAAGGCGCACGTTTTCAAACAGGCGTTAGCGTCCCGGGCTACTTCACACCAATTCCATGCGTACGAGGCGGCCGTTGCACTTCCACTTGCCAAGAGCAGAAGGAAGAGTAGCAGAGGATTTTTCATTTGAATTCCCGACGCCTACGGCCGTATTCAAGTGCGATGTCGAGCAGGCTGATGAAGCAGCTCGTGGCGAACCGCGCGGCATAAAGCCCGCTCCCAAAAGGGAGCGCGCTCTATTCTCCCGTTCCACAAGGACGGCGAGGACCGTTATCTGTACTTCATCAGCCATTCACGTGGGGAAGCGTGTGCTGCTAGCCAGCCAGACCAGTCACCGCACGCAGGTCTTTCACTTGGCCGCCATCATTTCTCTTCCCGCATCGATGGCGTAAAGGTGATTCCTACCAGCAATCCTTCCGGCCCGATGAAGCGACTGACGGTCTGGCCCCACGGCTCATTCCGGTTCCTGACCAGCATCCGATACCCTCGTGATTCTAGTTCTGCCGTAGCCGCTTCGACGTTGTCGACATCAAACTCAATCCAGGCTTGTGGGATGGGTACGTCACGAGGCCACGAATCCGTGCCGAAGCACGACTGAGCGGCCTGAGAAAGCGGCCACAAAGCGAAAGTGTTTGCGCCTTTCAGACTCTCCGTATGGAGGTAGCCGCCTTTCTCTTCCTTGAAGGGGATACGGAAGGCCCGACTGTAGAGCTCGCGGCTTGCCTGGGCTTCTATCACAACCGGGCCAAAGCCCGCGATGAACAAGGCCGTTGCTCTTGGGATCTTTTCCATGGCCTCTCCTTTGCCGCGAATGACCGGCGCCATGAGGAACGAACGTGTCCGCCCGCGCCCGGCGAACCGATGTGGCGGCCAGTATTCAGGTAGCGCGGGGCATCGATGAGTGTAGGCTTGTTTCGGGTGGCCGGCAGGCATCTCCACCCGGCAGCGAAAGGCGATCGGGCGGGTTCGGTAGCGCTCGCGGCATGGACTGTGTGCGTCACGTCACGGGCGCACTGCTGACGCTCGATTGTTCCTTGCCGACTTTGATTGAGCGGCCGTAGATGGCCGGTTGCCGCCCTTGACGCCTCCTGGCCATGGCTTGCGTCTGCCAGACGCAACTGCCAAAAGCCGCGGACGGCGCCACGCGGGCCGTCCGCCGGTGCGACGGCTCAGCGCGCCGCTACGACCTTGCGCGCGAAGCCCGACAGTGCATCGAGGACTTCGTCCGGCCGTTCGCCCATCATGGCGTGGCCGCACGGCACCGAAACCATGCTGGCATGGGACATCTTCGCGGCCAGTGCCTGTGCGGCCTTGGGCGGGGTCATCATGTCTTTGCTGCCCGTGATGAAGAGTGCCGGGCAGGACAGTGCCGCCGCGGCTTCCTCGCCATGCGCGTAGGTGTTGCAGGCGGTGAAGTCGTTATGGAAGACATGGACCGACGGGTTGTTGCGCGCGACGCGCTCCATCAGCCGCTGGCTGCCGCCCTGCATCCACGCGCCAGGCCCCGGGGATGACGGCTTGTTGGCCAGGCTCGAGTGCGACCACGCATTGACCATGGCGATGGCCTGGCCTTCGCGGTTGAGCGCGGCGTCGAGCAGCGCATCCGATACCTTCATCGGATAAGCCGTTGCCAGCATGGCAATGCCGCGCACGGACGGCGCATGCCGCGCCGCGCATTCGAGCGCGATCAGCGAACCCATGCTGTGGCCGAACACCAGTACCGGCGCCGTCACGCCGGCAGCGGCCACCAGCGACATGACCCAGTCGGCCATCTCTTCGACAGTGGCCAGCGGCGCGCCCTTGCTGCGGTTGTGGCCGGGCAGGTCAACTGCCAGCACCGAGAAGCCATGGTTGGCGAACCAGCGCGTCTGCAGTCCCCAGACGCTGTGGTCGTTCTGGGCGCCATGTACGAACACGGCGCAGGGCAGGGCGGGGTCGAACGGCTTGCCGCCGGTGTAGGCGTAGGCCGGCTGGCCTGCGATCTTCAGTTCCATCAGGCTTGCCCTCCCTTGCCGCTCATGGCCTTCTCTGCGGACTTCAGGCCGCGCTTGAGGTCTTCGATCAGGTCGTCGGCGTCTTCCAGGCCGATCGACAGGCGGATCGTGCCTTCGGTGATGCCCGCCGATTGCAGCGCCGCCGCGTCCATGCGGAAGTGCGTGGTCGAGGCCGGGTGGATCACCAGCGAGCGCGCATCGCCGACGTTGGCCAGGTGCGAGAACAGCGACAGGCTTTCGATAAAGCGCTTGCCGGCTTCGCGATTGCCCTTCAGATTGAAGCTGAACACGGCGCCGCAGCCGCGCGGCAGCAGGCGCTTGGCCAGTTCGTAGTCGGGGTGCGACTCCAGCTCCGGGTAGGCGACGGACTCGACCATCGGGTTCGACGCCAGGAACTGCACCACGCGCCGCGTGTTCTCGACATGGCGCGCCATGCGCAGCGGCAGCGTTTCCACGCCTTGCAGCAGCTGCCACGCGGCCATCGGGTTCATGCAGGCGCCAAAGTCGCGCAGGCCTTCGCGGCGGGCGCGCAGCAGGAACGGGGCGACCGTGCTCTCCTCGGTGAAGACCATGTTGTGGAAGCCTTCATACGGCTCCGACAGTTCCGGGAAGCGGCCCGAGGCTTCGAAATCAAACGTGCCGCCTTCGACCAGCACGCCGCCGATGGTGGTGCCGTGACCGCCCAGGAACTTGGTGGCCGAATGGTAGAGCAGGCCCGCGCCAAGATCGAACGGGCGCAGCAGGTAGGGCGTGGTGAAGGTGGAATCGACCAGCAGCGGAATGCCGTTGTCCTGGCCGAGCTGCGCCAGGGTCGGGATGTCGAGCACGTCGAGGCCGGGGTTGCCCAGCGACTCGCCGAATAGCAGGCGCGTGTTCGGGCGGATGGCGGCGCGCCACGCGTCAATGTCGCGCGCCTTGACGAACGTGGTCTCGATGCCGAAGCGGCGCAGCGTGTAGTGCAGCAGGTTGTGCGAGCCACCGTACAGCGCGGTGGAAGCAACGATATGCGAGCCGGCACCCATCAGCGTGGCCACCGCCAGGTGCAGCGCGGCCTGGCCCGAGGCGGTGGCGACGGCGCCCGCGCCGTTCTCCAGTGCGGCGATGCGCTCTTCCAGCACCGCCACGGTGGGGTTGGAAATGCGCGAGTAAACGTGGCCGGCGCGTTCCATATTGAACAGCGAAGCCGCATGCTCGCTGTCCTTGAACACGAACGAGGTGGTCAGGTGGATGGGCGTGGCGCGGGCCCCGGTGGCGGGGTCGGGCGCGGCGCCGGCGTGCAGCGCCAGCGTGTCGAAACGGGTACCGGACATGAGGATTCGAGCGAGAGTTGTCTCCGGGCTGCATCGTAGCATCGCCCGTGCGGCGATGGGGTCATCCGCCCGGAAACCGGCCTGTGCTTTACTTATCCGGGCGATCTGGGCTAGCATCGGCGCACGGGCAACCCCTGCCCGGACATCCCATGAACAAATAAAAAGGCATTCGGCCCCGGGCCTCCGGCAGGGCGCCATGCCGCAGGCACCGGTAGCGGAGACAACCATGAAAGTCAGCGACATCCTCCAGATCAAGGGCAATACGCTCTACACCGTGACGCCTGACACCGCCTTGCTGGTAGCCGTCCACACCATGGCGGAGCACGATATCGGCTCGCTGGTGGTCATGGAGTATGGCGACCTGGTCGGCATGCTGACCTTCCGCGAGATCATCGAGACGCTGGCCAGGAATGGCGGCAGCGTCGGCAACACCAGCATCCGCAAGGTAATGGACGATGCGCCGCTCACCTGCACCATGGAGACCGACGTCAACGAGGTGCGCCGCATGATGCTGGAGCGTCACACCCGCTATCTGCCGATCCTCGACAACCGCACGCTGATGGGCGTGATTTCGTTCTACGACGTGGCCAAGGCGGTGGTGGAAGACCAGAGCTTCGAAAACAAGATGCTCAAGGCCTATATCCGCGACTGGCCCGAAGAACAGGAACGCGCAGACTGAGCAACGCCGGGCCGGGAGTGTCCTGGCCAGGTGCAGTCCGGCCATCGTGATGGCATGATGGCGGCCGGAACGCCGCCCCGGCAGAATCCCGGGGCCAACCCATCCGGGCCCCAAGCCTGCCAACATGAGCCAAAACAGCCAGTTTCGACTGCTCGGCGCGCGCCGTTTCGCCCCGTTCTTCTGGACCCAGTTCCTGGGGGCGATGAATGACAACGTCTTCAAGGTCGCCTTCACCTCGCTGGTGACCTATCACACGGCGCTGTTCGAGGGCGTGGACGCCCGCAGCGCCGCCTTCCTGATCTCGGCGATCTTCATCGCGCCGTTCGTGCTGTTCTCCGCGACCAGCGGGCAGATCGCCGACAAGATCGAAAAATCGCGCCTGATCCGGCTGGTGAAGTCGCTCGAGATCGCCATCATGGCGCTTGGCTGCGCCGGATTCGCCTGGCACAACGCCACGCTGCTCTATACGGGCACTTTCCTGATGGGCCTGCATTCCACGCTGTTCGGGCCGGTCAAGTTCGCCTACCTGCCGCAGCACCTCGAGGAATCCGAACTGGTCGGCGGCAACGGGCTGGTCGAGATGGGGACCTTTGTTGCGATCCTGCTTGGCACGCTGCTCGGCGGCGAACTGGCCGGGCTGGAGCAGGGCGGCAAGCTGATCGGGCCGCTCTATGTCGGCGTGGCTTGCGTCGGCCTTGCCGTGGCTGGCCGCGTGGTGTCGCGCGGCGTGCCGGTGTCGCCGGCGCCGCAGCCCGACCTGCGCATCAACTGGAACCCGTTCACGGAAACCTGGCGCAACCTGATGCTGGCGCGCGAGAACCGCACGGTTTTCCTGAGCCTGCTGGGCATCTCGTGGTTGTGGTTCCTGGGCGCAACCTTCCTGACCTCGTTCTTCAGCTTTGCCAAGGACGTGCTGGGCGGCGACCAGAACGTGGTGACGCTATTGCTGGCGGTGTTCTCGGTGGGCATCGGCATCGGCTCGCTGCTGTGCGAGCGTTTGTCGGGCCGGCATGTCGAGATCGGCCTGGTGCCGTTCGGCTCGATCGGCATGACGGTGTTCGCGGTGGACCTGTACTTCGCCAGCCACGGGCAGGCGAGCGGCACGCTGACCGGAGTTGGCGGCTTCCTCGCCGGGCCGGGCCACTGGCGTGTGCTGGTCGACCTGCTGCTGCTGGCGATGTTCGGCGGCTTCTACAGCGTGCCGCTGTACGCGCTGATCCAGAGCCGCAGCGCGCCCACGCATCGCGCGCGCATCATTGCCGCCAACAACATCCTGAACAGCTTCTTCATGATCGGCGCTTCGCTGCTGGGCGTGGCGATGGCGCAGGCGGGCTTCAGCATTCCCGAGTTGTTCCTGGCGGTGGGCCTGCTCAATGCGCTGGTGGCGATCTACATCTATTCGCTGGTGCCGGAATTCCTGCTGCGCTTCGTGGCCTGGATCCTGGTGCATACGGTCTACCGGCTGCGGCGCGTGAACGCCGAGCGGATTCCCGCCGATGGCCCGGCCGTGCTGGTCTGCAACCACGTCAGCTTTGCCGACGCCGTGGTCCTGATGGCCGCCAGCCCGCGCCCGGTGCGCTTCGTCATGGACCATCGCATCTTCAAGGTACCGCTGATGTCGTGGTTCTTCCGCCAGGCCCGAGCCATTCCGATCGCGCCCGCGCATGAGGACCCCGCGCTGCTGGCGAAGGCTTATGACGACGTGGCCACTGCGTTGCGGGACGGCGATCTGGTCTGCATCTTCCCGGAGGGCAAGATCACGGCGACTGGCGAGATCAACGCGTTCAAGCAGGGCGTGCAGCAGATCATCCAGCGCACGCCGGTAACCGTGGTGCCGATGGCGTTGCGCGGGCTGTGGGGCAGCTTTTTCTCGCGCAAGGGCGGGTCGGCCATGACGCGACCGTTCCGGCGCGGCGTCCTGAGCCGGCTGGAGTTGGTCGTGGGCGAACCGGTACCGCCGGACCAGGCCACGCCGGAAGGCCTGCAGCAGATGGTCACCGCCCTGCGCGGCGAATGGCGCTAGCCCGCGCTCGCGTACTGCCATGCTCACGCTCTACACCTTTGGCCCCGCGTTCGGCCTGCCCGACGCCAGCCCCTTCGTCACCAAGGCCGAAATGCTGCTCAAGCTGGCCGGCCTGCCTTACCAGACCCGGCGCGGCAGCCTGCGGCGCGCGCCCAAGGGCAAGCTGCCGTACCTGGACGACATGGGCCGCATCGTGGCGGACTCCACGCTGATCCGCTGGCATATCGAGAAGACGTACCACATCGACTTCGACGCCGGCCTGACGCCTGCGGATTGCGGCATCGCCTGGGCGGCGGAAAAGCTTATGGAAGACAACCTGTACTGGGCTGTGGCGCGCGTACGCTGGCTCGACGAAGCCAACTTCGAGCGTGGCCCGGCGCAGTTTTTCCGCGCCGTGCCGGCGCCGGTACGTGGCCTGGCCGAGCGCCTGGTGCGCCACAAGGTGCGCCGCACGCTTTGGAACCAGGGCTTGGGGCGGCATAGCGAAGACGAACTGGTCGCCCTGGCCGGCAAGGGTGTGACGTCGATTGCCGACATTCTTGGCGACCGTCCGTACCTGATGGGCGATCGGCCGTGCGGCGCCGATGCCACGCTGTTCGCCTTCGCCGGCAGCCTGCTGTGCCCGCTGTTCGACACGCCGATCCGCACCGCCGCCGAAGGACATGCCAACCTCGTGGCCTACGTGGCGCGCATGCGCGAGGAGTTCTATCCGGATTTCGATCCGGAAGCCGCGCAGGGCGAACTGCCGCGCCGCTGAGCGCCAGGCCGGGCGCAGAAGGGCCGGCATTGGCCTTACAATGTAGGCCGTCCCCAATTCCTGTGCGGTTTCCATCATGTCCGGCAATACCCTTGGCCTGCTCTTCACAGTTACTACCTTCGGCGAATCGCACGGGCCCGCCATCGGCGCGGTGGTGGATGGCTGCCCGCCGGGCATGGCGCTGACCGAAGCCGATATCCAGGCCGATCTTGACCGCCGCAAGCCCGGCACGTCGCGGCATGTCACCCAGCGCAAGGAACCGGACCAGGTCGAGATCCTCTCGGGCGTGTTCGAAGGCAAGACCACCGGCACGCCCATCTGCCTGCTGATCCGCAACACCGACCAGCGCAGCAAGGACTACGGCAATATCGTCGAGACCTTCCGTCCGGGACACGCCGACTACACCTACTGGCAGAAGTACGGCATCCGCGACTATCGCGGCGGCGGCCGCTCGTCGGCGCGCCTGACCGCGCCGGTGGTGGCCGCGGGCGCCGTGGCCAAGAAATGGCTGCGTGAACATTTCGGCACGGAGATCCGGGGCTACATGTCGCAACTCGGCGAGATCGAGGTGCCGTTCAGCGACTGGTCGCAGGTGCCGGAGAACCCGTTCTTCGCCGCCAATGCCGATATCGTGCCGGAACTCGAAACGTATATGGACGCGCTGCGCCGCGACGGCGATTCGGTCGGCGCGCGCATCGAAGTGGTTGCCAGCAATGTGCCGGTGGGCCTGGGCGAGCCGCTGTTCGACCGGCTCGACGCCGATATCGCGCATGCCATGATGGGCCTGAACGCAGTCAAGGGCGTGGAGATCGGCGCCGGTTTCGACAGCGTGTCGCAGCGCGGCAGCGAGCATGGCGACGAACTGACCGCGCAGGGTTTCCGCAGCAATAACGCCGGTGGCATCCTGGGCGGTATTTCCACGGGCCAGGACATCACCGTGTCGCTGGCGATCAAGCCGACTTCCAGCATCCGCACGCCGCGCGAGTCCATCGACAAGTCGGGCAATGCGGCGACCGTCGAGACCTTCGGCCGCCACGACCCGTGCGTGGGCATCCGCGCCACGCCGATCGCCGAGGCGCTGCTGGCGCTGGTGCTGGTCGACCACGCGCTGCGCCACCGCGCCCAGTGCGGCGACGTCAAGGTGGACACGCCGCGCATTGCCGCGCAGGCCCCCGGCCAGCCGGGCTGAGTTGGGCGCGGCGCCCGAGACCGTCACCGCCGTTGCGGCGCGGCCTGACTACGGCCGCTTCGGTCTCTTCTACCTCGGGTACTACGGCTACGTCGGCGTCATCTCGCCGTTCGTGAGCCTGTTCTTCGCGGCGCGCGGCTTCACGGCCGTGCAGATCGGCGTGCTGATGGCGTCGTTCCAGTTCAGCCGCATCCTCGGCCCCTACCTGTGGGGCTGGCTCTCGGACACGATGCACACGCGCGTGCGCATCCTGCGGGTGACGGCGGTTGGCGCGCTCGCGGCATTCCTGATGCTGCCGGCCGTGGAGAGCTACGGCGGCATGATGGCGATGATGGTCGCCATCAGCCTCATCACCAGCGCGATGTCGCCGCTTGGCGATGCCCTGACCATTTCCACGCTGCGCCGCTACGGCGCCTTCGACCACCGCTACGGCCGCATTCGCATGTTCGGCTCGGTCGGCTTCATTGCCGCCGTGCTGGCGGGCGGCGCGCTGTTCCAGCAGCTCGGCATGCAGGCCTTTCCATGGGTGGCCAGCACCATGCTGGCGATCCTGATGGCGATGGTGTTCGGCATGCGCGATGCGCCCGACGAAGGGCCGCGCGTGCGTCCGCCGCCCGCGTTGCCGCTGCTGCGCCGGCCGGACGTGGCATGGTTCTTCGCGTCCGCTTTCCTGATGATGTTCGCGCACGCGGCGCTGTATGTGTTTTATTCGCTCTACCTGGAGCGGCTGGGCTACAGCAAGTTCGCGATCGGCGTGATGTGGACCATCGGCGTGGTCGCGGAGATCGTGTTCTTCTACTTCCAGGGCCGGCTGTTCGCGCGTGTGCCGCTGGCGACGATCCTGGCCGGTACGTTCGTGCTGGCCGCGGTGCGATTCGGCCTGACCGGCTACTTCCCCGAGGTCCTGTGGTTGATGGCCGCCGTGCAGGTGCTGCACGCAGCCACCTTCGCCGCGCACCACAGCGCCAGCCTCAAGCGCCTGCAGCACTGGTTCGCGGGGCCGCTGCAGGGGCGGGGGCAGGCGCTGTACACGGGGATTTCCTACGGCGTCGGCGGCACGCTCGGCGGCCTGGTAATGGGCTGGACGTGGAAGGTGCTGGCACCCGCGCATACGTTCGGCCTGGCGGCGGCCGCCGCGGCAGCGGGCGCGGTCTGCGCGCTGATGAGCTTCCGCAACCCGGCCGTGCCGGGCTCGGCTCAGGCCAGTTCGGCGGCCACGCGCTCGGCGATAGCCAGCGACGAGGTCAGCCCCGGCGACTCGATGCCGAACAGGTGAACCAGGCCCGGCACGCCATGCGTGGCGGGGCCGTCGATGCGGAAATCCGCGGCAGTTTCATGCGGGCCGCTGATCTTGGGGCGGATGCCGGCATAACCCGGCTGCAGCGCATCGTCGGCCAGTCCGGGCCAGTAGCGGCGGACTTCGTCGTAGAAACTGTCGGCCTCGGCGGGATCGACGCTGTATTCGATATCGTCGATCCAGCGCACATTGGGGCCGAAGCGCGCCTGGCCGCCCATGTCGAGCGTCAGGTGTACGCCGAGCCCGGCCGCTTCGGGCACCGGATAAATCAGCCGCGAGAACGGCGCGCGTCCCGCCAGCGTGAAATAGCAGCCCTTGGCGTAGTACTGCGGCGGGATATGGGCCTCGGGCATGCCATCGATGCGACGGGCCAGTTCGGGGGCGGTCAGGCCGGCCGCGTTGACAACCGTCCGGGCCAGCAGCGTGGTACTGCCGCCGTCCTCGTTCCCGACTTCCAGTTTGATGCCTGCGGGCGTGATCGCGCCGCGCAATACGGGTGACTGCACCGCCAGCATCGCGCCGGCGTTTTCGGCATCGCCGAGCAGCGCCGTCATCAGCCCGTGGCTGTCGATGATGCCGGTGGACGGCGAGAGCAGCGCGGCGTGGCATTGCAGCTGCGGCTCCAGCGCCTGGGCTTCGGCGCGCGTCAGGAAGCGCAGGTCATGGACGCCGTTAGCCGCGGCCTTGGCGCGGATGCCTTCGAGCGTGGCCACCTGTGCCTCGCTGGTCGCCACGATCAGCTTGCCGCAGCGCTGGTGCTCGACATGGTGGGAGGCGCAGTATTCGTACAGCATTTCCTTGCCGCGCACGCATAGCCCGGCCTTGAGCGAGCCGGCCGGGTAATAGATGCCGGCATGGATGACCTCGCTGTTGCGCGCGCTCGTGATGGTGCCAAAGGCGTTCTCGGCCTCCAGGATGATGACTTCGCGTCCGCTCATCGCCAGTGCCCTGGCCACGGCCAGTCCGACGACACCCGCGCCGATCACCACGCAATCCACGTTCTCCATGTTCTTTCCTCGATTCTGGTTGATGCTGTATCCGGTTGCCGCCCGGCCTCGATCAGGCCAGCGGCAGGCCCAGCCGCTGTGCGGCGGCACTCAGGTGATGAAGCGCGGCTTCCCGCGCCGCGGGCGGGCTGCCGCTGGCGATCGCTTCGACCAAGGCTGCATGTTCGGCATCCGCGGCGCGCGCCGTGCCGCTGTCGGCCCGCAGCCGGGCCGTGTTTTCCCAGGCGCGCTGGCGCGCGGCCAGCATCTGCTGGCTGACGAAGTCGGTCAGCCCGGTAAAGCAGGGGTTGTGCGCGGCCTGGGCGATGGCGTGGTGGAAGGCGATATCGGCGGCGGCCGCGGCAGCGAAATCCCCCGCGTGATCCTGCATGGCGGCGAGCGCCTCGCGGATCTGCCGCAGGTCGGCGTCGGTGCGGCGCGCCGCCGCCATTTCGGCGCAGGCGGTTTCCACCACCATGCGCAGTTCGAACAGCTGCGGCAGGCTGGGGCCGCCGTCCGGCGCGCTCGCGACGCGCCATGCCTGTCCGCCCGGCGTGTCGGACACGTAGGCGCCGGCGCCCTTGCGCGTCACCAGAATGCCGTCCGCCTTGAGCAGGGCGATGGCCTCGCGCACGATCGGCCGGCTGACGCCGAACGTGCCCGCGAGAGCGGATTCGGCTGGCAGCCGTGCACCGGCCAGGAAGCGGCCGGCGGCAATGTCTTCGCGCAGTGACTGGGCGATCCGGTTGGCCAGCGAGGCCGGGCGGGGAAGGACGTCCACCATGGTATTGAGATGTCAGGCTGTCAGACAGATTTGGCGGAATTTTGCCGTTCAGCTGCGCGCGCGTCAAGGCTTGAAAAAAGCCGCTCAAAATTTGCCGATATCCGTCGATATGAATCAGATGGCGAATGCTGCCCAGCGGTGAACTGCCAGACCAAATTGACCAGTCCTCGGAACCATCATGATCCATCTCTCTCCCAACGATCTCCCCGTGGGAGCGCCGTTGCCCTGGTCGCTGCTGGACGGCGAAGGCAATCTGGTGCTGGGCATCGGCAACGTGATCCCCGATTCGCGCGACCTCGCGCTGGTGTTCCGCCACGGCCTGCTATGCCGTCAGGATGCCGACTCGGGCGAGCATCCGCCAGCCGACTTGCCGCCGCCAGGGCCGCTGGGCCTGCAGGTCGGGACGCTGCTGCACGTCAAGCTGCCGGAGGACAACAGCCGCGCCGCGGCCAGCCGGCTGATCGGCTTCGTCGAGCAAGGCCTGTTCGTGACGTGGCCACAGCTGGGCGGGCGGGACCTGATGGTGCAGGCCGGCGACACGCTGCTGCTGCGCGGCTTCTCGGGGCGTGTCATCCATAGCTTTACGTCGACCATCACGGCGGTGTGCCGCAGTCCGTTCCGCTACCTGGTGCTGTCGGCGCCGGCGCAGCTCGACCAGATGCCGGTGCGCAAGGCCGCCCGCGTGCCGACCCGGCTGGCTGCCTACATGACGCAGTCGCAGGATGTCGGCCACGATGCTTCCGGCGATCTGGCGAACGGTGCCGCGCGCCTGGTGATCGTGTCGGATCTCAGCACCGGCGGCGCGCTGGTGCACGCAGCCGGCCCGGCGCCGGCGGTCGGCAGCCGGGTCCAGCTGCGCTTTCGCTTGCGCACCACGTCGATCGACAGCGAGATCCTTGCCGATGCCCTGGTCGTGGCGGAGAGTCACGGGGACGCCGACTATCCGGCGTTCGGCATTGCATTCGATGTGCTCGCCGAACGCGAGATGACGCTGCTGCAGTGCTATATCTACGAGCAATTGCTGCTTGGCAGCGGCCTGTCGGTCTAGCGCGGCGCTGCTCTACCCGTACAAGCCGAAACAAAAGAGGCACCCGTAGGTGCCTCTTTTGCATGGTGCCCGGCGCATGGCCGGGCGGGTGTCTTACATGTTCACGTAGTTCGGACCGCCACCACCTTCCGGCGTGACCCACACGATGTTCTGCGTCGGGTCCTTGATGTCGCAGGTCTTGCAGTGCACGCAGTTCTGCGCATTGATCTGCAGGCGTTCCTTGCCCGAGGTCTCGTCCTGCACGAACTCGTACACGCCGGCCGGGCAGTAGCGGCTTTCGGGGCCGGCGAACTTTTCCCAGTTGACGTTGACCGGCACGCTGGCGTCTTTCAGCGTCAGGTGGGCCGGCTGGTTCTCTTCGTGGTTGGTGTTGCTGATGAACACCGAGCTCAGGCGGTCGAAGGTCAGCTTGCCGTCCGGCTTCGGGTAGACGATCTTCTCGCACTCGGCCGCCGGCTTCAGGTAGACGTGGTCGGGCTTGGTGCGGTGGATCGTCCAGGGCGGGTTGCGGATGCCGAGCTTCGGCAGCAGCCACTGCTCGATACCGGTCATCAGCGTGGCGGTGGTGCGGCCCTTCTTGAACCACTGCTTGAAGTTCTTGGCCTGCAGTAGTTCCTTGTACAGCCAGCTCTGCTCGAACGCAGCCGGGTAGGCGGTCAGCTCGTCGCCCTGGCGGCCGGCCTGCAGCGCGTCATAGGCGGCTTCGGCGGCCATCATGCCGGTCTTAATCGCGGCATGGCTGCCCTTGATGCGCGAGGCGTTCAGGTAGCCGGCGTCGCAGCCGACCAGCGCGCCGCCCGGGAACACGGTCTTGGGCAGCGACAGCAGGCCGCCGGCGGTGATGGCGCGCGCGCCGTAGCTAAGGCGCTTGCCGCCTTCGAAGTACTTGCGGATCTCCGGATGGGTCTTGAAGCGCTGGAATTCCTCGAACGGGGACAGCCACGGATTGGTGTAGTCCAGGCCGACGACGAAGCCGACCGCGACCTTGTTGTCTTCCATGTGGTACAGGAAGGAGCCGCCGTAGGTCGCCGGATCGAGCGGCCAGCCGGCCGTGTGGACCACCAGGCCGGGCTGGTGCTTGGCGGGGTCGATCTCCCACAGTTCCTTGATGCCGATGCCGTAGCTCTGCGGATCCTTGCCGGCGTCGAGCTTGTACTTCGCGATCAGCTGCTTGCCCAGGTGGCCGCGCGCGCCTTCGGCGAAGATGGTGTACTTGGCATGCAGTTCCATGCCGAGCTGGAAATTCTCGGTGGGCTCGCCGTCCTTGCCGATGCCCATATTGCCCGTGGCCACGCCCTTGACCGAGCCGTCTTCGTTGTAGAGCACTTCGGCGGCCGGGAAGCCGGGGAAGATTTCCACGCCCAGCGCCTCGGCCTGCTGGCCGAGCCAGCGCGTGACGTTGGACAGGCTGACGATGTAGTTGCCGTGGTTGTGGAAGCATTCCGGCAGCAGCGCGTTCGGGGTGCCCTTGGAACCGCCTTCGTTGAGGAACAGGAACTTGTCCTCGGTGACGGGCTGGTTCAGCGGCGCGCCGAGTTCCTTCCAGTTGGGGAACAGTTCGGTGAGCGCGCGCGGGTCCATGATGGCGCCCGACAGGATGTGCGCGCCGGGCTCCGAGCCCTTTTCAAGCACGCACACATTGACGTCGTTGCCTTTCTCCTGTGCCAGTTGCTTCAGGCGGATGGCCGTAGCCAGGCCGCCAGGGCCGCCGCCGACGATGACCACATCGTATTCCATGGCCTCGCGTGGCCCGAACTGCTCCAGGAGTTGCTGCTGATCCATTGTCTCTAACCCTCTGTTTCTTGGCGCCTTGCCTGCAATTGTGGGAAATGCCTTGTTTGTTCGAATGAACCGGCTTGCATCGAAAGGTCGCCAGGACGCGCCGTTCCGCGCGTTTTCCCTCTTTCCCTTTACGGGCCAAGTTCTTAGAATCTCCGGCATTGTCCGGGACTCGTCACCCTCAGGCAAGGATTTTTTTGGAACGGTCGTTCTTTTTTTTGGTATTCTGCCTTCCGATTCTCATTGGGCAGGGTGCGCCACACGGTCACGCCAGCACGCGGGGTAGATATGGGTTTGTCGATCAATCTGGAAGGCAAGGTCGCGCTCGTGACCGGGGCTTCAAGCGGGCTCGGCTCGCGTTTTGCAACGGTTCTCGCGGCCGCCGGCGCCAAGGTTGTGCTGGCTTCGCGCCGCACGGAGCGCCTGAAGGAGCTGCGCGCGTCGATCGAGGCTGAAGGCGGCAGTGCCCATGTGGTGCGCCTGGACGTGACCGACCCGGTCAGCATTCGCGCGGCAGTTGCGCACGCGGAAACCGAGGCGGGCGCCATCGATATTCTCGTCAACAATTCGGGCGTCTCGACGACGCAGAAGCTGACGGATGTCACCGCCGAAGATTTCGATTTCGTCTTCGACACCAATACCCGTGGCGCCTTCTTCGTTGCACAGGAAGTCGCGAAGCGCATGATGGCGCGCGCCAAGGGGGCCGAAAAAAACGGCAACCCGCTGCCGCAGGCGCGCATTATCAATGTCGCGTCGGTTGCGGGCCTGAAGGTACTGTCGCAAATCGGCATCTACTGCATGAGCAAGGCGGCCGTGGTGCATATGACCAAGGCCATGGCGCTCGAATGGGCGCGCCATGGCATCAACGTCAACGCGGTCTGCCCCGGTTATATCGACACCGACATCAACCACCATCACTGGGACACCGATGCCGGCCAGAAGCTGATCCAGATGCTGCCGCGCAAGCGCCTGGGCAAGCCCGAAGACCTCGACGGCCTGCTGTTGCTGCTGGCTTCGGACCAGTCGCAGTTCATCAACGGCGCAGTCATTACCGCCGACGACGGCATGGTCTGAGCCGGATCGACGGCCGTCCGGCACCGCGCCGGCACACGCTGCCCCAAGGCCAAAAGCCGAAGGGCAGCGCTTTGTTTTTGCATCGCCCAGGGCTTATCCGGTCCCCTTGGGCGATATTCGAGCGCGGCTTCCACGCAGGTGGCAATAAAACCCGATACAGGGCGCGCCAGTCTTGGCATAATCCGCCATGTTTTCAGATTAAGTCTTTACATACAAATAAGCTGTGGCGGCCGTCCGGCCCGAGCAGCCCGGACCGGAGGCCGGGGAGATGGAGCAACAAGAGCAGGCACGGCGCGACGCCGTGCCGCAACACGTCGTCGATTCCGCGGTGATCCCGCAGGCGGCAGACGAGGCGCAAGACGCCGAATTCCGGGTTTCGCCCCGCATCGAGGACTGGATCGGCGTGGTCGTGATGGTGCTGCTGGTCTGCATCACCTTCGCCAACGTGGTGGTCCGCTATTTCACCGACGAGTCATTTGCCTGGACCGAGGAATTTTCGGTTTTCCTGATGATCGTGCTGGCGCTGGTCGCCGGCAGTGCCGCGGTGGCGCGCGACCGCAATATCCGAATCGAGTTCTTCTTCGAGCGCGGCAGCCAGGCGCGGCAGAAGCGGCTGGCCATCCTGTCGGCGCTGGTCGTCGCCGTGATGTTTATCGCGCTGGCCATATTGGGCGCCCGCATTACGTGGGATGAGTACACCTACGGCGAGACCTCGCCGGGCATTGGCGTGCCAAGCTGGTGGTATTCGGTCTGGCTGCCATTGCTGTCGGCCGGCATTGCGCTGCGCGCATTCGGTCTGATGATGCGCAATGTGCGCGCGCTCAAGGCATTGCATGCCGGCCGCAACGGACAGGGGCAAAAGCCATGACGCTGATCGCCATTATCCTGTTCGTGGTCTTTATCGGCCTGATGCTGCTGGGCGTGCCGATTGGCGTATCGCTGGGAATGGGCGGCCTGATCGCCATCGGCCTGTCCAATCTCGATACCCAGATGTTCGGCCTGCTGGCCGTGCCGCAGAACTTCTACGCGGGCCTGGCCAAGTATCCGCTGCTGGCCATTCCGATGTTCGTGCTGGTCGGCTCGATCTTCGACCGTTCCGGCGTGGCGCAGCGGCTGGTGACGTTTGCCATCGCCATCGTCGGGCGGGGGCCGGGCATGCTGCCGCTGGTGGCCATCCTGGTGGCCATGTTCCTGGGCGGCATTTCGGGCTCCGGCCCCGCCAATGCGGCGGCGGTCGGCGGCGTGATGATCGCGGCGATGTCGCGGGCCGGCTATCCGGGCTCGTATAGCGCGGCGGTGGTCGGCGCGGCGGCGGCGACCGACATCCTGATCCCGCCCTCGGTGGCCTTCATCATCTACAGCGTGCTGGTGCCGGGCGCATCGGTGCCGGCGCTGTTCGCGGCCGGCATGATCCCGGGCGTGCTCGCCGGCGTGGCGCTGATCGTGCCGGCGGTGTGGCTCGCGCGCAAGCACAATATGGGCGCGATCGAAGCCTCGCTGCCGCGTCCGCCGTTCTGGAAGAGCCTGCGCGAGGCGGCCTGGGGCCTGGTGGCGCCGTTCCTGATCCTGGGCGGCATGCGCGCCGGCTGGTTCACGCCGACCGAAGCCGCGGTGGTGGCGGTGGTCTATGGCTTGTTCGTGGGCATGGTGATCTACCGCAGCATCGGCATGAAGGACCTGTTCGTGATCTTCCAGGAAGCGGCCGAAACGTCGGCGGTGATCCTGCTCGTGGTCGCGCTGGCGGGCATCTTTGCGTATGCGCTGTCGACGCTGGGCGTGATCGATCCGCTGGCGCACGCCATTGCCAACTCCGGGCTCGGCGAGTACGGCGTGCTGGCGCTGATCGTGCTGCTGCTGATGACGGTTGGCATGTTCCTGGACGGCATCTCGATCTTCCTGATCTTCGTGCCGCTGCTGCTGCCGATCGCCAACGCCTTCCACTGGAACCCGGTGTGGTTCGGCGTGGTGCTGACGCTGAAGGTGGCGCTGGGCCAGTTCACGCCGCCGCTGGCCGTGAACCTGATGGTGTCGTGCCGGATTGCCCGCGTGCGCATGGAAGAGACCGTGCCCTGGGTGATCTGGATGCTGCTGGCGATGTTCGTCGCCATGCTGATGGTGCTGGCCTATCCGCCGCTGGCGACCTGGCTGCCGAACTACCTGGGCTATTGATTCAAGCGTAGCCACTACAAAACAACAAGCAACACGCAACCAACAACGATCCAAGAGGAGAGACCTGATGAAACGCCGTGCCCTGATGCTGTCGATCGCTGCCACGATCGCCGCTTCCGCCTTCGCGCCCGCCGCCACCATGGCCCAGACCTACAAGCCCGAGTACAAGATGTCGCTGGTGCTCGGCCCGGCCTTCCCGTGGGGCAAGGGCGGCGAGATCTGGGCCGACCTGGTCAAGCAGCGCACCAACGGCCGCATCAACATCAAGCTGTACCCGGGCACCTCGCTGGTGGCCGGCGACCAGACGCGCGAGTTCTCGGCGATCCGCCAGGGCGTGATCGACATGGCCGTGGGCTCGACCATCAACTGGTCGCCGCAGGTCAAGGAACTGAACCTGTTCTCGTTGCCGTTCCTGATGCCCGACTACAAGGCGCTCGATGCGCTGACGCAGGGCGACGTCGGCAAGCAGATCTTCACGACGCTGGAAAAGGCGGGCGTGGTGCCGCTGGCCTGGGGCGAGAATGGCTTCCGCGAAGTTTCCAACTCCAAGAAGGAAATCCGCAAGCCGGACGACCTCAAGGGCATGAAGCTGCGCGTGGTGGGTTCGCCGCTGTACATCGAGACCTTCAACGCGCTGGGCGCCAACCCGACCCAGATGAGCTGGGCCGATGCGCAGCCGGCCATGGCCTCGGGCGCCGTGGATGGCCAGGAGAACCCGCAGTCGGTGTTCGCCGCCGCCAAGCTGTACACGGTGGGCCAGAAGTTCGTGACCACCTGGGGCTATGTGGCCGACCCGCTGATCTTCGTGGTCAACAAGCAGATCTGGGAAAGCTGGACGCCGGCTGACCGCGAAATCGTGAAGCAGGCCGCCATCGACGCCGGCAAGCAGGAAATCGCGCTGGCCCGCAAGGGCCTGTCCGAGCCGGGCGCACCCGCCTGGAAGGACATGGAAGGTCACGGCGTCAAGGTCACGCACCTGACGCCGGCCGAGCACGATGCCTTCCGCAAGGCGACCGCCAAGGTCTACGACAAGTGGAAGAAGCAGATCGGCGCTGACCTCGTGACCAAGGCCGAAGCCTCGATCGCCAAGCGCTAAATCATCGGACAGGCCCGCCCGCGACGGCGGGCCTGCTGCGTTGGAGACCCGTGATGAAGCACGTCTATACGGCGGTCATGCCGATCCGCTGGGGCGACATGGACGCGATGGGCCATGTCAACAACACCGTCTACTTCCAGTACCTGGAGCAGGCGCGCATCGAGTGGTTTGCATCGCTCGGGCGCGGCGGCAAGGATCCGAAGGGGCAGGGGCCGGTCATCATCAATGCGCACATGACGTTCCTGAAGCAGTTGCGCTATCCGGGGACGATCGAATGCCGCGTTTATGCGGGGCAACTCGGGCGCACCAGCTTCGAGACGCGCATGGAGATCGTGCGTACCGATATGCCTGACGTGGTGTGGGCCGAAGGCGGGGCGAAGGTGGTGTGGTGCGACTACGCGGTGGAGAAGTCGGTGCCGGTGCCGCCGGAGATCCGGGCGATCGTTGAAGACTGACGCGTTGAGGCTTGCGAGGAAATAAGGCCCCTCGCTACCAAGTCAGTGGTTCACCAGGCGCTGCACCAGATCCACCGACGTACTCGCTCCATACTTCTTCATCAGCCGCGCCCGATAGATATCGACGGTGCGCGGACTGATCGCCAGCAGCTTGCCGATCTGCTTGCTGGTCTTGCCTTCCACAAGTTGCGCTGCAATATCGCGCTCGCGTGCCGTCAGCTCGGCCGTGACCTGTCGCTTCTGCGACAGGTCCTCGAACGTCCAGATCCCTGCGCCGAGCGGCTGCGAGCGCTCCAGCGACCGGCCCGTGACGTGGCACCAGAACAGTTCCCCAGTGGCCCGTTTCATGATCCGTTCGTCAGAGTACATACCGCGCTTGTTCATGATCGGTACGATGCGTGCGCCGGTGCGCTCGAATTCGTCTGGGGTGGGGTATAGCACCTGGAACGATTCGCCGATCAGGGCCTGCCGCGTGGTGCCGAAGATGCGGCAGACCTCGTCGTTGCAGTCCTCGATCATGCGTTCGCGCGACAGCACCAGGCCCACGGGGGCGAGCTGGAAGGCGGTCTGGTAATCGATGGCGGGCATCTACTTATGTATTTTTACGTAATGGCGTAGCTGGCGCGGGTTGCGTATCCTTTCGGTCGGACGAGAGCGCGGCGCCCGCCGCCGATTGTACCGTTACAATTTCCTTGCGTCGTCCGCCGCACAACCCGGCGGCGGACCAGGCGACAGGGGACTACCGAGGAAGGAGCGAAGCATGAACAAGGTCTACGCCAGCGCCGCGGAGGCGCTTGCAGGCGTCGTCCGCGACGGCCAGACGATCGCCGTGGGCGGTTTCGGCCTGTGCGGCATTCCCGAGGCACTGATCGCCGCGCTGCGCGACACCGGTGTCAAACAGCTGACCTGCATCTCGAACAACGCCGGCGTGGACGGCTTCGGCCTGGGCCAGCTGCTGGCCACGCGCCAGATCAAGAAGATGATCTCGTCCTACGTGGGCGAGAACAAGGAATTCGAGCGCCAGTACCTGGCCGGCGAACTCGAGCTGGAATTCACGCCGCAGGGCACGCTGGCCGAGAAGCTGCGCGCCGGCGGTTCGGGCATCCCGGCCTTCTTTACCAAGACCGGCGTCGGCACGATCGTGGCCGAAGGCAAGGAAATCCGCGAATTCGATGGCGAAAAATACGTCATGGAGCGCTCGCTGACCGCCGATGTGTCGCTGGTCAAGGCCTGGAAGGCCGACAAGGCCGGCAACCTGGTGTTCCGCCGTACCGCGCGCAACTTCAACCCGATGTGCGCCATGGCCGGCAAATTCACCGTGGCCGAGGTCGAGCACATCGTTGAAACCGGCGAACTGGACCCGGATGAAATCCACCTGGCCGGCATCTTCGTCAAGCGCCTGGTGCTGAACACCAACCCCGAGAAACGCATCGAGCAGCGCACCGTGCGTGCCGCCAAGTAAGAGGGAGACACATCATGGCATGGACACGTGACGAAATGGCCGCGCGCGCCGCGACCGAGTTGCAGGACGGCTTCTACGTGAACCTGGGTATCGGCCTGCCGACCCTGGTGGCCAACTGGGTGCCGGAAGGCATGGAAGTGTGGCTGCAGTCGGAAAACGGCCTGCTTGGCATCGGCCCGTTCCCGACCGAGGACGAAGTGGATGCCGACATGATCAACGCCGGCAAGCAGACCGTGACGACGCTGCCGGGCTCGTCGATTTTCTCGTCGGCCGATTCCTTCGCGATGATCCGCGGCGGCCACATCAACCTGGCCATCCTGGGCGCGATGCAGGTGAGCGAGAAGGGCGACCTGGCCAACTGGATGATTCCGGGCAAGATGGTCAAGGGCATGGGCGGCGCGATGGACCTGGTCGCCGGCGTGGGCCGCGTCGTGGTGCTGATGGAACACACCGCCAAGAAGAAGGACGGCACCGAGGACATCAAGATCCTGAAGGAATGCAACCTGCCGCTGACCGGCCTGGGCGTGGTCAACCGCATCATTACCGACCTCGGCGTCATCGACGTGACGGCGGACGGGCTGAAGCTGGTCGAAACCGCTCCGGGCGTGAGCCGCGAGGAAATCCAGAGCAAGACCGGCGCAACGCTGCTGTAAGCGTCGCCGTCTGGATGCAAAAAGCCCCGCTGCGAAGCGGGGCTTTTTCGTTCGGGCGGGCCGGACTTACTGCGCGACCCAGCCGCCGTCCATGTTCCAGATCGCGCCGCGTACCTGGCGCGCCGCCTCGGAAGCCAGGAACACCGCCAGCGCGCCGAGTTCCTCGGGCGTGACGAACTGGCCCGACGGCTGCTTCTCGATCACCAGCTCGCGCTTGGCCTGCTCGACCGGGATGCCTTCCTTCTGCGCGCGCGCGTCGACCTGCTTCTGCACCAGCGGCGTCAGCACCCAGCCCGGGCAGATCGCGTTGGCGGTCACGCCGGTCTGCGCGGTTTCGAGCGCCGTGACCTTGGTCAGGCCGACGATGCCGTGCTTGGCCGCGACATAGGCAGACTTCTGCGCCGATGCCACGAGCCCGTGGGTCGAGGCGATATTGATGATGCGGCCCCAGTTTTTCTGCTTCATGCCGGGCAAGGCCAGGCGCGTGGTGTGGAAGGCCGAAGTCAGGTTGATGGCGATGATGGCGTCCCAGCGATCGGTCGGGAAGTCCTCGATATTCGCCACGAACTGGATGCCCGCATTGTTGACGAGGATGTCGGCGCCGCCGAATTCGGACTCGGCATAGCGCATCATGTCTTCGATCTCGGCCGACTTGCTCATGTCCGCGCCGTGGTAGCCCACCTTGATGCCGGTGCCAGCCTGCGCGATCTCGCGCTTTGCGTCCTCCACGTCACCAAAGCCGTTGGCGATGATGTTGGCGCCTTGCGCTGCCAGCGCCTGCGCGATGCCGAGTCCGATGCCGCTGGTCGAGCCAGTCACCAGTGCCGTCTTGCCTTTGAGCATGTAAGCCTCCGTCGAGATCGAGAGTCGAGAAAATGGATGGCCGGACACGGCCGGCCGAACCGCTCCGCCCGTGCCATACGACGCTGCGCGGATGGCTGCGCGAGGCGGGGCGGCGGCGTGCGTCGTAGCGCGCGTAGTGCTGTGGCATTGTAACCGCTGCGGCGTACAATCCTGCTTTGCTCAACCTCCGGCAACGCCCCGTGCGGCGGCCGGTTCGTCAGGGAGTTCAGATGTCTGCCACTCCGCGCCTCGGCTTCGTTCAGTGCATCAGTCCGGCGGGCCTGCACCGCATGGCCTATCACGAATGGGGCGACCCGGCCAATCCACGCGTGCTGATGTGCGTGCATGGCCTGACGCGCACGGGCCGCGACTTCGACATGCTGGCCCAGTCGCTGTGCGGCGAGTACCGCGTGGTGTGTCCCGACGTGGCGGGCCGCGGGCGTTCCGACTGGTTGCCCGATCCCAGCAACTACGTGGTGCCGAAGTACGTGGCGGACATGGTGACGCTGATCGCCAGGCTCAACGTGGAGAAGGTCGACTGGTTCGG
This sequence comes from Cupriavidus sp. 21MJTG02-4, assembly GCF_057798975.1. NCBI lineage: Bacteria > Pseudomonadati > Pseudomonadota > Betaproteobacteria > Burkholderiales > Burkholderiaceae > Cupriavidus > Cupriavidus sp. 21MJTG02-4. Next base: position 101,587 of record NZ_JBYOJP010000008.1, on the reverse strand, counting down.
CACCTCGATGGGCGGCCTGATCGGCATGGGCCTGGCGGGGTTGCCCAACTCGCCCGTGCGCAAGCTGCTGCTCAACGACGTGGGGCCGCGTATCACGGCGTCGGCCGTGGAGCGGATCGGCTCCTATCTCGGGCTGCCGGTGCGCTTCAAGACCTTTGAAGAAGGCCTGGCCTACCTGCAGACCATCAGCGCTTCATTCGGGCGCCATACGCCGGAACAGTGGCGCGAACTGAATGGCGCGATCCTTAAGCCCGTGCAAGGCGCACAGGGCCTGGAATGGGGCTTGCATTACGATCCGGCGCTGGCCGTGCCGTTTCGCGCTGCCACGCCGGAACAGCTTGTCGCGGGCGAGGCCTCCCTGTGGCATATGTTCGAGGCCATCACGGCGCCGGTGCTCGTCGTACGTGGCGCGCAATCGGATCTGCTGCTGCGCGACACCGTGGCGGAAATGGTGGCGCGTGGCAAGCATGTCAGTTCGGTGGAAATCCCCGATGTGGGGCACGCACCGACTTTTGTCGATCCGGCGCAGATCGCCGTGGCCCGCCAGTTTTTCCTGGGCGGTGCATGAGCGGCGCGAAGCCGGATCGGTCGTATCAACCTGAATTCGTTTGATTTGTCATGAGCAGCAATGAACTGAAGCGCGCCCACGTGGGCAAGCGCCTGTCCGAATACGCCGTGTACAACGGCGTGGTCTATCTGGCTGGCCAAGTCCCCGAAGTCGACCCGAAGGCCGATATCCAGGGCCAGACCCGCGAAGTGCTGGGCCACATCGATCGCCTGCTGGCGGAGGCCGGCAGCGATAAGACGCGCATCCTGTCGTGCCAGATCTTTCTGACCGACATCGGGATGATCGGCGAGATGAACGACGTGTGGGACGCGTGGGTGCCGCAGGGCAACACGCCGCCGCGCGCCACCGTTGAAGCGAAGCTGGCCAATCCCGACTACCTGATCGAAGTGGTGGTGACCGCTGCGCTCAACTGAAGACGGCGTCGTGACATGGTGATCCTATGGTGACGTCTACCGACCTGGCCGGCCAGGTTGCCGGCGTCCCGGACGCCGACATGGTCGGGCGTGCGCTGGCGTACGTGCGCGAGCAGGCGGGTGATGCCTTGCTGCCGACCGGCGAGCCGGTGCTTTCGCATGCGGAAGGGATGCTGCGCATCCTCGACGGCCTGCGCGTGGACGACGCTGCGCGCGCCGCCTGCTGCCTGTTCCCGCTAGCCGAGTTCGCGCCCGCGGCGGAAGCGGACATCGAAGCGCGATTCGGCGAAGACGTCGGCAGGATGGTGAAGGGCGTGCGACAGCTGCTGCGCATCGGCGCCATCGCCGGCGGCCACGACGTGCAGGAGGCTTCGCGCAACGTGGCGCAGGCCCGGCACGAACAGGTGGAAGCGCTGCGCAAGATGCTGCTGGCATTCGCGCAGGACATCCGCGTGGTACTCGTGCGCCTGGCGTCGCGGCTGCAGTCGCTGCGCTGGCTGGCGCAGCACAAGCGCGAGCCGCTGCCCGGCCTGGCGCGCGAGACGCTCGACATCTACGCGCCGCTAGCCAATCGGCTGGGTATCTGGCAGATGAAGTGGGAGCTGGAGGATCTGGCTTTCCGCTTCGAGCAGCCCGAGACCTACAAGCGCATCGCCAAGCTGCTCGACGAAAAGCGCATCGAGCGCGAAGGGTATATCGCCAGCGCCATCGCACGCCTGCAAGCGGAGCTGGCCGAGGCTGGCATCCGCGCCGAGGTAAGCGGGCGGCCCAAGCATATCTACAGCATCTGGAAGAAGATGCGCGGCAAGGAGCTCGACTTTGCCGACCTGTATGACGTGCGCGCGTTCCGCGTGATCGTGGACGACATCAAGGACTGCTACACGGTGCTCGGCATCGTCCACCATATCTGGCAGCCGATTCCGCGCGAGTTCGACGACTACATCTCGCGGCCGAAGTCCAATGGCTACAAGTCGCTGCACACGGTGGTGATCGGCGACGACGGCCGCGCGTTCGAGGTGCAGATCCGCACGCATGAAATGCACCACTTCGCCGAATACGGCGTGGCGGCGCACTGGCGCTACAAGGAGGCGGGCAGCAAGGGCTATAGCGGACAGTTCGCGGCGAGCGACAGTTACGACGAAAGGATCGCGTGGCTGCGGCAGTTGCTGGCGTGGAAGGACGACGCCGACCATAGCGTGACCCACGATGAATCGCCGTGGGAGCAGCTCAAGCATGCGGCGATCGATGACCACATCTACGTCCTGACGCCGCAGGCGCGCGTGATCGCGCTGCCGCAAGGGGCCACGCCGCTGGACTTTGCCTACTACCTGCACAGCGATCTCGGCCACCGTTGCCGCGGTGCGCGCGTCGACGGCACCATGGTGCCGCTGAATACGCCGCTGAAAAACGGCCAGACCGTCGAGATCATCGCCGTGAAGCAGGGCGGGCCATCGCGTGACTGGCTCAACCCCGAGCTGGGCTACCTGGCCAGCAGCCGCGCCCGTGCCAAGGTGCGCGCATGGTTCAATGCGCTGGACTCGCAGGAGACCATCTCGCAGGGTCGCGCGCTGATCGACAAGACCCTGCAGCGCGAAGGCAAGACTGCGGTCAAGCTCGAAGACCTGGCCACGCGGCTCGGCTTCAAGGCCCCGGACGATCTGTTCGCTGCCGTGGCAAAGGACGAATTCAGCCTGCGGCATGTCGAGCAGGCGCTGCGGCATCCCGAGGGCGAGGTGCAGGCGCCCCTCAGCGAAGAAGACGCCGTCACCAAGAAGAGCCGTGCCACCAGCGTGGCGCGCGGCGCCAAGACCGGCGTGCTGGTGGTCGGCGTGGATTCGCTGATGACGCAGATGTCGCGCTGCTGCAAGCCTGCGCCGCCGGACGAGATCGTGGGGTTTGTCACGCGCGGGCGCGGGGTATCGATCCATCGGCGCAACTGCCATACGTTCCAGCAGCTTTCGGCGCGCGCGCCCGAGCGCGTGATCCAGACCGAGTGGGGCAAGAAGAGCGATGCGGTGTATCCCGTCGACATCCAGGTCGAGGCCGTGGATCGCCAGGGGCTGCTGCGCGATATCTCCGAAGTGCTGTCGCGGGAAAAGATCAACGTCACGGGCGTGAAGACGCTGTCGAGCAAGGGCGTGGCGCGGATGCAGTTCACGGCTGAGGTATCGGAGGCCACGCAACTGCAGCGCGCACTGTCCCTGATCGAAGATGTACAGGGGGTATTGCAAGCGCGAAGAAAGTAAGGCTATAATTGCTGCTTCGCTAGGCTCGTAGCTCAGCTGGTTAGAGCACCACCTTGACATGGTGGGGGTCGTTGGTTCGAGTCCAATCGAGCCTACCAACGAATTGCAGTACGGCAGTACCACAGCAGTACAACAACACAGTGCGGCAAGTCCGATTCAACCTCGCAAGGAACGGAAAGGCATCATGTTCATGACACCGCGAACTACTACCGCTGGCAAGCGACAGTAGTCGAGGTGCGCCTCCGTCCCGGTTGAATCCGGATTTGACAAAGAGAAACGCGGCCTTGGCCGCGTTTTTTTTCGTCTGTCGCCTGCCAGCTGCCTGATAAGCTTGCCGCCTGCTGTGGGCAGCACCAAGAACGTTGCCGGCACGCCGCCTGTTTCAGGGCGGGCCGGTGCTACAAAAGATGCAGTTTGATCCGCCCGCGAGCGTCAGGCGCCGGGGTGGAATCCTGGAGAGTCGAAATGATCGCAATCACGCTGCCGGATGGGTCCCGTCGCGAGTTTCCCGGCCCGGTAACGGTTGCCGAAGTGGCGCAGAGCATCGGTACGGGCCTGGCCAAGGCCGCGCTGGCTGGCAAGGTGGATGGCAACCTGGTCGATACGAGCTACTCGATCGATCGCGATGTGGCGCTGGCCATCATCACGGACAAGGATGCCGACGGCGTTGATGTCATCCGCCACTCGACGGCCCACTTGCTGGCTTATGCGGTCAAGGAACTCTACCCGGAAGCGCAGGTGACGATCGGGCCGGTGATCGAGAACGGCTTCTACTACGACTTCGCCTACAAGCGCCCCTTCACGCCGGAAGATCTCGCCGCCATCGAAAAGAAGATGACGGAGCTGTCGCGCAAGGACGAGAAGGTCACGCGCGAGGTGTGGAACCGCGACGAAGCGGTGGCGCTGTTCGAATCGATGGGCGAGAAGTACAAGGCCGAGATCATCGCTTCGATTCCGGCGGACCAGGAGATCGGCCTGTACCGCGAAGGCAAGTTCGTCGACCTGTGCCGCGGCCCGCACGTGCCGTCGACGGGCAAGCTGAAGGTCTTCAAGCTGATGAAGGTGGCCGGCGCCTACTGGCGCGGCGATGCCAACAACGAGATGCTGCAGCGCATCTACGGCACGGCCTGGGCGAAGAAGGAAGACCAGGAAGCCTACCTGCACATGCTTGAAGAGGCCGAGAAGCGCGATCACCGCAAGCTCGGCAAATCGCTCGACCTCTTCCACCTGCAGGAAGAGGCGCCCGGCATGGTGTTCTGGCACCCGAAGGGCTGGCAGGTCTGGCAGGCCGTCGAGCAGTACATGCGCGGCCGCCTGACGGAAGCTGGCTACGACGAAGTGCGTACGCCGCAGGTGATGGACCGTTCGCTGTGGGAGAAGTCCGGCCACTGGCAGAACTACAAGGAAAACATGTTCGTCACGGAATCGGAAAAGCGCGACTACGCGATCAAGCCGATGAACTGCCCGGGCCATGTGCAAATTTTCAACCACGGCCTGCGCTCCTACCGCGATCTGCCGCTGCGCCTGGCCGAATTCGGCGCCTGCCATCGCAACGAGCCGTCTGGTGCACTGCACGGGCTGATGCGTGTGCGTGGTTTTGTGCAGGATGATGCGCATATCTTCTGCACGGAAGAGCAGATCGTGGCCGAGGCGAAGGCCTTCAACGAACTGGCGTTCTCGGTGTACGACGATTTCGGCTTCAAGGATGTGGCGGTCAAGCTGTCCTTGCGCCCGGATCAGCGCGCTGGCTCCGACGAAGTCTGGGATCACGCCGAAGACGGCCTGCGCCTGGCGCTGCGCGCCTGTGGCGTGGAGTGGGAAGAGCTGCCAGGCGAAGGTGCTTTTTACGGCCCGAAGGTCGAGTACCACATCAAGGACGCCATTGGCCGTTCGTGGCAGTGCGGCACGCTGCAGCTGGACCTGGTCCTGCCGGAGCGCCTGGATGCCGAGTACGTCTCCGAGGACAACTCGCGCAAGCGTCCCGTGATGCTGCACCGGGCGATCCTGGGTTCGTTCGAGCGCTTCCTGGGTATCCTGCTGGAAAACCATGCAGGTGCGCTGCCCGCCTGGCTGGCGCCGGAGCAGGTGGTGGTCATGAATATCGCGGATTCCCAGGCTGAATATGCCGAAAACGTCGTGCAATCGCTGCTAAAACAAGGGTTTAGGGCGAAGGCCGATTTGCGTAACGAGAAAATTACGTATAAAATCCGCGAGCATTCGCTTCAGAAGATTCCCTACCTGCTGGTGGTGGGCGACAAGGAGCGAGATGGAAATCAAGTGGCCGTGCGTGCCCGAGGCAACGTGGATCTGGGTGTGATGCCCGTCTCCGCGTTTGTGGAGCGTCTGCAACAGGACGTTGCCAGCAAAGCCTGATGGGTCGGAAGCACGGCTTGTTTTTTTGTCTTCTTGAGGTAACGGAACATCGCTACGGACAAAGGTCACCGCATCAACCGTGAGATCCTCGCGCCCGAACTGCGCCTGGTAGGGGTTGATAACGAGCAGCTTGGCATCGTCAAGTTCATGGACGCGCTTCGCCTGGCTGAGGATAAGGACTTGGATTTGGTGGAGATCGCCCCGAACGCGACTCCGCCCGTCGCCCGGATCATGGATTACGGGAAGTTCAAGTACGAGGAAGCCAAGCGCGCGCACGAGGCGAAGCTGAAGCAGAAGATCATCCAGGTCAAGGAAGTGAAGTTCCGCCCTGGCACGGATGACGGCGACTACAACGTCAAGCTGCGCAACCTGAAGCGCTTCCTGGAAGACGGCGACAAGACCAAGATCACGCTGCGCTTCCGCGGCCGCGAGATGGCGCACCAGGAAATCGGCGCGCGCGTGCTCGAACGCCTGAAGGCGGACCTGGAGGAAATCGGCCAGGTCGAGCAGATGCCGAAGATGGAAGGGCGCCAGATGGTGATGGTGCTCGCCCCCAAGAAGAAGAAGTAATTTTTGCGCGATGCGGCGGCCGGGATGCCAAGGCATTCCGGCGTTGTGTCGCGTGGAAGTAGCGCGGAACCCTTTCTGGGAACCGTGCAAAAACAAGTGGATGCGGGTCTTGCAAGCGTCGGCGACAGCCGTCCACCTGCATGCATGTCATAGAGCTGGAGTTTTTCATGCCGAAGATGAAGACGAAGAAAAGCGCGTCCAAGCGCTTTACTGCCCGTCCGAACGGTTCGTTCAAGCGCGGCCAGGCCTTCAAGCGTCACATCCTGACCAAGAAGACCACCAAGAACAAGCGTCACCTGCGTGGCACCCTGGACGTCCATGAGTCGGACGTCAAGTCGGTGCGCGCAATGATGCCGTACGCATAACCTCTAACGACAGCGAAAGGAGTATTCAATGCCTCGAGTTAAGCGTGGGGTTACTGCACGGGCCCGCCACAAGAAAGTCATCGACGCTGCCAAGGGTTACCGCGGCCGTCGCAATAATGTCTACCGTATCGCCAAGCAGGCGGTCATGCGTGCTGGCCAGTACGCGTACCGCGATCGCCGCAACAAGAAGCGCGTGTTCCGCGCGCTCTGGATTGCGCGTATCAATGCCGCGACGCGTGAGCATGGCATGACCTACAGCGTGTTCATGAACGGCCTGAAGAAGGCCTCGATTGAACTGGACCGCAAGGTGCTGTCGGACATGGCTATTCACGACAAGCCTGCCTTTGCTGCCATCGTCAACCAGGTGAAAGCCACCGTTGCCTGATGCCGGCTGCGGCAACCCGTAAGGGTTGCCGGGCAAGCACCGACCGCAAGGTCTGCTGAAACGGGGCTCTCACGGGGCCCCGTTTTCATTTTCGAATGCCGCTTCGGCGATTGTCCCGATTGTGCCAACGCCCCGCACGGGCAGTGCCGAAACGCCATTCGAAACGAACTCCAACCTGCGCCGCGACAGACGTCGTGTCACGGCGCCAAGCTATTTCCACGACCGCCATGTCCCAGGATCTGGATCAAATCGTCGCCGACGCCCAGGCCGCTTTCGCCGCCGCCAACGACAACGCCACGCTCGAAAACGAGAAAGCCAGGTTCCTCGGCAAGACCGGCGCGCTGACCGAGCTGCTCAAGGGCCTCGGCAAGCTCGACCCGGAAACGCGCAAGAGCGAAGGCGCGCGCATCAACCAGGTGAAGCAGCAAGTCGAAGCCGCACTGACGGCGCGCCGCCAGGCCTTGGCCGACGCGCTGATGAACGCGCGCCTGTCCGCCGAAGCGATCGACGTGACCCTGCCGGGCCGTGCCGTCAGCCGCGGCAGCCTGCACCCGGTCATGCGCACGTGGGAGCGCGTGGAACAGATCTTCGGCTCGATCGGGTTCGACGTGGCCGATGGCCCCGAGATCGAAACCGACTGGATGAACTTCACCGCGCTGAACAACCCGGACAACCATCCGGCGCGTTCGATGCAGGACACGTTCTATATCGACGGCCGCGACAGCGACGACAAGCTCCTGCTGCTGCGTACGCACACCAGCCCGATGCAGGTGCGCTATGCGAAGATGCATGTCGAGAAGTACGCGGGCAAGCCGATGCCGCCGATCAAGGTAATCTGCCCCGGCCGCACCTACCGCGTCGACAGCGATGCCACGCACTCGCCGATGTTCAACCAGGTCGAAGGCCTGTGGATTGGCGAGGACGTGAGCTTCGCGGACCTGAAGGGCGTGTACACCGATTTCCTGCGCAAGTTCTTCGAGCGCGACGATATCCAGGTGCGTTTCCGCCCGTCTTATTTCCCGTTCACCGAACCGTCGGCCGAGATCGACATGGCATTCGGCAACGGCAAATGGCTGGAGATCTCCGGCTCCGGCCAGGTGCATCCGAACGTGCTGCGCAATATGGGCCTGGATCCGGAGCGCTATATCGGCTTCGCCTTTGGCTCGGGCCTGGAGCGCCTGACGATGCTGCGCTATGGCATCAACGACCTGCGCCTGTTCTTCGAAGGCGACGTGCGCTTCCTGCGCCAGTTCGCCTGACACGCAGCGCCGCCCAGCCCTTCGTCAAAGACATCACAGAATACTTACCGGATCAGAAGCGCCATGCAATTCTCGGAATCCTGGCTTCGCACCTTCGCCAACCCTGAAAAGATTTCCACCGACGCGCTGTCGCACTGCCTGACCATGGCCGGGCTCGAAGTGGAAGAGGTCGGCCCGGTCGCGCCCCCGTTCAACAAGGTCGTGGTCGGGCACGTGCTGTCGACCGAGCGCCATCCCAACGCCGACCGCCTTAACGTATGCGTGGTCGATGTCGGTACCGGCGAGACGCTGCAGATCGTTTGCGGCGCCCCCAACGTCAAGCCCGGCATCAAGGTGCCGTGCGCGATGGTCGGCGCCGTGCTGCCTCCGGCTGAGCCCGATGGCAAGCCGTTCGAAATCAAGGTGGGCAAGCTGCGTGGCGTGGAAAGCTACGGCATGCTGTGTTCCGCGCGCGAGCTGAAGCTGTCGGAAGAACACGGCGGCCTGCTGGTGCTGCCGGAAGACGCGCCGGTCGGCCAGAACATCCGCGAATACCTCGACCTGGACGACCAGGTCTTCGTCATCAAGCTGACCCCGAACAAGGCCGATTGCCTGTCGATCCACGGCGTGGCGCGCGAAGTCGCGGCGCTAACCGGCGCGGCGTTGACGCTGCCGGACATGAAGCCGGTCGCGGTGACCATCGATGACAAGCTGCCGGTGAAGGTGTCGGCGCCGGATCTGTGCGGCCGCTTCTCGGGCCGCGTGATTCGCGGCGTGAACGCCCACGCCGCCACGCCGGGATGGATGGTGCAGCGTCTGGAGCGTTCGGGCCAGCGCAGCATCTCGGCGCTGGTGGATATCTCCAACTTCGTCATGCTCGAACTGGGCCGCCCGTCGCACGTGTTCGACCTGGACAAGATCCACGGCGGACTCGACGTGCGCTGGGGCCGCAAGGGCGAGCAGATCAAGCTGCTGAACGGCAACACCATCGAGGTGGACGAGCAGGTCGGCGTGATTGCTGACATGGGTGGCGCTGGGGAGATCGAGAGCCTGGCCGGCATCATGGGTGGCGACAGCACCGCCGTGACGCTGGACACGACCAACATCTACCTGGAAGCTGCATTCTGGTGGCCGTCGGCCATTCAGGGTCGCGCGCGCCGCTACAACTTCTCGACCGATGCGGCGCATCGCTTCGAGCGCGGCGTGGACTATGCCACGACGGTCGAGCATATCGAACGCATCACCGCGCTGATCCTCGAGATCTGCGGCGGCCAGGCCGGCCCGGTCGATGACCATGTCGTCAACCTGCCGCAGCGCAAGCCCGTGAGCCTGCGCCTCGCGCGGGCGGAACGAGTGCTGGGCATCGAACTGTCGTCGGCTGTGGTGGCCGACGTGTTCCAGCGCCTGCAATTGCCGTTCACGCGTAAGCAGGGTGCAGAAGGCGAGGTGTTCGAGGTGACGCCGCCGAGCTACCGCTTCGACATCGAGATCGAGGAAGACCTGATCGAGGAAGTCGCGCGCATCTACGGCTTCGAGCGCATTCCTGCGCGTCCGCCCGTCGCGGAAAGCGAAATGCGTCCGACCAACGAAGGCCGTCGTTCCACGCACGTCGTGCGGCACGCGGTCGCGGCGCGCGATTACCAGGAAGTCATCAACTTCGCTTTCGTCGAAGAGAAGTGGGAGCGCGACTTCGCGGCCAACGACAATCCGATCCGACTGCTGAACCCCATCGCCAGCCAGCTAGGGGTGATGCGTTCCTCGCTGATCGGCGGGCTGCTCGACAAGGTGCGCTACAACCTGAACCGCAAGGCTGCGCGCGTGCGTCTGTTCGAAGTCGGTCGCGTGTTCCATCGCGACGCGGATGTGAAGGATGGTGGCCTGACGGTTGCCGGCTATCATCAGCCGATGGTTGCTGCCGGCATCGCCTATGGACCGGCGTTCGAAGAGCAGTGGGGCATCGCCACGCGCAATGTCGATTTCTTCGATATCAAGGGCGACGTGGAAGCATTGTTCCATCCGCGTGTGGCGCGCTTCGAGCCGGTCGCGCATCCGGCCTTGCATCCGGGCCGTGCAGCGCGCGTGCTGGTCGATGGCAAGCCGGTCGGCGTGGTCGGCGAACTGCATCCGCGTTGGCTGCAGGAGTATGAGCTGACGCAGGCTCCGGTGGTGTTCGAGCTTCAGCTCGATGCGCTGCGTGAAACCGGTCTGCCGGCCTACACCGAGATCTCGAAGTTCCCGGCCGTCGTGCGTGACCTGGCCGTGGTGGTGAAGCAGTCGGTGCGCGTGCAGGACCTGCTGGACACCATGCGTGCAGCGCTCGACAAGCAGGGCTATGGCCGCTTCTGCCAGAGCCTTGTGCTGTTCGACGAGTTCCGTCCGAAGGCTGCGTCGGCCTCGATTGGCGACGACGAGAAAAGCCTTGCGTTCCGGGTGACCTTGCAAGATACTGGGTCGACCCTGCAGGACGAGACCGTCGACAGCGCGGTGCGCTGCATGGTCGACGCACTGGGCGAAGCCTTCCAGGCTCGCCTGCGCGGCTGACCACCAGCCTGCCACCACGCATACAAGACAGGGCGCCCGGGCAATGCACCCGGGCGGATCGCCAGACAGCATTCCTTGAGCGATCGACATGACAGATCGAGACGCGAACTCCATGACCGCAGCAGCTTTGGGCGAGATGAGCGACCGGCAGCCTTCCTCCCGCGACGACGACTCCATGCCGGACATCCGTGGCACGGAAGTGCCGACACTGACCAAGGCCGAACTTGCCGAGATGCTGTTCGACCAGGTGGGCCTGAACAAGCGCGAATCGAAGGACATGGTCGAAGCCTTCTTCGACGTTATTCGTGAAGCGCTGGAGCAGGGCGACAGCGTCAAGCTGTCCGGTTTCGGCAACTTCCAGTTGCGCGACAAGCCGCAGCGACCCGGTCGGAATCCCAAGACCGGCGAGGTGATTCCCATCACCGCACGTCGCGTGGTGACGTTTCATGCCAGCCAGAAGCTCAAGAGCCAGGTAGAAGAGCGCGCCGGTTTGAGCGTTCCCGGTTGATCGGAGGCACCACCCGAACGGCGGATTGCTTGCCGCAGCGGGCCTCTGTATGCTTCATGGCGCGCTGGTCGGCGCGCCAACCCAAATCAGCCGGCATGGCCTGACGCCTGTCACCAACACACATGTCGGACAAATCCAGCGAGCGCGTAGCGCTGCCGCCCATCCCAGCCAAGCGCTACTTCACCATTGGCGAGGTCAGCGAACTGTGCGCGGTCAAACCGCACGTGCTGCGTTACTGGGAGCAGGAATTCACCCAGCTCAAGCCAGTCAAGCGCCGTGGCAACCGACGCTACTACCAGCACCACGAAGTCCTGCTGATCCGGCGCATTCGGGAGTTGCTGTACGAGCAGGGCTTCACGATCAACGGTGCGCGCAATCGTCTCGACGAGGGCCGGCATGTTCATCACCAGGCGAGTCTGGAGCAAGAGGAATTGCCTGCGCAAGCTGCGGCCGAGACCGCACTGCCATCGGTGGATATCGCCAATTTGCGTAGTGAACTCGTCGAGGTGCAGCACCTGCTTGCGCAACTTCAGCAGATCGCGCGGCGGCCATAAATTTCAGTGGAACCGCTGGTCATCCGCGAAATGCGTCTGCTATAATCTTTTTCTTCGGGGCGTAGCGCAGCCTGGTAGCGTACCTGCATGGGGTGCAGGTGGTCGGAGGTTCAAATCCTCTCGCCCCGACCAGTAAATAGAAGGCCTGACAGGTTTTACCTGTCAGGCCTTTTGTCTCATTTGAGGGCGAGTGTCTTGTCGCCTTCCGTGCAATGTTTCTCATACCGCTGCCGCGCTCGCTGGCACGTTCTCTTACAAGCGGTCTCTGCGCCGCTGTACGTGAACCGATTCCAGGTATGCGTGCAGATCACCGGCGCCATTGCCTTTATCTTGCCGGCCTTGGCGCTATCAAGCGCCGTTGGCACCCGGCGGAATTCTTGCCGTGAAGCTTCGGCGCAGAGTAGCATCTGCACATTGAGCATCTTCTGGAATGCGATTCAATCAACGCCGAAGCGCACTGAATGTCAGCCCATTCGCCTTTTCGTGCGGCGCTGCGCAGGGATCCAACCCAAGCGTTCTGGCGCGACCCGGCCCTGCCCTTTGTCGAGAGCCGCCGCGCCTGTCATAGCCGAGCCTGCTACAAGCCGCACCACCATCCGACCTTTTCCATCGGCGCCGTCGATGAAGGCAGTAGCGTCTTCACCGGCACCGCCGACGGTCCGGTCGCGCTGCATCCCGGCATGCTCGTATTCGTGCCTGCGGCACGCGTGCATGCCTGCAACCCGTCTCCCGACACCGCCTGGAGCTACCAGATGCTGCACCTGGACGCGGCCTGGTTCCTGGACGTCCGGAGGGCGTACGCGCAGGTCCGTCCGTTGGATGCCGAGCCGATACGGGTTGTGACCGACCCATCGGTCTACGCGCGCTTCTGCCAGCTCAACGCATTGCTGTTCTCCGAGGTCCGCCCATGCGACAAGGAGGCAGCGTTGATCGAGTTCATCGGCGACTGCGACACAAGGCAGGGCTTGCGCATTGAGGCGCCTGGCGTTCCGTCGAACCTGGCCGGGCAAATCCGGCCGGCTCTGGATTGCCTTCACTTCGCGCCTGCCTCCGGCATTGCTCTGGACGAACTGGCGCAGCTGGCTGGCATGAGTCGCTACCAGTTGATCCGCGCTTTCCGTGCTGTCACCGGCATGACACCGCATGCCTGGCAACTGAACCAGCGCATCAATCTCGCCAAGGAGCGGATCCGGGGTGGAGACCGCATCTCGGACGTGGCCCAGCACCTCGGCTTTGCCGATCAAGCGCATTTCCAGCGGGTGTTCAAGGCGTATGCGGGCGTCACACCGGGATGCTTCGGCGCTTAGCGTCGGAAACGGTACGACTGCAATTTCCTTCAATACAGAACGCGCGGCGCCGGGCACACTGCGAAAAAAACTCGTATGTGTACCTTAAATGCAGCAGTTCCTGATGATCGCCGCAGCGCATTTCCTGGCGCTGCTTTCTCCCGGCCCAGATTTTTTCCTGATCGCCAGAACGTCCTTGTCCGCCGGCTGGCGCGTCGCGAGCGGCGCCTGCCTGGGGGTCGCCATTGCCAATGGGTTGTTCATCGCCGCTGCCTTTGCTGGCACCGCCGCGTTGCGGCCGGACACGACATTGTTCGTCGTCGTGCAGCTGGTTGGTTGCGCCTATTTACTCTATCTCGGCGTGCTATTTGTACGCTATGCCGGCAGCAATGACCTCAATATGGCAGCATCCGGAGGCCGGGACAATCCGCCCACGCATCCACTCGACGCTTGGCGGCGGGCCGCCGGCATGGGTTTTCTCTCTGGTATCCTCAACCCGAAGAATGCGCTGTTCTATGCCAGCCTGGCGGCGATGCTGACAGGCCCTCACGCCAGTGCAGGATGGAAGACGCTCTACGGCACGTGGATGTTCAGTGTCGTGCTGCTATGGGACGTGGTGATTGCCGTCCTGATCGGCCGCCAGGAAGTGCTGCGTCGCTTCGCACGGACTCTGCCCTGGCTCGAACGCATCTCCGGGGTCGCTTTAATCCTGTTCGCACTCGGAGTCTTCACGTTTTTCTTGCTGCGTTGAAGAGCTCCTTGTGATAGTTGCCGGAATCCGTCACGCGCGCAGAGTTCCAGGAAGGGGCGTTACCGTAACGCTTTGATACAGAAGTTCGAGGTCGGTGTCGCTATTCTGGCCCTCTCAATGCAACACAACTGCCTCATGTCCCGAATCCCAATCGCCGCTCTGTCGCTAGTCCTCTCTTGCGTACTGGCCTCGCCAGTTGCACGCGCCGACGGCGCCGACTACAAAGAAAAATTCCGTAGCGGCCCCTGCAAGGTCGAGCGCGAGCAAAAGCGAGACGGCGAGTACAAGGAGGAGCGCAAATGCAAGGGCGGTCCTCCTGGCTATGAGCAGAAGCAGAAGTACCGCGAAGGCCCTTGCATGATCGAGCGCGAGTGGAAAAGCAACGGTGACTACAAAGAGAAGGTCGAATGCAAGCACTCGTGAGTGAGTGTTTGTCCGCTTGCTATGACGATCGGAATGGTTCGCTCAAGGAGCTTTCATGAGCTTGTTCGCGTCTCGCGAGGGGCACGCAACACGGGGAGCTTGCCTATGGTGGTGCGACGCCATTCCAATTAGAAAACCAGCGGCCGGGTTTTGATTCTTCCCCCCGTGCTCAATGCGCAGCCGAAAACTTCATGCGTGCGCGAAGCGCCCGCAATACTTTCTGGATCGTCTCGTAGCGCGGATGCGCGTCCGCGGCCATACGGGTGGCTGCACACCACTACGTTCGCGCGGCGCGCCGCCCGCCTGATCCCCTGGAGCCAGTCTGAACCGAGTTTGGGATGCAGCGGCCAGGTCTTCCGTGAAGGTGCCGAGCTTGCGCTTTTCCTCGGCTGCCATGGTCGAACCTTTAGGCCCGATCTCTTCGGTGAATTCAGCGCCCAGCGCACGCACGTGCCGTGGCAAGTGGGACGGCCCAAGGTTGACGAAATGTCATCCACCCGGCTTCGCGCCGGGAATCCATAGCGCTGACACCAGTTGGCGTGCACCTATTTGATACGGTAAGCACGTCGTCACAGAGTTTCGGATTCCTCCTATCTGGCAGCAGCCGATCCGCCGCTAATCTCTGCCAGTCACTGCATCTTTGCTTCGTGTCATGGATCCGTAGCCGATCCGACGCTAGTCTTTTCTGTTCAATACTGCGTGTTTGCTTTCCTTCATGACCCTATTTCGCAATTCCGTTGCGTGTGCCCGTTGCAGCCGCGGAGCAGTTCACGCGCGCAATGTTTGTGGCGCAAGCCGGTGGGCCTCCGTCTTCGGATTCGACGGCCCGGGCTACAGGCAATGACCCGGACGGCCGTCCGGTCCGACCTCTTCGTCGCGGTGTCGGTATGGAAAGCGCTGTTCCTGCGGGAGGCGGGCGCCCGGCTTGCGGAAAGGCGTGCTGCCTGGTTGTGGATCTTGCTCGAGCCTGCCACACACATCGTTTTCCTGATGGTTGTGCTGGGTGTCATCCGGCATCAGTCCAGGCCGGATGCAAACATGGAGGTGTTCATTCTGGTTGGCGTGTGGGGGTTCTTTCTGGTGCGCAATGTGGCGGGTCGTTGCATGGAATCCATCAATGCGAATCATGCGCTGTTTGCCTATCGCCAGGTCAGGCCCGTGGACACTGTGCTGGTACGTTCCGCGCTGGAGGCTTTTCTCGGCATGATTGTCGGCGCAGTGCTGCTCGGGGCCCTGGCGCTGTTCCACATCGATGTGCTGCCGAGCAACCCCCTTCTCGTCGCTTGCGCAGTTTTCCTGTTGTGGGCACTGGGGTTGGGCCTCGGGCTCAGCTTCTCCGTAGTGGGAACACTGCTTCCGGAAGCGGGCAAGCTCATCCGTCTTACCTTTACGCCCCTGTATTTTCTCTCCGCCGTCATGTACCCGGTATCCGGCTTGCCTGTTGGCATGCGTAATGCCGTGCTAGCCAATCCGATCGTGCATGGGCTGGAGTCCATGCGGGCCGGTTACTTTGCCGCGTATCGCGGCGATGAGCATGTCAGCCTGGGCTATCTGGGCTTTTGTGCCCTGACGGCAACGTTCCTGGGCCTGGCGCTGCATCTGCGCTTCTCGGCCAGATTGGTTTCGCAATGATCGAGATACGCGATATCCATAAGCGCTATCGCACCACCCATGGTTCGAAGTGGGTGCTGCATGGCGTGACGATCAATATTCCCGCGCGCAGCCGGCTCGCCTTGATTGGTGCAAATGGCGCAGGAAAATCCACGCTACTGAGGCTGGTGGGCGGCATCGATCAACCCAGCAGCGGCCGCATTATCCGAAATTGCCGTGTGTCGTGGCCCCTCGGCCTGTCCGGTGGTTTGCAGGGCTCGCTCAGTGGCAGGCAGAACACCAAGTTTGTCTGCAGGATCCATGGCGTCGATCGCGATCTGGCCGAAAAGCTGGAGTTTGTGCAAGCGTTCTCCGATTTGCACGACGCCTTCGACGAACCGGTGAAAGCCTATTCATCCGGCATGCGTTCCAGGCTCGCCTTCGCCATGTCGATGGCATTCGATTTCGATACCTATCTCGTCGACGAACTGACTGCAGTCGGTGATGCGGCCTTCAAGCGAAAGTCCCAAAAGGCATTTGAAGATCTGGCCGGCAGGGCAGGGTTGGTGATGGTGTCTCACAGTGAATCCACGCTGCGAAATTTTTGTCAGTCGGCGCTATGGCTGCACCACGGACACGCAACTTTCTTTGATTCGGTTGACGATGCCCTGCGTGCATACAGCGAAAGCATTGCAGCATGATCGAGACGTTGAAGTTGGGTAGCGCGGCAAGACTCCGCCGCTTTCGTGCGCTGAACCTTGTATGGCGGGTCGCGGCGGGGCTATGCATGGCCGCCGTTGTCTACTGGGGCTTGGTCGCCTCTGATCTTTATGTGTCCGAAGCTCGCGTGGTAGTGGAGCGCAGTGATGGTGTGGGCAGCAACGCCAGCGATTTCTCGTCACTGCTGCTGGGCAATACTGCGCCGCAGGACCTGTTGCTGTTAAGGGACTACCTGCAGTCCGTCGACATGCTCAGGAAGCTCGAAGCCAGACTCCCTCTGCGGTCGCATTACGCCGACTCTCACAGGGACCCGCTGTCCAGGCTGTGGTTCGAGGATGCCTCGATGGAGCGCTTCCATGACTATTACCTGCGGCGCGTCAGCGTCGAGTACGACGACTTCTCGCACGTTCTGCAGATTCGTGCCGAAGCCTACACGGCGGAGATGGCGCACGCGATCGCGTGCGAACTGGTCAGCGAGGGCGAGCGATTCATGAACGAGATGACGCATCGCATCGCAAGCGAGCAGGTCGTCTACATTGAAAAGCAGGCGCGCGAGCAGGGTGAGCGTCTCAAGGCTGCGCGCCAGGCGTTACTGGCTTTCGAGAATGCCAATGGACTGGTATCGCCGCGTGCAGAGGTGGAAAGCCTTTCTTCGGTGGTGGCGAATGCCGAGGGCACGCTGACTGAGCTGAACGTCAAGCGCAATGCCTTGACGGACGTATTTACGCCGCAATCTCCGGCGATCCAGCAACTGGACGCACAGATCGCCGCCGTGGAACGGCAGATCGCAGCGCAGCGCGGACGCATGGTTTCCAGCAAGGGTAAGGGGCTGAACAAGGTGGTTGAAGAGCATGACCGCCTGCAGGCGGCGGCGGAGTTCGCCTTCGACATCTACAAGACGGCGCTTGGCGCGCTGGAGAAGGCGCGTATCGATGCGACGCGCAAGCTCAAGAATGTTGCGGTGGTGCAGAGCCCGACTCGGCCGGAGTATCCCCTCCAGCCGCGACGCGTCTACAACATCGTGGTGTTCGTGCTGGTGACCGCAATGCTGGCCGGTCTCGTGCAACTGCTAAGCGCCATTATTCGCGATCACCGAGACTGAACATGTGTCGCCGATTTCTTGCCTTATTCATTCTTATGGGCCTTTCGTGCAGTCATGGCGCCGTGGCTCAGTCCAGCATGCGTGCCGCGCAGCTTGCGGCTATGAGCCAGCCGGACTTTGCCGTCCAGGCGGCCCAGGGGAATTTCCTCCCAGCTACCAACATTTCGTCGGTTCCTGCCAATGCGAATGCGGCGGTCGTGCCGGCGCACACGGATCAGCCACTTCCGGTCACTGCGCCGCAGAATAATGATTACTCGGCGAACATGGACAGCGACGCCTTTGGCGCCCAACTGTTCACGGGAGCGTTCAGCCGCGACAGTGCGTCGGTTTTCAATCCTAGCCATGTGATTTCCGTTGGGGATCGCATTCAATTGCGCATCTGGAATGGATACAACGTTGATACGGTACTGACCGTCGATGCTGGTGGGAACATCCTCCTGCCCGAGGTAGGACCCTTCCGCGTGCAAGGCACTACCAACGGAAGTTTGCAGAAGGCGATCGGTGATGCACTGCGCCGGGTATTTGCCAGCAAGGTGTCAATCTATGCCAACTTGCTGGCGGCGCAACCCGTGCGCGTCTACGTGACGGGTGCGGTGCGCCGGCCAGGCATGTACGACGGAACTTCCAGCGATAGCGTGCTGCGCTACCTGGATCAGGCCGGCGGCATTGATCCCGACCGCGGCTCCTTCCTTGATGTTGCGATCAAGCGAGGAAACCAGACGCTGGATATCGTGAATCTCTACGATTTTCTGCTGAAGGGCGACCTGACGTCACGGCAACTGAACAACGGGGACGTCATCTTCGTTCAGTCACGCAAGAAAACCATCAAGGTCAGCGGGCTTGCGGAGAATGCCAGGCGCTTTGAATTCCCGGGTGAAGAAGCCAGGTTTGACCAGATCATGCGTCTGGCGAAGCCGCTTCCCGCTGCGACCAATGTGCGCGTCACGCGCAATACCGGGACGATCAGGAATATCGAGTATTTCCCGATCTCGCAGGGCAACCAGATCAACCTGTGCGACGGCGACGAGATCGAATTCACGGCGGACAAGCGGCCAGGGACGATCACGGTGCGTGTGGAAGGCGAGCATACGGGGCCGCAGGAGTATGTGCTGCCCTACGGTAGCCGCATGGGCCAGCTGCTGAGCCAGGTGGAGTTCACGCGGGAATCCGACGCCGAGAGCATTCAGTTGTTCCGTCAGAGCGTCAAGGAGCGGCAGAGGACGTTGCTGGCGACCACGCTCAGAAGCCTGGAGTCCAGTGTGCTGACGGCGCGTTCCGGCACTGTCGAGGAAGCCCAGCTGCGCAAGGAAGAAGCGGCGCAGGTACTGCAGTGGGTGGAGCGCGCCAGGAAGATCGAGCCTAGCGGGCAGACCCTCGTCGCCAAATCCGCGGTCCGCAACGACTTGCTTCTCGAAAATGGGGATGTGCTGCGCGTGCCGGTTAAGGACGGGTTGGTGCTGATCAGCGGGGAAGTGCTCTTTCCGAACGCCGTGGCCTATGAAAAGGGCATGGACCTGGATGACTTTATCAGGCAGGCCGGCGGGTTCTCGCAAAACGCCGATACCTCGCGCGTCATCATCGCCCATCGGGACGGCAGCTTTTCGGACGGCAAGAAGGATGATGCGGTGCGCCCTGGCGACGAGATCATGATTCTGCCGAAGATCGACTTCAAGACGCGGCAGTTTGCGAAGGATGTGTTCCAGATTCTTTATCAGATTGCGATTAGTGCGAAGGTTGTTCTGGGTCTTTGAATTAAGAGTGAAGAATCATGCTGACCATCATTACGCCGTTCTACACCAGAAATCGGGAAGACTATCTTTACGAGAGAGTGCTTCGATTCATTAGGAAAGAGCCGATCGTCGCCGGTCTTCGCAGGCTTATTGTTGATTTTGGTTCTCCCGCTCATATTGCCGAAGAACTTGCCGAACGCTGTTCTGTCACCGATGTGGAGTTCCTTGCGTTGAACCGCCATGGCGAACCTTTCTCGATTGGTTCTTGCCGAAATGCTGGGGCTCAGTATGCTCAAACCGAATTCATCTCGTTTCAGGACGTAGACCTGACCGCGCCAGCTTCTGTGTATATGCAACTGTTAGAGAATCTGCGGACCGCTCCACCGTATTTCAATCACCTCGAATGTATTCCCTGCCTCTATCTCACCGAGGCTGGTACGGACGAATATGTGGGGATGGATTCGGAGGCGGCAAAATCACGTTTTCAGCAGTACTTCGTGGAGTCTGATTCGGCCCGGATCCAGATGTATGCCCCGGCCACATCTGCGCTTGTGGTTCGTCGAGCGTTCTATCTTTCGATGGGCGGGGTTCGGCAGGAGTTTTTTGGCCATGGATATGAAGATTTTGAGATGATGAATCGTCTTGCGTGGAAGTCGAGGCGGTTCATTCGGTCTCATGATTATTATTCTCATGACCATAAATACGCATCGCTTGAGTACAAGGGTTATCGAACGTTCTTTTCTCTGTTTGGTCGCCAAAACATGGCGGCGGGTGTGTTCTTCAGCCACCTGCATCACCCGACGCCGCCCGTAGTCGGGTACTCCAAGCGGAACGCCGCCAATAGAGCCCTCTTTGAGCGCTTTGCGAAGGCCCTGGACAGTGACTCGGAGCTTCCGCCGGCACTGGGCGACCGGACATCAGGGGTGCGTACGTTAGCGCTATCCAGTCGGACCTCCATCCCGATGAAAAGTATCCGCATGGCGATTGCGCATTTAGGGGACGTGATCTACATGGAGCCGACGGACTTCGAAGACGGGACTTCATTCCTTGCCTTTTTGCGAGAATACCGGGTCGATCGGGTGCTTTTCCTGACTCCGTACGGAAACGAACGGCGACTTGAGCTCTATGTTGCCTGTCGGGAGAACGGCATCCCATATCTGGTATTTGACCGCGGTGCCTTGCCCCGATCATGGTTCTTCGATTCATGCGGCTTCAACGCTGACAGTGAGTCGTACTCGAAATCGAAATGGAATGATGAAATTTCCATTGCGGCAAAAGAAAGAACCGAGCGTTATATTAGTGAGCTGATTTCTTCAGAGAGCACTTTGGAGGAGAATGGCGATCGCGTGGGCTCGGACAATCTCCGCGTAAAGTACAATTTACAGGGCAAGAAGGTTCTTTTCGTGCCGATGCAGCGGCCCGGAGATTCAGTCATAAAGTTTTTTGCGGGCCCTGCAGAGAGTGTCGCGAATTTCTGTTTCATTCTGTCGCAGATGTCCTTGAGGCTTCCGCCGGATTGGAAGATAGTGGTCAAAAGGCATCCGCTGGAGACGGAGATGCCTCCGACTCCCGGGGCAACCATTCTCGATCCATCCACTCATGTCTATGATGCGTTGGCGGCGGCTGATGCGGTTCTTGTCATTAATTCTGGGGTTGGGCTGTTATCGCTGCTCTTTGGGAAGCCAACACTGAACATGGGGAGGGCTTTCTATTGTCACGAGGGGCTTTCCACCCAAGTCGGGGATGTGGACAGTGCTCTTTCAGCATTGCTCGCGCTTCAGCGCCCTTCTCGTGAAGCTGTATTGCGTTTCACGCGCTACCTTGTCGAGGACTTTTATTCATTTGCTGATACGGATTACAAAGAAATATCAGAGAAAAATTCTTCGAGAAATGTTGCCACGAATCTTGATTTTACCCATCTCAGGTTGCCGGGCCAGGAAAGACGCGTATTCGTCTGGCGTACTGAGCCGGCCAAGAAGAATTCGCCCGTCTACGATTTCTATCGATCCTATATTTCGAATATGGGGAAAGCGACGTCCAGTAACTCAAAGAGTGCCGCCGTGGGGGTGACTAAGGCAGTTGTCGCTGCGGCGCCTGTGCCAGCGACACCGGCCACGCCCAGGAACGGGGCAGTTGGGCGTGGCAATGCGAGTCGGAAGTTCGCCAAGCTGGTTCGTGATCCAAAGCTTTTCTTTGCTGATGCACTTCGCAAGCACCTGGCTTGAGGAGCTTCCGTCCATGAATGAAGAAAACCCGCGTTATGAAGAGTGGTCATCCATTGCATCATCGGCGACGGTGCAACCTCAGGCCGTTTTGGAACATCCGGTGCATCTAGGCCCGCAAAGTGAGGTTCACAACGGATCGAGGCTCGGACGTTGCGCGTATCTGAATATCAGAAGCGTGGTTTATCCAAATGTCGAGATAGGTCGATATTGCAGTGTTGCAAGAAATTGCGAAATTGGGGTTGCCGCACATCCGGTTGATTTTTTGTCTACGCATTCGTTTCAGTATAACTCCGCGCTTTTTCGGAGTTGGCCAGAGTACCGGGATGTGAAAAGAAGGGCCAGGTTTATCGCCCATAAGAACACAGTAATCGGGAATGATGTCTGGATCGGTGCTCAGGCTATCGTAGTTGCGGGGGTAACGATCGGGAATGGCGCAATTATTGCTGCTAATTCCGTAGTGACAAAGGACGTTGCCCCGTATTCCATTGTCGCAGGGGTGCCGGCGCGACATATCAGGTATAGATTTTCATCAAATGAAATTGAGCAACTTTTGTCTTTGGATTGGTGGAGCCTTTCGATGACTGAGCTTTCGTCAGTAAGATTTGATAATGTGGCGTTTGCAATAGAAGATCTAAAAAAGATTCGATCCGAAAGGAAAGTCGCAGAAATTTCTCATGCAAGTTGAATGCCATGACCTGGCGTCATGGCCAATGAAAAGACGGATCGCGTTGCAGTACGCAGTTGGAACGCAGGAACAGAAATGACAGAAGCAATCAGACTCGCTCGCAATGTGGTTGCGCAGGAAATCCAGGCACTGGACCGCATGTCCGGCCGCATCGATGCCGGATTCGGGAAGGCGGTCGACATCATCCTGAACGCGCGTGGCCGTGTCGTGCTGGTCGGCATGGGCAAGTCCGGGCTGGTGGGCAAGAAAATCGCCGCGACCATGGCATCGACCGGAACGCCGGCATTTTCCGTGCATCCGGGCGAGGCGTTCCATGGCGACCTCGGCATGATCAAGCCCATCGACGTGGTGCTGATGATCTCCAACAGCGGGGAAACCGAGGAACTGATTCGCATCCTGCCGTTCCTGGAGCACCAGAAGAACCCCGTCATCGCAATGACGGGCAAGGTCAGTTCAACCCTGGCAAGGCACGCGGATGTCGTCCTCGATATTTCGGTCGACCGTGAGGCCTGCAACAACAATCTTGCGCCGACCAGCTCGACCACGGCAACCTTGGTCATGGGCGATGCGCTCGCCGTGGTGCTGTCGGTAAATCGCGGCTTCCAGCCGGAAGACTTCGCGCGCTTCCATCCCGGTGGCAGCCTTGGCCGGCGCCTGCTGACGCGCGTCGCGGACGTGATGCACAAGGAAAACCTGCCGATTTGCCGCTCCGACTCTTCCTTCCGCGATGTTGTGCACGTGATTAACCGCGGGCGCCTGGGCATGGCACTGGTGATGGATGGGGAATCGCTGCACGGGGTCATTACGGACGGTGACGTCCGGCGCGCCTTCGATTCGGATTGCGACTACAAATCGATCCAGGCCCGCGACATCATGTCGAAGGAGCCGAAACTGGCATCGCCCGACGAACGCTTCGCCGACGCCGAAGCGCGCATCCATGCCGCGCGCATCAGCGCGCTCGTGGTCCGCAATGACGCAGGCCGCGTGGTCGGCATTCTGCAGATCCACGACCTGGGAAGCGATGAACCAGCCGTCTGAGAGTGCCATAGGCATTCTTTCCGCAGGCATACGCCGCATTGAACACCTTGCCACCTTCCTCGGCGAAGAGGTGGTGGCGGTGCATCCATTGAGGCGCGCGACGCGCCGCCTGAACGGCGTTGCCGGCTGGGGACGGCGGCCGAGCGCACTCAAGGCGCAGGCCTACGCGAAGTCACGCGGCATCGATCGCTACTTGTGCCTCGAAGACGGCTTCCTGCGATCCGTGCATCCCGGCGCAAAATCGCGAAGCTGCTCGCTGGTGGTGGACGACCTGGGCATCTACTACGATGCTTCAGGGCCGTCACGACTCGAAGAAATGATTGCGATGCCGCTTGGCGCGGCCGAGCATGAACGAGCGCAGCGCCTGATCGGGCAGTGGCGTGCCGCCGGCGTCTCCAAGTACAACTACGCTCCCGATTCAAAGGCATTGCCTGCGAAAGGCTATTTGCTTGTCATCGACCAGACGGTCGACGATGCGTCCGTGCACTTTGGGCAAGCGGACGCCGCGAGTTTTCGGCGCATGCTGGACGCTGCGGTGAAGGCCCACCCGGCGTGCCAGGTCGTGGTCAAGGAGCATCCCGAGGTCGCCCTCGGGCGCAAGCGCGGATATCTCGGCGAGATTCTCGATGCCGGAGGCTATCCGCAAGTCTTGCGGCTGCGCGACGATGTGCATGTGGTTCCGCTGCTTCGAGATGCCAGCGCGGTGTTCGTCGTGACCTCGCAGGTCGGCTTCGAGGCGCTGATGCATGGCAAGGCAGTTTACGCCTTCGGCATGCCGTTCTATGCCGGCTGGGGCCTGACCCGCGACCAGATGCCGGCGCCATCGCGGCGAACGGCCGTGCCGCTCGAGCAGCTGGTTTATGCGGCCTTGATCCGGTACACCCGCTACGTGCTGCCGGATACCGGCCAGCGCTGCGAGGTGGAAGATGCCATCTCGCACCTGGCGTTGCAGCGGCGCTTGCGCCTGCAGTTTGCCGCTCGTCTGCATGCGGTCGGATTCTCGCGCTGGAAACGCCCGTTCCTGAGGCAGTTCCTGGCAGGACACGAGATTCGTTTCCATCGGAGGCTTGCAAAGGTCCCGCGGCATGCAACGATCTTGCGCTGGGGCAGGGCGATCGACACGGCTGACAGGCCCGACCTGTCGGTCATCACAGTCGAGGACGGGTTCCTGCGCTCCGTGGGTCTGGGGGCGCAATTGATTCGCCCCGTGTCATGGGTGTTTGACCAAAGCGGCATTTACTACGACGCGACGCGGCCATCGGATCTCGAATCCCTGCTGAACGATGCCGGCTTCGATCACGACACGCTGGCGCGCGCTGCGGCGTTGCGTGAATCCATCGTGCGCGCCAAGATCACCAAGTACAACGTCGGGCGCGGCGCATGGGCACGGCCAGCCGGGGCGAGCCACGTCGTGCTGGTCGTCGGCCAGGTCGAGTCAGACGCTTCGCTGCGTTACGGTGCAGTCCGCATTTCCACCAATCGCGCGTTGCTGGAGGCGGTGCGCCAGCGCCAGCCCAATGCCTACATTCTCTATAAGCCGCATCCGGATGTGATGGCTGGCCTGCGGGAAAATCTGGCAGCGGAGTTCGAGCTGCGCGCCTTGTGCGATGAAATCGTTCCCGGCTACCCAATGCACCAGTTGATCGAAGCCGTGGACCGCATCCATGTTCTGACTTCGCTGGCTGGTTTCGAGGCCTTGCTGCGAGGCAAACCAGTGACGACGCATGGCTTGCCTTTCTATGCCGGTTGGGGCCTGACCGAAGACCTCTGCCACGCGCCACGTCGGCGGCGAACACTATCGCTGGACATGCTGGTGGCGGGGACGCTGATCTTGTATCCCCGCTATATATCGCGCCATGAAGGAGCCGGCTTTGCTTGCGCGGAGCAGGCTGTGGCCGACCTCATGGCATGGAAGGCAGAGGGGCCACCAGCCGGCAATAACTCGTGGCGACGAATCATGCAGCCATTGTTGCGATATTGGGCCCGATAGCCATATGTTGCGCAGTGAAGCATTGCCTGCAGAGGCGTCGTTCGCGCAGATTGCGCAGTATCGCCGCGTCTTGCTTCTCCAGGGCCCGAACGGCCCATTCTTCGCGCGCCTGCGTGATTGCCTGCTGGCAGCCGGGCGGCAGGTCGTCAAGGTGAACTTCAATGGCGGGGACGACCTGTTCTACCGCAAAGGCGACATCGTCCGGTTTACCGAGCCAATGGCGACCTGGCGGAGTTTCCTGCGCAAACTGCTTGGCGATCGCCGCATCGACGCAGTGGTGGTCTTCGGCATGTGCCGGCGCCACCATCGCGTCGCCGCGCAGGTGGCCGCGTCGATGGGTATTGCTTTCTGGGCGTTCGAGGAAGGCTATGTCCGTCCGGACTACATTACGCTGGAGCGCGATGGCGTCAACGCAGACTCGCCGCTGGGACGGCTTGCGATCCCGGATATCCCCAGGGTGCCAGGCCCGCCGAAGCCGTGCAGGTTTCCGCACTCTTTCCGCAACATGGCCTTGTACTCGTTCGGCTACTTTGCCGCAGGGATGGCAGGGGCTCGCCACTACCCGCGCTACCGGCATCACAAACCCTTCGGATGGCACGAACTGTCCCAGTGGGTGAAGGCCGCTTGGCGGAAGACGCGTTATCACTGGCAGGAGAAGGGCCTGCGCAAGCGCCTGCTGAGCAGCGATCACCCGCATTTCTTTCTGGTCGCGCTGCAGGTGTACAACGATAGCCAGATCCGCGTACATAGTCCGTGGCGGCACATGCGGGACTTTATTGAGTGGACGATCCACTCTTTTGCGGCGCGCGCGCCGGCGGACAGCTTGCTGGTGATCAAGCATCATCCGATGGATCGCGGGCATACGGACTACGCGGCTGCCATTGACGCCTGTGCGGCAAGATTCGGCGTCGCCGGTCGGGTGCTCTACATCCATGACGCGCACCTACCCTCGCTTCTGCATCGCTGCATGGGTCTGGTGACGGTCAACTCGACCACCGGATTGCAGGCGCTGTTTCACCGCGTGCCCGTGATAGCGCTGGGGCGCTGCTTCTATGCCAAACCGGGTTTGACCTTCCAGGGTCCTCTGGATGCTTTCTGGAATGACCCGGGTGCGGTCGACATGGGCGCCTTTATACGGTTCCGGAACTATCTCGTGCAGGTGTCGCAGGTCAATTCGTCGTTTTATGCCGACGATATGCTGGTGTCCGTCCCGGAGCGCCGGGGCTGGCTGGGGCATCACACGACGCTGGCTCGCTCAGTGTGCGTGGTGGGCCTGTTGGCCGCGGACGCATACAGCGGCCGTTCGTGGGACCTGACCGCCGCCGTCAATATGCTTTTCTCTATGCTGGTTGATTAGGCGGCTTATCTTTCGCAGCCGTCGCCGCGTTGCTCAGGTCAGTTGCGTGGGCCAGATGCGTGGGCCGGATGCGTGCCGGTTGAAGTCGCTGCCCGGCTCAATCCGCCAACGGAAACCCAAACGCATCGCCAGCCAGATCACGTTCGAACAAGGCCACCCATGCGATGCCATCCGCAGTCGCGTATTGCCCGAACTGGCTGCCGACAATACGCCCGACGTTGATGATCCTGCGCGCAGTGGCGGCATCTTCTTTCACGCTCACCTCAAAGTCGTCAGCGACAAAACCATGCCGGCCACACGCGGCTTCAAAGGCGTCCCGTTCCACGACGGGCAGTTCGTGATAGCGCTTCTGGACCATGGATCTCTCCCGGAGTCTGCGAGGCATCGTAGCATGCAAGCGCGCAGCTTCCACCGACCCAGCGTTCAGCGGCCGGAGCCTTCAGAGCAGCGCGAACTGCGCGCGGTCGGGACCAATGAGGGCTGGTCGGCCTACCGGGTATCGGTGGTGATCGCCGCTGGCGTCGAACGACAGGAAGTCGGGCGTCCAGCGCAAGCCTTGCAGGTGCCGCAGCTCGATGCCCTGCACGACGATGGCGCCGTTGCCGACGCTGACCTGTGCGCAACTGAGGCGCATGAATTCCGCATCGTCACCGAAATAGTGCGCTTCCAGCAAGATGGAATCGGACAGGTAGAGCGGCATGGCAGTGCCCTTATCGATACTGTATGGATGTACAGTATAAAGGTCCGGCGCGTCTGCGTCATCCGGTCCGGGCGAGAATGTGCCGGTGTGGCTGACGTGCCATCGCGCCGTCCGTATTGCCGCCATTGGTATAACCTGAACCAGATACTGGCGGGAATGCCGCTGCGCGTTGCTCTACCTACCCTGGGGGCTGCCATGGCGCATTGTCAAAGCAGGGCTTGCTGGTTTGGGCTGGGCTTGCTGTCCGGCGCCGCGCTGGCTTGCCTCGGTACGTGGGCGGCAAGAAGCGCGTGCCGGCAGGCGGGAGCAAGGGCGGCCGAAGCCGCGCTCGCTGCGCAGGAGCCGGCGCTGGACCCGGAGCCATTGCCTGAAGCGGCCAGCGATATCATCGAATACGGTGGCTTCATGGTCCACGTGTTTTGCCACGCGCTGGGTGTCGGCCGGTTCAAGGCTGTGTGCGATATCTGGGAGGCGGGAGCCGTCGTGCTGGAAGGAGGTGGGCCGCCTGCCGCTTATCCCACCGCAGAAGAGGCGCGGCTGGCAACGATTGCGTGGGCACGCCAGTGGGTGCAGCACAATGGCTGAGTCCGGTCCCATCGATATGTCGAAGATGGGGCCGCTGCGTGGCCTTGCAGGCGGGGAGGGATTGGTTGAACCCCACGCATGTAGGGTAAATTTCTACGTCACTTCGCGCTCAAGGAGTTGCGGCACGGACCGTTAGACTGCCCATGGAAATTTCCGATCTCCCTCCCAATTCAGCCTCCAACGCCGAACTGATCGGCTGGGCAGGCGCATCACCCGAGGTCATTGCCAGGGTGCTGAACTCCGCGCTGTCAGCCCAGGACTTGTCGGGCTTTGCGGCGCTGCTTTCGGACATCGCCCGGGACCGGGGGCTGAAGGGCCAGCGTGCGGCGCACCAGTCGATTTATGACATGCCGTACGCCAGCCTCCTGCCCAGGCAGAAGCACCTGCTCGCGGATGCCTTCGAACTGCTGGTGCTGCTCGGCATCGAGTTCCGTCCGCGCGAGCCGGATATGCAGGGTATGGACGAAGACTGAGCGGCGCGCCGCGCCGCTTCCGCGTCATTCCAGCATGCCGATCTCGCGAATGGCGACTGACAGCATCGACAGTCCCGTCGCGCCGGATGCACGCTGCTCGGTCAGCATGCGGGTGAAGCGTTCGAGCGCGCCTTGCCGGCTGGCGCGCCAGGCATCGATCAGCGCTTCGGCGGTGTCATAGTCGCCCGACTGCGCCAGCACGCTGGTCATCAGCGCGCGCTTGAGCCGTCCCAGGTCGTCGAGCGTGGTGGTGCGCGCCAGCAGGTCCCAATGCGTATCGGCGGGCAGGGCCTGCGCGCGCTCCCGCAGCCAGTTGAAGCTCAGTTGCGTGTCGAGCGCGAAATAGACCCCCGCCACCAGTTCCAGCGAACGGTTGGAGGAAGCCGCCACTTCCGCAATATCAAGCGCGGCCGCCGAGATATCGCGGCCGGCGACCCGCTGGGCCAGCGCCGGCTCTACGCCGGCACCGGTCAGGGCCTGCGTACGCTCGGCCAATGCCGCGGCATCCGCTTGCGGCAGCACGGTCGGCAACTGCGGCGTGAGCCATTGGGCCGCTTGCGTGAAGCGAGCCATGCCCGCCTGGGCGGTGCCGCCAGTACGCAAGTAGCGGATGAACCAGAGGCAGGCCCGCTCGAGCAGCTGGCCGACGGCGCTGAACATCCGCGCCTGCTCGGCATCGGCGACTCGGTTATCCAGTGCATCGATCTCCTGCCAAAGGGCCGTCAACCCGAACACGTCGCGCGCGATCAGGCAGGCGCGCACGATATCGGCGGGGAGGGCATCGGTTTCCTCCCGCATCCGATGCACGAACGTTGCGCCGATCCGGTTGACGAGCAGGTTGGTCAAGTGCGTGGCCAGGATCTCGCGGCGCAGCGGATGCCGTTGCATGGCATCGCCATAGCGCTGGCGCAGCGGCACCGGGAAGTAGTCGACCAGCAGGTCCGCGACCAGCGTGTCTTCGGGGACATCCGAGGCGAGCAGTTCGTCGTAGAGCCACATCTTGCTATAGGCGAGCAGAACGGCGCGCTCGGGCGAAGTCAGCCCTTCGCCTGCGGCCTTGCGTTCGGCAATCTCTTCGTCGCCTGGCAGGAATTCCAGCGCGCGATTGAGGCGGCCGGCGCGTTCGAGCGAGCGGATCAGGCGAGCTTCGCCATCGAGCAGTGCGCCGCTGTTGCGGCCGGCCACCGACAAGGCCTGGGTCTGGTAGTAGTTGTCCTGCAGCACCAGCAGGCCGACCTCATCGGTCATCTCGGCCAGCAGCTTGTTGCGCTGCTTTTCGGTCATCTCGCCTTCGGCCACGACCTGGCCGAGCAGGATCTTGATATTGACCTCGTGGTCCGAGCAATCCACGCCGGCCGAGTTATCGATGGCATCGGTATTGATGCGGCCGCCCCGGCGCGCGAACTCGATGCGGCCGAGTTGCGTAAAGCCGAGATTGCCGCCTTCGCCGACGACCTTGCAGCGCAGTTCGGCGCCATTGACGCGTACGGCGTCGTTGGTGCGGTCACCAGCCTGCTGATGGGTCTCCTGGCTGGATTTCACATAGGTGCCGATGCCGCCGTTGTAGAGCAGGTCCACGGGAGCCATCAGGATCGCATGGATCAGTTCGGCTGGCGACAGCGTGCTCGCGGAAATGCCGAGCACGGCCTGCACCTGCGGCGACAGCGCGATGGTCTTCGCCGTGCGGGGGAACACGCCGCCGCCTGCGGAGATAAGCCTGGTGTCGTAGTCGGCCCAGCTCGAACGCGGCAGATCGAACATGCGCGTGCGTTCCTGCAGGCTGGATACGGGATCGGGATCGGGGTCGAGGAAGATATGGCGATGGTCGAATGCCGCCACTAGCCGGATATGCGGCGACAGCAGCATGCCGTTGCCGAACACATCGCCCGACATATCGCCGACGCCGGCCACGGTGAAGTCCGTCGCCTGCGTGTCGATGCCCATTTCGCGGAAATGCCGCTTGACCGATTCCCACGCGCCGCGCGCGGTGATGCCCATCTTCTTGTGGTCGTAACCGACCGAGCCGCCGGATGCGAAAGCATCGCCAAGCCAGAAGCCGTACTGGGCCGAGATCGCGTTGGCGAAATCGGAGAAGGTGGCGGTGCCCTTGTCGGCGGCCACGACAAAATAGGGATCGTTGTCATCGAGACGGACCACGTCTGGCGGCGGCACCAGCGCGCCGGCCACCAGGTTGTCGGTCAGGTCGAGCAGGCCGCGCAAGAAGGTCTGGTAACACGCGATGCCTTCCTGCAGGAACGCGTCACGATCCGTTGGTGGCGGCGGCCGCTTCACGATGAAGCCGCCTTTGGAACCGACCGGCACGATCACGGTGTTCTTCACCATCTGCGCCTTCATCAGGCCCAGCACTTCCGTACGGAAATCCTCGCGCCGGTCGGACCAGCGCAAGCCGCCGCGGGCTACTCGGCCGCCGCGCAGGTGCACGCCTTCGACGCGCGGCGAATAGACCCAGATTTCCCACATGGGGCGCGGCTCGGGCAGGCCGGGAACCAGCGCGGGATTGAGCTTGAACGAAACGTAGGGCCGCGGCTGCCCGCTGGTATCGCGGTGGAAGTAGTTGGTGCGCACGGTCGCGTTGACCACCCCGAGGAACAGGCGCAGGATGCGGTCCTCGTCGAGGTTCGGGACCTGGTCCAGCGCGGCCTCGATGTCGGCCAGCAACTGCTGGCAGCGCGCTTCGCGCGTGGCGGTCGCGGCCGGGTCGAAGCGTGCGGCGAATAGTGCCACCAGCGTGGCCGCGATGCCGGGATTGCCGGTCAGAGCGCCCACGATGTAGGCGTCGCTGAAGGTCGAGCCGACCTGGCGCAGGTATTTCGCATAGGCGCGCAGGACGGTCACATCGCGCGCGGCCAGTTCGGCACGCAAGACCAGGCGATTGAGGTCGTCGTTCTCGATCTCGCCGTTCCACGCGCCGGCGAAGGCGTTTTCGAACAGTGCCTTGATGCGTTCGATATCGAAATCGGCGCCGCTGGCGCTGTCTGCGATCTCCAGTCCGAAGTCATGGATCCAGACCGGTGCGCCGCTGTCGGGTTCGATCAGGTAGGGCCGTTCCTCGTCCACGCGCACGCCAAGGTGTTCGAGCATCGGCAAGCTATGCGACAGCGCGATCGGCTCGCCGGCTCGATAGACCTTGAAGCGGAATGCGCCGGGTACGGCCTCGATCGGGCGGTACAGGTTCATGGCGATGCCCTGGCCATGGAGGGCCTGCTCCATCAGTTCGATGTCGCGCACCGCGGTGCGGGCCGGGTAGTCTTCGCGATAGCCGGCCGGGAAGGAGCTGCCGTACTGGCGCAGCAGGCTGTTGCCCTGTTCCTCGCCACGGCTTTCGTGCAGCGCTTCGGCCAGGTCGTCCTGCCAGCGGCGGCTCGCCTGGACGATGCGCGCTTCCAGTTCCTGCGTGTCGACCTGCGGCATGCTGCCGGGATCGCCGCGCACGGTCAGCTGGATGCGCGCCAGCGGCGATTCCGACAGCAGCGGCGTGAATTCGCAAGCATTGCCGTGGAAGGCGCCCATCAGGATCTTCTGGATCTTCTGGCGCAGGTCGGTGTTGTACTTGTCGCGCGGGACGAACACCAGGCACGAGACAAAGCGGTCGAAGCGGTCGCGCCGCACGAACAGGCGCGTGCGCTGATGTTCCTGCAGGCGCAGGATGCCGATCGCGATATCGAACAGATCGTCTTCGTCGATCTGGAACAACTCATCGCGCGGATACTGTTCGAGGATCGTCACCAGCGACTTGTACAGGTGGCCCTTGGTCAGGAACCCGGCGCGGGCCAGGATGTTCGCGCACTTGCGCCGCACCTGCGGAATCTCGGCGATCGGCGAAGTGTAGGCGGTGGACGTGTACAGGCCGACGAAGCGGCGTTCGCCGAACAGCTTGCCGTTGGCGTCGAGCAACTTCACGCCGATGTAGTCGAGGTAGCCCGGCCGGTGCACGGTGGAGCGCGAATTGGCCTTGGTCAGGAAAATCGGCGAGCTGCCCTGGATGATGGAGGTCGCTGCGGCCGGCAGCGGCGTCAGGTCTTCCGCTTCGGGCGGACGCAGGCTTTCGCGCAGGATCCCGCATCCGGTATCCGGCACGCCGCGCAGGAAATAGCGCTGGTCCTGGGAGATGAGCTGGTAGTCGCGCTGGCCCAGGAACGTGAAGTGGTTGTCGAGCATCCATTGCAGGAAGGCCCGGCCTTCGATGCTGTCGGCACTGCTGGCGTCCGAAGTTTGCGCCATGGTGCCGATGGTGGCCTCGGTGATGTCGCGCATGCGCTGCCAGTCTTCCACTGCGGCGCGCAAGTCGCCGAGTACGCGGGCAATCCCGGTGCGCAGCGCTTCAAGCCGCGCTTGCTCGCCGGTACGGTCCACCTCGAAATGGATGAAGGATTCCAGGCGCGAATCGCCATCGCTGTTGGCGCCGCCGAGCTCGATTTTCTCAATGCCGCCTTTGGCGCCGCGCCATACGCGGAACACCGGGTGAATCGCGGAGTGCAGCACCAGCCCCAATCGGTTGATCTCCATGGTCACGGAGTCGACGAGGAACGGCATGTCGTCGTTGACGATCTCGACCACGGTGTGGTCCGAGTGCCAGCCATGCTCTTCGAGGTTGGGGTTGTACACGCGGATACGCGCAGTACCCGGGACGAACTTCTGCGCGGTTTGCCAATGCGCCATCACGGCGCCATACATGTCGGCAACTTCCCGATGGATCAGGTCATCGGAATCGGTCTGGTCGTAGTAATGCCGCAGAATCGGTTCGAGCAGCTCGAACCCCGCCGCGGGCAACCGTTCCCGCGCGAACGCCAGCATTTCTTCCTGCAGGTGTGCGACTTTTTCTTCGTTCTCCTGCGGCATGGTGCCTCCTTGCGGTATCAGGCGCGGGCGGCCGATGCCGCGCGTCTGGACGCAAGCGGTGCATGTGCCGGTGCATGCTCATACTTTAGGAAAAAACTGCACGGTGCGAGGGAAAAGTCTGCGGAGGCGTGTTCGCCCGCGATCATGGCACCGACTGGCGCCGGATGGCGCCTTCAGGTGGCCTCCACTGCCTTCAGTGGCAGTGGATCATGCGGAAACAGACTGCATGGCGGGGGCGTTGACCGCTGTCGCGCGAACGGCCGCAGAGGGCGGCGTGATGGGGTCGGCAGCCGTGCCGCGGCTGCGGCGGGCGGAATGGTCGCTCAGGGTGAGCTTCATGCGCTGCAACAGCGTGCCCAGCGCCACGCGTTCATGCGAATTGAAGGGCGATACCGACACCGAGTGCAGGGCTTTTACCGCTCCCCACGCGCGTTCGACTCGCGCCTCCGCCGCTGCGGGGATGCGCGGCGCGCCGGTGCCCGAGTATTCCACCCAGCCGTCGTCATGCAATTCGCCCAGCATGCGTTCGCTGGACGCGACATCGATCAGCATGGCGCCGGCAAGCGGTTCATGACGCACGAACGCGTTCTGCCAGAT
This sequence comes from Cupriavidus sp. 21MJTG02-4, assembly GCF_057798975.1. Taxonomy (NCBI): domain Bacteria; kingdom Pseudomonadati; phylum Pseudomonadota; class Betaproteobacteria; order Burkholderiales; family Burkholderiaceae; genus Cupriavidus; species Cupriavidus sp. 21MJTG02-4. The sequence continues at coordinate 67,714 of NZ_JBYOJP010000008.1, read as the reverse complement.
TGCCCGCAGCAGGACCCATTTGCCGTAGTTAAGGCCCGAGGCCGAAAGGGTCTGTTCCAAAGCACCTTGCCAGGCCATGACCGCGTCTACCAGGGCAAGGACCACCGGCTCGTTGGGTTCGAGTGGTTTGGTATGCATGAGTTGGCGTCTCCCGATGTCTGTCGCCGACATTACAACGCTCTTGGGCCGGAGCTTGGCCGGCCCGGGCGGCACAGGCGCCGCGCCTCGAAATCAGGGTCATTTCGGGGCGGTCTTTCCTGATGCCGCAGACACTAACAGAACCGAATGTCTTTTGTATGTCCTATAGGGTTTGTCCTGTTATGCCGGGTGTTGCTCCATTTTCCGGGCAGGTTCGCAAAGGGGCATGAGACGCCGCGCCTCCGTTTGGCGAATCTATGAAAAAATTGAATGGTTTTCATGAATTTAAATCGAGGTGGGAATGTATTGGCATGGCTACACTGCTTTTCCAACCCCTGTGCCACGAGCACAGGCGGTGCACGGACGGACCGGATCCGCCCGGCAACCGGAGATGAAGATGTACAAGGAACGCATTCGCCTGCCAAGGCTGCTGGACAAGGTGGTCTCGGCCGATACGGCAGCCGAACTCATCCGCGATGGCATGACGGTGGGCATGAGCGGTTTCACCCGTGCAGGCGACTGCAAGGAAGTGCCATTCGCCCTGGCGCGCCGCGCCGCCACCGAGCCGCTGCGCATCACGCTGATGACCGGCGCGTCGCTCGGCAACGACATCGACAAGGTGCTGGCACAGGCCGACGTGATCGCACGTCGCCTGCCGTTCCAGTCCGATGAGACGCTGCGCCGCAAGATCAACGCGGGCGAAGTCATGTTCATCGACCAGCATCTGTCCGAGACGGTCGAGCAACTGCGCTCGGGCCAGATCGCTCCCGTCGACGTGGCCGTGGTGGAAGCCGTCGCGATTACGGAGCAGGGCGGTATCGTGCCGAGTACCTCGGTCGGCAACTCGGCGAGCTTCGCGATGCTCGCGCGCAAGGTGATCGTCGAGATCAACCTGAACATGCCGCTGGAGCTCGAAGGCCTCCACGACATCTATTTCCCGGTGCAGCGCCCGTACCGGCAGCCGATCCCACTGATTTCCGCCGAGCAGCGCATCGGCGTGCCGTATATCCCGATCGATCCCGAGAAGATTGCGGCGATCGTCATCACCGGCAAGGACGACAGCCCGTCCAGCGCGCTGCCACCCGACGAAGGCACGCGCCAGATCGCCGGCCACCTGAGCGAATTCCTCGGGCGCGAGGTGCGCATGGGGCGCCTGTCGCCGTCGCTGCAGCCGCTGCAGGCCGGCATCGGCACGATTTCGAACGCCGTGCTGCATGGGCTGATCGATTCACCGTTCCACGATCTCAAGATGTACTCCGAGGTGCTGCAGGACAGCACGATCGAATTGCTCGACTCGGGCCGGCTCACCTTCGCTTCGGCATCGTCGGTGACGCTGTCGAAGCCGGTCTACCAGCATTTCCTTGCGAACGTGGAACGGTATCGGTCGCGCCTGGTGCTGCGGCCTCAGGAGATCAGCAACCATCCGGAAATCCTGCGCCGGCTGGGGCTCATCACCATCAACACGGCGCTCGAGTGCGACATCTACGGCAACGTCAATTCGACGCACGTTGGTGGCACGCACATGATGAATGGCATCGGCGGCTCCGGCGATTTCGCGCGCAATGCGCATTTGTCGGTGTTCGTCACCAAGTCGGTGGCAAAGGGAGGCGATATTTCCAGCATCGTGCCGATGGTGTCGCACGTCGACCATACCGAGCACGATGTCGACATCATCGTGACCGAGCACGGCCTGGCCGACCTGCGTGGCCTGGCGCCGCGCGAACGCGCGCGGCAGGTGATCGACAACTGCGCGGATCCCATCTATCGCGACGTGCTGAACGACTACTTCCGGCGCGCCAGCCGACTTGGCGGCCAAACGCCGCACTTGCTGGAGGAGGCATTGTCCTGGCACGTGCGCTACCGCGACCAGCGCACCATGCGCGAATCCGCAAAGCAGGAGGCGATGGCCGCCTGAAGGCCAGTATTCCAAAGCAAACAGCCCGCATACGCGGGCTGTTTCTGTTTGCGGCCGGCTCCGGAGCCGGCGATGCGAACTTATTGCGACTTTGCCGCGGGCGCCTTGGCACCATCGGTGTACGGGTCGTACTTGCCGGCTTTCGCCCCATCCGTGTACGGATCGAACTTGCCCGACTTGGCCCCATCGGTATTCGGGTCGACCTTCTTGCCAGCCAGGTCGGATTGCGTCGATTGCTTGGCGCCGTCCGTGTACGGGTCGAACTTGCCCGACTTGGCCGCGCTCTGGTTCGGGTTCGCCTTCTTCTTGGTGTGGCTGCCACTGTGTATGTCGCCGCCGTCCGTGTAGTTCTTCTGCGCATACGCGAGCTGGGTTGCACCCAGGGTAGCAAGCGCGGCAACGATCAGGGTCGGAACGGTTTTCTTGAGCATCTTCATCCTCGCGAGTGGCGGTCGCGCAGCGCCTGCGCGATCCGGTTGGGGCCGAGTTTAGCGGATCCTTCCCGGCAATGTACCGAGTCGGCGCTGGTCCGCAAAGTGAAACTTTCTTCTAAAGGTATTGAACGCCTTCTTGGCCAGCCCCGTCCTGTGCAGGGTCAAGCTTGACCCAGAATAACCATTGCATGTCCTCGATAACGGGAAATTGTGCGTAACAAGGCGCAAAAAAGCCGGCTGGTTCGCAGCCGGCTTCTTGCTGGGTCAGGATAACCCTTATTCGAGCGTGATGTTCTGGTCGTGGGCGATCTTCTTGCGCAGGTCCAGTTCGCGCTTGATCTGGGCAGCGTACTGGGCCGACGTATTGCCGTCGGTGTACGCGCCGCTGTCCGCCAGGCGGCGCTTGACGGCCGGGTCCTGCAGCGCCTTGACGGCGGCGTCGTGCACGCGCGTGACGATGGCGGCCGGCGTGTTGGCCGGAGCGACCAGGCCATACCATGCCATGTTGTTCATGTCCTTCATGCCGGCTTCGGCGAAGGTCGGCACGTCGGGCAGGCCCTCCACGCGCTTGGGCGCGGCCACGGCCAGCGCGCGCAGCTTGCCAGCCTGGATGAACGGCATCGAGGACGGCAAGTTGTCGAACTGGGCATTGACCTGGCCGGCCAGCGTGTCATTCAGCGCCGGACCCGATCCACGGTACGGGATATGGACCATGTCGGTCTTGGTGATGTCCTTGAACAGCTCGCCATCCAGGTGCGAAATGCTGCCCTTGCCGGCCGACGCGTAGCTGTACTTGCCCGGGTTGGACTTCAGCAGCGCGATGAATTCCTTCAGCGACTTGGCCGGGACCTTCGGGTTGACCGTCAGCACGTTCGGCACGTTCACCAGGTTGGTGATCGGCGCGAAATCCTTGATCGGGTCATACGGGTTGCGGGCATTGGTGGCCGGGTTGGTGGCCATCGTGCTGACGGTGGCGATGCCCAGCGTATAGCCGTCCGGCGTGGACTTGGCCAGCGCATCGGCGCCAATGGCGCCGCCGCCGCCGCCGCGGTTTTCCACCACGACGGGCTGGCCCAATTCGCGGCCGAGCGCGTCCGAAACGGCGCGGGCCACGATGTCGGTGGTGCCGCCTGCCGCGAACGGCACGATCAGGCGGATCGGCTTGGTGGGGTAGCTTTGCGCCTGCGCGCCGCTATGGAACAGGCCGATGGCCGCGATGCAGGCTGCTGCGCCTGCTTTGAGAACTGCTTTCAAGGAGTGCCTCCGTTCTTCATTCACTGATTGGTGCCGGGCCGGGCATCTGGGGCGTTCTTCGGGGCGATTATGTATCGCCTGCGCTTGTCGGTGAATTCCCCGGTCCTGGCTTGGCGGGCGGGGCTCGTTGTGCGAAGCCAGCCAAACAACGTCGCGAAAGATTTTTGGTTCCGCGATACGGAACTACGTTCCGTGTTGTGCGCCGTGCGCAATTCAACAGGGAAAGGGCGGAAAGGGATATCGGGAAGAACCCGCGTATCAAGAAATGACGCAGGCTGCCGTGTCGCCGTGAAGGAATTCGGGTATGGAGGGACGCGCCCCAAAGCAAAAAGGCCAACCGTGCGGTTGACCTTTTTGGGAATTCGCTGGTGGGGCGTGAGTGACTCGAACACTCGACCTACGGATTAAGAGTCCGCTGCTCTACCAACTGAGCTAACGCCCCAACGAAGAAAAAGATTGTAGCAAGGTATCTAGTAAGACGCAATAGGGATGTTGAACTTTCTTTTCCGGCACTCGCCGCTACAATGCCGAGCTTCCTGATGCGCATGGGCCATGCCCTTGCGCGATGACCCATACCACCGCCATGCATGCCCGGATTCTGCGATATCTAGACGAGGTCGTACGTCGCGGCTCGATCCGCAAGGCGGCGGAGCACCTGCACGTGGCGCCCACGGCGATCAACCGGCAGATCCTCGACCTGGAAGCCGACTTGGGGGCGCCAGTCTTCGAGCGTATCAACCGCCGTCTGCGCCTCACGCCGCTTGGAGAGATGGTTCTCGCCCACGTCCGGCAGACATTGCGCGAGCACGAAGCGCTGCGCGAGCGGATCGAGGACTTCAAGGGTGCGCGGCGCGGCGAGGTAACGGTGGCGGCCACCGCGGGACTGGCCGGGTCACTGCTGCCGTCGCTGGCGCATGAATTCCGCCAGCGGTACCCAGGCATCGTGGTGCGCGTCGTGGACTTGCCTGTCGCCGAGATCGTCATGGCGGTGGAGCAGGGCGACGCCGACCTTGGCCTCGGCTACGACCTGCCCGCCGCGCCAACCTTGCGCGTGCTGGCGACGAGCGACTGGCAGATCGGTGCCGTGGTGCCGCCAGGCCATGCGCTGGCTGCACAGCCGTCCGTGCTGCTCAGCGAATGCGTCGGCTATCCCCTGGTGCTGCCGGCGCCATCCCTCTCCATCCGCGCCATTCTTGACGATGCCTTCGCGCGCAATGCCATCGACGTGTCGCCGGCGGCCGAGTCGACCTCGATGGCGCTGATCCAGCGCCTGGTCATGCTCGGCAGCGGCATTGCCTTGCTCAACCCGCTGGACATCATGGAGGAGCGAGCCCGCGGTGCGCTGGTGCTGGTGCCGCTGCGAGACCGTTACCTGCGGCGCCAGACACTGGCGCTGGTCGGTCGCGCGCACGGCGTACCGAGCCCGGCGGCCGAGCTGATGGCGGGGAGTATCGGCACGACGCTGGCGGCGCTGTTCGCCCAGGTGCGCTAGCGCGTCCGTACGTTGCGGTCTGGGTGTCCACATTTTGTGGACAGGATTAGCGGAATTCTGCGCTTTCGGTTCGGCGGCACGGGTTTTAGACTCGCGCCATATCCACCTGCCAGACGCCTGCCGCCATGACCCTGATTGCCCTGAATGCCGATGTGCTCGTCACCATGGACGCGCAACGGCGAGAAATCCCCGATGGCGCGCTGGTGGCCGACGGCCCCGCCGTGCAGTGGGTTGGTGCCACGGCGGACTTGCCGCCGCAGTATCGCCGCATGGTCGACGACGGCACCGCGCAGGTCATCGATATGCGCGGCCGCGTGGTGGTTCCCGGCCTGGTCAATACGCACCATCACATGTACCAGAGCCTGACCCGTGCCGTGCCCGCGGCGCAGGATGCCGAACTGTTTTCCTGGCTGACCAACCTCTACATGCTGTGGTCGCACCTGACGCCGGAGATGATCCGCGTCTCGACCAAGACCGCGATGGCCGAGCTGATGCTGTCGGGCTGCACAACCACGAGCGATCACCTCTACCTCTATCCGAACGGATCGCGCCTCGATGATTCCATTGCCGCCGCGCAGGAGATGGGCATGCGTTTCCACGCAGCGCGCGGCTCGATGAGCGTCGGCCGCAGCAAGGGCGGCCTGCCGCCGGATGTCGTGGTGGAAGACGAGGCTGCCATCCTGCGCGACAGCCAGCGCCTGGTCGAGCAGTACCACGACGGTTCGCGTCACGCGATGCTGCGCATGGTGCTGGCACCGTGCTCGCCGTTTTCGGTGTCGCGCGACCTCATGCGCGAATCCGCGGTCATGGCCCGCCACTACGGCGTGTCGCTGCACACGCACCTGGCCGAGAACGACAATGACATTGCCTATTCGCGCGAGAAGTTCGGGTTGACGCCCGCGCAGTACGCCGAGGATCTCGGCTGGGTCGGTCACGATGTCTGGCATGCCCACTGCGTGAAGCTCGACGACGAGGGGATTGCGCTGTTCGCGCGCACCGGTACGGGTGTCGCGCATTGCCCGTGCTCCAACATGCGGCTGGCATCAGGCATCGCGCCTGTGCGCGCGATGCGCGATGCCGGCGTCAAGGTCGGCCTGGGCGTGGACGGCAGTGCCTCGAACGATGGCGCCCATATGCTCGGCGAGACGCGCCAGGCCATGCTGCTGCAGCGCGTCGGGTTTGGTCCCGCGGCCATGAGTGCGCGCGAGGCCCTGGAGATTGCCACGCTTGGCGGTGCGCGCGTGCTCAATCGCGATGACATCGGTGCTTTGGCGCCGGGCATGTCGGCCGACTTCGTGGCCTTTGACATGTCGACTGTCGGCTTTGCCGGGGGTGGGCATGACCCGGTTGCCGCGCTGGTGTTCTGCACGCCGACCAATGTGGCGAGCAGCGTCATCAACGGGCGCGAGGTGGTTCGGGATGGCGAATTGCTGACGACCGATTTGCCGGTCGTGCTGTCGCAGCATCGCGTGCTCGCGCGGACGCTGTTCGAGCGCGCCCGCGACAGCGGCACCTGAGCGGGCCGCGGCGCGCGCTACGGCGGGCGCCTAAGCGTGGCTTCAAAAGCGCGCGCCCAAAAACAAAAGGCCGGAAGCAGATGCTTCCGGCCTTTTGCCTTGTATTCGCTGGTGGGGCGTGAGTGACTCGAACACTCGACCTACGGATTAAGAGTCCGCTGCTCTACCAACTGAGCTAACGCCCCAACGAAGAAAAAGATTTTAACATGATTTCCGAATTTGTCAAACACCTGCGTGCATCAGGGAAGTTCTGGTGCGAGCAAGCGAAGCCGCTTGCGGCGTCGGCATCGCTCCATGGACGGAGGGAACCGGTGCACCGGTTCGGAGGTCACTGGATTGAGTGGATCAGCGAAGGTCGGCGCGTACGATATCGCTCCGGCCATGTTAGGATGTTTCTCCACTTGCATATGGAGGGCTGCACCGATGGAAATCAAGTTCCAAGAGCAAGAGCGCTACGACATCAATAACGAAGGCTTGTTGTTCCACGCGATCGTCAATGGCGAAAAGGTAACGTGCGTCGTGACACGCGAAGCACTGTGGGAAGGATTCAGCGCGGACCAGGTCCTGTCGCTGGAGGAAGCCTTCCGCGCTGGCCGCGACACGATCGAGCGTGCAGCGGTGGTCCTGATCGAGCAGGGCGTCCCGCAGCCGGTCGTTGTCAAGCGCGCGCACGTGGCGCCGGTCTGATCCGGATGGATGCCCCGGCCAGCCACAGGCAAGCCGCGGGCGCCCATCCCGCATCAGCCTCATTCCGGTAGCGCGATCCTCCGCCGCTGCCAATCCGCCTGACCCCAAGCCTTACCTTCCCGCCTCAATTCATCGACTTGTCATTTTGACGCTGCCGTCACAGCGCTTCCGCGTGCGTTGGCGCGCCGGGGCGCTGCGCGCATTCCTCGAAGATCCGCACCTGGCACTGCGCGCAGACGTCGGGGGAAAGTTCCGCGATGATGGTGTGCAGCGCCTGTCGCTTGGTCAGGAAGACGTGATCCGTTCCCAGCTTGGCGGTGAACCCCGTTTGTTCCCAGGTCTGCAGCACCTGCGTGCGTGGGCGGTGGAAGTACAGGTCGCCACCAGCGGCGCGCCGCTCCGCCAGTTCCGCTTCCCACATCTCTGCGCCAGCGAGATCGATGAAGTTCATGCTCTTGGTCATGGCCAGCAGATGCGTCTGGCTGGCGTTGACCGTGCGCAGCCAGTGCAGCCGATCGGTCACGTACTGCACCGCACCGAAATAGATGGCGCCTTCCATGCGCAGCAGCTTGAGCTGCGGGCATTCCGGCTGCGGCCGCTGCAGCTCGTCCAGCGGTGTGAAACGGCGGCCCGGGTCGTCGGCATTGGGCACCAGGCTGCGCACTGCCGGCCGTGACGTGCGATACAGGTAGGCGACCAGCGAAAGAATGGTGCCGAGCAGCACCGCCATCTCCAGGCGGATCACCAGCGTGGCGGCGAAGGTGCCTACCGCGATGGCGAACTCGGTGCGGCTCAGCGCGGCGATGCGGCGCAGGCGTGCAAAGTCGAACAGCCCCCACGCCACGAGCAGCAGCATGGCCGCGATCGCGGCCAGCGGAATCTGCGCCAGCAACGGCGCGCTGACTGCCACCAGTGCCACCAGCCACAAGGCGGAGAACACGCTCGCCAGCGGCGTCTTCGCACCGGCTTCGAAATTGGGCACCGAACGGTTGAGCGATCCGCACGAGATATAGCCGGAGAACAGGCCGCCCGCGATATTCGAGAGTCCCTGCCCGATGAACTCGCGGTTCGCGTCGATATGCTGGCCGGAACGCAGGGCCACCGCCTTGGCAATCGAGATGGACTGGCCCAGCGCGACGATCGTCAGCGCCGAGGCAATGCCAAGCAGGTCCGGCACGCTGCGCCAGGAAATGTCCGGCACATGGAAGCTTGGGATCGCCGACGGGATCGATCCCACCACATTGACATGGTGTCCACTGCCCCAGCCGGTCCGGTTCAGCAGCCAGGCCACGCCATAGCCGGCCATCAGGCCCAGCAGCATGAAGGGCAGCCGCTTGCCGAGCCGCTTGCATAGCAGCGTCGCGCCAAGCGTGACGGCGCCCACGGTGGCCGCGCCCCAGTTGATGGCGTCCACGTTGTCAAACAGGAAGCGCAGCACGCCAAATGCGCTGGTGCCGGTGGGCACGGCCAGGCCAAACAGGTCCTTGAGCGCATAGAGGCCGATCAGCGTGGCCGCGCCGCACGTGAAGCCGAGCAGCACGGACGGCGAGATGAAGTTGGCCAGCGTGCCCAGGCGCAACGTGCCGACCGCGAACTGCATCAGTCCGACCAGGATCGTGACCGACAGCGCCAGGCCGATATAAGCGGGGCTGCCGGCGAACGCCACGGGACTCAGCATGGCGAACAGTGCCAGCGAGTTGGCGTTGGTCGGACCGGACATCACGTGCCAGCTCGATCCGAACAGCGCGGCGATGATGCACGGCACTACCGCGGTATAGATGCCGTACTCGGGCGGCAGCCCCGCCAGCGTGGCAAAGGCCACGCCCTGCGGCAACACCAGCACGGCGCCGAGCAGTCCCGCGACCACGTCCGCGCGCAGGGTGGTGCGGGACACGCGTTGGGTCCAGGGCAGCAGGCGCTGCAGCCGCTGGAAGGGGCTGGTTGCGGAGGCAGTCATCGGTCGGGGCGGGTGTACTGGGTGGCGACGGCGCCGTGCCGAGCCGTGAGCACGCCGGCCGGTGCGGAGTTGCGGGTCGGCCGTGGCAACTTGAAAAGGGAATGATGGCGGGGGCGGGCCAAGGGCATGGCGGCAGTGTAGCCGCCCCCGCTACGCGCTGCGAGCCGGGCTTGCCCGGACTTGCGTGCGCGTGGTGCGCGCGTCAGCGGCAGTGGAGCGTGGCGACGACCGGCGTGTGGTCGGACGGCTGCTCCCAGGTGCGCGGGACGCGGTCGATCACGCAGCCGGAGCAATGGTCGACCAGGGCCGGTGACAGCAGGATATGGTCGATGCGCAGGCCGGCGTTGCGCCGGAACGCGAACATGCGGTAATCCCACCAGGAGAAGGTCTTCTCGGGCTGTTCGAACTTGCGGAAGGCGTCGGCCAGGCCCAGTTCGACCAGCGCGGCAAAAGCCGCGCGCTCCGGCGGCGAGACCAGGTTCTGGCCCTCCCACTTCGCGGGGTCGTGCACGTCGCGGTCTTCCGGGGCGATATTGAAGTCGCCGAGCAGCGCGAGCCGCGGATACTTGACCAGCTCCTCGCGCAGCCATGCCGTCATGGCGTCGAGCCACTTCAGCTTGTAGGCGAACTTGTCCGAGTCCGGCGCCTGCCCGTTCGGGAAATAGGCGCAGACCAACCGGACGTCGCCGTACGTGGCGGCCACGACGCGCTGCTGCGCATCTTCAAAACCCGGGATATTGCGCACCACATCGGTCGCGCCCGGCATGCTGGCATCGCGCGCGAGGATGGCAACGCCGTTGTAAGTCTTCTGGCCCGTGTAGACGCTGTGGAAGCCGGCATTCTCGAGTTCCGCGAGCGGATACTTGTCGTCCGGCAGCTTCAGTTCCTGCAGGCACAGCGCGTCGATCGGCGCGCCGGCCTGCTCCTGCTCGGCCAGCCATTGCAGTACCTGAGGCAGCCGGACCTTCAGCGAGTTGACGTTCCAGCTTGCGATACGCAGCGGGCCGGCGGTGGGCAGCGCCGCGCTCATGCTGCCATGCCTCCGTGGCGCAGCAGCGCATCGATCTGCGGCGCGCGGCCGCGGAACGCGACGAAGGAATCCATGGCGGGGCGGCTGCCGCCGACCGACAGGATCTCGCGCTGGTAGCGCGCGCCGGTTTCGCTGTCAAGCACGGTGCCCGAAAGCTGCGCGGCCTCTTCGAAGGCGGCGTACACGTCGGCCGACAGCACTTCGGCCCACTTGTAGCTGTAGTAGCCCGCCGCATAGCCGCCGGCGAAGATGTGGCTGAAGGTATTGGGCCAGCGCGACAGCGGGTACTGCGGCACCACGTGCACGCGGTCGTTAATCTCGCGCGACAGGTCCAGCACGGTCTTCGCGCCCAGCGGATCGAAGTCGGTGTGCAGGTGCATGTCGAACGACGAGAACACGATCTGTCGCAGCGTCATCATGCCGTTCTGGAAATTCTTCGCCGCCAGCATGCGGTCGAACAGCGCGCGCGGCAGCGGCTCGCCGGTGTCGACGTGCTGGGTCATGCCGGTCAGCACCTCGTATTCCCAGCAGAAGTTCTCCATGAACTGGGACGGCAGCTCCACCGCGTCCCATTCCACGCCATTGATGCCGGATACACCAAGCTCGCCCACCTGCGTCAGCATGTGGTGCAGGCCGTGACCGAACTCATGGAACAGCGTGATGACTTCGTCGTGCGTGAACTGTGCCGGCTTGTCGCCAACCGGTGCCGAGAAATTGCACGTGAGGTAGGCCACTGGCGTCTGCACCTTGCCGTTGGCCAGCACCTTGCGGCCGCGCGCATCGTCCATCCAGGCGCCGCCGCGCTTGCCTTCGCGCGCGTAGAGGTCGATGTAGAACTGGGCCAGCAGCGTGCCGTCGGCCGCGCTGACGCGGAAGAAGCGCACGTCCTTGTGCCAGGTCTGCGACGTATCGGGCTGGATCTTGACCGAGAACAGCCGCTCGACAGCGCCGAACAGGCCTTGCAGCACCTTGGGCTCGGGGAAGTATTGCTTCACCTCGTGTTCCGAGAACGCATAGCGCTGCTGGCGCAGTTTTTCCGAGGCGTAGGCCACGTCCCACGGCGCCAGTTCGGTCAGTCCCAGTTCGGCGGCGAAGGCCTTGAGTTCGGTCCAGTCCTGCTCGGCATACGGGCGCGCCTTGACCGCGAGTTCGTCCAGGAACTTGAGCACCTCGGCCGGCGATTCGGCCATCTTCGGCACCAGCGACACTTCGCCGTAGCACTGGTAGCCGAGCATTTGGGCTTCTTCGCGGCGCAGCGCAAGCTGTTCGCGCATATTGGCCGTGTTGTCCCAGTCGGCCTGGCCGCTGCCATATTGGGCGCCATGTTCCGAGGCACGCGTCACGTTGGCTTCGTACAGGGTCTGGCGCAGCGCGCGATCGTCCGCGTACTGCAGTACGGGGAAATAGGACGGGAAGTGCAGCGTGAATTTCCAGCCGGGCTTGCCATCCTTCTCCGCCGCGTGGCGGGCAGCTTCCTGCGCGTCTTCGGGCAGGCCAGCCAGTCGCGCCGGGTCTTCGATGAACAGTGCGTAAGCGTTGGTGGCGTCCAGCACGTGGTCGGAGAATGCCTTCGACAACTGCGCCTGCTGTTCCTGGATCTCGGCAAAGCGGGGCTTCTGGTCCTCGGGCAGTTCGGCGCCGCCCAGACGGAAGCCGCGCAGCTCGTTCTCGATGAGCTGATGGCGGGCGGCGCTCATGCCTCCAAACTCCGGGCTGGCCGCGAGCGCCTTGTATTTTTCATAGAGAGCCAGGCTCTGTCCGAGCGACGACCAGAACTCCGTCATGCGCGGCAGGTTTTCGGCGTGCGCCTTGCGCAGTTCCGGTGTATCCGCGACGGCGCTCAGATGACCGACCACGCCCCAGGCGCGGCCCAGCGGCTCGGTGACGGCTTCCAGGGCTTCCACGGCGTTCGCCCAATCGGACGGCGTGGACGGGTCTTCAGCGCGCGCCACGGCTTCCTGCGCACGCTCGAGCAGCACATCGAGCGCCGGGCTGATGTGCTCGGGGCGGATCTCGGAGAAGCGCGGCAGGTCGGTGAAGTCCAGCAGTGGATTGTTGATGGCTTGGTCCATGGCGGTTCTCGTTTGTCTGGCCTGAAGAGGCAATGGCTTGGAGATGGGGGCAGCCCCGCGGCATTTCCAGTGTTGTTGCGGCGCCTGCCGCAACAACAGGGCCAGCTTAGCCGGCGGCGCGCTCGGCGGCTTCCAGCGTGTTGATCAGCAGCATGGTGATGGTCATCGGGCCGACGCCGCCTGGTACCGGCGTGATATAGCCGGCCACTTCGCGCACGCCGGCGAAATCCACGTCGCCGCACAGCTTGCCGTTGTCGTCGCGGTTCATGCCCACGTCGATCACGACCGCGCCGGGCTTGACCATGTCGGCGGTGATCAGGTTGCGCCTGCCCACTGCGGCGACGATCACGTCGGCCTCACGCGTATGGGCGCCGATATCGAGCGTCTTGCTGTTGCAGATCGTGACCGTGGCGCCGGCCTGCAGCAGCAGCATGGCCATCGGCTTGCCGACGATGTTCGAGGCGCCGACGACCACCGCCCGCGCGCCGCGCAGCGGGTAGTTGATCGATTCCAGCATCTTCATGCAGCCATACGGCGTGCACGGGCGGAACAGCGGGGCGCCGGTCATCAGCGCGCCGGCATTGGCCACGTGGAAGCCGTCGACGTCCTTTTCCGGGGCGATCGCCTCGAGCACCTTGTGGCTGTCGATGTGCTTGGGCAGCGGCAGCTGGACCAGGATGCCGTGGATCTTCGGATCTTTGTTCAGTGCGTCGATACGCGACAGCAGGTCGGCTTCGGACAGGTCGGCCGGATAGCGGTCCAGCGACGAGTAAAAGCCGTTGTCCTCACAGGCCTTGACCTTGTTGCGCACATAGACCTGGCTGGCCGGGTCCTCGCCGACCAGGACCACGGCCAGGCCGGGCTGGTGGCCGCGTTCGGTCAGGCGGCCGGCGCGGACGGCGGCTTCGGAACGGATTTGTTTGGCAAGCGCGTTGCCGTCGATCAGTTGTGCAGACATGGGGAGAGGGCGGGTTTGTGGCCGGAGTGAAGGCGCCGTCGCGGGGCGGCGCCCGGCCGGCAGAGCTCAAAGGCGAATTATACGGGGTCGCGGAGAGCCCTTCCGCGCCCGCGATGGCCCCCCTGGATATTTGACGGCTGGCAAGCCGGGGCACGCGGCGGCGCTGGTAGCATCGATGCATGCATACCGCGCTCCCATCCCTGCTGTCCGATCCGCTGCTTATCTTCGTGGCCGTCGCCGGATTGGCGTGGGCGTTGAGCCGTCGTCCCTGGCACCTGTTGCGGCGCAGTTCCCTGCAGCATGCCTGGCTGGGCGCCATCGTGTTCGTGGCCCTGTTGTGGACGGTCCGCGCCACGCTGGTAGGCGGCCTGGTGGTCCAGCTCCTCGGCGCGACGCTGATGGTGACACTGTTCGGGCTGCCGCTGGCGCTGGTATCGCTGTTCGTGGTCGACGTCGTCTCGATGCTCGGCCTCGAATACCTGGCAGGTCACAGCTGGGCCTTGTTCGACTGGCCGTCCCTATGGATGCGCTATGTCTGGCTGGCGCTGTTGCCGGCGCTGATCTCGGCTGCGTTGCAGGGGCTCATGCGCCGCACGCTGCCGCGCCATCCGTTCGTGTTCATCCTCGGTCACGGCTATTTCTGCGCGGGCCTGGCGGCCATGGGCGCGGGCGCGGCGGAGACTGCCTGGCGCCACTGGATGGCCCCGGGGCTTCCTTTCAGTGCCGCCGATACGCTGGCGGCCATCGTTATCCTGGCGTTTGGCGAGGCGTTCCTGACCGGCATGCTGGTCGCCGTCTTTGTGGTCTACCGGCCACAATGGGTGGTGACGTTCCGGGATGAGGAATACCTGCGCGACTAAAACGGCGCGGGCGTGGCCGGGAGCGAGAGGGCGGGAACGGGTGCCTTGCCATGCCCCGGCAGGCGCCGGGGCTTCTTGCGGATCAGCTGTTGCGCGACAGCGCCAGGCGCAGCAGGTCGGCAACGGTATTGACGTTGAGCTTTTCCATGATGTTGGCGCGGTGCGCCTCCACTGTCTTGATGGAAATGCCCAGGTCGTCGGCGATCTGCTTGTTCAGGCGGCCGGCCACGATGCGCTCCAGCACCTGCTGCTCGCGCGTGGTCAGCTTGCCCAGCAGGTCCTTGGCGGCACGCTGTTCGCGCGCGGCCGAGTGGTCCGTGCGGGCCTTCTGCAGCATGCGCTCGACCAGCGCGCGCAGTTCCGATTCGTCGAACGGCTTTTCGATGAAGTCGATGGCGCCGCGCTTCATCGTCGACACCGCCATCGGCACGTCGCCGTGGCCGGTGATGAAGACGATGGGAATGTCGATGTTTTCGGCAATCATGCGTTCCTGCAGTTCCGGGCCGCTCATGCCGGGCATGCGCACGTCGAGGATCAGGCAGGAAACCTGGCTGGCGTCATAGGCCGCCAGGAACTGTTCGGCGCTGTTGTAGCTGCGCACCTGGTAACCATTGCCCTCCAGCAGCCAGGTCAGCGAGTCGCGCATCGCTTCATCGTCGTCGACGATAAAGACGGTCTCGCCGCGGTGAGGGGCAGGGTTTGGCGTTGCGGTCATGAAGTCTCCTGGGACAACCATTCATTTGCGGCAGCAGTGTAACCGTCCGCGGCGCTATGTAACAGATCCGGCACCCCACCGGCGAGGGGTGCCGGGCGTCCCGTGATCGGGTGCGCGTCGATATCGCGTCGCCTTGCGTCGTTACTGGTCGGCCATGGCCGGCTGCAGCGGCAGCATGATTTTAAACGTACAGCCGATGCCGTCGACATTGTTCTCGACCCACAGCCTGCCCTGGTGGGATTCGATGATCGAGCGGCAGATGTTCAGCCCCATGCCCATGCCATCGGACTTGGTGCTGAAGAACGGCTCGAACAGCCGTTCCTTGGTGGCTTCGTCGACGCCGGGGCCCTGGTCGATCACGTCGATATGCACGTTGTTGCCGAATTCGCCCGGCTCCACGCGCGCGTGCAGGCGCACGACGCCGCCGGCGCGGGGTGCCGGCATGCCGGACATGGCTTCCACGGCGTTCTTGAGCAGGTTCACCAGCACCTGTTCGATCAGCACCGGATCCACGTAGATCATCATGGGCGGGGCGGGCAGGCGCGTCAGGATGGTCACGCGCCGGCGCGTCGCCTCCAGGTCGGCCAGGCCCACGGCGTCGGCCACGATGTCGTGCAGCGAGGCTTCGCGCCGCTGCGGCTGGCTGCGCTTCACGAAGCCGCGGATACGGCTGATGATGGTGCCGGCCCGCACCGCCTGCGCCGAGGTCTTCTCCAGTACCGGGATCAGGTCCTCGGGCGTGCTGCGGCCCGAATGCAGCCGCGCCACCGCGCCCATGCAGTAGTTGTTGATAGCGGCCAGCGGCTGGTTGAGTTCATGCGCGAGCGAAGACGCCATCTCGCCCATGGTGGTCAGGCGGCTGGTGAACTGCAGGCGCTCTTCGTGCTGGCGCGTCATTTCCTCGGCCGCCTTGCGCATGGTGATGTCGGTGGCGATCTGCATCTGCGCCAGGTGGCCATCCACCCACTGGATATAGCGGCGACGCACCTCGAACCACTTCTGCATGTCGGGCACGAACACTTCGCGCGCGTCGGAGGCGTACGGCATCAGCTCCGAGGCGGGCAGGCCGGCGTACGCATCGACGTAGTCGGTGTTGTCGCTCGAGACCTGGTCCTTGTCGACGTCATCGCCAGCCAGCTTCAGGTGGCCATCGGCCTCCCAGCCGAACAGCTGGCGGTAGTAGCGGTTGGCGAACAGCAGTTCGGCCTTGTCGGTGGCGAGCACCGACACCGCGGCGTCCAGGCTTTCCAGCACGGTCGTGAAGCGGTCATGCGCGGCGGCCAGTTCCTCGCGGGCCCGCTTGGGCTCGGTGATGTCCGTCATCGAGCTCATCCAGCCCGTGTGGCGGCCGCGGCTGTCCACCAGCGGCGACACGTACATGCGCGAGAAGAAGCTGCTGCCATCGCGGCGCATCACGCGCATCTCGTAGCCGCCGGCGGGGGACTTGCCTTGCAGCGTCAGGTCGATCTGCTTCTGCATCTCCGGCTGGTCGTTAGGCGGCCAGTACGGGAAGGGCGGCAGGCGTCCGACCAGGTCGTTCTCCTGCCACCCGGTCATGCGGCAGAACGCCGGGTTGACGTAGGTGATGCGCCCGTTCAGGTCCAGCGCGCGCAGGCCGATGAGCATGGAGTTTTCCATGGCGCGGCGGAACGAGGTCTCGGCCAGCAGCGCGCGCTGCGCTTCGGAGCGGCGGCTGGTGTGCCGCCACATGCTCCACAGGCTCCATAACAGGAAGCAGGACAGCCCGACCACCAGCCACAGCAGCATGTTGTTGGGCAGGTTGGACGGCGGCGGGTAGGCGTCGGCGCGCAGCGACAGCGAGTGGCCGGGCGGGTCGAGCAGCACCTCGTACGACAGCGCATTGCCGGGCACCGGCCGCAGCGACGTGCTGGCGCGCGTCTGGTTGTTCTTGTCGATCAGCGAGAAGCGGTAGCGCTCGGTCAGTTCCGGCGGCAGCAGGTGCGTGAGGATGCCGTTGATGGAGTAGAGCGCGCCGATCGTGCCGAGGAACTCGTTGTCCCGCACGATCGGCACTTCCATCAGCATGAAGCTGTCGCCGCGGTCGTTGGTGAGCGGGCGCGAATAGACCACGCGCTGGGTCTCGCGCGCGGCGTCGAAGGTGTCGAGCACCTCGGGTTCGAGCGGCTGGTCCTGGTTCTCGCGCAGCCTGCCCGCGAACTCGGACGTCGACGGCAGGGACCAGCGCCCGCGGCGCGTGGCGTCGAGCCAGTTGATAAAGACGATCTCGGGGTTCTCGCGCAGGATTTCCTGCGCGGCGGTCCGGTATGCACCTTGTTCGAGCTGTGCCGCGGCAATGTCGCGCGCCAGCGAGGCGAGCTGGTCCTGGTTGCTCAGCAGGGACAGCCGCACGCGTTGCTGCGCCCAGGCGGCGTCGCGGTACAGGGCGTCGCGCTGCTGCTGGCGCTCGGTCTCGTGCAGTGACCAGAGGATGACGCCCATCGCCGCGCTGAACAGCACGATAGCCACCAGCGGGATGAACATGAACCAGCTCGTGGCGACCAGGTTGCGCCAGCGCAGCCACCACAGGCCGCGCGGCGGGGCGGCCACGATGCCGCCGTCATCGACCTGTGCCATCGTGTCGATGGCGCCCAGCGTGCTGGCCGGCGGCGCGGCGTGCGCGCCGTCGCCTCCGGCTGCCCTGCCCGTATCGGAGGCGGTGGGGGGGAGGATGGCTGCGCGCAGGCTGGACAGGAAACGATCGAAAAACGGCATGACAGGGATTGACGGCTGACCGGCCAGTGTAGCGGGATTATTGCGGTGCGTCGCTTGGGGAAAGCGCCAATGAAATCACCGACAAGGCTGGCGACGCGGCCGCGCTTGACCCGTGCGGGTGATCGCAGGCCGTGTGAGGTTTGATGCGCCGCGTCAATATTTCACATTATAAAAAACGATATCGCAATTTGAAAATTTCCCTTGTGCTGGCCATTCTGCTTCCATAGAATCGGTCCGACCAAAAAGCGGGCGGTAACCATGCGCCTGCCGCGCGAGAGAGTCCGGAACAGGGCTCCCGGCGGCGGCTCCGATGCAAGGCGCTGCGGCGACGCATCCGCAAGTCATACCCCGATACCCCGTCACCCCGGGGCCCGAAATGCCAAAAGCGAGGGCTCCGGAGCAGGAATTCACAGGAGACAGTCATGTCCGCCGTACCCGAGCAGATTCTCGGCGCATCCAGCGCCAACGACGCCGATCCCCAGGAAACCCATGAATGGCTGGACGCCCTGCAGGGCGTTCTGGGTGCCGAAGGCCCGGAGCGCGCCGCGTTCCTGATCGACAAGCAGATCGAGTACGCACGCGTGAATGGCGTTACCCAGCCGTTCCACGCCGAAACCCAGTACATCAACACGATTCCGGTCGAGCAGCAGGCCCGCATCCCGGGCGACCAGGACATCGAGCACCGCATCCGCTCGTACACGCGCTGGAACGCCATGGCGATGGTGCTGCGCGCCAACAAGCACACCAACGTCGGCGGCCACATCTCGTCGTTCGCCTCGGCCGCGACGCTGTATGACGTCGGCTACAACCACTTCTGGCGTGCCCCGTCGGAGCAGAGCGGCGGCGACCTGGTCTTCGTGCAGGGCCACTCGGCACCGGGCGTCTACTCGCGCGCGTTCCTGCTGGGCCGCCTGACGCCTGAGCAGCTCGACAACTTCCGCCAGGAAGTGGATGGCAAGGGCATCTCGTCCTACCCGCACCCGTGGCTGATGCCGGATTTCTGGCAGTTCCCGACGGTATCGATGGGCCTGGGCCCGATCATGGCCATCTACCAGGCCCGCTTCATGAAGTACCTGGACAGCCGCGGCCTGGCCAAGGCCGGCGACCGCAAGGTCTGGGCCTTTCTGGGCGACGGCGAGACCGACGAGCCGGAATCGCTGGGCGCGATCGGCATGGCCGGCCGCGAGAAGCTGGACAACCTGGTCTTTGTCATCAACTGCAACCTGCAGCGCCTGGACGGCCCGGTGCGCGGCAACGGCAAGATCATCCAGGAACTGGAATCGGAATTCCGCGGTGCCGGCTGGAACGTGATCAAGGTGGTGTGGGGCAGCAAGTGGGATTCCCTGCTGGCGCGCGACACCAAGGGCCTGCTGATGAAGCGCATGATGGATTGCGTGGACGGCGAGTACCAGACCATGAAGTCCAAGGGCGGCGCCTACGTTCGCGAGCACTTCTTCAACACGCCTGAACTGAAGGCGATGGTCGCCGACTGGTCCGACGACGACATCTGGCGCCTGAACCGCGGCGGCCACGATCCGCACAAGATCTACGCTGCCTACAAGGCCGCCAGCGAGCACAAGGGCCAGCCCACGCTGATCCTGGCCAAGACCATCAAGGGCTATGGCATGGGCGATGCCGGCCAGGCCATGAACGTGGCCCACCAGCAGAAGAAGATGCCGGTGGACGCGATCCGCACGTTCCGCGACCAGTTCAACATCCCGGTGCCCGACGACAAGCTCGCCGAAGTGCCGTACCTGACCTTCGAGGAAGGTTCGAAGGAACTGGAATACATGCGCCAGGCGCGCATGAACCTGGGTGGCTACCTGCCGGCACGCCGCCAGAAGGCCGAAGCCCTGCAGGTGCCGCAGCTGTCCGCGTTCGACGCGCTGCTCAAGGCCACCGGCGAAGGCCGCGAAGTATCCACCACCATGGCCTTCGTGCGGATCCTGAACACGCTGCTGAAAGATAAGCAGATCGGCAAGCACGTGGTGCCCATCGTCCCGGACGAATCGCGCACGTTCGGCATGGAAGGCCTGTTCCGCCAGATCGGCATCTGGAACCAGCAAGGCCAGAAGTACGTGCCGGAAGACCACGACCAGCTGATGTTCTACAAGGAATCGCAGACTGGCCAGGTGCTGCAGGAAGGCATCAACGAAGCCGGCGCCATGTGCGACTGGATCGCGGCCGCCACGTCGTACTCGACGCACGGCGTGCAGATGATCCCGTTCTACATCTACTACTCGATGTTCGGCATCCAGCGTATCGGCGACCTGTGCTGGGCGGCTGCAGACATGCGTTCGCGCGGCTTCCTGCTGGGCGGCACCGCTGGCCGCACCACGCTGAACGGCGAAGGCCTGCAGCACGAGGACGGCCACTCGCACGTGTTCCACGCGGTGATCCCGAACTGCATCTCGTATGACCCGACCTTCCAGTATGAACTGGCGGTCATCATGCACGACGGCCTGCGCCGCATGTATGCCGAGCAGGAAGACGTCTACTACTACCTGACGGTGATGAACGAGAACTACGAGCATCCGGAAATGCCGGCTGGCGTAGAGCAGGACATCGTCAAGGGCATGTACCAGTTCCGCAAGGGCGTCGAGAACAGCAACGCGCCGCGCGTGCAGCTGCTGGGCTCGGGCACGATCTTCCGCGAGGTGATCGCCGCCGCCGACCTGCTGAAGAAGGACTGGGGCGTCGAATCGGACCTGTGGAGCTGCCCGAGCTTCACCGAGCTGGCCCGCGAAGGCGCCGCCGCCGAGCGCTACAACCTGCTGCACCCGGCCGAGCCCCAGCGCGAGTCGTTCGTTGCGCAGAAGCTCAAGTCGGCCCGCGGCCCGGTCATTGCCTCGACCGACTACGTGCGCGCGTTTGCCGAACAGATCCGTCCGTTCGTGCCGCGCCGCTATGTGGTGCTGGGCACCGACGGCTTCGGCCGCTCGGACACCCGCGAAAAGCTGCGCCACTTCTTCGAGGTGGATCGCCACTGGGTCACGCTGGCCGCGCTGAAGGCGCTGGCCGACGAGGGCGCCATCAGCCGCGACAAGGTGGCTGAAGCGATCAAGAAGTACAACCTCGACCCCAACAAGCCGAATCCGATGTCGGTCTGACCGGCTTCCTGCACTAACCCCCGCAGTACGGTAACGCCGTGCCGCGGGCGCCCCGTAGATTTTCGTAGGCGCCTTGCGGCACAGCGGCGTGACAGATGCGGGCGGCGAGGGTAATCTCGCCGCTTGCGGATGCGCGCGCGTGCCGGCCTGCCCAGGAGACACTGAATGAGTCAAGCGATTGAAATCAAGGTGCCGGACATCGGCGACTATGACGCCGTTCCCGTCATTGAAGTGCACGTGAAACCCGGCGACAGCATCAACGCGGAAGACGCGCTGGTCACGCTGGAATCGGACAAGGCCACCATGGACGTGCCCTCGCCGCAAGCCGGCGTGGTCAAGGAAGTCCGCATCAAGGTCGGCGACAACGTGTCCGAAGGCTCCGTGCTGGTAATGCTGGAAGCCGCCGGTGCCGCCGCGCCGGCCCCGGCTCCCGCCGCCGCTGCACCGGCTCCCGCGCCGGCCCCGGCCGCGACGCCTGCTCCGGCCCCGGCTGCTGCCCCGGCAGCTGCGGCCGCGCCCGCCGCGGGCGGCACCATCGAAGTCAAGGTGCCCGATATCGGCGACTACGACGCGGTCCCCGTGATCGAAGTCCATGTCAAGCCGGGCGACACCATCAACGCCGAAGACGCCGTTGTCACGCTGGAATCGGACAAGGCCACCATGGACGTGCCGTCCCCGCAAGGCGGCGTGGTCAAGGAAGTCAAGGTCAAGGTCGGCGACAACGTGGCCCAGGGCACGCTGCTGATCCTGCTGGAAGGCGCCGCTGGCGCAGCCGCTCCGGCACCGGCCGCCGCGGCACCCGCGCCGGCTCCCGCCGCAGCGCCTGCCCAGGCTCCGGCCCCGGCGCCTGTTGCCGCGGCCCCGGCCCCGGCAGCGCCTGCTGCTGCCCCGGTCGGCGTGACCGGCAAGGCCGCGCACGCGTCGCCGTCGGTGCGCAAGTTCGCGCGCGAACTGGGTGTGGATGTTTCCCGCGTGCCGGGCACCGGCCCGAAGAACCGCATCACCCAGGAAGACGTGCAACGCTACGTCAAGGGCGTGATGACCGGCCAGGCTGCTGCGCCCGCGCAGGCCGCGGCTGGCGGCGGTGGCGGGGAGCTCGGCCTGCTGCCGTGGCCGAAGGTCGATTTCACGCGTTTTGGCGAGATCGAAAGCAAGGCCCTGTCGCGCATCAAGAAGATCTCGGGTGCCAACCTGCACCGCAACTGGGTCATGATCCCGCATGTCACCAACCATGACGAAGCGGACATCACCGACCTGGAAGCCTTCCGCGTCCAGCTGAACAAGGAAAACGAGAAGTCGGGCGTCAAGGTGACGATGCTGGCGTTCATGATCAAGGCCACCGTGGCGGCGCTGAAGAAGTTCCCGAACTTCAACGCCTCGCTCGACGGCGACAATCTGGTGCTGAAGAAGTATTTCAACATCGGTTTCGCGGCCGATACGCCGAACGGCCTGGTCGTGCCGGTGATCAAGGACGCCGACAAGAAGGGCGTGCTCGAGATCAGCCAGGAAATGAGCGAACTGGCCAAGCTGGCGCGCGACGGCAAGCTTAAGCCCGACCAGATGCAGGGCGGCTGCTTCTCGATCTCGTCGCTGGGCGGTATTGGCGGCACGTACTTCACGCCGATCATCAATGCGCCGGAAGTGGCCATCATGGGCGTGTGCAAGTCGTACATGAAGCCGGTCTGGGACGGCAAGCAGTTCGCGCCGCGCCTGACGTTGCCGCTGTCGCTGTCGTGGGATCACCGCGTCATCGACGGCGCCGAGGCGGCCCGCTTCAACACGTACTTCGGCCAACTGCTGGCGGACTTCCGCCGCATCCTTCTCTAAAGCGGCCGCGGCCATGTCCGTGACGGGCATGGCCCTGGCGCTTGCAGCCGAGCGAGGCGAGCCATGACTACCTGTGTCGTCGTCAGGAAGGGTGCCGATGTGGCGATCGCGGCCGATGCGCTGGTCACGTTCGGTGACACGCGCCTGTCGCGCGCCTACGAGCGCAACCAGAAGGTGTTTCCGATCGCCGACAGCTTTGTCGCGCTGGCCGGCACCACGGCGCATTTCCCGGTCATGCGCGCCTTGCTGGCGGGAATGGGCGAGGAATGCCGGCTCGGCTCGCGCGATGACGTGTTCCGGACCTTCCTGAAGGTGCATGAGAAGCTGAAGTCGGAGTACTTCATCAACACCAAGGAAGACGAGGATGATCCGTACGAATCGTCGCAGATCGTCTGCCTGATCGCGAATCCGGCCGGGATTTTCGGCGTCTATTCGTATCGCGAGGTCTTTTCCTTCGACCGCTTCTGGGGCATTGGCTCAGGCCGCAACTACGCGCTCGGGGCCATGCATGCGGTCTACGACAAGCCTGAACTGGATGCAGCAGCCATCGCGCGCATCGGCGTCGATGCCGGCATCGAGTTCGACAAGAGTTCCGCAGGCCCGATTGAAGTCCATACCGTAAGGCTGCACGAGGCCGGCGCCCCCGGCGCAGCGGCAACCAACAACGACGGCGCGCCCTGAGGCCAACCAGGCCCGGCGCGCAAAGAGGAGCAAACATGAGTGTGATCGAAGTCAAGGTGCCGGATATCGGCGATTTCGACGCGGTGGAAGTGATCGAGGTCCTGGTCAAGCCGGGCGATACGGTCGAGCAGGAACAGTCGCTGATCGTGCTGGAGTCGGACAAGGCCAGCATGGAAGTGCCGTCGTCGGCGGCCGGCAAGGTGGTCGACGTGCGCGTGAAAGTGGGCGACAAGATCGGCCAGGGCGCGGTGATCTGCACGGTGGAAGCGCAAGCCGCTGCCGCCGCTGCGCCGGCGCCGGCGCCTGCGCCCGCCGCTGCGGCCCCCGCGCCATCGGCCGCTCCGGCTCCGGCTCCAGTGGCCGCCAGCCACGCGGGCAGCGCCGACATCCAGTGCGACGTGCTGGTGCTGGGCGCCGGTCCCGGCGGTTACTCGGCAGCGTTCCGTTCGGCTGACCTGGGCATGAATACCGTGCTGGTGGAACGCTACGCCACGCTCGGCGGCGTCTGCCTGAACGTCGGCTGCATCCCGTCCAAGGCATTGCTGCACAACGCCGCGGTGATCGACGAAGCCAAGGCGCTGGCCGCGCACGGCATCCTGTTCGGCGAAGCCAAGATCGACCTGGACGGCCTGCGCCACTACAAGAACCAGGTGGTCGGCAAGCTCACCGGCGGCCTGGCCGGCATGGCCAAGGCGCGCAAGGTGCAGGTGGTGCGTGGCATCGGCACCTTCCTCGATCCGCACCATCTGGAAGTGGACGCCACCGAAGGCGACGGCAAGCAGGCCACGGGCAAGAAGACCGTGATCCGCTTCGAGAAGGCGATCATCGCCGCCGGCAGCCAGGCGGTGAAGCTGCCGTTCATCCCGGAAGATCCGCGCATCGTCGATTCGACCGGCGCGCTGGAACTGCCTGAGGTGCCGAACAAGATGCTGGTCATCGGCGGCGGCATCATTGGCCTGGAGATGGCGACGGTGTACAGCACGCTGGGCGCGGACATCGACGTCGTCGAAATGCTGCCGGGCCTGATGAACGGCGCCGACCGCGACCTGGTCAAGGTCTGGGAGAAGAAGAACAAGGACCGTTTCGGCAAGGTGATGCTGAACACCAAGACCGTCGCGGTGGAAGCCAAGCCGGACGGCATCTACGTGAAGTTCGAAGGCGATCAGGCCCCGACCGAGCCGCAGCGCTACGACCTGGTGCTGGTGTCGGTGGGCCGTTCGCCCAACGGCAAGCGCATCGGCGCCGAGAAGGCAGGCGTGGCCGTGACCGACCGCGGCTTTATCAACGTCGACGCGCAGATGCGCACCAATGTGCCGAACATCTTCGCGATCGGCGACGTGGTCGGCCAGCCGATGCTCGCGCACAAGGCCGTGCACGAGGCCCACGTGGCCGCGGAAGCTGCGCACGGCGAGAAGGCTTACTTTGATGCCAAGCAGATCCCGTCGGTCGCCTTCACCGATCCGGAAGTGGCCTGGGCCGGCCTGACCGAGGACCAGTGCAAGGAGCAGGGCATCAAGTACAGCAAGGGCGTGTTCCCGTGGGCTGCTTCGGGCCGTGCCATTGCGAATGGCCGCGACGAGGGCTTTACCAAGCTGATCTTCGATGAGGAAACCCATCGCATCATCGGCGGCGGCATCGTCGGCACGCATGCCGGCGACCTGATCAGCGAAGTCTGCCTGGCCATCGAGATGGGCGCGGACGCAGTGGATATCGGCAAGACGATCCACCCGCACCCGACCCTGGGCGAGTCGATCGGCATGGCCGCGGAAATCTACGAAGGCACCTGCACCGACGTGCCGCCGCCGCGCAAGCGCTGATTGCGGCAAGCTGCAAGCATCGAAACCCGTCCGCGCGGCGGGTTTCTTTTTACCCGATTGCGCAATTAACCGACAGGAATTTGGAGCCACCACCGATTTGGCCCGGCAGGGGACGGCCGGGCTAGCCAGTTGACGTCTATTCCGGCTGCTGAGGCGTGGACTGGATGATGTCTTCGAGCTGGGCGCTCATCGGGATGCCCAGGCGTTCGCCAGTGGGCAGGCGGTTGACGAACCACTGCTTGTACAGGCGCTCAAGCTCGCCTGAGGTCATCAGGTCGCGAACCGCCTTGTCGACGACTGCGGCAAATTGCGGATCGTTCTTGCGCAGCATAATGCCGTAGGGGTCGTAGGACAGGAAATCGCGCGTCACGTCATATTTCTTGCCGAGCCCGTATTTGGCGAGGAAGCCGTACAGCAGTACGTCGTCGCCCGCATAGGCGTCCGCGCCGCCATGGCGCAGCACTTCAAAGGCATCGGCATGGTCACGGGCGCGGATCAGGGTCACGCCAAGATTGAAGCGTGTGGACAGCCGCTCGATGGCATCTGCATTGGTCGTGCCGGCTGTTGCCACGACGGTCTTGCCTTTGAGGTCCTGGAAGGTCCGTATTGGCGAGCCGTGCGGCACCAGCAGCTTGGTGCCTGCGACGAAAATCACCGGTGAGAACGACACGCGCTGCTGGCGCTCGGCATTGCGCGTGGTGGAGCCGCATTCGAGGTCGATCTTGCCGGACGTCATCGCTTCGATGCGGTTTTCGGAAGTCACCGGCACCCAGTTGATGGTCAGGTCGCGGCCGACGTCGGCACCGGCGGCCTGAACGATGGCCGAGCAGATATCGATCGAATAGCCGATCGGCCGGCGAATCTGGTTCAGGTACGAGAAGGGCAGCGAAGATTCCCGGTAGCCGATGGTCAGCGTGCCGGTTTCCTTGGCCTTTTTCAGTGTGCCGGAAAGGGCGATCGGCTCCTGCGCCAGCGCCAGGCCGGCGGACAGCGCCAGGCATAGCCCCGCGATCCGCCACCACACATAGCGGCCACACCGGGCAACAGTGCAAGACATGGGTCGCTCCTCTGCGGTCTGCGCGCCAGCGCTCAGGCACGCGCGGTCTCGGGCTTGGCCAGCGCCTCGCGTTCGTCGTCCACCCCGCCCATGCCGCCCTGGTCGCCGGTATCGAGCGTCGATTCGCTGGTGAGCTGGCCTTCCCACTTGGCCACCACGGCGGAGGCGATCGAATTGCCGACGGCGTTGGTGGCCGAACGGCCCATGTCGAGGAACTGATCTACTCCCATGATCAGCAGCAGGCCGGCTTCCGGGATATTGAACTGGTTCAGCGTGGCCGCGATGACCACCAGCGAGGCGCGCGGCACGCCGGCCATCCCCTTGGAGGTAAGCATCAGCAGCAACAGCATGGTGATCTGCGTACCCATCGGCAAGTGGATGTCATAGGCCTGGGCGATGAACAGCACGGCGAAGGTGCAGTACATCATCGACCCGTCCAGGTTGAAGGAGTAGCCCAGCGGCAGCACGAAACTGGAGATTTTGCGGTTGACGCCGAACTTGTCTAGCGCGTCGAGCATTTTCGGATACGCGGCTTCGGAGCTTGCGGTCGAGAACGACAGCAGGAACGGCTCGCGGATCAGCTTGATCAGGTTGAAGATCCGCCGCCCCAGGAACACGAAGCCTGCCAGCGTCAGCAAGCCCCAGAGCACGAACAGGGCCAGGTAGAAGCTGCCCATGAACTTGGCGAAGGTCAGCAGGATGCCAAGGCCCTGGGTCGTCACCGTCGATGCGATCGCGGCGAACACTGCAACCGGCGCCAGCCACATCACCGCACCGGTGATCTTCAGCATGACCTGGGCGAGATCCTCGATCACGCCGGCCATGCGCTTGCCGTGTTCGCCAAGCGTGGCCAGGGCCGTGCCGAAAAAGATCGAGAACACCACGATCTGCAGGATCTCGTTGTTGGCCATGGCCTCGGCTACCGACTTGGGCACCAGATGGGCGACGAAATCCTTCAGCGTGAAGGCATTGGTCTTGAGATTGGTCGCGGAGCCGACGTCGGGCAGCGGCAGGCCGATATTGACGCCCGGCTGCAGCATGGTGGCCATGATCAGGCCCAGCGTCAGTGACACCAGCGATGCGGTGATGAACCACCCCATCGCCTTGATGCCTACGCGGCCGACGGTGCTGGCATCGCCCATGTGGGCAATGCCCATGACGAGCGTCGAGAACACCAGCGGCGCGATGATCATCTTGATCAGCCGCAGGAAGACGTCGGTGATGATCGAGATGTAGCCCGCGATCTCTTTTGCCAGCTTGGGATCGGGAAACGCGACATGACAGCCGTAGCCGACCACGCCGCCGAGGATCATCGCGATGACGATGTAGGTCGTGATGTGGCGCTGCGTCTTCATGGCATCTCCTAGATGCTGTTGCGTCGCGCAAGCGCTGCGCCACGCATGCCGGCATGGCCCGGTATTGCGCCGCGCCATGTGAATCCGAAGGGCGGGGCCCTGGCATGCCAGAATGCCGCGGGCTGCACCTTGCTAACGATAGTCGCCCGCTCCGGCATTGGGCAAGGACAACGCTGCGGACGCGCTTTGGAAGGCATCGGCGCGGCCGGAAATCCGAGTGAAAGAGGGCAGCGCGGGTGCAGAAGGCGAAAAAAAACCCGACCTTCTGGGTCGGGCTTGAACGATACCTTTGGACAAGGAGACCGTGGTACCGAGGAGACACTGGCACGCGAGCGGCAAGCCTGTTGCGGGCTGTCGCCATCATCGTTGGCAAAACGCGCCGTCCGGCGGTGCGCTTTGCCAACGGACCGGCACGGGGCCGGTCGCTGGCACTACCTGTCAGCCGTGCTGGCTATCAGGCGGTCTTCTTGACAGCGGCGCTGCGGGCCGTGGCGCTGGCCTGCTGGGCAGCCTTGCTGGCAGCCGAAGCGGCAGCCTGGAAGTTGCTTTCCGCGATCTCGACAGCCTGCTTGGTGGCCTTCTGGACCGACTCGTAGGCGTTGTTGGCAGCCGAGATGGCCGACTTCACGATGGCCACGGTCGATTCCGAACCGGCCGGTGCGTTCTTGGCGAGGTTGTCGACCAGAGCCTGCACCTTCTTCGAGCCTTCAGCCAGTTGGGCTTCGGCGACCTTGGTGAATTCGCTTTGGGTTTCCGAAGCGATTTCGTACAGGTGACGGGTGTAGGCCAGGGTCTTTTCAGCGACCGGCTGAACCAGCGAAGCCTGGATGGCCAGCAGTTCCTGGGCATCCTTGGCGGACAGCGCCTTCTTGGCGTTGTCGACGTTTTCGGCGAAGGTGGTCTTGACGACCTGCAGGTTCAGCTCGACGAGCTTCTCGACGCCTTCGAAAGCCTTGGTGGTCAGGCCAAACAGGGTTTCCAGGTTAGCCTTTTGCGCTGCTGCGACTTGTTCCGGGGTGAGGATCATTGCTGGTCTCCAGTGGTGAACTTCAAGGTCAAGCAAAATTAAACCGCCTGGATGTCAGGACCGTGACGGATGTCGTTCCGCGTCGTCCAGCCCAGGCGTTGGGATCAAGGTCGGGGCGCTCGCTCAGTCGCTTTGGTGCGCCGCAACAATTGCAATTCTAGGGAAAGCCGGGCCGGTGTCAAGCAGTTTTTGTGCATCGCACAAAATGCAACGGATATCGGCTCGGAATGTGCTGGCAGCGCCATGCATGGTGCGCGGTACCGCGGGTTTTCCAGCAGTGCTACCATCGCAGCCTGCCGACGCTTGACTATGCAAGCGTCGCGCCCACATCAAGAACGCCCCTTTCGCCACGCCATGCTTGCCTTTTACGCCGATCACTTCGTGCTGCCGCTGCCGCCGGGCCATCGTTTCCCAATGCGCAAATACAGCATGCTGCGTGAAGCCGTGACCGGCATCCCCGGGCTGGAGTTTCGCGAGGCGCCGCGGGCCGGGGACGACGCGCTGCTGCTCGCCCACACGGCGGCGTACGTAGCCGACGCATCGGCTGGCACGCTCGACGCGGCGCGCCAGCGCGAAATCGGGTTTCCCTGGTCGGCAGCGATGGTCGAGCGCTCGCGCCGCTCGGCCGGCGCGACCATCGAAGCCTGCCGCACGGCATTGGACGAAGGCCTTGCCGCGAATCTCGCGGGAGGCACCCACCACGCGTATGCCGACAAGGGCGGCGGCTTTTGCGTCTTCAATGATGCCGCCATTGCCGCGCGGGTATTGCAGCGCGACGGCCGGGTCCGGCACGTGGCGGTGATCGATCTCGATGTTCACCAGGGCAATGGCACGGCTTCCATCCTGCAGTCGGACCCGACCATCTTTACCCTGTCGCTGCATGGTGAGAAGAACTATCCCTTTCGCAAGGAAGCCAGCGATCTCGATGTCGGGCTGCCGGACGGCTGCGGCGACGACGCCTACGCCGAAGCGCTTCAGGCCGCACTGGACCAGCTGTTCGAACGCTTTGCGCCGGACCTGCTGATCTACCTGGCAGGGGCCGACCCGCATGAGGGCGATCGCCTCGGGCGGCTGAAGCTTTCCATGGACGGCCTGGCCCGGCGCGACGCCCTGGTGTTCGAGACCGCGATCTCGCGCCGGCTTCCGGTCGCGGTGGCCATGGCCGGCGGCTACGGCAATCGAATCGAAGACACGGTCGCGGTGCATGCGCAGACCATCGGCCTTGCTGCCCGCTATCACGCGCGCTATGCCGGCGACGGTGTCACGCCGGCGCGAACGGTGTCGGCATGAGCACGATGGCTGAAGCCGGCGCAAGCGCGCGGCGAACCCTCTGGTCTGCCAGCATGCCGTGGCTGTTCGTGCTGATCTGGAGCACGGGGTTTATCGTGGCCAGGTATGGCATGCCGCATGCCGAGCCGATGACCTTCCTGTTCCTGCGGTTCATCGGCGTCCTGGTGCTGATGGTGCCATTCGTGTGGCTGGCGCGCGTGCCGTTGCCGCAACGCGAAGGGCGTACCGACTGGCGCATGGTCAGCCATATCGCGGTAGCCGGGCTGTTTCTGCAGGCCGGTTATCTTGGCGGCGTCTGGGCTGCCGTCAAGCTGGGCATGCCAGCCGGCATGTCGGCACTGATCGTCGGCATGCAACCGATCCTGACCGCACTGATTTCCGCGCGCCTGGGTGAACGCATCAGCATGCGCCAGTGGCTTGGTCTGCTGCTTGGCATCGTGGGGGTCGGGCTGGTGGTGGCGAACAAGCTGGGCACAAGCGGCCTTTCCACGGCAAGCGTGCTGCTCGCGGTCGGGGCATTGCTCAGCATCACCTTCGGCACGCTGTACCAGAAGCGCTTCTGCGCCGTGTTCGACCTGCGCATCGGCTCCGTCATCCAGTTCGCGGCATCCGCGCTCGCTTGCGTGCCCTTTATGTTCATGTTCGAGACTCGCCACGTCGACTGGACCGCCGAGATGGTCGGCGCGCTCGCGTGGTCGGTGGTCGCGCTCTCGATCGGAGCCATTTCGCTGCTGTTCCTGCTGATCCGGCAGGGTGCCGCGACGCGAGTCTCCAGCCTCATGTACCTGACGCCGCCGACCACGGCCGTGATGGCATGGCTGCTGTTCGGCGAGCGCTTTCCGCCCCTGGCGGCATCCGGGATGGCCCTGGCCGCGGCGGGCGTCGCACTGGTCATCCGCCGCTAGTCGTTTCGCGTTCTTCTTTCATTCCTGTTCCGCAACGTCCACATGAAACCGCAAGCCGAGCACCGCAGTGCCTATCCGCACGCCCAGGCCATCACCACGCGTTGGATGGATAACGATGTCTATGGCCACGTGAACAACGTTGTCTACTACAGTTATTTTGATACCGTCGTGAATGCGTACCTGATCCGGGAAGGCGTGCTCGACTTTGAATCGGGCAGCACGATCGGGCTGGTGATCGAGACGCAGTGCAACTACTTCTCGTCGCTAAGCTTCCCGGACACGGTCACGGCTGGCTTGCGGGTGGCGCGGCTGGGAACCAGCAGCGTGCGCTATGAGGTGGGGCTGTTCAGCGGCGACAACGAGATTGCGGCGGCGCAAGGGCATTTTGTCCACGTCTATGTCGATCGCGTCACGCGTCGCCCGGTGCCCCTGCCCGAGCCGCTGCGCCGCGCGCTGCAGCCGCTGACGGTGTCTGGCGCACAAGCGCCGGGCGTGGCGTGATGGAGGAAGGAAAGATGTCGCAGGACGCGCAAGCTGGCAAGCAAGCGGCCGCCGAGGCTGCTGCGCAGCAGGCGGTCGACTGCGTCGACCGGGCCATCCTCACGCGCCGCTCGGTCCGGGCGTTCCTGGATACGCCCGTGCCACGCGAAGCGGTGGAAGAGATTCTCGCCGTCGCCAGCCGTGCGCCCTCCGGCACCAACACGCAACCGTGGCATGTCTATGTGCTGGCGGGTGACGCCAAGGCCAGGCTGTGCGCGGACCTGCTGACCGCCTACGAAGACCCCGAGCGCGACAGCAAGTACCTGGAAGAGTATCCGTACTACCCGCGCTCCTGGGTGAACCCGTACCTGGACCGGCGCCGCAAGGTGGGCTGGGACCTGTATGGCCTGCTGGAAATCAGCCGCGAGGATAAATCGCGCATGCACGAACAGCACGCGCGCAACTTCCGCTTCTTCGATGCGCCCGTCGGCATGATCTTCACCATCGACCGCATCATGGAGCTGGGCAGCTGGCTCGACTACGGCATGTTCCTGCAAAGCATCATGGTCGCCGCCCGGGCGCGGGGGCTCGATACCTGCCCCCAGGCCGCGTTCACGCAATTCCACAAGATCATTGGCGATCACCTCCGCCTGCCAGGCGAGGAGATGGTGGTGTGCGGCATGTCCCTGGGCTATGCGGATCCGGAGGCGATAGAGAATCGTCTCAACACTGAACGTGAACCGGTTAGTGGGTTTGCGCGTTTCCTCTCATAGTGAGATGTGTATCAATGTGTAACGATTCGCGCCGACATACAAAGGAAGACTGCCGCAGTGGCGGGTGAACCCCGCAGCGGCGCAGTGACTTACAGGAGGTCTACGATGATGCACGTGACGAAGAGTCAACAATTTCCGCATTGTGGAAATGTTTGCAAATCGAACTTTAACTAGCCTTCGTAAGTCTTTAATCTTGCTAACAATTTCTTAATTTCCTACACTAGCGCCATCCCGATGCGCTGAACGAATCATGTTCCGGTCTGATTCCATTTTTTCCAGATTCTTCGGCTCGACGCCCCTGAGCGCCGTAGCCGTAGCCGTGCTGGCATCCGCGTCGATGCTGGCAGCCCCCCTGGCCGAGGCTGCCACCAAGTCGACTTCCACTGAAAAGTCCACGAAAAAGCCGACGAAGTCGCTCAAAGCAGAGAAAGCCAGTTCGGGCAGCAAGCGCACGACGGCCAAGGCCGAGGCCGCGTCTTCCCGCAAGGTGATCGTCGTGAAGAACGGCCGGCACCGTGTCGTGGCGTCGAACCGGGCCGCGCCTGTGCGGGCGGTGTTTACGCCGGCCAAGCCGTCGCTCGGCGAGGCCATGGGGCTGCGCGATACCGAAGATGCGCTGGCCCTGCGATCGAGCGTTGCGCTCGTGATGGACCAGAACACCAACGAGGTGCTGTTCCAGAAGAATCCGAGCGCGGTGCTGCCGATCGCGTCGATCACCAAGCTGATGACTGCGCTGGTGGTGATGGATGCCCGCCTGCCGATGGACGAGAGCCTGACCATTACGGAAGAAGACCGGGACACCGAGAAGCACAGCAGCTCGCGCCTGCGCTTCGGTACCCAGCTCACGCGCCAGGAAATGCTGCTGCTGGCGCTGATGTCGTCCGAGAACCGCGCGGCATCGGCGCTGGGTCGCAACTATCCGGGTGGTCTGCCCGCGTTTGTTCAGGCCATGAACCGCAAGGCCCGTGAACTGGGCATGAACGACACCCACTTCGTGGACTCGAACGGCCTGTCGAGCAGCAATGTGTCGAGCGCCATGGACCTCGCGCGCATGGTCAACGCGGCCTACCGCAACCCGACCATTCGCGAGTTCTCTACGCAGACCGAGCATGAAGTGAATGTGCTGGGCCGTACGCAGCACTACGTCAGCACCAACCGCCTGGTGCGTGGCGGCAACTGGGATATCGGCCTGCAGAAGACCGGCTTCATTTCCGAAGCTGGCCAATGCCTGGTCATGCAGGCCAAGGTCAACGGCCGTAACGTTGTGATGGTGTTCCTGGATTCCGTGGGCAAGCTCTCGCGCTTTGCCGATGCCACGCGCGTTCGGGACTGGCTGGAACATGCCTCGCCATCGGTGCCGCAGCCCCATGCGTTTCCGTCGTCGCCGAACCTCACGCAGTCGCCCGGCGGCGCGCAAGCGATCCTGACTTCGGCGCGCGGAACCTGAACTCCGCCTGCCCAAAAAAACGCGCCACGGTTGGCGCGTTTTTTTATGGGCTTCACCTTCAGAGCAGCTTGCCCGGATTCATGATGGCGGCGGGGTCAAACGCGCGCTTGACCTCGCGCATCAAGCGCAGCTCCAGCGGATCCTTGTACTGCAGGAATGCATGCCGCTTGAGCTGGCCGATGCCATGTTCCGCACTGATACTGCCGTCGTAGCGCATCACTT
Source organism: Cupriavidus sp. 21MJTG02-4 (assembly GCF_057798975.1). Classification (NCBI taxonomy): domain Bacteria; kingdom Pseudomonadati; phylum Pseudomonadota; class Betaproteobacteria; order Burkholderiales; family Burkholderiaceae; genus Cupriavidus; species Cupriavidus sp. 21MJTG02-4. Next base: position 33,961 of record NZ_JBYOJP010000008.1, on the reverse strand, counting down.
CATCGAGCACGGTGCCGGTCACCACGTCTTCGTGCGTCGCTGCCCAGTCCTTCGGCGCTCCCGCCGGGCGCGACAGGTTGTAGTGCAGGTTGCCATCGCCAAAGTGCCCGAAGATGAAGGGCCGGATCGCCGGGTCCAGCGTGCGCAGGCGCGCTTCCATCGACACCATGAACGCCGGGATCTGTTCGATCGGCAGCGACACGTCGTGTTTCAGGTGCGGCCCGTCGGCGCGCTGCGCTTCGGAGATTTCTTCGCGCAGCTTCCACAGCGCCTGCAATTGGGCCAGCGATGCAGACACCGCCGCATCGAGGCACAGGCCGCGTTCGAGCGCATCGCCAATGACGCGCTCCAGCAGCGCATTGAGCGCCTCTTCTTCGGCGGTGTCGGCCAGTTCCACCAGCACGCAGGCGGGATAGCGCTGCGCAAAGGGTTCTTGCACGCCCTCGGCATGCGTCAGGACCAGGTCCAGGCACGCGCCGGTGAAGAACTCGAAAGCCTGCAGCCGTGCGCCGCACTGCTCGAACAGCAGGGAATACAGCTCCAGCGCCTGCTGCGGCGATTCCACTGCCGCCAGCACGACACTGCGCGTATCGGTACGCGGGAACAGGCGCAGTGCAGCAGCCGTGATGACGCCGAGCGTGCCTTCCGAGCCGATCAGCAACTGCTTGAGATCGTAGCCGGTGTTGTCCTTGCGCAGCGTGCGCAGGCCGTGGAAGACCTCGCCGTTGGGCAGTACGGCCTCGACGCCGAGCACCAGTTCGCGCGTCATGCCATAACGCACGACGTTGACGCCGCCGGCATTGGTGGCCAGGTTGCCGCCGATCTGGCACGAGTCCTCCGCCGCCAGGCTCAGCGGCAGCAACCGGTTGGCGTCGGCCGCGGCGCGGCGCAGGTTGCCGAGGATGCAGCCGGCTTCGGCAACCATGGTGTTGGCCACGGTGTCGAGCGAGCGGATCGCATGCATGCGGTCCAGGCTCAGCACCACGTTCAGCGGCTGGCCGTCGGGCGTGGCCGCGCCGCACAGGCCCGTGTTGCCGCCGCGTGGCACGACCGGTACCGCGCCCTGCTGGCAGAGCGCGAGGCAGCGCGAGACCTCGTCGACCGTGCGCGGGCGGACCACCGCCTGGGCCTGGCCCCGGTAGATGCCGCGCCAGTCGGACAGCCACGGCGCAATGTCGTCGGGCTGGGTGAGCACGGTGTCGGGACCAAGGGCTTCGGTGAGACGCTGGGACAGGTTGGTGGCTGGCATGGAGGGAGCGATTTCAGCTTTCGGTTTTCAGGGCAGGGGATCGGCGGCGCGTGCGCGCAGGGGCAAGCCCAGTCGCTGCGCCGCGCATTGCAGGTGGCGGATGGTGGCCTGGCGCGCCGCTTCGGCATTGCCGTCACGGATCGCCTCGAAGATGGCCTCGTGTTCCTGGTGCACGGACTCGGGCGAATGCGCTTGCTGCAGCGTGTTGGCGCGCGCGGTGGCAACGGCCTGGTGCAGCTGCAGGTTCATGTACTGCAGCAGCTGGCGGTAGTATGGGTTGTGGGTGGCGCTGGCAATGCCGATGTGGAACGCGGCATCGAGATCGACCGCCGGCTGGGCATCATAAAGATGCGTCTTCAGCCGATGCAGCAGCCCGGCAAGGGCATCGACGTCGTCATGGCTGCGCCGCATGGCGGCCAGTGCCGCGGCCGCACTCTCCAGGTCCATGCGCAGGTCATACAGGTCGGCCAGCTCGGCCCGTCCCAGGTCGGGCTCGCGGGGGAGCTGGAAGCCCGCGGCACCGGTACGGGAACGCACGGTGCAACCCACGCCTTGGCGCGTTTCCACGAAGCCTTGAGAACGCAGATGTTCGGTCACCTCACGGATCACTGCAGCACTGACGCCGTACTGGTCGGCCAACTGCTTGCCCGTGGGCAGTCGATTGCCTACGGGATAAACGCCGTTCTCAATGTCGGTCCGGATCTGGCGCGTGACCTGTTCGGTCAAGGTAATGGCTCGGGTTCGCATAGCGGCCCGATTATAGGGTTTGCAGGTTATCTGAAAACTACAGGTAAACCCTTAAATCGCGTGGCCATGATCTGCTGAACCGGCGGCGGGCAGACGTTGCCCTTAGCCGCCGGCAAGCCGAAGCCGATCAGGCGGCTTCAGACTCCATCACGTACCCCATGCCGCGCGAAATCTGCAGCGCCGTATCCTTGAGGTTCTGCAGCCAGCTGTCCTGCAGGCGATCGGCGGGTGCCGACAGCGACAGGCCGGCCACCAGCCGGCGCGAATCATCGTAGATGCCGGCGGCGATGCAGCGCACGCCCAGTTCCAGCTCTTCGTTGTCGCGGGCGTAGCCGTTGCTGCGCACCCAGCCCAGTTCGCGCTCGAGCTTGGTCAGGTCGGTGATCGAGGTGCGCGTATGCCCGGCCAGGCCGGTGCGCGTGGCATAGCTGCGCACGCGCGTGGACTCGTCGGCGGCGAGGAACAGCTTGCCCACCGACGTCAGGTGCAGCGGCGCGCGTCCGCCAATGGCACGCACCACCTGCATGCCGGAGCGCTCGCTGTAGGCACGCTCGATATACACGATCTCGTCGCCCTGGCGCACTGACAGGTTGACGGTCTGCCCGGTGACACGGTGCAGTGCGCGCATTGGCGCGAGCGCCGCGTCGCGCACCGACAGGCGTGCCTTGACCAGGTTGCCAAGCTCCAGCAGGCGCATGCCCAGCCGGTAGCTGCCCGGGTCCGAGCGATCGACAAAGCGGCACGCAACCATGTCGTTGAGGATACGGTGCGCGGTGGAAGGGTGCAGTCCGGTAGACATCGACAGCTCTTTCAGGCTGACCGGGTCGGCGTGCTGGGCCAGTGCGTCCAGCAGCGTCATCATGCGTTCAATAACCTGGATCGATGTCTTTCCAGGCGACTTGTCTGCGTCTGACATAAGGAAATGTTGCCCTGCGGCAAATTAAGCGTTTGCCTGATTCTATCTCGCATCGTGAAAATTTCAATAGGTGAAATGACATTCCGGTAAGAATCCTCTGGTGATGTGTCGCCGATGACGGTATTGCGGCCTGAACGGAATGCACGGCGCGCCTGAATGGTTTGTGCGCCACCCCGCGGCGCAAACGCGCATAATTGCGGGGTTTCGGGGTCTGGAGAAAGAAAGCAAATGCGAGTTGGCCTGTTCGCCACCTGCCTGGTGGACCTCATGCGCCCGGAGATCGGCTTCTCCGTGCTGAAGCTTCTGGAAGGCGCCGGCTACGAGGTGATGGTGCCCGAAGCCCAGACCTGCTGTGGCCAGCCCAGCTACAACTCGGGCGAGCGCGCCGTGTCGCGTGACCTGGCGGAAAAATTCCTGCGCGAATTCGAGATGTTCGACTACGTGGTGGTGCCGTCGGGAAGCTGCGGCGGCATGATCCGCCAGCACTATGCGGACTTGTTGCGCGATGACCCGGAACTCAACGGCCGTTATGAGCGCCTGCGCGAACGCGTGTTCGAACTGACCGATTTCCTGGTGAACGTAGCGAAGATCGAACGGTTCGATTCCAGTTTCGCCGGCCACGTCACGTATCACGATTCCTGCGCGGGCCTGCGCGAACTGGGCGTCAAGGCGCAGCCGCGCGAACTGCTGGGCAAGCTGCCCGGGGTGCAGTTCACCGAGATGAAGGACTGCGAGGCTTGCTGCGGCTTTGGCGGCACCTTCTCGGTCAAGTACGGCAATATCTCGACGGCCATCGTCGACGAGAAGTGCGCCAATATCAAGGCCAGCAGCGCGGATGCGGTGGTGCTGGGCGACCTGGGCTGCATGCTCAATATCGAAGGCCGCCTGCGCCGAAGCGGCGACACGCAGACGCGCGTGCTGCATATCGCGCAGGTCCTGGCGGGCGACGCCTGAGCACCGGAGACGCGACGATGCAAGTCCACAGCATGGAATTCAAGGCGCGCGCCGGCCAGAAGCTGGCTGACCAGCGCCTGCAGCAGAACCTCAAGAAGCTCTCCACCAAGTTCGTCACCGCGCGCGCGGATGCCATCCGCGATATCGATTTCGATGCGACCCGCGCCGCACTGAAAGAGCGCCGCAACCGCGCGCTGGAAAACCTGGATGTCTGGCTCGCCACGTTCGAGGAAAACGCCACGCGCCGCGGCGCCACGGTGCTGTTCGCCGAGACCACCGCCGATGCGGCGCGCCTGGTCGCGGAGATCGCGCAGAAGCATGGCGTGAAGAAGGTCATCAAGAGCAAGTCCATGGTGACCGAAGAAATGCGGCTGAACCAGGTGCTCGGCGAGATGGGCGTGCAAAGCATCGAAACCGATCTCGGCGAGTACATCCTCCAGATCAACGACTCCGAGCCGCCGTCGCACATCATTGCGCCGGTGGTGCACAAGGACAAGGACGAGATCGCCGACCTGTTCGCGAAAGTCCACCAGAAGCCGCGCCTGACCGATATCCCGGAAATGACGCGTGAAGCGCGCGAGGTGCTGCGCCCCGAGTTCCTGTCCGCCGACATGGGCGTGACGGGGGGCAATTTCATCATTGCCGAAACCGGTTCGGTGGCGGTCGTCACCAACGAAGGCAATGAAGGCATGTGCACCGTCATGCCTCGCGTGCATGTGGCCGTCACTGGCATCGAGAAGGTGCTGCCGACGCTGGAAGACCTGGCGACCGTGATGCGGCTGCTGCCGCGTTCGGCGACCGGGCAAGCCATCTCGAACTATTTCTCGCTATTGACCGGCCCGCGTGCCGAAGGCGAGCGCGATGGTCCCGAGCATATGTATTTCGTGCTGGTCGACGGTGGCCGCAGCGGGTTGATCGGCGGAGAGTTCCAGGAGATGCTGCGCTGCATCCGCTGCGGCGCCTGCATGAACCATTGCCCGGTCTACCAGAAGATCGGCGGCCATGCCTATGGCTGGGTCTATCCGGGGCCGATGGGCAGCGTGCTGACGCCCAGCTACGTGGGCCTGGCCAATGCCGTGGACCTCCCGCAGGCGGCCACGATGTGTGGCGAATGCAATCGCGTGTGCCCGGCATCGATCCCCTTGTCGGATTTGCTGCGCAAGCTGCGCGAGAAGCAGATGGAGCGCGGCCTGCGTCCGTGGCAGGAGCGCTTCGCGCTGCAGGCGTGGGGCTTCGTTGCCCGGCGTCCGGCACTCTATGCGCTGGCCAGCCGTCTCGGCGCGCGCGTGCTGGCGCGCATGGGCGGTAGCAACCGGTTGATCGCCAGCCTGCCCATGGCGGGCAAGGGCTGGACCCAGACGCGGGACATGCCCGCACCCTCGGGACGCACGTTCCGCGAGCTTTACAAGGAAAGGAGGGCACGCACATGAGCGCCGCCAATACGGCCAATACGGCCAATACGGAGACGCTGGCGCGCATGCGTTCGGCATTGGACCAGCACACCGGCGGCACGCTGCCGGCGGCCGAACTCGTGAAGGCGTGGCGCGAGGCAGCGCCCGCGCTGACGCTGCCACCGGTGTTCGGTCAGGCGATGGAAGAACTGCTGCGCCGGCTGGAGATGTCGGCCGTGTTCGCGCAGGACAGCTGCTCGTTTTCGAGCACGGCGGTGACGGATCAGCTAAGGCGCTGGCTGGACAAGGCTGCTACGGTCTGACTGAAAAAAGAAAGGGAGCCTAGGCTCCCTTTCTTCATGTGTGCCGCAGCCTGATCAGCCCAGCAGCAACGCGTCGTCGTCCAGCTGTTCGTGCCGCGTCTGCTCGAACATCCGCAGCAGATCCGGCACATCTAGCCCCTTGCGCTTGTCACCGGACACATCCAGAACGACCTGCCCCTGGTGCAGCATCACCGTGCGTTGGCCATAGTCCAGCGCCTGGCGCATGCTGTGCGTGACCATCATCGTCGTCAGCTTGCTTTCCTCGACGATGCGCGCGGTCAGTTCCAGCACGAACGCGGCGGTCTTCGGGTCCAGCGCGGCGGTGTGCTCGTCGAGCAGCAGGATGCGCGACGGCTGCAGCGAGGCCATCAGCAGGCTCACCGCCTGGCGCTGGCCGCCGGAGAGCAGGCCGATGCGGTCGGTCAGGCGGTTTTCCAGGCCCAGGTTCAGCAGGCGCAGCTTCTCGCGGAACAGCTCGCGCGAGCCGCGGTTCAGCGCCGCCCGAAAGCCGCGCCGGGCGCCGCGGGCCATCGCCAGCGCCATGTTCTCTTCGATCGTCAGCGCTTCGCAGGTGCCGGCCATCGGGTCCTGGAACACGCGTGCCACGAGGTGGGCGCGATCCCAGGCCTGCTTGCGCGTCACGTCGGTGTCATCGATCGTGATGCGGCCGGAATCGACCATCTGGTCGCCGCTGATCGCGTTCAGGAAGGTCGACTTGCCGGCGCCGTTGGAACCGATCACGGCCACGAACTGGCCGCTCGGGATCTCCAGGCTCAGGCCGCGCAGCGCGCGGGTCTCGATCGGGGTGCCGGGGTTGAAGGTGAGCTTCAGGTCTTGTGCGCGGAGCATCTCAGGCACCTCCGTTCTTGCGGGCAAACAGCTTCTTGCGGGTGGCGGGCAGCACCAGGGCGATCGTCACCAGCGCGGCGGTGACCAGGTTCAGGTCCTGCGCCTTGAGGCCGATGAAGTCGCTGTTCAGCGCCAGCGCAATGAAGAAGCGGTACAGGATGGCCCCCAGCACCACGGCGAGCGTGGTCCAGACCAGGCGGCGTGCCGGCAGGATGCTTTCACCGATGATCACGGCGGCCAGGCCGATCACGATAGTACCAATGCCCATCGAGATATCGGAGCCGCCTTGAGTCTGCGCGAACAGCGCGCCGGCCAGTGCGACCAGCCCGTTGGAAAGCGCCATGCCGGCCAGCGTGGCGCGGCCCGTGGCAATGCCCTGCGCGCGCGCCATGCGCGGATTGGCGCCGGTCGCGCGCATGGCCAGGCCGAGCTGCGACGAGAAGAACCAGTCCAGCCCAACCTTGGCGATGACCACCACGATGAACAGGACCAGCGGGCGCAGCACGTAGTCGGGCAGCCAGTCGGGCTGCAGGATGGTGAACAGCGTCGGCTCCGTGATCAGCGGCACATTGGGTCGGCCCATGATGCGCAGGTTGACCGAGTACAGCGCGATCATCATCAGGATACTGGCGAGCAGGTCCATGATCTTGAGCCGCACATTGAGCCAGCCGGTGATGAAGCCAGCCAGGGCACCGGCCACGATGGCGACGGCGGTGGCGACAAACGGGTCCTGCCCGGCGGCGATCAGCGTCGCGGCCACGGCGCCGCCCAGCGGGAAGCTGCCGTCGACGGTCAGGTCGGGGAAATTGAGGATGCGGAAGGAAATCAGCACCCCGAGGGCAACCAGGCTGAAGATCAGGCCGATCTCCAGGGCGCCCAGAAGGGAAAAGAGGGACATGGTGAATCCTGTTGACAGCTGGCGCGGCCCGCCCGGATAAGGTCGGTCGGCTCGCCGTCTCGTTCAGGGGGCGGGCCCGGGTAGGGCAGTCTGGATCTTGTACTGTAGTGGACTAGCGGACGCGCGGCCGTCCGCGCGGCGCGGACGGCACAGGTCAGACGTTCTGCTTACTTGATGACGGTCTTGGCTTCCTTGATCAGCTCCGGCGACAGCGTCACGCCTTGCTTCTGGGCGGCGCCGGTGTTCACGAACAGTTCAAGGTTGCTGCTGGTTTCCGACGCGATCGCGCCAGGCTTCTCACCCTTCAGGATGCGCACCACGACCTTGCCGGTCTGGTGGCCCAGGTCCAGGTAGTTGATGCCCAGCGCGGCGATGGCGCCACGCTTGACACTGTCGGTGTCGGCGGCAACCAGCGGAATCTTCGATTCGTTGGCGACCTTGACCAGCGCTTCGTAGGCCGAAACCACGTTGTTGTCGGTGTTGGTGTAGATCACGTCCACCTTGCCGATCAGGCTTTTGGCGGCGGCGCCGATGTCAACCGTGCGCGGCGCGGCGGCTTCCTTCAGCGTCAGGCCCTGCTTGGCCAGCAGTTCCTTCAGTTCCTTGACCACCACGACCGAGTTGGCTTCGCCGGGGTTGTAGACCATGCCGACGGTCTTGGCATTCGGCACCACGCGCTTGATCAGGGCCACCTGCTTGTCCAGCGGCAGCTTGTCCGACACGCCGGTCACGTTGGTGCCCGACGGCGCCCAGCTCTTGACCAGTTGCGCGGCGACCGGATCGGTCACGCCCGAGTACACCACGGGCACGGTCTTGGTGGCGGCGACCACGGCCTGGGCCGACGGCGTGGCGATGGCAACGATCGCGTTCGGGTTGTCGCCGACGAACTTGCGGGCGATCTGGGCGGCGGTGCCGGTGTTGCCCTGCGCGCTCTGGTATTCCCACTTCAGGTTCTTGTCGGCGTCATAGCCGGCGGCCTTCAGCTCCTCGCGCACGCCGTCGCGGATGGCGTCCAGCGCGGGGTGGTCCACGATCGACAGGACCTTGACGGTCTGGGCGTGCACGGCGCCGCCGCACAGCAATGCCAGCGCGACTGCGCCGCCGAGGATGGACTTGGTTGCCTTGAGACCCTTCATTTTGATCTGTTCTCCTCCGAGTGACTCGGTTCTGGATGATATGCCGCGCACAAGCTTGGTCTCGCTGCCGGCGCCCCCACGTGGGCGGCACCTGCTCCGGGCGGCGGGGCGCTTCCGGCGGCTGATGGAAGGGCGCGCCTGCGCGAAAGCAAGACAGCGATAAGCCTGCGAGGATACCACTTCTCGCGCACGATATGCGAAGTCTCGGAGGGAATGCGGGGCATCCGATGCTGCGGGAGCCCCGTTATTAGCCATCCAGGCGCAGATTATTGCGCGGGATTGCAGATTTCCTTGTGGATTTCCCCGATTGCGGTAATCACGTCTTCATGCAATTGCGTTTGCCACGCATCGATGTTTTCACGCAATTGATTGAGCGACGTGGCCCCGACGATGGTGCTGGCGGCGAACCAGCGCGAATAACACCAGGCCAGGGCCAGCGCCGCCGGCGACAGTCCGGCCGTGCGCGCCAGTTCGACATAGCGGGCGGAGGCCGCCATGGTCTCCGGACGCATGTAGCGCGGGCTCCAGTCGGCGCCGAAGCGCGTCAGGCGGCCGATTGCGGCGTCGTTGAACACTGGCCTGGCCGGATCGCCGCTCAGGTACTTGCCGGTGAGCTGGCCGAACGCGAGCGGGCTGTAGATCAGCAGGCTCACGTCGGTGCGGAAGCAGGCCTCGTCGAGGCCCTGTTCGAAGCTGCGGTTGACCAGGTTGTACGGGTTCTGGATGGTGGCGATGCGCGGCAACCCGTGCTGCTCCGCCAGCCTGACGAATTCCGCCACGCCCCACGGCGTTTCGTTGGAGACGCCGACATAGCGGATCTTCCCTGCCTGCACCAATTCGGCAAAGGTTTCGAGCTGGGCCTGGATCGAGGCACAGGGCCGTTCCTTGGCCGGGTCGAAGCTGGTCTGGCCGAAGATCGGCGCGTTGCGCGCGGGCCAGTGGATTTGATACAGGTCGATGTAGTCGGTCTGCAGCCGCTGCAGCGAGGCGTCCACCGCCGCGCGGATGCCCGCGGGGGTCAGGTCATCGCCATTGCGGATCCAGGGCATTCGGCCGGGGCCGGCCACCTTGGTGGCGAGCACCACGCGGTCGCGCGGCTGATTGCGGAGCCAGTTACCGATGATCTGTTCGGTCCGGCTGTAGGTTTCGGCGCACGGCCTGACCGGGTACATCTCGGCGGTATCGATGAAGTTGACCCCGCGCGAGAAAGCGTAGTCGAGCTGGCTATGGCCCTCGGCTTCGGTGTTCTGCTCGCCGAAGGTCATGGTACCCAGGCAGATGCGCGAGACCTGCAGGTCGCTGCGTCCGAGGCGGATGGTTTCCATGTGGCTCTCCTTGCTGTCTTGCGGGGCGTCAGGCGCGCAGCGCGGCGGCGCAATCGCGCACCAGGGTCGGGCCGCGGTAGATCAGGCCGCTGTACACCTGCACGAGCTTCGCGCCGGCATCGATCTTCGCGCGCGCGTCGGCGCCGCTGAAAATGCCGCCCACGCCGATGATGGGCACCGCGTCGCCGACCACCTGGCGCAGCGCGCGCACCACATGGGTCGACTGCTCGAACACCGGCCGGCCGGACAGGCCGCCGGCTTCTTCCGCATGCGGCAGGCCTTTCACGGCATCGCGCGAGATCGTGGTGTTGGTGGCGATCACGCCGTCGATCTTGTGGCGCACCAGTGCGTCGCCGATATTGCCGATCTGGTCGGCATCGAGGTCCGGCGCGATCTTCAGCGCCACCGGCACGTAGCGCTTGTGCTGGTCGGCCAGGCGCTGCTGGGCGGCCTTGAGCGTCGACAGCAGGCTGTCGAGTTCGCTGGCGCCCTGAAGCTGGCGCAGGTTCTTGGTATTGGGCGACGAGATGTTCACCGTCACGTAGCTCGCGTGCGGATAGACGCGCTCCAGGCAGTACAGGTAGTCGTCGGCGGCGCGTTCGATCGGCGTGTCGGCATTCTTGCCGATGTTCAGGCCCAGCACGCCGCCTTCGGCCTTCCAGCGCGATGCCCTGACGTTGGCGATGAAGGCATCGACGCCGCCGTTGTTGAAGCCCATGCGATTGATCAGCGCATCGGCCTGCGGCAGTCGGAACATGCGCGGGCGAGGGTTGCCGGCCTGCGCGCGCGGCGTCACCGTGCCCACCTCGATGAAGCCGAAGCCGAACGCCGCGAGCCCGTCGATATAGGCGCCATCCTTGTCCAGGCCGGCGGCAAGGCCTACCGGGTTGGGGAAGCGTACGCCCATCACCGTGCGCGGATCGGCGGCGACGCGGTTGCCGATGCAGCCGGCCAGGCCCATGCGCCTGGCGCGCAGCAGGTTGTTCAGGGTGAAGTGGTGGGCGTCCTCCGCGTCCATCGAAAACAGGGCGGGGCGGAGCAGGGGGTAGAGCGCGTTGAGCACGGGGAGAGGCGACCGGAGGGCCGGTGCAGAGTGAAAACCAAGCCGGCATTGTAGCGGCTGGGGCGCTTGCCCGCGCGCCGGGCGGCCGTGCCTGCCCGCTACCGCTGGCTATTCCTGCGCGGGGCCGGGAGCGTCTTCCGATGCGGCCGACGGGGTGCTGCGCGCGTCGTCCTCGAACGCCTGCCACTGGTTGCCGGTCAGCACCTGAAGCGGGCGGAAACGTGCCTTGTAGGCCATCTTCCGGCTTTCGGCGATCCAGTAGCCCAGGTACAGGTGCGGCAGGCCAAGTTCGTGCGTCTGGCGGATCTGCCAGAGGATGTTGTAGGTGCCGTAGCTGGCGTTGCGCGCGAGCGGATCGTAGAAGGTGTAGACCGATGACAGGCCGTCATCGAGCACGTCGATCATGCTCACCATGCGCAGCTTGCCGGCCTCGGGCGAGCCCGGCGGTTCGCGGAACTCCACCAGGCGCGAGTTGACGCGGCTCTGCAGAAGGAACTGTTCGTACTGGTCGCGGCTGTCCTGGTCCATGCCGCCGCCGGCGTGGCGCATCGACTGGTAGAGCAGGTACAGCGCGTAGTGCTCTTCGACGTACGTCAGCGGCGCCACCAGCGCTTGCAGGTGGCCGTGGCGGCGCCAGGCGCGGCGCTGTGAGCGGTCCGGTTCGAACTGGTCGACCAGCACGCGGCACGGCGTGCAGGCGTGGCATTCATCGCAATACGGCCGGTAGGTGAAGATGCCGCTGCGGCGGAAGCCCGCGCGCACCAGCCGCGAGTAGACGTCCGCATTGATAAGGTGGGCCGGCGTCGCCACCTGCGAGCGGGCCATGCGGCCTTCGAGATAGCTGCAGGCGTAGGGCGCCGTGGCATAGAACTGCAGCGCGGAAAGCGGAAGCTCCTTCAGCTTGCTCATGGCTCGGACCTGGGGCGGATGATGCAGCCAGCTTGTCAGACGGCCGGGGTGGCGGGCGTGGCGGTCCACCGCTCCAGCACCGATTTGTCGAACCGCCACGGCGTGATCGCCGGTTGTGCCGAGGCAGTCCGCACATGGGCCAGGAACTCCGCGCGCGAGATCGGGCGCGCGCCAAGCGAGGCCAGGTGATCGGTTTCCTGCTGGCAGTCTATCATCGGCACGCCGTGGTTGCCGAGGAACGCGCACAGCGCCGCCAGCGCGATCTTGGAGGCATCCGTGCGGTGCGCGAACATCGATTCGCCATAGAACATGCGGCCCAGCGCCACGCCATAGAGGCCGCCCACACGTTCGCCGCGATACCAGGCCTCCACCGAGTGCGCCATGCCGCTGCCATGCAGTGCGCTGTAGGCCGTGATGATCTCCTGGGTGATCCAGGTGCCATCCTGGCCTTCGCGCGGCGTCAGCGCGCAGGTGCGCATCACGGCCAGGAAATCATCGTCGACGCGGATTTCCCAGTCGGGGTCGCGCAGCACTCGGCGCAGCGTCTTGCGGAACGTGGTGGAGATTCTCAGTGCCTGCGGTGCCAGCACCATGCGTGGATCGGTGCTCCACCACAGCACCGGCTGGCCAACCGAGTACCACGGGAAAATGCCCTGGCGGTAAGCCAGCAGCAGCCGCTGCGGCGACAGGTCGCGGCTCGCGGCCAGCAGGCCCGGCGCTTCGGTGGCCGGCCCCAGCGCGCGCTCCACCGGCGGAAACGGATCCTGCGGATCCAGCCAGGCAATCATGCTGGGGCGGCCGGGGGAAATTGGATCAGGGAGTGACCGTCGCCCGGCTGGTCAGCGGGCGCATGGGCTTGTCGATATCGAGACTGTGCAGCCGGAAGCTGCCATCCTGCAGGCGGCCGGCGGCACGGTCGGCAAAGAAGCAGCGCAGCGTGTGGATCACCGTGGGAAAGGCGAGTTCATCCCAGGGCACGTCGGCTTCCGTCACCAGCTTCACTTCCAGGCTTTCCTCGCCGGGGTCGACGTCCAGGTCGTCCAGCGTAGCCAGGTAGAAAAGGTGTACCTGGTGCACGTGCGGCACGTTCAGGATCGAGAACAGTTCCCCCACCTGCACGCGCGCGCCGGCTTCTTCCAGCGTTTCGCGCGAGGCGCCCTGCGCCGTGGTCTCGCCGATTTCCATGAAGCCGGCGGGCAGCGTCCAGAAGCCATAGCGCGGCTCGATCGCGCGCTTGCACAGCAGGATCTTGTCTTCCCAGACGGGGATCGTGCCGACCACGTTGCGCGGATTCACGTAGTGGATGGTGCCGCAGTTGTCACAAATGCTGCGCGGGCGGTTGTCGCCGTCTGGTACGCGCAACACAACCGCATGGCCACAGTTCGAGCAGAATTTCATGAGGGGCGTCCGGGAGGAATGGGGCAAAGTGTATCACCGCGCGGCCCGCATGCCGGAGAGGCAAGGCGCCAGTGCGTGCGTTGCTGGACCAGGAGACCCGGAAAGCAAAAAGCCCGCGATGGCGGGCTTTGCTGATTCGACGCTTTGATGCTTTGGTTGCGGGGGCAGGACTTGAACCTGCGACCTTCGGGTTATGAGCCCGACGAGCTGCCAACTGCTCCACCCCGCGTCCGTCGAAGAAAAGATTATAAGGCACCGGCCGCCGCATTGCAACATCTAGCTGAAAAAATTGTGACGCACCGGACAATGCCGCCTGCCATAACCATTAGACGGCCGGGCCGCTGGCAAGGTTCAGCCTTCTGTCGGGCTTTCGCTTGTGCGTTGCCACAGCGACGCGGCGAACTCGAAGCTGTCGCGTTGCAGCAGGTCGTCGCGTTGCCAGATCACCCGTTCGCGCCGCACGGTCAGCATCCACGTGGTGGTGGTCAGCGGTTGCGGATGCGCGAACGCACGGGGAGTCATCACGGCGCCGCAAGGTCCATGCCGCGGGTCGCGCACCGAGGTGTAGCGGATCAGGCCGATGCCCGTTTCGCGGGCGACGCGGCTGAATGCCTGGCAGGCTTCGTGGCTGTCGGGGTCCATCCAGTGCGCGCTGTCCCGGTCGAAAGGCGGCGCGTCCAGTGCCACGCCATCGGTACGCACGCTGACTTCGAACAGGGTCTGGGCGCGCGCGTCAATGCGGGGCAGGGCCGGACTGTCGTTCAGGAAGCGCCAGCGCCAGTAGCCGAGTTCTGCGCAGGCGGTGCGGATTTCCTCGGCGCCATAGAACACCCCCGGGTCCTGCGCGGCCCGGAAACGCGAGCCCCACGGCGATGGAGGATAGCGGAACGGCGTGAAGAGCAGATAGTGGAGATGGCGCGCTTCGGCCGGCACGGCGGGTTTGCCGGCATCGAGCACGGCTTCCAGCACGGCCTGCTCCTCGAGGCTGTCGACCAGCGGCATGGTCGACACCACGTGCTGGGCTTCCACCGCACGCCAGAGGCTGAGCGCGAACGGCCGGCGCTCAGACGCGACCGCGGGTGGCGTCCAGGTAGTGAACGACACGAACGAGACCTTCGGTGGTGCGGATCATTTCAAGGGGTTTGCCGCCAAGCGCGAGGTTCTCGTTGGTCAGCCATAGCCGGGCCTGGTCGCCATGCCCGAGGATGGCATCGAGCGAGCGGAACAGCCGAACGAACAGCACGCCGAATTCCCACTCCTTGCGATGCTTGTCGAGGATATACAGGCCGGACGCCATACGTGAAACCGACGCCGTGCTGATGCCGAGCACGCTGGCGACGATCGCCTGGCTGATGCCCAGGAAGCCGGCCGCGCGCATGACGGCCTTGGTCAGCGTGGCGCCAGGGTCGGGACCGCTGGCGGGTTCTGCTTCCGGAATTCGCCTGGATTGCATCGCCTCTGCTCCTGTTTCTTCAGAAACATTATAGGCGAGTCATTTCAGAAGGGAAGTCCCAGATGCGACGCCCGCCCTTAGTAGGTCTCGATATGCAGGCGACCTTCGCTCCTCATGGTGGCCTCCAGTTGCTGCCAGGACTGGCCGGCCGCAGCGCACACCTCGCCAAAGGCCGACAGCACGCCTTCCTCCATGCCCTTCAGGCCGCAGATGTAGACATGGCCATGCGGATCGGCCAGCAAGGCAGCCACGCCGCAGGACGCTTCCCGGATTGCGTCTTGCACATAGCGACGCGGCACTTCGGCATCGCGCGAGAAAGCGAAGTGGATGTCGAGGAAATCTTTAGGCAGCTTAAGCAGGGGACCGAAATAGGGCAGCTCGCGCGCGTTGCGGGCGCCGAAGAACAGCATGCGGCGGCCGCCGAAGTGCTCCATATTGCGCCGCATGCGTTCGGTCATGGCACGCATGGGAGCAGAGCCCGTGCCGGTGCACACCATCATGATGCTGGCCTCGCGATGGTTCGGCATCAGGAACGTGGTGCCGAACGGCCCCACCACCTGCACCGTGTCGCCCTTGGACAGGTCGCACAGGAAGTTCGACGCCACGCCGCGCACCGGATTGCCGTCATGGTCTTCTTCGACGCGCTTCACCGTCAGCGCCAGGTTGTTGTAGCCCGGGCGCTCGCCATCGCGCGGGCTCGCAATCGAATACATGCGGATGTAGTGCGGCTTGCCGGCGGCGTCGGTGCCCGGCGGCAGGATGCCGATGGCCTGCCCCTCCAGCACCGGGAAGAAGTGCGTGCCGAAATCCAGCACGATATGGTGGATATCGCTGGAGGCACCCTCCGCGGTCAGCCGGTAGTTGCCCGCCACCGTGGCCGTCAACGGCGCGCGCACGCCGTGCAGGTTCGCGTACGGGTGGGCCGCCGACCACGGCGCGCGCGATGACGTGTGGTGGCTCGTTTCCACGGCCTGCACCGTCACGCCGCTCTCATCGGCCGCGGCGACAGTGTCGGCGCGCACGGCTTCAGCGGTGCCCGCGGCATCGAGATCGGCTGCCGGCAGGGGTACCTCGGCTGGCAACTCGTCCCACAGGAGCTGTTCCTCGATCGGGTAGGCCTGGCCCTTGAGCATGGTGCGCCAGTTGTCGATGGCGCCGGTCGGGCAGGGCGACAGGCAGGCGTTGCAGGCGTTGCAGACGTCGGCCTTCACCACGTAATTGCGCGAATCATGGGTGATGGCATCGATCGGGCAGGTGTCCTCGCAGGTATTGCAGCGAATGCAGATTTCCGGATCGATCAGGTGCTGCTTGATGATTTCGGGGGCGCCCATGGTATGTCTCCATGTGGGCGGGGCCATATGCGGCCCCGGGGCTGACAGTGCTGTCTTTCTTGATGTGTTGCGCTCGATGCAGTCGGTCAGTTGAACCGCACGTACTCGAAATCCATCGGCTGGCGATTGACGCCGACGGCCGGCGGCGCGATCCAGTTCGCATATTTGCCCGGCTCGGCCACGCGGCCCATCAGCGAGGCGACATAGGCGCGGTCGGCTTCCGTGGCCAGCCATTTGGGTGCGTTGGCCTGCCACTGCGCTTCGGTCAGCACCTCTCCGGTTGGCGATACACGCACGTTGGAAAGCGTGCCGATCTTGCGATTGAAGGCCTTGTGGGGCACGGTCAGCCGGAACGGGATGCCATGCTTCTCGATCACCTTGTTCCAGCGCGCCACACCGCCGATCGAATCGCGGATGTAGTCGTCGCGCAGCACTTCATTGAGCGCGTTGAGCATCGGCACCTCGCGTTCGCCGAGCTGGCCGTCGCGCACTTCGAGCACGCGGTAGACGTCGCTCTTGAGCACGTGGTCGTCGGTGCGCTTGCCTTCCTCGAAGCGGCCCTTCAGTCCCGCACTGTAGAAGATGGCGGCATTGGACGACTGGTCCGCGCCGAACAGGTCGATGGTGACGCTGTAGTGGAAGTTCAGGTAGCGCTGGATGGTCTCCAGGTCGATCACGCCCGCGGCGCGCACGTCGGCCGGATCATGGATATCGCGCTCGCGCATGACCTCGCAGGTGCGCTGGATCACGCGCGACACGCCCGATTCGCCCACGAACATATGGTGCGCCTCCTCGGTCAGCATGAAGCGCGTGGTGCGCGCGAGCGGATCGAAGCCCGACTCGGCCAGCGCGCACAGCTGGAACTTGCCGTCGCGGTCGGTGAAGTAGGTGAACATGAAGAACGACAGCCAGTCCGGCGTGCGCTCGTTGAACGCGCCCAGGATGCGCGGGTTGTCCTGGTCGCCCGAGCGGCGGTCCAGCAGCGCCTCCGCTTCCTCGCGCCCGTCGCGGCCGAAATAGCGGTGCAGCAGATACACCATGGCCCACAGGTGGCGGCCTTCCTCGACGTTCACCTGGAATAGATTGCGCAGATCGTACAGCGACGGGCAGGTCAGGCCGAGGTGCCGTTGCTGCTCGACCGAGGCCGGTTCGGTATCGCCCTGCGTGACGATGATGCGGCGCAGGTTGGCGCGATGCTCGCCGGGCACGTCCTGCCACGCGGCTTCGCCCTTGTGCTCGCCGAAATGGATCTGCCGCGCCGCATCGGCGGGCTGCAGGAAGATGCCCCAGCGGTAGTCGGGCATCTTCACGTAGTCGAAATGCGCCCAGCCCGACGGGTCGACCGACACCGCAGTGCGCAGGTACACGTCAAAGTTGTGCGAGCCTTCCGGCCCCATGTCGCGCCACCAGTCCAGGAACGCCGGCTGCCAGTGCTCCAGTGCGCGCTGCAGCGCGCGATCGTCCGCCAGGTTGACGTTGTTGGGGATCTTCTGGCTGTAGTCGATGCTCACGGGGTGTCTCCTTGTCCTTGTCGGGGTGTGATGGCGTCAGACGCGGTTCCAGTCAAAGCGGGGTTTGTTGCCTGAACCGAATACTTTGAGCGCGCCGTTTTCCCCCACCGCGTTGGGGCGGTTGAAGATCCAGTTCTGCCATGCCGTCAGGCGGCCGAAGATGCGGGTTTCCATGGTTTCACCGGGGCCGAAGCGCAGGTTGGCTTCGAGGCCGGTGAGCGCATCGGGCGACAGGCTGGCGCGCTCTTCGACCGCAATGCGGATCTCGTCTTCCCAGTCCATGTCGTCGGGTGCCGCAGTGATCAGGGCAAGCGAATCCGCGCTGAGCGCGTCCAGCGGCGCGCCGATGTGCTCGCGCGCGGCGGCGATGGCGGCTTCGTCCTGATAGAAGCGCGCGGCCAGCCGCGACAGGCCGTTTGGCATCGGGTAGCGGCCGAAGTTGGCTTCGCTCAGAAACACGCGTGGCGCGTCATCCGGTGCATCGGGCAAGTGCAGCATATAGCTGCGGTCAGCCGCCAGCGCCAGTTCCAGCAGCGTGCCGGCAAAGCATGAATCCTGCTCGATCAGTGCGAACAAGCTGCGCGAAGACACGTCCAGCCGTGCCAGCGTACGGCGCAGCATGCCGATGGTTTCGCGCACGAACCAGTGGCTGGCGTGCGCTTCCATCAGGGCATCGGCGGCCAGCACTGCGGCGGGGTCGCCATCGGTCTTCATGATCCACATGCCGATATCGAGATGGTTGGTCCGCAGCGTCAGGATGGCGTCATCGAGTTCGCGCGCCATCTTGAGCGGCCACCACTGCACGCCTGCGGACACGACGCCAGCCAGATCCGTCGGCTGGTGGCGGTCCGGCCCGAAGACCGTGATGGTTGCCTTGCGCGCGGCGCGGTCGAAATGGACCCGAACGGTGTCGTAGCGATAGCCGTCGTCTTCCACCGTGCGCGACAGCGGTGTCAGTTCGACACCATGGTGACCTTGCGGGCGATCGCTGGTGGCGGCCAGCGCGGCGGCGCGTTCGGCGACATAGTCGGCAAAGCGGGCGGGTTTGACCACGTCGTCCACGAGCTTCCAGTCCTTGGCGCGCTGCCCGCGCACGCCTTCGGTCGTGGTGCAGAAGATGTCGGCATGATCGCGGCGCACATGGCGCTTGTCCGTCACGCGCGTCAGGCCGCCGGTGCCCGGCAGCACGCCCAGCAGCGGCACTTCGGGCAGGCTGACGGCGGACGAGCGGTCGTCGACCAGCACGATCTCGTCGCACGCCAGCGCCAACTCATATCCGCCGCCCGCCGTGGTGCCGTTGCAGGCGGCGATGAACTTCAGTCCGGAGTGCCGGCTGGCGTCCTCGATACCGTTGCGCGTCTCGTTGGTGAACTTGCAGAAGTTCACTTTCCACGCATGCGACGACTGGCCGAGCATGAAGATATTGGCGCCCGAGCAGAAGATGCGGTCGCGCGCGCTGGTCATCACCACCGTGCGCACTTCCGGGTGCTCGAAGCGGATGCGCTGCAGGGCGTCGTGCAGTTCAATGTCGACGCCGAGGTCGTAAGAGTTCAGCTTCAGCGTGTAGCCCGGCCGCAACCCGCCTTCTTCGTCGACGTCCATCGCCAGCGTGGCAACCGGGCCGTCGAATGTGAGCTTCCAGTGGCGGTATTGATCGGGGCGGCGTTCGAAAGTGACGGGTTGGTCTGATGCTTGGCTTGGGGCGGTGGCCGGCGCGGACATGGCTGTCTCCTTGATGCACTATAGTGCCTTGCGGCTTTTAATGAAATATAGTGCATGGTGTCGGGCGGCGCAATCCCTTTCTGTGCCTCCGGCGCGGGCAAGCGGTGCCGCCTCAGGCGGTGACGTTGGGAAGCTGGGCGCGCAGTCCCTGCAGCGAGGTGTGGACGTCTTGTCCGCTGGTGTCCAGGGCAATGTCGGCGCGGGCGTAGAGCGGCGTGCGTGCCTGGAGGATGCGGCGCAGGTCGGTCATGGCTTCGCGGTTGCCTTGCATCGGGCGCATGTCGCCCTGGGCCACCACGCGGGCCATATGCTCTTCCGGCGAGGTCTTGACCCATACCGTGTAGCAGCGCGCGAGCAGCAGGTTAAAGGTGGCTGGCTCGGAGACGAGGCTGCCCGGCGTGGCCAGCACCATGCTGTCGTGCTCGCGCAGCGCGCGTTCCAGCGCGCGCATCTCGTAGCGGCGGTACGCAGCCTGGCCGTACAGTGAATGGATCTCCGACAGGCTGGCGCCGGCTTCCTGCTCGATCACATTGTTGAGTTCGACGAACGGCATGTCTTCGGAAGCCGCCAGGGCGCGGCCAAGCGTGGATTTTCCCGCGCCGCGCAGGCCGATCAGGGCAATCCGGCGATGGCGCGCATCACGCGATTCGGCGGGGGCGAGCGCATGGCGGCAAGCTTCCCGCGCGCGCGCCAGGTCGCCCGCGGGCAGTTGTGCCAGCCATTGCACCATCCGCGCGAACTCGGTGGCCTGCTGGCCGTTGAGCCCGTCCACCTCCGCCAGCACGACAGGCAGCGGCACATCGAGCGCCCGCGCGACCTGCCTCAGCAACAGCACGGAGGCATTGCCCGTGCCGGTCTCCAGGTTGGCGAGGTAGCGCTCCGAGACATCCGCGCCGCGCGCCAGGTCCTTGCGCGACATGCCGCGCGCGGCCCGCAACGAGCGGATGCGTTCGCCCAGTTGCGTGAGATAGGGATCGCGTTCGCCATTGGCGCCGGTGGCTTGGGCATCAGGCGAGGGCAGCGGTTCGGGGTCTCGGCGCATGGCGGGCGAATCAAGCGGTTTGGCCGGCTCTTGTGCAGCATCCGGCCGGAAAAAAGAGGCGAATTATAAGGGAGTCTGTTGGGCTGGGCCGGCGCTCCGGTGTCATATAGTGCATCTACTGACTTGCATGATAGGCGATATGAAATAAAATGCATCAACAAGCCGCTGCGATCGCCTCAGCGCACCGGCAATCCTAGAGCGACCGGCCTGACGGCGCCGCGCCTCCGGTGCTTGCGCCGGCAGCGGGCGACACCAAGGAGTGGAGACATGACGCCCCCCAATACCGCTGCCGGTTCGCCGGCGGGTGTATCGCATTCGCCCGGACCTGCCGAAGCCGGCATCACCGCCTTGCCAGCCCGGTACAACGCGGCCGCCGACCTGCTCGGCCGCAACCTGGCCGCTGGCCGTGGCGACAAGATTGCGTATGTCGACGATGCCGGCACGCTGACCTTCTCCGAGCTCGATGCGCGCAGCCGCCGCTTTGCCGCCGCGCTGCATGACGCCGGCTTCCGGCGCGAAGAGCGGCTGCTGCTGTGCGCGCTCGATACCATCGATTTTCCGACGGTGTTCCTGGGTTGCCTGCTCGCGGGCGTGGTGCCGGTCGCGGTCAACACACTGCTGACGGCGGAGGACTACGCCTACATGCTCGACCACTGCGGCGCGCGTGCGGTGGTGGTGTCCGAGGCCTTGCTGCCGACCATGAAGGCCGCGATCGCCAAGAGCGGCCTGTCGCCGCTGGTGATCCAGGCGGGGCCGCATCAGGACTCGGCACCCAGCTGCAGCGTTGAGGCCGTCGTGGCGCGCACGCGGTCGGCGCCGCCGGCGGTCAGCACCGGTCCGGACGACATGGCGTTCTGGCTCTATTCGTCCGGTTCCACGGGCCGCCCCAAGGGCACCGTGCATACGCACGCCAACCTGTTCCATACCGCCGACCTGTATGCGCACCGCGTGCTGGGCCTGCGCGAAGACGACGTGGTGTTCTCGGCGGCGAAGCTCTTTTTTGCCTATGGTCTTGGCAATGCGCTGACGTTTCCGCTGTCGGTCGGCGCCACCACGGTGCTGATGTCGGAACGTCCGACACCGCCTGCGGTGTTCCGGCGCCTGCGCGAACACAGGCCGACGGTGTTCTGCGGCGTACCAACGCTGTTTGCCGGCATGCTTGCCGCGCCGGAGCTGCCGCCGCGCAGCGATGTGGCCCTGCGCGTCTGCACCTCGGCCGGCGAGGCCTTGCCGCGGGATATCGGCGAGCGCTTCCGCGCCCACTTCGGCTGCGACATCCTGGACGGCATCGGCTCCACCGAGATGCTGCATATCTTCCTGTCGAACCGGCCGGGAGACGTGCGCTACGGCACCACCGGCAAGCCCGTGCCCGGCTATGAACTCAAGCTGCTCGACGAGCTCGGCGAACCCAGCCAGCCCGGCGAGATCGGCGATCTGTACATCAAGGGGCCATCTGCGGCGCTGATGTACTGGTGCAACCGCGACAAGAGTCGCGACACGTTCGTGGGGGAATGGACGCGCAGTGGCGACAAGTATTTGCAGGATGCCGACGGCTATTACATCTACGCCGGACGCAGCGACGACATGCTCAAGGTCGGCGGCATCTATGTCTCGCCATTCGAGGTCGAAGCCGCGCTCGCCCAGCATCCGGCAATTCTGGAAGCGGCGGTGATTGGCGTGGCCGATGCCGATGACCTGGTCAAGCCGAAGGCCTTTGTCGTGATGCG
The DNA here is from genome assembly GCF_057798975.1 of Cupriavidus sp. 21MJTG02-4. Lineage (NCBI taxonomy): Bacteria > Pseudomonadati > Pseudomonadota > Betaproteobacteria > Burkholderiales > Burkholderiaceae > Cupriavidus > Cupriavidus sp. 21MJTG02-4. The sequence goes on along the minus strand of NZ_JBYOJP010000008.1, from coordinate 12,017 downwards.
GCCCGGGCAGCAATGGCACGCGGGCATGGCTGCCGAGTTGCAGGCCTTCGTCAAGTCGCGGCTCGCGCCGTACAAGTATCCGCGGCAGATCGAATGCGTCGAGGAATTGCCGAAGACCGCCACGGGCAAGATCCAGCGCTTCCGGCTGCGCCAGCGCGAGGAAGCGGCGCGGCACGCAACGGCCGCCGCCAATGCCTGACGACAGGGACGGCATGCACACCGATTGGGTCGACATTCCGTTTGATGGCCGCTGCATCCGCATCGAGCACCAGTGGCTGCGCGCGGAGCGCACGGGGCGTCCGCTCGTGGTGTTTCTGCATGAAGGGCTGGGCTCGGTCAGCATGTGGCGCGATTTTCCGCAGCGCTTCTGCGAGGCCGGCGACTTCCGTGGACTGGTGTTCTCGCGCTACGGCTACGGGCGCTCCACGCCGCGGCCGCACGACGAGAAGTGGGGCGTCGACTTCATGCACCGGCAGGCGCGCGAGGCGTTGCCGGCGCTGTTCGACGCGCTCGATATCGGTCCCGGCCGCAGCCGTGGCAAGCCATGGCTGTTCGGCCACAGCGACGGCGGCTCGATCGCGCTGATCCACGCCGCGAGCTTTCCCGATGCCGTGGATGGCATCACGGTGCTGGCTCCGCATATCGTCGTCGAGGACCGCTCCGTGCGCAGCATCGAAGCCGCGCGCCAGGCCTACCTGCAGACCGACCTGCGCAGCCGCCTGGCGCGCTATCACGACGATGTGGATTCGGTCTTCTGGGGCTGGAACGACATCTGGCTCGACCCCGCGTTCCGCCAGTGGAACCTGCATGCGCTGCTGCCGCAACTACGCTGCCCGGTACTGGCGGTGCAGGGCGAGGACGACGAGTACGGCACCATGGCCCAGATCGAGGGTATCCATCGATATGCCCCACAAACCGCCTTGCTTAAACTCGCGCGGTGCGGTCATTCGCCACATCGCGACCAGCCGGCGCCGTTGACGCAGGAGGCGGTACGGTTTATAACCGCACATACTTCATACCTAAAATAATTCGTCGCCCGCCCCCCGCGTTTGCATCCTGGCATGCGTCCGGACATGCAAAACGAACCTGGGGCAGGGCCGATCACGGTTCCAAAGCCGCCGGCTTGACCACCAGGAGACATCATGCACCGCTTCACATCGCGCAGGCTCGCGCCTGCCTGCCTTGCCGTTGCTGCAATGCTTGCCGCCACCGGGGCCGTCCAGGCGCAAAGCGCGCCGGGCGGGAAGATCAAGGTAGGGTTCATGCTGCCTTACACGGGCACGTATGCGGCACTGGGCACGGCCATCGAGAACGGCTTCCGCATGTACGTGCAGCAGCAGGGCGGCAAGCTGGGCGGCCGCGACATCGAGTACTTCAAGGTCGATGACGAATCCGATCCCGCCAAGGCGCCCGAGAACGCCACCAAGCTGATCAAGCGCGACCAGGTCGACGTGGTGGTCGGCACGGTGCATTCGGGCGTGCAGATGGGCATCGTCAAGGTGGCCAAGGAAAACAACACGCTGCTGATTATCCCGAACGCCGGCGTCGATGAAGCGACCGGTCCGCTGTGCGGCGCGAACATCTTCCGCTCGTCGTTCTCGAACTGGCAGCCTGGCTATGCCATGGGCCATGTGCTGGCCGAGCGCGGCATGAAGAAGGTGGTCACGCTGACCTGGAAGTACGCGGCTGGCGAGCAATCCGTGAAGGGCTTCAAGGATGCCTTCGAAGGCAAGGGCGGCAAGGTGGTGAAAGAGTTGAGCCTGCCGTTCCCGAACGTGGAATTCCAGGCGCTGATCACCGAAGTGGCAGCGCTCAAGCCCGACGCCGTCTTTGTCTTCTTCGCGGGCGGCGGTGCCGTCAAGTTCGTCAAGGATTGGGCCGCCGCCGGGCTCAAGGACAAGATCCCGCTCTATGCCTCGGGCTTCCTGACCGATGGCACGCTGGAAGCGCAGGGCAATGCGGCGCAGGGCCTCGAAACCACGCTGCACTACGCCGATGGCCTGAGCAACGCGCGCGACAAGAGCTTCCGCCTGGACTATGCCAAGACCTACAAGCTGCAGCCCGACGTGTACGCCGTGCAGGGCTACGACGCCGCGCAGCTGCTGGCCGCCGGAGCGACCGCCGTGAAGGGCGATATGTCCCGCAAGGCCGAGCTCTACAAGGCCATGGAAGCGGCCAAGGTGGACAGCCCGCGCGGTGCCTTCACGCTGTCCAAGGCGCACAACCCGGTGCAGGATTTCTACCTGCGCAAGGTGGACGGCCGCGAGAACAAGGTGAGCACCGTGGCAGTGAAGTCGCTCGCGGATCCGGCGCGCGGCTGCCGTCTCTGATTTCCACCTTTCGATCGGCTTGATGCCTTGGTGCGCGGCCTGTCGCGCACCGCGCATCTTCCCCACGCAGCATGGACATCGTCTCTTTCCTGATCCAGTGCCTGAACAGCGTGCAGTACGGGCTGCTGCTGTTCCTGGTGGCAAGCGGCCTGACGCTGATCTTCGGCATCATGGGCGTCATCAACCTGGCGCACGGCAGCTTCTACATGCTCGGTGCCTACCTGGCGTTCGCGCTGGCCAGCCTCACGGGCAACCTGCTGATCGCCGTGCCGCTCGGCATCGTACTGGCCGTGGCATTCGGCTACGTGCTCGAATGGGTGTTCTTCAGTTTCCTCTATGAACGCGACCACCTGCAGCAGGTGCTGATGACCTATGGCCTGATCCTGGTGTTCGAGGAACTGCGCAGCATCCTGGTCGGCGACGATGTGCATGGCGTGCCGGTACCCGCGCTGCTCGACGGCTCTTTGCCGATCGGCAACGACATGACGTATCCGATCTACCGGCTGTGCATCTCGGCCGTCTGCCTGCTGGTGGCGGCGGCCATGTATTACGTGATCCGGCGCACGCGCCTCGGCATGATGATCCGCGCCGGCGCCACCAACCGTGAAATGGTGCAGTCCCTGGGCATCAACGTGACCGTGCTGTACCGCGTGGTGTTCGCGCTTGGCGTGGCGCTCGCTGTGCTGGCGGGCATGATTGCCGCGCCGGTGTCGTCCGTGTACCCGGGCATGGGCGCGCAGGTGCTGATCGTCTGCTTCGTGGTGGTGGTGATCGGCGGCATCGGTTCGGTGAAGGGCGCGCTGGTGGCCTCGCTGCTGCTGGGCTTCGTCGACACCTTCGGCAAGGTGTTCTGGCAGGATGCGGCAGGCGTACTGATCTACCTCCTGATGGCGGTGATCCTGTTGTGGAAGCCGCAAGGCCTGTTCAAGGCGGGTTGATATGGATACCAAGCTTTCCCCGGCGCCATCGCATGGCAATGCGCGCGTCGCTTTCGCGTGGCTGGTGGCATTCGCGGTGCTGGCCAGCCTGCCGCTGCTGCTGACCGCCGACAGCAACAAGTTCTATATCGAGCTGCTCAGCAAGGTCATGATCATGGCCATCTTCGCGCTCTCGCTGCAGTTGCTGATCGGCTATACCGGCCTGGTCAGCCTGGGCCACGCCGCCTACTTCGCAGCGGCGGCTTATGCCACGGCCATCCTGGCGCCTGAATCGGGACCGGGCAACGGCTGGCTGCTGCTGGCCGGGGCCCTGGCCGCGGCGGCAGCGCTGGCCATGCTGGTCGGCATGCTGGTGCTGCGCACGCGCGGGGTGTACTTCATCATGGTGACGCTGGCGTTCGCGCAGATGGTGTATTTCGTCTTCCACGACACCAAGATCGCCGGCGGCAGCGACGGCACGTATATTTACTTCCGCCCGGAATTCCCGGTGCCGGGCTTGCGGCAGATGACGGTCAACGATCCCAGCCATTTCTACTGGATGGTCTGGGGCGCCATGGGCGTGACCGTGGTCGTCCTGGCATTGCTGCTGCGTTCGCGCTTCGGCCACGCGCTGGTGGGCATCCGCCATAACGAGCAGCGCATGCGCGCCGCAGGCTATGCCACGTACCGCTACCAGCTCGGCGCATTCGTCGCGGGCGGCATGCTGGCGGGGCTGGCGGGCTTCCTGTATGCGGTGCAGTTCGGCTTCGTCAACCCGGAAATCGCTTCGTGGCACCAGTCGGGCAACGCCATGCTGATGGTCATCCTGGGCGGCGTGGGCAGCCTGGCCGGCGCGGTGCTCGGGGCCTTCTCCTTCGTGCTGGTGGCCGAGTGGTTCAGCACCATGACCAAGCACTGGCAACTGCTGATGGGCGGTTTCATCATCGTCGCGGTGGCGCTGCTGCCGCGCGGGCTGGTGAGCCTGCCGTCCGTGCTGCGCGTGAAGATGCGCGCTCCGGGCGCGCGCAATGGCGGGACCGCGGGCGATGATGACGACACGGCGCACGAGGCGGGCGGCGATCGCCGCCGCCCTCGCAACACGGAGGCCGCATGAGCACACCGGTACCGGTATTGCAGGCCACGGGCCTGACGCGCCGTTTTGGCGGCCTGACCGCTGTGGCCGGCGTGGATCTCTCGCTGGCGCTGCACGAGATCCATGCGGTGATCGGCACGAACGGCGCGGGCAAGTCCACGCTGATCAACATGCTCTCCGGCGAGTTGCCGCCTTCGGAAGGGCAGCTCCACCTGCAGGGCCGGGACGTGACAGGCTGGTCCCAACCTCGGCTGGCCCGGCATGGCATTGGCCGCAGCTACCAGCGCAACAATATCTTCCTGCCGCTGACCGTGCGCGAGAACTGCCGGCTGGCGGCGCAGTCGCGCGCCCAGCGCGCATGGCGGCTTTGGGAAGGCGCGGGCGAATGCCGCATGAGCGGGGCGCTTGCCGACGAAGCCATGGAGCGCGCCGGGCTGTCTGCGCATGCCGGGCGGCTGGCCAGCGAACTGGCGCACGGCCAGAAGCGACAGCTTGAAGTGGCGATGTGCCTCGCTACGCAACCCGTGGCCCTGTTGCTGGACGAGCCGCTGGCAGGCATGGGTGCCGAGGAGTCGTCGCGCATGCTGGCGTTGCTGCGTGGCCTGCGCGAAGGTCACGCGATCCTGCTGGTCGAGCACGATATGGACGCCGTATTCTCGGTTGCCGACCGCATTACCGTCATGGTCAATGGCACGGTCATCGCCAGCGGCACGCCCGATGCCATCCGCGCCAACCGCGAAGTCCAGCTCGCCTACCTGGGCGAGGCGGAAGACAGCGAGGTGCCGGCATGAGCGCTGCCATGATCGAAGCCAGCGGCATCAACGCCTGGTACGGCTCCAGCCATATCCTGCGGGACGTGGATTTTCGCGTCGGCATCGGCGAGACCGTGGGCTTGCTCGGCCGCAACGGCATGGGCAAGAGTACGCTGCTGCGCACGCTGCTGGGCCATGTGCGCCAGCGCACCGGCAACATCCACGTGGCGGGGCGCGAAGTTTCCCGGGCCCAGCCCTACGAGGTGGCGCGCCTGGGGGTGGCTTACGTGCCCGAAGGGCGGGGCGTGTTTCCGAACCTGTCGGTGCGCGAGAACCTGGTCATGGCGGCGCGCAAAGGCTGCAACGGCCGCCACGACTGGGACGAGGCGCGCGTGCTCGACCTGTTTCCGCGGCTCAAGGAGCGCCTGGACCATGGCGGGCAGCAACTGTCCGGCGGCGAGCAGCAGATGCTGTCGATCGGCCGCGCGCTGATGACCAATCCCGACTGCCTGGTGCTGGACGAAGCTACCGAAGGCCTGGCGCCGCGTATCGTGCGCGAGATCTGGCAAGTCATCGCCACCATTCGGGCCACCGGCATCGCCTCCGTCGTCGTGGACCGCAACTTCCGCTCGGTGCTGGCCAATGCGGACCGCGTGGTGGTGCTGGAAAAGGGGCGTGTCGTCCTGACCGGACCCGCCACGGAGCTGGTGGCGCGGCCGGAGGCCCTGGATCGCTACCTGGGGGTATGAAATCCCGGCCAGGAAAATGAGCCTTATAAGCCACGGGATGTGGCGGCATCGCAACGTCGCGCCCACGCGGGCCGAGTTCTCCCGATTTGCTGGCGGGACTTGACCATCCGCCACTTCCCTCCCATGCTTGATGCGTTCCACCCGCGGTATGGGGCAGATCGTCAGTGGCCGACGGACCACAGTTGCTCTAGAATGCGCCCGTTTGTGCAACGCAATAGAACTACAGAAGAGCAGGGAGGCGGCCGATCGGCGGCTGCTGTGTCTGGCCGAGTTCCGGATAAGCCTGACCACTGTCCGCGAACCGGTCGTTCAGACCAGAATTCATGACCACCCAAACCGCAACCACCAGCCACTACTTTGTCGAAAGCCCGAGCACGCGCGCGCTGGTGATCGGCGCCATCGGCGTCGTGTTCGGCGACATCGGCACCAGCCCGCTGTACTCGCTCAAGGAGTGCTTCAGCAAGGAGCACGGCATCCCGTTCAGTCCCGATGCGGTGCTGGGCATCATTTCGCTGCTGTTCTGGGCCATGATCATCGTGGTCTCGATCAAGTACGTGGTGTTCGTGATGCGTGCGGACAACAACGGCGAAGGCGGGGTGCTGGCGCTGATGGCACTGGTGCTGCGCACGGCGGCGCCACGCTCGCGCTGGGCCAGGGTGCTGATGATGCTGGGCATCTTCGGCGCGTGCATGTTCTATGGCGATGCGGTGATCACGCCGGCCATTTCGGTGCTGTCGGCGGTGGAGGGGCTGGAAATCGCCGCGCCACAGCTGTCCCGGTACGTGATACCGATCACGCTGATCATCCTGGTGGCTCTGTTCCTGATCCAGCGCAATGGCACATCGGCGGTGGGCAAGCTGTTCGGGCCGATCATGGTGGTGTGGTTCGTGACGCTCGGCCTGCTCGGCGTGTACAACCTGGTGCAGGCGCCGGAGATCCTCAAGGCCGTCAACCCGTACTACGGGATCTCGTTCCTGTTCGAGCATTCGCTGCTGGCCTTTATCGTGCTGGGCTCCGTGTTCCTGGTCCTGACGGGCGCCGAGGCGCTGTACATCGACATGGGCCACTTCGGCGCGCGCCCGATCCGCTATGGCTGGTTCGTGCTGGTCATGCCGTGCCTGATGCTGAACTATTTCGGCCAGGGCGCGATGCTGATGCACAACCCGGCTGGCGCAGAGAACCCGTTCTACCTGATGGTGCCGGAACCGCTGCTGATCCCGATGGTGCTCCTGGCCACCTGCGCCACGGTGATTGCGTCGCAGGCCGTGATCTCGGGCGCGTTCTCGCTGACCAGCCAGGCCATCCAGCTCGGCTTCGTGCCGCGCATGCGCGTGCGCTACACGTCGGCGGCCGAGATCGGGCAGATCTACCTGCCGGTCATCAACTGGATCCTGCTGGTGCTGGTCGTGGCCGTGGTGGTCTCCTTCAAGAAGTCGGAGAACCTGGCGGCGGCCTACGGCATCGCCGTGACCACTACCATGGTCATCACCACCTTCCTCGCGGCGGTGGTCATGCGGAACGTCTGGAAGTGGAACCCGGCGCTCGTGACGCTGCTGGGGCTGTCGTTCCTGCTGGTGGATCTGGCATTCTTCGCCGCGAACCTGCTCAAGATCGCCGAAGGCGGCTGGTTCCCGCTCCTGCTGGGCAGCATGGCGTTCTTCCTGCTGATGACCTGGTACAGCGGCCGCAAGCTGTTGCGCGCACGCAGCCTCGAAGACGGCATCCCGCTGGAGCCGTTCATTGCCGGCCTGCTGGCGCACCCGCCGCACCGCGTCGAAGGCACGGCCGTGTTCCTGACCGGCAATACCGAGTCGGTGCCGGTGTCGCTGCTGCACAACCTCAAGCACAACCGCGTGCTGCATGAACGCGTGGTCTTCCTCAGCTTTGTCACGCGCGACATTCCGTATGTCGACGACGAGCATCGCCTGAGCTGCAAGGACCTGGGCGGCGGCGTGTACATTCTGAAGTCGGACTATGGCTTCAAGGAAACCCCGGACGTGCACAAGGTGCTGGACCTGGCCCAGCGCAAGCTCGGCATGCAGTTCGAGCTGATGGAGACGTCCTTTTTCATCGCGCGCGAATCGGTCATTCCGTCCAAGCTGCCGGGCATGTCGATGTGGCGCGAGAGCTTGTTCGCGTGGATGCATCAGAACGGCGCCAAGCCGTCGGACTTCTTCCAGATTCCCGCCAACCGCGTGGTCGAGCTCGGCACCAAGGTCGAGATCTGATCTGAGCCACGGCAGTACGAAGCCCCCCAGGCGCGCCCTGCGGGGGCTTCGTCGTTTCAGCGGCGTCAGGCCGCCATGGCCGGTGAGGGCTGGCCGGCAGCAGGCATGGCGTACATCAGCGGGGCCATGGCTGCCTCGATGCGCGCGGCCTGTGCCGGGCTGATCATGTCACCCAGCAGCTTGCCGAAGCGCGGCTCCAGCACGCCAGTGACGATATAGGTCCAGCGATAGGCCTTGAGCAGGAGTTCTCGCACCTGCGTGGCCTGGGCCGATTCCGCGGGCTTGCCGGTCACGCGCAGGAAGTATTCCGCATCGGCACTGGCCTGGGCTTGCAGGATCTCGTCCATGCCGGCGACCAGCGCGATCATGTCGTCCACGGCGGCATCGCGCTCGGCGGCGGAGATGCGCAGGTCTTCACGCTTCCACTCCAGTTCGTCGAGGATGGCGTGCTGCGACTCCTCGCGCCAGTGGAACAGGAACACATCCTTGTACAACTCGGACAGGTCCGGTGCCATGCCGATGCTGGCACGGTAGTGCGCCTGCGAGAACAGCTCGAGCTGGCACGTCATCGCGAGCACGGCCCAGGTCCGCTTGCCGAGCACGAAAGCGGCGACGTCGTTCGGCGCGGCATCGAAGTGGTAGCCGGCGGGCATGTGCGCCGCCACCAGGCGCTCGATGCGGCGGAACAGTTCCTGGTGCTTCAGCTCTTCGTCAGTGAAGCGGATCAGCGCTTCCAGCGCGGTCTGGTCGCCCAGGCGGTGGTTCTGCGTCAGCTCCAGGATCTTCGCGCTGACGAAGCGCTCGACCAGCCCGAACATATTGGCGTACGTGCGCCCCTGCACCTGGCTCAGGAAGCGTTGTTCGTCCGGCGTGAGGAAGGTGAGCTCATCGACCAGCGACAGGCCGTCCGGCAGGAACTTGTGGTTCAGGTCGAAACTGCGGTCGCGGATCACGTCGCGGTCGATGTCCCAGCGAATGCGGCGGGATGCGGCGATGCAGCGGGCATAGCGCTGCGTGTCGGTGGTCGGGGCGAGGTCTTGCATGGCAACTCCTGTCGGGATAGCGCCGTCGCGATTGACGGTGAGCGAATCATTCACGCATCGGGCCGTCACGGCATGAGGCGCACGTCCCGATCGGGTGGCCTGACGCGGCAGCTTTGCCGGCCGCTGGCGGGACATCGGTCCCGGTTCGACGGCTTGGCCTCACTTGCCACCCCGTTGAGCGCGCAGTGCGCGAGACCAGTGATGACGGGTGCGGTCCGCATGCGCCGCAACCGCTTGCGCGGTGGATATCTCCGCCATGCGCATGGCCGTGGCGGAGGGGATCCGGGGCATGGGTCCCGCCATGCCTGCGGTCGGCAAACGCAGTCGGGCCCGAGTTGGGACAAGCGCCTCATGTGTGCGCCTGGCGGGCGGCCGACAATGCCTTCTTCTGCTTGTCCGGCGCCGCTGCAGCCATGCGGCCTGCCTGCAAAGTTGACACGACACGGCAGTCCGGTACGCCGGCGCCGCCACGATGGGATGGCGGCAAACGCGCGCCGACCTCGGCCAGGCACGGCAAAGGCGATCACCGTGCGGCCCGTTCTGAAGGTGCTCATCGAGCGAGATCGCCTGTACAAGGCCATGCCGTACCCCGGTGCCGTGCGAGGCGGTCCGGCGGGTCCTGTCTGGAGTCATCCATGCGTATGAACCTTGCCAAGACCATGCTTGCCGCCGCCGCACTCGCCGCCGGGCTTTGCAGCATGGCCCACGCCGACGTGCGTGGCGAAGCCCCACGGGCCGCTGCCGCGCCGGGCCATCACGGCCCTCGCGATCCTTTCACCGATGGCGCCCGCGGCGCAGCACAGGCCGATACGGGAATCGAAGCGCGAACCGAAGCGCGAACCGAAGCGCGAACCGAAGCGCAGCCCGTCATCGCTCGTCAGGGCATGTCCGTGTGCGCGGTCGATGGCTCGGGCGCTGACCAGGGCGCGATGCGCATGGGCAAACCTGATGCTTACACCGACGGCAGCCGGCAGGGCGGCCGCTACGATCCGTTCACCGATGGCGCTCGCGCGCAGCAAGGAGAAGACCGTGGCGGAGCATGCCTGATACGGGAGGTCCAGCACGCGTAGTCACGCTCGCCATCCCAGGGCAACCTTCCTGATGCTCGCCCGCTGATCCTGCGCCGCGCGGCGTGTGCGCCATGACCGCCACACGCCCGCGCCGGCGCAGGCCTGAGGCCAGGCGCGCCGGATCCCGGTTTTCACCGGGCGTGGCAGCGCTTTGCCATCTCGGCAAGCGGATTCCTTTGCTACTCTAGGTAGGTCACGTCGCGCGCCAATTGCGTGGGCCGTTTGCTGCCCGCGCCGGCAACCTGTGCGGCCTGAGCCGAAATGCCGATGTTCAAGCAGCAGATCCGCCTGTGCACCAGCCGCGAAGGCGTGCGGCTGGCGTATGCCATCACCGGCAGCGGCCCGCCGCTGGTCAAGGCGGCGAACTGGATGAGCCATCTCGAGTTCGATGTCGGCAGCCCGGTGTGGAGCCATCTGCTGACGGCATTGTCCAGCGACCACACGCTGATCCGCTATGACGAACGCGGCTGCGGGCTGTCCGATCGCGAGGTCGAAGACCTGTCGTTCGACGCGTGGCTGCGCGACCTGGAAACGATCGTCGATGCCACGGGTGTGGACCATTTTCCGCTGCTGGGTATCTCGCAGGGCGCATCGATTGCCGTGGCGTACGCGGTGGCGCACCCGGAGCGGGTCAGCCACCTGATCCTGCATGGCGGCTACGCGCGCGGGCGGCTCAAGCGCGATCTGCACCTGAATCCGCACCTGCGCGACGAAGCCGAGCTGATGAACAAGCTTGCCGAACTTGGCTGGGGCCAGGAGAACCCCGCCTTCCGCCAGTTCTTCACGACGCAGTTCATTCCCGGCGGCACGGCCGAGCAGCACCGGTGGTTCAATGAACTGGAAAGGGTCTCGACCTCGCCGGTTAACGCGGCGCGCTTCATGCGGGTGTTCAACGAGATCGACGTGGTGGCGCTGCTGCCGCGGGTGTCCTGCCCGACGCTGGTGCTGCATGCGGTGCGCGATGCGCGCGTGCCGTTCGACGAGGGGCGCCTGATCGCCAGCGAGATTCCCGGCGCACGTTTCGTGCCGCTGGAAAGCGGCAATCACCTTCTGCTCGAAACCGAACGCGAGTGGCAGCGCTGGCTCGACGAGGTTCACAACTTCCTGCCGGCCCCCGTGGCGGTGGCCGATCCGGCGTTCCTGGCGCTGACGCGCCGGGAGCGCGATATCGTCGAGCTGATCGCGCAGGGACGCGACAACGCCCAGATTGCTGCCCGCCTCGACCTCAGCGAGAAGACCGTCCGCAACCACATCACCAGCATATTTTCCAAACTGGAAGTGGAAAACCGGTCGCAGGCCATTGTGCTGGCCCGCAAGGCGGGCTTTGACCGCGCCGACGCGCAAGCGCCGCGTATGGCTTAGTCGCTGACCAGGGTGCGCGCTTCCACCACCTTGTCGCGGTACGCTTCGAAGATCCGGCGCAGCGCCTGCTCCATCGTCACCTCGGGCTTCCAGCCCAGTTCCTGCATGGTGTTGTCGATCTTCGGCACGCGGTGCTGCACGTCCTGGTAGCCCTTGCCGTAGAAGTCGCCCGACGAGGTCTCGATGATCTGCGTCTTGCGGGCCTCTTCGGCGTACTCCGGGTAGTCGGCGGCCATCTTCAGCATCATCTCGGCCAGCTCGCGCACCGAGTGGATGTTGGACGGGTTGCCGATGTTGAAGATCTTGCCGCTGGCGACGCCATCCTTGTTCTCGATGATGTGCATCAGCGCCGAGATACCGTCCGAGATATCGGCAAACGCGCGCTGCTGCGCACCGCCGTCAACGAGCTTGATCGGTTCGCCGCGCACGATATGGCCCAGGAACTGCGTGACCACGCGCGAGGAGCCTTCCTT